>JANRKX010000048.1:0-81242 GCA_033763255.1 Acidobacteriota bacterium | reverse complement strand
CGGCAAGACCTCAATGCAAATTGTCTGCGCCGCGATGCGAAAATTGCTGCATCAGGCCTTCGGCGTCTTGAAAAATAATTGCTCGTTTAACCCGGATCTCGTTTTTGCGGGTTGACTTTCGAGACAGTATCTAAATTCAACCGCCGTTACGCGGCGAAGAGGCCGAGTAGTTATCCCATGCGATTATTCAATCAGCTTGTTTGCCTGATAATACTTGCCTTGTTGTTACTGGCGTGGCCGGTCGCTTCGCAACAATCGGCTGAGCAGTTACTGCGACAGGCTCGCGCCGAATTCGATCAACGCAAATTTGCCGAAGCCGCTGCCACGGCCAAGCGCGCACATGAAGCCGATCCGAAATTGATCGAAGCCTGGAAGTTAGGCGGTTTGTCGTTTCAGTTGATGCAAAATTACGAACAGGCTGAAGCCGAGTTTGAAAATGCGCTGAAGCTTTTTCCCACCGACGCCGAGTTGTGGTTTTACCTGGCGCGTGTGCAATTTCTGCAATCTTCACTGACAAAGTCGGCAAGCTCGGCTCGGCGCGCGATTGAGTTGAAAGCTGATTCCGTTGACGCGCTCACGCAACTGGCGATGACGCTGGACGCGCTGAACGATTCGGCAACCGCGTTGACTCATTACCGCCGCGCGATGGAACTCTGCCGCGCGCAAAAACGAATCCAGCCAATCGCGTTTCTTTACGCCAGCCAATTGCTGCTCAAGCTCGGACAATTCAACGAAGCCACCGACGCGCTTTCTGAACTCATCACCGCGAACCCGAAATCCAGTCAGCCTTATTTGCTGCGTGGCACGGCTTACGAAAAACTGGGCAAGTTGCGCGAAGCGGAAAAAGACTTTCAACAATCTGTTTTGCTCGACGGCAATCCGATGGCGAAGGCAGCGATTGAACGATTGAAAGCTGGCGTGGCGGTGACGGAGGGAGCGAGGGACGGAGGGACGGGGAGACGGGGAGACGATGTGAAATTTCGAGATGTCGCGGCTCAAGCAAAGCTTCAATTCACGCTGAGGAATTCGGCTTCGCCGCGAAAGTATCAGGTCGAAACGATGACTGGCGGCGTGGCGGTGATTGATTTCGACGGTGACGGCTGGGAAGACATTTACTTCGTCAACGGCGCTGAGTTGCCAGCGATGAAAAAGACTTCGCCGCAATTTTGGAATCGGCTTTTCAGAAACAACCGGCAAGGCGGCTTTGTGGATGTGACTGAAAAATTTGGAGTCGCGGGAGAAGGCTTTTCGATGGGTGTTGCCGTGGCCGATTACGACAACGACGGCGACGCGGACATCTTCGTTGCCGGAGTCAATCAGAACATTCTGTTTCGCAACGACGGCGGACGATTCAGCGATGTCACAGCAAAAGCCGGTTTGACGAATTCAAAGCTATGGTCAGTCGCGGCGGCCTGGTTCGACTATGACAACGATGGCGACCTTGATCTATTCGTCGCCAATTACTGCAAATGGCACGTGGACGCCGATCCTTACTGCGGCGCGCAGAAAGAAGGCTGGCGGACTTACTGCTTCCCGGACAAATACGAAGGCTTGCCGAATCAGCTTTTCCGAAATAACGGCGACGGCACGTTCACCGACGTTTCCGCGTCGAGCGGCATCGGCAAACATATCGGCAAAGGAATGGGCGTGACCATCGCCGATTACGACGAAGATGGATTGATGGATGTGTTTGTCGCTAACGACACCTTGCCGAATTTTCTATTTCGCAATCTGGGCGGCGGAAAGTTTGAAGAAGTCGCGCTGAGCGCGGGCGTGGCGGTCAACGAAAGCGGTCGCCCTGTGTCGAGCATGGGCGCGGATTTTCGCGATTATGACAACGACGGTCGGCCTGATTTGATCTTTTCCGCGCTGGAAGGCGAAACCTTTCCGCTGTTTCGCAACCTGGGCAAAGGATTTTTCGGCGATGTGACTTGGTCAAGCGGCGTAGGCGCGGCGACAGTCAAACGCAGCGGCTGGAGCCTGGGGCTGTTCGATTTCAACAATGACGGCTGGAAAGACCTCTTCACAGCCAATGCTCACGTCAACGACAACATCGAACTTTACAACGAACAAACTTACCGCCAATCGAACAGCTTGTTGATGAATCTGAGCAACGGCAATTTTCTGGATGCGACCTCAGCGGCAGGAGAGGGTTTTCAAATTCGACGCGCTCATCGCGGAGCCGCCTTTGCCGATTTCGACAACGACGGACGAGTGGATGTGGTGACGACTTCGTTGAATGAACCGGCGGAACTCTGGCGCAATGAGCCAATTGGTTCAGGTGGCGAAAACAACTGGCTGAAACTGAGGCTGATCGGCGCGCGCAGCAACCGCGACGGCATCGGCGCAAAGATTAAATTGACGACCGCTGGCGGCAAAATTCAATTTAACCACGTCACAACTAGCGTCGGTTACGCTTCATCCAGCAGCCGGATTGTTCACTTCGGCTTGGGGAAAGAGAGCTCGGTGAAGTTGATTGAAATCCGCTGGCCGAGCGGAATTGTTCAGGTTTTGCGTGATGTGAAATCAACCCAGCTTCTTGAAATCAAAGAACCTTCCACGAAGTAACACGAAGGGGGCACGAAGAATCTTGTTGAATCTTCGTGCCCCCTTTTGTGTGCCTCGTGAAAAAGCCGGTTAGAAGATGATCTTTCCGGCCAATTGAATGTGGCGCGGATATGCCACTTGCGTGTTGCCCGCGTTGCGCGGGAACAGGCTGCCGAAGTTTCGATCATCCGGGTTGTTGGTGAAATGCAGAACTCCGTACGAGTAGGTGTTCGTGAAGTTGAACATCTCGACGCGGAATTGGAAGCCGATCTTTTCCGTGATTTTCGTCATCTTGTTGAATGACAAATCGGCGGACGGCGGCGAATGCAGCCGAACGGTCGAGCTGCGGAACGATGTGAAGCGCGGCGCGAAGTTCGGCACGCGAATCATATCCACGTTCTGAAGTGAGCAACCATCCAGGTTTGCGCTGAAGCTTTGCAGCGCCAGCGTTCCGTTGTCCAGCATGCGCGCCGCACACACCGAACGAACAGCAGGATTATTCCGATCCGCGTAAGTGCGGAAAGCCCAAACCTGATCCGCGCCTTTCCAGTCAATGTTCTTCAGATAAGCATCCGGGTTGATCCACATGATGTTGCCGTTCAAATCCCACGGACGGCCTGATTGCCATTGCATAATCAGGCTGGATTGCCATCCGCTGAAAATCTTGCTCAGGAATCCGTTTTTGAAGTTGAGGAATTTCTGTCCTTCACCGAACGGCAACTGATAAACCGCGCCCGCCGTAAAACGGTGCGGACGATCAGCCAGATACAACCCGCGTTGTTTGATCCCTCGCTGCAAATCGTTGAATCCCCATTCTTCAATCTGCTTTGAGAAAGTGTATGTTGAAGTGATGTTCAATCCGCGTGTAGCGCGTTTTTCAAACGTCACTTGCAGCGAGTTGTAATCAATACGACCGTCGTTGCGCGTCACTTCGGTGATGCCGCCGAAGTGCGGATAGGGGCGAGCCAGGTTGAAACGTGACAAGCCAGTCGCCGTGAAGTGGTTGGTTCCGGCAAAGGGAGCCAAACCGCGGAACGGATTCGGCAGTTGCTCATTGCAGAACACCGGATTGCCGCCTTCCAGCGGATTGCATTTTTGGCGAAACGCCAGATCGGGTTCGTTGAATGGGCGTGTGGTTTGCAGTTTCAACGTGCGATTGCCGACGTACGAAATTTCCAGTTTCGATTCCCAGGGCAATTGATACTGGAAGCCCAGCGAAAACTGGTGAACGTAAGGAACCTGGAACTGCGGATTGACGAAGTTGAATCCACGTCCGAGGAAGGTTGATGCTCCACCAGCGGCTCCAGCCGGAACCGTGATGCCCGCCGGGAAAGGATTGCTCAGGATGTCTCCGATCGGTGTTCGCCCGCCGTCATTGGAGTTGATAACCGGAGTGCTGATCGAAAACCCGTTGAATTGCAGGTAATCGTTGTTGGGATTGACAAAATACAATCCCCAGCCGCCGCGCATCACCAACTTGTCTTTGAGCAAGTAAGCGAAGCCGAGACGCGGTTGTATGTTGTTCCAGTCAATGTCCGCCGCAGTACGCGGAATGTCGCCGACGCCGGCGAAGTTCAATCCGCCTTTCAATTGCGGCAGGTTGGGGAACTGGGTGCGATTGACCAGCGAGTTGGCTGGATTGGTGACATTCGCGTCAAATCCGCGATTTAAACGGTCATACCGTTCGTTTGGCGCGACGTTCACATCCCAACGAAGCCCCAGATTGATCGTCAACTTGCGAGTCATTTTCCAATCGTTCTGGAACCAGGGGGCGTAATACTTGCCCAAGGTTGTCGGGAACAGGTTGAAATCCGATTGGCCGCCGACATAACCAAGCAGGAACGAAGCGATGGAATCGCCGCTGTTCGGATCGCCCTGATCGAAACGAGATTGCGTAAAGCCGCGCGTTCCGGTCAGCAGGAACGGGCTGCCTTCGTTGCGTGTGATGAACTGAGTCCAGCGCATATCCACGCCCGCGCGCCAGGTTTGCGAACCGCGAATCCAGGTGATGTTCGGATGCGAAGCAATGGTGTTGGTGATGTTGTTGCCTCGGAATCTGCCCAGTGCGTTGTAATCGGCAAACGTGTAGCGTCCGAAGGACGTGATGCCGGGAACCTGACTGACCAGACTGGACGGGAAACCAAGCGTTGTTTTGTCGAAACCGACGTTGCCTTCGCCAAAGCCGTCTTCGATGAAGCGGTTAAACGACACGCGGAAGTTGAAGATGAAGGTCGGCGAGAACGTCGCAAGATGATCGGCGACAAAAGCGTCGTTGATGCGCTTGAACGGTTGCTGGCCGTCTTGCCCGGGGCCGCTGAACACGCCGTTGGTATTGCGATCTTCCGTGCGGTCGTTCTGGGCGAAGCGGACGTACATACGATGCTTCTCATTGAACTGCTGGTCAATCTTGAAAACGTAGTTGAAGAAAGCATCTGTCGCCGGAATCGGCAGGAAAAGATTGCTGCGAGCGTATCCAGCCACCGGATCGCTGCGATTGGCTTTCGGCTGAAAACCCAGAATCTTTTTCGCAATCGGATTGATGCGGTTGACCGGAATCTTGTTGTTGGGGAACGGATCGCGTCGCCATCCGCCGGGCGCTGTGGAATCCGCGCGACCGGTCAACGGATCGTAAATGATGATCGGGCGTCCGGCTCCATCAACCAACTTGCTGAAATCGCCGTCCAGCATTTCCGGCATTGGCACGGACAAAGCAAGCGGCGAAGGAACGCCTTCGCGGTAACCTTCATAGTTGAACATAAAGAAGGTCTTGTCTTTGCCGTTGTACAGCCAGGGGATGTAAACCGGTCCTTCGAGCATGAATCCGTATTGGTCGAGCCAGTGCTTTGGCCTTGGGCGATTGGTGGCATTGAGCCGAAAGTCGTTGGCATCCAGCCATTCGCGGCGCATGAATTCATAGACCGAACCGTGCAAAGCGTTGGTTCCGCTCTTCAAGTTGACGTTGATGATGCCGCCGGTAGTTTTGCCGTACTGGGCGTCATAGGTGTTCGTCATGATCTTGAAGTCCTGCACCGAATCCACCGGCGGAACATAAGCGATGTTGTTGCCGCCTGCTTGTCCGTTGTTCGGAGCGCCATCAAGCAGGAATTCGTTGCCGCGCGTCTGGCTGCCGTTGATCGTCCATTCGGCAATTGCGCCGTTGTCGAAAGGACGTTGCCAGATCGAAGCGCCGTAAAAATTCACGCCAGCGGTCAAAACGCCCAGCATAAAAGGATTGCGCGCATTGAGCGGCAATTCGACGACTTTCTGACGGTCAATAACGCCGCCACGATCCGCCGTGGCGGTTTCAATGACGGCAGCTTCGCCGGTGATCGTTACGCTGTCGCTGACGTTGCCTGTTTCCAGCGCAAAGTCGAAAGTCGCCGCCTGCGAAATCACCAATTCGATGTTGTCGCGCGTGGCTTTTTTGAAGCCATTCGCTTCGACTGTGATTGAATACGCGCCGGGACGCAGAAAGGGAACTCTGTAATTGCCCTCGCTGTTGGTCGTTGCCGTCGAAACTTCGTTGGTTCCGATGTTTTTGACGGAAACTTGTGCGTTGGGGATTGCGGCTCGGTTGGCGTCAGTGACGCGACCAGTGACGGTCGCTCGAAAGTCTTGAGCCAGTGCCGAAGCAGTAAGTAGCAGAAAGCTGAAAACCAGAAGAGTTGAGAGTCGGAAAGTCCTGGTCATTGGGTAACCTCACTTTGCTCTGGGCGAGTTGTTCGCCGATGAGTTGATTGAAAAACCGGAGTGGAGAACTCACGGCAGCGGAATACATCACAGGTTAAACTGTGGTGTACAACAAACTACGGGAATCAAAATTCGGATCAGAAAGGCTCAGATTATGAGCGAGTGGTAAAACCAATTTAGGCGGGCGGATTATGTTTCGTGATGGTCATACCGTCAAGCTATTGGCGACGAGGAATCACAAAAAAACAAAAAAGCCGAAACACGCCTGGCAAGTTCGATTCAGAAAACCAGCCAGGCGTGCGGCTGTAGAGCGCAAGAGCTTATTGGGTGATTTTTTTTCGTTTCGGTGCAGGCGCGCGGGGCTGAGCGGCGGGCAGTTCAGTTTGTTTGCCGGTTGCCGAAGTCGCCGATGGCGAAACTTGGGCGATGACTCCCAAACTGGAAAGACCGAATCCGACCAGAGTCAGAATGGTCAAAAACAATGCCACGAAAACCGCAAAGCTGAACATGCCTTGCATAAACCGAATCGGACTTGCGGTTCGATATGATTTTGGCTGTATGTTCGAGGTCTGACGGTTCAGGAATTCCTGATACCGTGTGAGATAGCTGGAAAAACCAGTTTGAGTTTCGACAGTTGATTCAGAGGCGGAACCGGATTCGGTTGCGCCGGACACATCAGACAAAATGGACAGTCGTTGTAATTTCATCTCAAGCCTCCTTCCTGGCATGACAAGTGAACAAAACGCGAATGGCCCACGAGCAAATTGGGAAGACACACTGCGGGGCGAATCGGGGCGTTATCTGGGGCAAGGAAGCCGTACACGAGATTTGGGGCTAAAAAGTCGCTGGCTTTATCGTCGCTTGGTGCGCGATTGGTCTTTCAGTTAGTTTTCAAACTTCTCGGATGCGTGTGTGTTGAATGTGCTAAATGGCTGAAGCAGCCTTTTCGGTGGTAAGCCGTTAGGCGCTTTTGTGCTTTGAGATGCTTTTCAAATTTTAGGGGGAAATGAATTAACCGCTTCGATTGACGGGCGGATCATAAAAAGCCGCGACTCATCTGTCAACGAAGAGTCAGGAAAAGTCTTGAGAAGCCGGACTTGCTGAGGCTTGCCCAAATCAGAGCAAGAAACATTGAGACATTCTCTTTTGACAGGATGAACAAGATTTCCGGCAGGATTTACAGAATCATCCATGGCAATCAAGTGCCAGTTTGTTTTGAATCCTGTTCATCCTGAAAAAAATCATGTCCATCCTGTCTCAGAGTTTCTTACTTTGCTTTAGACTTGTCGGGACTTATGGCGGTTTGCATACACAAAACTTTGAATTACTATGCGGCCTCGCCTTGGAATTCCTTCCGCAAAAAAGATTGAACACAGTTTGGAGGTTTTCAGCAGTGAGAAAACAGTGGCATCGGTTCTCGATTCTTTCTCTGACTGTAGCGTTGCTGGTCGGACTGGCTGCGTTGCGACCGCAAGCCGTCACCAATGATCGTCTGGCCCAGGAAAAGCTCGCGCGCGATTACATTCAAGCCATGGAGTTGGTGCGCGAAAATTACGTCCGCGAAGTGGATTACGAAACGCTGACCACGGCGGCGATTTCCGGGATGTTGCGCGTGCTTGACCCTCACTCGAATTTTTACGACCGAAAAGCTTTTGAAGAAATGCGGCAGGAACAGCGCAGCCAGTATTTCGGCATTGGCGCTTCGATTCAGTCGCGGCATCGCGGTGTGTACATCATGGAAACATTCAAAGACACGCCTGCGGCTCGCGCCGGATTGCGCTACGGCGACCAGATCGTCAAAGTGGATGGCGAAAGTTCCGAAAGCTGGGATTCCGATAAAGTCCGCGACAATTTGCGCGGTGAACTCGGCACCGAAGTCAAAGTCACTGTCTTGCGCGAAGGCGTCGCGCAACCGATCACTGTTACATTGGAACGCGCCGCCGTTGACCTGCCTTCGATTTCCAGCCACTACATTCTGAAACCCGGCACGGGATACATCGCCTTGTCGCGCGGATTTCATTCCACCACCAGCGACGAATTGACCAACGCGATCAACAATCTGAAAGAGCAGGGAATGAATCAATTGGTTCTGGATTTACGTGGCAACCCCGGAGGATTTCTGGACCAGGCGATTCGTGTTTCCGACAAGTTTCTGCAACGCGGGCAGGTCGTTGTTTCCGTACGCAACCGCGAAGGCAAAGCAAGCGACAAGGATTGGACGGCGGAATCCGGTTCGCCGGAAAACTTCCCAGTGGTGGTGTTGATTGACGACGGTTCGGCGTCGGCTTCGGAAATCGTCGCCGGAGCGATTCAGGATCATGATCGTGGACTGATCGTCGGCGAACCGAGTTTCGGCAAAGGTTTGGTGCAAACGATTTATCCGCTTTCGGGCGGAACCGGGTTGACGCTGACGACTGCTCGGTACTTTACGCCTAGCGGGCGATTGATTCAGCGCGATTATTCCAGCGGTTCGATTTACGAATACCATTTCCGCCGCACGGCCAACGGCGATGTCAAACCTGATGACAAGACGAAAAATCAGATGCGCCGCACCGATTTGGGCAGAGTCGTTTATGGCGGCGGCGGAATCGAACCCGATGTCAAAGTCGAACCCGTGCTCATCAAAAACGAACAAGCGGCAATTTGGACGACCTGTCTGTTTTTGTTCGTTCGCAAATTGATGGCAGGTGAAATTGCCGCTGCGCCTCAATTCAAGCGCGACGGCATCGAATTCGATCACCAACCTCAACCCAATGAATTCGTCATCAATGACGACATACTGAAAGCTTACCGGGCGTTTACGGAACAGTTCATAGCCCAGAATCAGGATTATGGGCTGACGATGAAAATGGTTGACGAACATCTGGAATGGTCGCGCCGCAAGATTCGTGAAGAAGTCTTGATGGCCGCTTACGGCGTAGATACGCAACGGAGAATGATTGCTTTGGAAGATGTCCAGCTTCAGAAAGCGTTGGCCGAAATGAATAACTCGGCGCAACTGGCGGAAAAAGCTCGACGCTTGTCGAAAACCTCGAAGAAGTAATAGCCGCTTGCGGTGGGAGACTGATCCGAACGATCATCGGAATAGGAAAGGAAGGCGAAGATGACTAACTGGCAATTGATTATCACCTTGGCGACATTGGTGTTCGCTATTTTCGGCGCAAACTGGCTGAATTTGCAGAAGCTGAAAAGTTACATTGGCGCTCGCTTTGATACTCTCAAGGCTGAACTCGCTACATTGCGCGCGGAGGTTCAGGGCGGGCATAGCGAATTGCGCGGAGACATCGCGGCTCATCGAGCCGAGACTCGTCACCTGGCCGAAAAGGTCGAACGCTTGGATCGGCAAATGGAAGCTCTATATCGGCCAGTCTTGCCGGGAAGTGTGAAGTGAGAGAGACGCTTTTCGGTCTGACCAGTACCCTGTTGTAAATCTTGTAAAAGGGTTTCCCGAAACCTTGCAATCCTCAGCCAAAAGAACAAAATCCGAACTGACCGGGTTTGCTGGACGTACAGCAAGCTCGCCAACCGAAGTTCATTTTTGATCGAACAAAATCAGGAGCTGATTTATGACCAAGCCAATCTTGTCGCTGCTTCTTGCTGTGGCTTTGGCCAGCCTGTGTCTGGCGCAAGGTGAAGCCACGCTGTTTCAGAAGCCTACTGTTAATCAAACCCACATCGTTTTCGTTTATGCCGGTGATTTGTGGAGCGTTCCGCGCACGGGCGGCGATGCAAAGCGATTGACCACAGGCATCGGCACAGAAACCAATCCGTACTTTTCGCCTGATGGCACGCAGGTCGCCTTCACGGGCGAATACGACGGCAACACCGATGTGTATGTCGTGCCAGCGGCGGGCGGAGTTCCGAAACGGCTGACCTTTCATCCGGGGCCGGACGTTGCCGCCGGATGGACTCCTGACGGCAAGCGCGTCTTGTTCAGTTCCGGGCGCAGCAGTTACGCCGGCTTTGTTCGCTTGTTCACCGTTGGGGCAGAAGGTGCCAATTCTGGTGGCTTGCCTGAAGAAGTTCCGCTGCCGATGGGCGAACGCGGCGCGTATTCGCCAGACGCAACGCGCATCGCTTACGAACCGTTGAACCAATGGCAGCCCGAATGGAAACGGTATTACGGCGGACAGCAAGACGTGATCTGGATTGCCAAACTCAGCGATTCGACGGTTGAAAAGTTGCCGCGTAAAGGCGGCAACGACCGTTATCCGATGTGGGTTGGAGATAGAATTTTCTTCCTGTCAGACCGCGACGAACGTTACGCGCTGTACAGTTACGACGTGAAAACCAAGAAGACAGACTTGCTGGTCAAAGATAGCGTCTTCGACATCAAAACCGCTTCGGCCTGGAGCGGCGACGCCAAATCCTCGGCGGCGATTGCTTTTGAACAATTCGGCACGATTCACCTTTACGACCTGAAAACCAACAAAGCTCAGAAAGTCAGCATTCGCGTGGCCGCCGATCAACTGGCGATGCGCCCGCGATTTGAACGAGTCGGGCAGCGTATTTTCAATACGCACATTTCGCCGACCGGCGCTCGCGCAGTGTTTGAAGCTCGCGGCGAAATCATCACAGTGCCCGCCGAAAAAGGCGACCCGCGAAATCTGACCAACACGCCCGGCGTGATGGAACGCGATCCGGCGTGGTCGCCCGACGGCAAATGGATTGCCTACTTCAGCGAAGAATCCGGCGAATACGCGCTGCACCTGCGCGATCAAAAAGGCGAAGGCGAAGTGAAGAAATTTGCCTTGCCGCCGACGTTTTATGGTTCGCCGACGTGGGCGCCCGACAGCAAGAAAATCGCTTTCACCGACAAGAAGTTGCAGCTTTGGTATCTGGAAATCGAAAAAGGTCAGCCGGTTAAAGTGGACGCCAACCCAATTGGCTTCAACGAAGATGTGATGGACCCGGTTTGGTCGCCCGATAGCCGTTGGCTGACTTACACCAAACAGCTTCCGAATTTGCTGCGCGCTGTGTTTGTGTATTCGCTGGAAACCGGCAAAGCGAATCAAGTGACAGATGGACTGGGCGATGCGCGTTTTCCGGCGTTTGATCGCAGCGGCAAGTATCTGTACTTCACGGCCAGCACGAATCTTGGGCCGAGCATCAGCTTTGCCGATTTGTCCGGTTTTGGAAATCAGCCGACGCGCAGCGTTTACGCCATTGTGCTTCGCAACGACATTCCTTCGCCGCTGGCTCCTGAAAGCGACGAAGAGAAAATCGCCGAAGAGAAGAAGCCTGACGCAGCGACTGGGGGACAGGGCGACGCGGCGAAACCCGCCACTTCACCAGCCGGAGCAACTCTGCCTGCCGCAGCCGCTCCGCCAGCCAAGAAGGACGAACCGACGCGAATTGATCTGGAAGGCATTGACCAGCGCGTCATAGCCTTGCCGATTCCCAACCGAAATTATCAAGGTCTGATTGCTGGCAAAGCCAACGTGATTTACATCATTGAGCAACTGGCTGGAGCTACCGCGCCGGGTTACACGGTTCAAAAATACGATCTGGAAAAACGCAAACTGGACAAAGCTCTGGACGGAGTCACGGCGTTTGAGATTTCAGCCAACGGCGAAAAGGCGCTGTATCGGCAAGGTTTCGGCAGTTGGGTGATCGGTTCGGTTGCAACGCTCGGAGCGCCAATGCCTCCGGGAGCGCCCGGCGGCCCAAGCATGCTGAAAGTCGCCGACATGGAAGTTCGCGTCGAACCGCAAGTCGAATGGCGGCAGATGTACAACGAAGTCTGGCGTAACGAACGCGATTTCTTTTACGATAAAAACCTGCACGGTTTGAATCTGGAAGAGATGAAGAAGCGTTACGCGCCTTATGTCGAAGCCGTAGCCCATCGCAGTGATTTGACCTATCTGTTCACAGACATGCTGAATCAACTGACGATTGGTCACATGTTCATCTTCGGCGGAGATCAGCCGCGACCGAATTTCGTGCCCGGCGGATTGCTCGGCGCGGATTACAAAATCGAAAATGGGCGTTATCGCTTTGCCAAAGTCTTCAACGGCGAAAACTGGAATCCGAATTTGCGCGCGCCGCTCACCGCACCGGGCATTAACGTCAAAGAAGGCGAATACCTGCTGGCCGTCGGCGGTCGTGAATTGCGTTCAACCGACAGCGTGTATCAATTCCTGGAATCGAAAGCGGGCAAGCAGGTGGTCATCAAAGTCGGCGCGAACGCCGACGGTTCGAATTCGCGCGAAGTCACGGTTGTGCCGGTCGGCAGCGAGCAAGGTTTGCGCTATCTGGCCTGGATCGAAGGCAATCGCCGTAAAGTGGATCAGTTGTCAGGCGGCAAACTGGCTTATCTGCACATGCCTGACACGGCCAACGGCGGTTACGCCAACTTCAACCGGTACTTTTTCGCGCAAACCAACAAGAACGGAATTTTGCTGGACGAACGCTTTAACAACGGCGGACTGCTGGCCGATTACGTCGTTCAACTGCTGAGCCGCCAGCAACTGAGTAACATTCATTACCGCGAAGGCGGCCAGGACGTGCCGGTTCCTGCCGGAGCGATTTACGGTCCGAAGGCAATGCTGATTAACGAACTCGCCGGTTCGGGCGGAGACGCCATGCCCTGGTACTTCAAAAAATCCAAGATTGGGCCGTTGGTCGGCAAAAAGACTTGGGGCGGATTGATTGCTTCGTTCGCGCCACCGCCGTTGATGGACGGCGGCGGAAACACCGCGCCGGACGCGGCGATTTACGGCTTGGACGGCGAATGGGAAGTTGAAAATGCCGGAGTTGCACCGGACATCGAAGTCGAATTCGATCCGGCGCTCTGGCGGCAAGGACGCGATCCGCAGCTTGAACGCGCGGTCGAATACCTGCTGGAAGAACTGAAGAAGAATCCGCCGAAGCAATACAAACGCCCGGCGTTTCCGAACTATTTCAAAAACGCAGCGCCTGCGCCCGCTGGTCAAGGCGGTCGCGGGAACTAATAAATTTGGAGTGCTGCGCCTTTGGCGCAGCTTTTCTTTCGTTGCGGAAAACTTCCTGTATCAGCAAGCCTTCTGCTGCGAACGAAAAGCGGTGTCGAGACACGCGCACTCCAAGTCTCTACTGTCATTTGGAGGGGACTATGAGAAAAGCACTTTTGAGTTTATCGCTCTTGCTCATCGCTGCGGCGATGATGATTTCAGACCGAAGCAGTTCAGCGCAGGAGCGCCCGCTGCTGGTTCGCAAACCGACGATGAATCGCACGCACATCGTCTTTCAATACGCGGGCGATTTGTGGAGCGTGCCGCGCGCAGGTGGCGAAGCCGCTCGATTGACCAACGGCGCGGGCGGCGAAGGCAACGCCATCTTTTCGCCCGACGGCCAGACCGTAGCTTTTACTGGCGAATATGACGGCAACGTTGATCTGTTCACAGTTCCTGCTTCGGGCGGAGTGCCGAAGCGTGTGACTTCGTATCCGGGAGTTGACGCGCTTTGCAACTGGACGCCCGACGGCAAATCGCTGTTGTTCCTGTCGGATCGTTCCAGCGAATCGCGCCGTTTTATGAAGCTGTTCACTGTGCCTGTCGCTGGCGGATTGCCGGCTGAAATTCCTCTGCCGACCGGCCACGAAGGTTCGTTTTCGCCGGATGGAAAGTCGCTGGCTTATGAACCGTTGCCTCGCGCGTTCAACGCCTGGAAACGCTATCGCGGCGGCCAGGCTTCGTACATCTGGATCGCGGCGCTCAGCGATTCCAGCACCGAAAAAATTCCGCGCGAAGATTCCAACGATTTCAATTCGATGTGGATCGGAGAAAAAGTCTACTTTCTTTCAGACCGTGATGGGGCGATCACGCTGTTTGCTTACGACACCAAAACCAAGCGCGTCTCGAAACTCATCAACAACACCGGCCTGGACATCAAATCGGCTACGGCGGCGACAACTGGCGACGCGATTGTTTACGAACAATTCGGTTCCCTGAACATCTTCGACCTGAAAACCAATCGCAGCACCAAGGTCAACGTGACGATCAACGCCGACCAACTGGCGGTTCGTCCGAAGTATGAAAAAGTCGGGCAGCGGATTTTTAACGCCGCCATTTCGCCAACGGGCGCTCGCGCAGTGTTTGAAGCGCGCGGCGAAATCATCAGCGTTCCGGCGGAAAAAGGTGACGCGCGCAATCTGACCAGCACGACCAACGTCGCCGAACGTGATCCTTCATGGTCGCCCGACGGCAAATGGATTGCTTATTTCAGTGATGCTTCCGGCGAATACGAATTGCACCTGCGCGATCAGAAAGCCGCTGGCGAAGTCAAAAAGATCAAATTGGAACCGACGTTTTATTACAACGCCCAATGGTCGCCCGACAGCAAGAAAATTGCGCTCGGCGACAAACGCGGCAATATGTGGTTGGTGGATGTTGAAAGCGGGCAGCCGAAAAAATACGACTCGACCATTTTTGCCGGAGGCGGCAACACTGTCAGTTGGTCTTCTGATAGCCGCTGGCTGACTTACAGCAAACCTCTGAAATCGTATTACAGCGCCGTTTACGTTTATTCGCTGGAAGACGGCAAGACCACGCAAATCACCGACGGCATGAGCAACGCCGGATCGCCAGTGTTCGACAAGAGCGGCAAATACATTTACTTCACGGCCAGCACAGACACCGGGCCGAAACTTTCCGGCTTCGATATGTCTTCGTATGCTCATCGCCCGACGAGCAGCGTTTATGTCGCCGTGTTGAGAAAAGATTTGCCTTCGCCTCTGGCTCCTGAAAGCGACGAAGAAAAAGTCACGGAAGAGAAAAAGCCTGACGCGGCGACGGGGGGACAGGGTGACGCAGCGAAGCCTGCGGACAAACCTGCCGATGCTGCCAAGCCTGCTGAAAAGCCCGCTGATAAAAAAGAAGCTCCGAAGGTCAACATTGATTTCGACAACATCGGCCAGCGCATTCTGGCTTTGCCGATTCCGAACAAAAACTTTGTTGGTCTGGACTGCTCGAAAGCCAATCAGCTTTGGGTTTATGAATTCCCCGAAGGCGCGCAAGGCATCACCATCCACAAATTCGACTTGGAAAAACGCAAGCTCGACAAGGCGATGGAAAACGTCTGGTCTTTCATTCCGTCCGCCAATGGCGAAAAGGTTTTGTACCGCACTGGGCCTGGTTGGTTTATCGCAGCGACGGCGATGATGGGAACCCCCGCTTTCAAACCCGGCGAAGGCAGGATCAAAACCGAAGACATGGAAGTTTTCGTTGATCCCAAAGCCGAATGGCAGCAGATGTACCGCGAAACCTGGCGCATCGAACGCGATTTCTTTTACGCGCCGAACTATCACGGGCTTGACCTGAAAGCGACTGAGAAGAAGTACGAGCCTTATGTGCAAGCGTTAGTGCATCGTTCGGATTTGAATTACCTGTTCCAGGAAATGCTGGGCGAACTGACGGTCGGCCACCTTTACGTCAGCGGCGGAGACATTCCCGATCCGAAGCGCATCGCCGGTGGATTGCTCGGAGCCGATTACAAAATCGAAAACGGGCGTTATCGCTTTGCCAAAGTCTTCAACGGCGAAAATTGGAATCCGCAACTGCGCGCTCCGCTGACGCAACCGGGGATCAACGTCGTCGCGGGCGAATATCTGCTGGCTGTCAAAGGCCGCGATTTGACCGCCGCCGACGACATTTACGCTTTGTTTGAAAGCACGGCAGGCAAACAGGTGACGCTCAAAGTCGGGCCAAATCCTGACGGAACTGGTTCGCGCGATGTTGTCGTCGTTCCCGTCGCCAGCGAAGGCGCGCTTCGTAATCTGGCCTGGGTCGAAGACAACCGCCGCAAAGTCGAAAAGATGAGCGATGGCCGACTGGCTTACATTTATCTGCCGGACACTGCCGGGGGCGGTTACACCTTCTTCAACCGCTACTTCTTCTCGCAACTCGACAAACAAGGCGCGGTGGTGGACGAACGCTACAACAGCGGAGGCCACGCGGCGGATTACGTCGTTGATTACCTGAAGAAACCGCTCAACAGTTTTTGGGCTGGCCGCGACGGCATAGATTTTCGTCAGCCTGTCGCCACGATGCCCGGTCCGAAAGCTATGTTGGCCAACGAATACTCCGGTTCGGGTGGAGATTATCTGCCTTACCTGTTCCGCCGTTACGGCATCGGCCCGATCATTGGCAAACGCACCTGGGGAGGTTTGGTCGGAATCGGAGGTTATCCGACGTTGATGGACGGCGGCAGCGTGACGGCTCCGCACTTCGCGTTTTACACGCCTGAAGGGAAATGGGACATCGAAAATCGCGGAGTCGCGCCCGACATCGAAATTGACCTCGACCCCAAAGCCTGGCGCGAAGGCCGCGACGTTCAACTGGAACGAGCCGTCAATTACCTGCTGGAAGAACTGAAGAAGAATCCGCCCAAGGAATACAAACGTCCGCCGTATCCCGATTACCACAAAGCCAATCCGATTGCTCCGGCTTCGGGCGGGCAATCGGCGAAAAACGGCAGCCAGCAGTAAACGAGTAACCGCGCGGGATAACGCAATCACGCCGATTGCGTTATCCTGCACGGCGAAAGGAGTTTGTTATGAAAACTTACGATGTGCTTGTTGAGCGACATAATGGAGGGTATCGCGCTATCGTGCCGACTCTGCCTAACTTGATTGCCGAAGGGGCGACTCCGGATGAAGCTGTCATCAACGTTAAGCAGACAATTGAGGAATTTTTCAAGTCTGTTGAGGTGAGAACAGTTACCGTTGATCTGTCATCCGGGAAATTCGCGCTTGCTGAAAAGTGGCTTCAGGAGGCCAGAAGGTCCCACCAGAATGCTGAAGGAGTACCAGGTTTGGACAAGCGAAGCCCGCGCATTTGGCTTGAGACTGCGGGAATGTTCGCGGGCGATGAAGAAGCGATGTGGCAGCACATTGAAGAAATAGAGGCTGAGCGTCGTCGGCAACGTGAGGAAGTTGAACGCGAGTACGATCTGCTTGAAGCCAAAGGAAAGGGCGAATGAAGTTATACGTGTTGGATACAAGCGTCTGTGGTTTCGTACAAAATCGTTATCCGGCGACGATGCAACACGTCCAAAATGCTTTGGGACAGGGCGATGCAGTTGTAACCACGATTGTCGCTTTTGGCGAAGATTTAGGAGGTTGGTTGCCCGCCTGTCGTAGAGCTAAAACCGGACTTGAAAGAGAGAAAGCCTATCTTCGATTGCAGACTGGATTGGAGTTTTACCTGACAAAAGACTGCCTTCCTTTTGACCGAACAGCCTCGCATATTCTCGATAACTTGGTGGCTCAAAAAATCCGTGTTGGCACAAACGACCTGGCAATTGCCGCCATCACGCTTTCGGTCAATGGAATTTTGGTTACGCGCAACACAGTGGATTTTGAGCGCGTGCCAGACCTCATCATTGAAGATTGGACGAAGTAGTTCCAAGCGCATATCAAACTGGAGAATACGAATGAGAAAAGCAATTTTAGTTGTTGCAGCGATGCTGATAATTTCAGCCATCGCATTCGCTCAAGACACGCCTTTGTTGTTGCAACGTCCGACTTTGAGCAAGACTCACATCGCGTTCAACTTCGCTGGTGACATTTGGATTGTCGAGCGCGGTGGCGGCGAAGCCAAACAACTGACCACCGGAGTCGGCGTCGAAACAGAGCCGATCTTTTCGCCGGATGGTTCGCAGATCGCCTTCACCGGACAGTACGACGGCAACACGGATGTGTTTGTCGTGGCGGCGACCGGCGGAGTTCCAAAGCGGCTGACGTTTCACCCCGGCGGCGATCAAGCTGTTGGCTGGACTCCTGACGGCAAGCGCGTGTTGTTCAGTTCAGCGCGCAGCAGCTTTTCGCCTACGCCGCGTTTGTTCACGATTGGAACTGATGGAGCGGGATTGCCCGAAGAAGTTCCGTTGCCGATGGCGGAGCGTGGTTCGTATTCGCCCGACGGAGCTTTTCTGGCTTACGAACCGTTGGTTCAATGGCAACCCGAATGGAAGCATTACAAAGGCGGCCAGCAGGACGTGATCTGGATTGCCAAACTCAGCGATTCGACGATTGAAAAGCTGCCGCGCACGAATTCCAACGACAAAAGCCCGATGTGGCCCTCCTTTGGAAACGCCGATAAGGTTTACTTCCTGTCGGATCGGAACGGCGCGGTGACGCTGTTTTCGTTCGACACCAAAACCAAAAAGATCGCTCAGGTCGTCAACAACAACGGACTCGACATCAAATCGGCTTCGGCCAGTTCCGATGCGATTGTCTATGAACAGTTCGGCGCGATTTACGTGCTCGATCTGAAAACTAATCAGTCGAGCAAAGTGAACGTTCGCGTCAACGCCGATCTGGCTTCGGTGCGTCCGCGCTTTGAACGAGTCGGCCAGCGCATCAGCGCCGCCGCGATTTCGCCGAGCGGCGCACGTGCAGTGTTTGAAGCTCGCGGCGAAATTCTGAGTGTTCCCGCTGACAAAGGCGATGCGCGCAATTTGACTGGAACTCCGGGCGTGATGGAACGCGATCCGGCTTGGTCGCCCGATGGAAAATGGATTGCTTATTTCAGCGACGAATCCGGCGAATACGCTTTGCACCTGCGGAATCAAACCGGCGTCGGCGAAGTCAAAAAGATCAGCCTGGGCAATCCCTCGTCGTTTTTTTATTCGCCTGTCTGGTCGCCCGACAGCAAGAAAATCGCTTTCACCGACAAACGGTTGATCCTTTGGTACGTGGACATTGAAAAGGGAACGCCGGTCAAAGTGGACACGAACACGTATGAAAACCCGTGGCGAGTGATGGATCCGGCTTGGTCGCCAGACAACAAGTGGATCACTTACACCAAGCAGTTGAAAAACCGCATGTGCGCTGTCTTCGTGCATTCACTGGAAACTGGCAAGTCCACGCAAATCACCGATGGATTGAGCGACGCGCGTTTTGCGAATTTCGACAAAAACGGCAAGTACCTTTACTTCACGGCCAGCACGGATGCCGGCCCGACGACGGGTTGGTTGGATATGTCCAGCTTTCCGCATCAAACGACGCGCAGCGTTTACGTTGTTGTGTTGAAGAAAGGCGAAGCTTCGCCGCTGGCTCCTGAAAGCGACGAAGAGAAGATTGCCGAAGAGAAGAAAGACGAAGCTCCGAAAGCTCCGCCGCAAAAGAAAGAGGTTGTCGTCACGATTGATTTTGAAGACATTGGCCAGCGCATACTGGCGTTGCCGATCCCATCCAAAAACTACATCGGGGCGGGTGTGGCAAAGTCCGGCCTGCTGTTCCTGATGGAAGGTGTGGGTGGTGGTTTGTTGGGCGGTGGACCAGGAACCCTGCACAAATTTGATTTGGAAAAACGCAAATTCGACAAGGTCATGGATGGTGTTACGGCTTTCGACATTTCCGCCAATGGCGAAAAAGCGCTTTATCGCCAAGGGCCAAACTGGGTGATTGGCAATGTCGCCAGCTTGGGAGCGCCAATGCCTCCGGGAGCGCCGGGCGGGCCGAACATGTTGAAAGTCGGCGAAATGGAAGTTTCGATTGATCCCAAAGCCGAGTGGCGGCAAATGTACGAGGAAGCCTGGCGTATTCAACGCGACTTCCTTTACGACCCAAACCTGCACGGGTTGGATTACGCCGCGACGAAAAAGAAGTACGAACCCTGGTTGAACGCAGTTGGCCATCGCGCCGATCTGAATTACCTGTTCGATGAAATGCTGAACAACATCGGCGTCGGCCATCACTTCGTGCGAGGCGGAGAAATCCCGCGTCCGAACTTCGTGCCGGGCGGATTGCTTGGAGCCGATTACAAAATCGAAAACGGGCGCTATCGCTTCGCGCACGTTTACAGCGGAGAAAACTGGAATCCGGGATTGCGCTCTCCGCTGACGCAACCCGGCGTTGAAGTCAAAGCTGGTGAATATCTGCTGGCCGTCAAAGGCCGTAATCTGACGGCGAACGACAACATCTACCAATTCTTTGAAGCGACGGCAGGCAAACAGGTGACGATCAAAGTCGGCCCGAATCCTGACGGAACCGGTTCGCGCGAAGTCACCGTCGTGCCGCTTGGCAACGAAGGCGGGCTTCGCAATCGTGAATGGATGGAAGGCAATCGCCGCAAAGTGGATCAACTGAGCGGCGGCAAACTGGCATACATCTATTTGCCCGACACTGGCGGAGGCGGGTACACCAACTTCAACCGTTATTACTTTTCGCAAGTGGACAAAGAAGGCGCGGTGCTGGATGAACGCTACAACGGCGGAGGCACAGCGGCGAATTACATCATTGACATGATGCGGCGTCCGTTGATGAACAAATGGGTGACGCGCGAAGGCGAAGATTTTTCGACTCCTGCGACTTCGATCTTTGGACCGAAGGTCATGGTCATCAATGAATTCGCCGGTTCCGGCGGAGACATGATGCCGTGGCTGTTCCGCAAAGCTGGCGTCGGCAAAACCGTCGGCAAACGCACGTGGGGTGGTTTGGTAGGCATTTACGATTACCCGACGTTGATGGATGGCGGCAGCGTGACGGCTCCGCGCGTGGCGTTTTACAACCTGCAAGGCGAATGGGATGTGGAAAATTACGGCACTCCGGCGGATGTGGAAATCGAACTCGACCCGGCGGAATGGCGCAAAGGCCGCGATTCGCAACTGGAAAAAGCCGTCGAAGTCGCAATGGCCGAACTGAAAGCCAAGCCTTTGCCGACGCACAAACGACCGGCTGCGTTCCCGAATTACAACAGTCCTGCTTCGCCTGTTTCGGGCAGCAAGACAAAACCGAGCAGTACGACCGGCAAACCTGCCGTGAAAACCGGCGGACAGCGGTAATCGGGTTTTCAACCTGAAAATCAAAAGCGCGAGCCTTGAGATCACCTCAAAGCTCGCGCTTTTGATTTGTCAGTCGCCAAATCTTGAAAGTTTTCGTTCACCCGGTACAATCCGGTTTATGCCAACATTTACAGAAAAAGTAAGCTGGTTGCCGCGTTTGGGAGTTGGCCTTTCCGGCGAATTCAACGTCGCTGCCAAAGGCATGAATGTGAATTGGGTGAAAGACGATTACCCGGACTTGATTCACTTTTATGAGTACGGCGGCGATTTGGAACGTGGCCTGGACGATGGTGTTCGCCAATGGGCGGCGAACGGGTTGCCGACGACGTATCACTTTCTGGACATCAACCTGGAAGAGAAAATTGATCTTGACGCGCGCTGGATTGCTGACACCAAGTGGCTGGCGACGGAAATCAACGCCGCGTGGTTGTGCGGAGACGCCGGGCGCTGGCATTTCGCCCAACGCGAACGCGGGCACGGAGTGTTGATGCCTCCGATTCTGTGCCGCGAATCGGCCATCGAAACCGCCGAAAGCATTGCCGAAATCGAATCTGCGACTGGCATGGCTGTGTTGCCGGAAAATCCTCCGGCGGTGATTTACCTGGGCGATTTGCACATTCTGGATTACTTCGCGCTGGTGGCGGAGCGAGCCGATTGCGGGTTGCTGCTGGACGCAGCTCACCTGGCGATTTTTCAACAGACGCGCAACTTGTCGCCGCTCACCGGCCTGGACAACTTCCCGCTGGATCGCGTCGTTGAAATGCACGTCGCGGGTGGAGCTTTCGCCGAAGTCGAAGGTTACGTTTACATCGAAGACAACCATTCGCCTGAACCGCTGCCAGCCACTTGGGAAATCGTCGAATACGTTCTGCCGCGCGCGAAAAACCTGAAAGCCATTGTCTTTGAATGCGAACACAATCAGCCGGAAGAATGCCTGCCGGTGTTCGAACGATTGAATTCGCTGTTCCCTGCCAACCTGGAATTGAGGGCCGCCGCCTGATGAGCCATCACACGTTGCAAAAACTGATTCCCCGAATGCTTTTTGACGAAGCGTTTACGGCGTCGGTGTATTCCGAACCGGAAAAGACGCTGGGTGGGTTTGATTTGACGGAAACCGAACGAGCGCAACTGCTCAGCGTGGATCGCCGCGCCTGGCGTTACGACGCGCTGCGACAGCGTCGAATGCTGCGAACACTGGCCGAAGAGTTCAAAGTTTCAACGACGATCATTCTGGCTGAAACTCGTTCGCTGGCTTCGCTGGAAACGTATTTTTCCAGTCGTTTTTTTCACGCAGCGATTCAGGATCGCGGTTCGCTGGCGCGCGGTTTTGCAGAGTTTCTGTTGGATGGTTGCCAAACTGGTGCGTGGACTTCGCCGCAGATTGCCGATGTCGTTCGGTTGGAACAGGTGATGGCTGGGTGTCGCCGTTCGCTGGCGCGAGAAGGTTACAGCAAAGCTCCTGAATTGCCGTCAAAGATTGACCCTTCCAAGAGCGTCAAACTCGCCGCCGGGCACGACATTGCCAGTTTTCAAGGCAACGTCATCAAAACCATTCAGCACGTTGAAAAGTACCTGTTTGAATTGAACCTGATGCCGGCGATGGCGCTTTGCGACGATGCGCCGAAACTTGGCAAATTGCCGCCGGTGGATTCTCAGCAAAAAGCCTATTTTCTTTTTTACCCATTATCCAGCGGGATTTCGATGTTTGACCTGGATAAGGCCTCCTACCTGGTTTTGTATGACACCAAACGACCTGTCGAAATCAACTTCCTTTTTGTTCGCCACCGAGCCAAACCCAATGCTACGCCGACTGAAGACATTGTGCTTCAATGGCTGGAAGACGGTTCACTGCGATTGCTGGATTGAATTGCCTGGTTTTCAACCGTTGACAATTGTTTCCTTCCTGTATTGCTTCTCGGAAAAAGATCAGAACGCGCCCGGTTGATGTGGATTTTTGACAGAAATTGCCGACATCCTTACCATAAGCCGCGTGCGTCGCTGAAATCCAACTCTTCAGCTAATTCAATGACATTTCATCTTTTCCAAAAGCGAGGAGGAAACCTATGAAACTTCAGCTTGAGTTCATTAGAGCCACAGCCTGCTTGAAAAAAATCTCGGCGTTTTGGGCGGTCATTATTCTGATTCCTTTGATGGTCGTCAGCGCGGCAGACAATGAATTCACTGGCAAATTCGAGCCGCAGCTTGCGCCGAACAATGACGATTATGAGCACGTGATTTTCAAACCTTTCGACGCTTCTTCATTGCAATTGCCGCAACAGTTGGAGCGCGATGCCAAAGTGACGGCAGCCAGGCTGCTTCATCCGCCAACCGAAAAACAGGCGATGTGGGCAATTCTGGTCGAGCCGGAAGGCGAATCACCGTATATTTACGTTGATGGAAACCTGGACGGCGCGATTGCCAAAACCGAACGTTATGAATTGGCGCAGGGCGAAGAAAAAAATCCCTACATTCTGGAAACCGTTGCCAGCGTCGAATTGAAAGGCTCGCCATTCGCCACGATGCCGATAAAGTTGCAGTACTTTCGCCGCATCAAAACCGATGAAATGCAGGAAGGCGAGCGGCTGGTGCTGCAAACCACAGAAGTTTTTGCACGCGGCGTAGTGGACATTCAAGGTAAAAAGACTTTGGTGCAATACGCCTTCAACCCGAAGAGCAAAAAGTTGTCGCCGACAATTGGCAAACTGGGCGTGGACGGCGATGGCGACGGCAAGATTGATCTCGACCGTTTTTCGCCCGAAGTCGCCGAAGCGCGAGAAGAAACCATTATCTTTCGCGTCGGCGATGTTTATGTTTCGACCAAAAAGGCTGACCTGGAAAAGAACCAGATCGTTCTGCGCTCGCATCCTGCTTCTGATTACAAACGTGTCGAATTGCGAATGGGCGGCGAAATTCCCGATTTCGCTTTTACCGATTTCAAAGGCAAAAAGCGCAAGGTGTCTGAATTTCGCGGCAAATACCTGTTGATAGATTTCTGGGGAACCTGGTGCGGCCCCTGTCGCCGAGAGATGCCGTATTTGAAATCCGCTTATCGAAACTTCCAGCCACGCGGTTTGGAGATTTTGGGAATGAACACCGACGAACCAGAAATCATCAGCGACGTGAAAAACTGGTTGGCGAAAAACGGCCTGGAATGGCCGCAAGCCACGCGCGAAAGCATTCGAGAAGTCATACGCGGCTTTCGCATTCATTCGTACCCGACAACGATACTGCTTGACCCGGATGGGAAGATCATTTCGCTCAATCAAACCAAACAAGGCCAGCCCAGTTTGCGCGGCAATGATTTGCTGAAATCACTGAACAAACTGTTGCCGCGATGACACCGGTCAGGTATTGGGCGAGTTGTAAATTCTCGTAAAACTTTTTTTCAAACGGCAAAGCGCGCCTTGTGTTGGCGCGCTTTTGCGTATACTCCGCCATCCACCACAACCGCAAAACTGGCCGCGACCAATCCGGTTTTCTCATTGGAGGATTTATGAAACGACTTTTCCTTTTTGCTTCTTTGTGCCTGACGCTGACGTTTGTCGCTTATGGGCAAAACAATCAAACGATTCAGCGGTTGACCATCAAATCCGCGGTCATGGGCGAAGAGCGCGTGATTTTGGTGCATACGCCCGCCGGATACGCCAACGGCAAACAACGGTATCCGGTGCTGTATATGACCGACGGCGCGGCGCATCTGGCTCACACCGTTGCGACAATTGATTTTCTGGCGCGAGCCGGGCGTATGCCGGAACTGATTATCGTCGCCATCAATAACACAGACCGCACGCGCGATCTGACGCCGACCAATGCCGCGATGAAGCGCGAAGACGGTTCTCCGGCTCTGCTTCCGACTTCGGGCGGAGCCGACAAATTCCTGAAGTTCATCGAAACAGAATTGATCCCCAGCATTGAAAGCGACTATCGCGTCCAGCCGTATCGCATTTTCGCCGGGCATTCTTTCGGCGGATTGTTCGCGCTGCACGCAATGCTGACGCGACCAGAATTGTTCAACGCCTTCATCGCCGTCAGCCCGACCATGCATTGGGACAATCACTGGCTGTCGCGCAAAGCCGAAACTTTTTTCAAAGAGCGAAAAGAACTCAACCGCACGCTGTATTTGACGCTGGCCAACGAAGGCGGCGACGCCAAAGTCGGTTTTGAACGCTTCAAAGGGATTTTGGCGAAAAACGCGCCGAAAGGATTTTCCTTCGGCAGTGCGCTGATGGAAGACGAAGATCACGGTTCGGTGGTGATGCCGACTCATTACGCCGGATTCCGAAAAGTGTTTGAAGGCTGGCAACTGACGGGCAATGTCGCTGGTCTGGCTCAAGTGGAAGAGCATTACAAAAAGCTGTCTTCGCGGTTTGGCTACACCGTACTGCCGCCCGAAGCGATGATGAACCTGTTTGGTTATCAACTGATGGGTTTGGGCAAAAACGACGAAGCCCTCGCCGTGTTCAAAGCGAACGTCAAAAACTACCCCGAATCGGCAAACGTTTACGACAGCCTGGCTGAGTTTTACGAAAAGACCGGCAAACTCGACCTGGCCAAACCGAATTACGCCAAAGCCGTCGAACTCGGCTCGCAAACCAACGATCCGAACTTGCAGGTTTACAAAACCAACCTCGACCGGGTCAGCGAAGCCCTGAAAAAATCCGCCGAAGCCAAAGGCAACAAGTAAGATTGCTAATCATGTTCGTAGTTCCGCCTTCAGGCGGTTGCGGCTCGTTTACGAGCCGTAGGGCGGCGAAGCCGCCGCAGCCGCCTAAAGGCGGAACTACGTACGCGCTGGCTGTTCGCTGCTGGTTTCGCCCAATTCTTTCAATACGGCATCCAGATTGGCTTTGACTGTTTTTGTGTTCGGATGATTTTCGCCCAGAAACTGGCGAAGGATGCCGAGCGATCGTTCGCAGAGTTCTCTGGCGTTTTGTAGTTCACCCAAATCTTTGAGCACGGAAGCGAGATTGTTGAGGCTCGTGGCGACGTTCGGGTGGTTTGTGCCGAAAGCCGCTTCGGAAATTTTGAGCGATCGTTCGAGGAGGTCTCTGGCGTTTTGTAGTTCGCCCAAATCTTTGAGCACGGAAGCGAGATTGTTGAGGCTCGTGGCGACGTTCGGGTGGTTTGGGCCGAAAGCCGCTTCGTCAATTTTGAGCGATCGTTCGAAGATGTCTCTGGCGTTTTGTAGTTCGCCCAAATCTTGGAGCACTCCCGCGAGATTGTTGAGGCTCGTGGCGACCTTCGGGTGGTTTGTGCCGAAAGCCGCTTCGGAAATTTTGAGCGATCGTTCGAGGAGGTCTCTGGCGTTTTGTAGTTCGCCCAAATCTTTGAGCACTAACGCGAGATTGTTGAGGTCTCTGGCGACGTTCGGGTGGTTGGGGTCGAAAGCCGCTTCGGAAATTTTGAGAGCGCGAGTGCGATAATCTTTCGCCTTTTCGTATTCCGCTTTTTGGAGATACAACTGGCCAAGCCGGTCAAGCAGGTCGGATTGTTCAACGGCTTCGGCTTGGGAAAGATTGTTGGGATCGGAGTTGGCTTCGGCTTTGGCCAGCAAATCCTGCAACACATCTTCCCAACGGTCGCGTTCGTCTTTGCTCATCCAGCGTTGATCTTCGGTGTCCTGAATGGTTTTCAGCGTCTCGCTCGAAGCAGCCGCTCGCATTCGCTGAGGAACTTCCAGGTCATAAACTCCGCTATACCAGTCGTACAAATCCGGCGCGTTTCTGGCCAGCACGGTCAGCGCGTATTCCGGCAACCAGAACACCATCGGACGCCGCATTCGTTGGAAGAAGCCTCTCCGCCAATTCAATTCCGCCGCAGTCCGCAAGGTTCGCTCTTCGTCGCGCGAAGGCAGCAGGTTTTCCAACCCTACAATAAAAACCACGGCTTCTTCTGAAACGCCTTCCAGTTTGTTTTCGACAAAACCATCAATTGCCGGTCGAGTTTGCTGATCCATTTCGGCCAGCGGGCTGGTATCCACAACAACCAACGGACGGGAAAGATTGGCGCGAATGGCTTCGGTAAGTTTTGCTCGATAAGTGGGAAGGTTGCAGTGGGCGAAGTACAGCGCGAAGCCTTTGACTCGCTTCAACGTTTCAATGAACCGCGCGAGGTCGGGCTGTTCAGCGAACAGATGAGCGTGTGGGGCTTTCTCGGTTTCGTTCAACTCTGCCATAGTTATTTTGTGGCTTCAGCATTCGCCAAAAATTCCCGCATCCGCCTCAAACTGCGAACCATTGGGTGAATATCAGCCCAGCGTTCGCCATTTTCGTATTCGTGAACCAATCGCAGGTTAAGCAGGTTTTCTTCTTTTTCTTTGTCGCCTGACAACTGTTGAGTTTTTGAGATTGCTGCCAGAGTCGGCAAGTCTGTATCTCGCAAGATACGATCAAAATCTTTTGCCATTCGCTGAATAGCATCTTCGACATCTTCTTCGCTGATTTTGTCAGGAAAGTTGTCCGCTGAAAGGCGAACCAACCGCAACAGGTCTCTGACAGAACCACCACACATTTCAATCAAACGGTCTATTGAAGCTGGATTGATAAAAACATCTGCAACGGCTATACGAGAAGTAATCACCTGTCGCAAGGCGCTGCTCCCCTCTTCAATGCGATGATTGACCATCGGCAAAGTAATTAGCGCATCTGCATAAGCGTGAGCTAAATTCGCTTTGAAAGCCAAAAAGATCGGCATTGTGTAAATGATGTGGCATTTGGGCATTTTCAACTGATCGGCGTGACGAATGAACAACACCGATTGATTTGAAGTTCCGTCTTCCTCCCGGTAATGCATCTTCTCTAACCCATCCACAATAACCACCAAATCGCGGTTGCCGCCGTCTTGCACCAGAGATCGAGCATGGCCAATCAGAGTGTTCAATCGTTCAATAAATGCTACCAATTCATTGTGTAATCTAAGGCGAATTTCTTCTTTCCGGCCACTTGAAGCTTTTAGTTGACTGGTAACCAAAGCCATTGCTCGCGCTAACAGCGGCAGTTTGGAATCAATGCCAAACTCTGTCTTAAGCGAGACTTCCCCTTTTACCTCGCGTTCATTTACCAAAATTCGCTCAGCAAACCATTGATTCAGGTTTTCACGAAGACTCGCGTTAATTTCAAGGCCTGAGTTACGCAGCTTTTCTTCTATGGCCCTGGTAATCGCAACCAATACGTCCTGGTATTTGATGTCGGCTAAGTCAAGCATTTCTTCCACATCAAAGTAGACGACAAAAAAACCATCTTTGGTAAGTTGTTCTTGCAACTGTAAAAGCTCTGTGGATTTTCCGCACCCGCGATGTCCGCTGACCAACTGGTGATGGTAACGTCCCGCTTCGGTATGCTTAATCATCTTTGCAATCTTTTGAGCGACGTTGCTGCGAATGCCACGAGCTTTGGTCAGGTCAACAAAACGTTTGTCGCCGGGTTGCAAAGGAATATCGGGGTGACAAGCGGAATAAGCTTCGTCCACTGTGTGAACCGGATAGATCATAATTGCCTCTGAGTTTGGGATTCGATTTGAAACCGGCGAGATTATACATCCCGGCAAATGGCTTGTCGTTAGCGGCGTTTGTGGCACAATCCGGTTCGATGACGGATGCTGCTGATAAACAATTCACACTTCAATTCGACGCTGGAACCTTGTTGCTGGACGGCGCGGATCGTTCGTTCGAAGCTCCACCTCTTTGCGAATGGGATGATCGAGTCAAACGTTGGCGCGCTCAGGCGATTGCTTATCGGCAGATTGTCACCGAGTTGACCAAACGCAACATCGCTCACGAAGACCAGGCTCGCCAGTACATCGAATTTCAATTCAAAGCCGAACTCACAGCCGAACCTCGCCCGTATCAGGAAGAGGCCATCGCTGCGTGGAAAAAAGCCGGACGTCGCGGAACTGTGATTTTGCCGACGGGAGCGGGGAAGACCTTTGTCGCTCAGATGGCGATTGAGATGGTTAGTCGTTCGACGTTGGTCATTGTGCCGACGATTGATTTGATGAATCAGTGGTACGACTTGCTGCTGTCTTCGTTCAACGCCGAAATCGGTTTGATCGGCGGCGGATATTTTGAACGCGGCGCGATTGTCGTCACGACTTACGCTTCGGCTTTCAGGTTTATGGAGCGGATGGGCGGCGAATTCGGCTTTATCATTTTTGACGAATGCCATCACTTGCCGAGCGATGTTTATAAGTACGCTGCGGAAATGGCGATTGCTCCGTTTCGGCTGGGGTTGACCGCAACTCCCGAACGCGCCGATGGCGGCGAAGAATTGTTGGAGCGGTTGATAGGGCCGATTGTTTATCGCAAAGAAGCTCAGCATCTGGCCGGAGAGTTTCTGGCCGATTACACGACCGAAAAGATTTCCGTCGTGTTGTCGCCCGCAGAGCGCGAGCTTTACGAAAGCGAACGAAATATCTTTCGCCAGTTCACGCGCGAAAAAGGAATTTACTTTGGCGATCCGCGCGGCTGGCAGCAGTTCATTATGATGAGCGCGCGCAGCCAGGAAGGCCGCCGAGCGATGCAGGCTTACCGCGAATCCAAACGCATCGCTCTGGGCAACGACGCTAAAATTCACGTGCTGGAAAAATTGATGCAACGCCATCGCCGCGAACGGCTGATTGTTTTCACGGCGGAAAACGACATGGTCTATCGCATCTCCGAACAGTTTTTGATTCCGGCCATTACGCACGAAACTCCGATCAAAGAACGTCGCCAGTGGCTGGAAGCTTTTAACAAAGGCGACGTGCTGGCGCTGGCTACGTCAAAAGTGTTGAACGAAGGCGTCAACATTCCAGAAGCTTCGGTGGCTGTGGTGTTGTCGGGTTCAGGTTCTGCGCGCGAACACATTCAAAGGCTGGGGCGAATTTTGCGAAAGCAGCCCGACAAACAAGCGGTGCTTTACGAAGTCATCACGGCTCAGACCGCCGAAGAAAACATCAGCCAACGCCGCACAGACGCCAGGCAGTTTCAACGCGATCAAGCTCTGGGCGACGATTGGATGCAATGATTGAGATGGCAAAAAACTTCGTCCACGAAGGGCACGAAGCTTCACGAAGAACATTCGTCAAAACTTTGTGTTCCTTCGTGTTCTTCGTGGATGTGGTTTTACTTTGCAGTTGAAGAAAAATGCTCACAGCAGATTTAGCCATTAGTTTTCAACGCGGCGATTCGGTGACTCCGCGCCGCATGGAACCGGACGAAGCGAGTCTTCAGGTCGCTGAAGATTTGATCTGCATTTTTGCCGAACAGCTTCAACATCGGCGTTCTGAACTCGACGCCGAGTTGAACGAATACGTCGGAACCGGAACTGATTACAGAATCATTCGCGGATTGATAAAGCTGTTGCTGGACGGTTGCGAATTTGAAACCGGTGGAGCCATCGAACCGGCGGAACTTCGCCAACGACTTTTCCTCAAAGCGAAACATCATCATCCCGTCACGCCTGACATTCGCCAACAGTTGATTGCCGAGCTTGCGGCGGAGTTGGCGGTTGAATCCGAAACCATTTCCGACGGATTGTTTGCAGACCTCGGCGACAACCAGCGATTGATTTCGTTTGAAGCTCCGACGCCAACGGGTTTGATCACGCAATACAATCTGGCTCAGGCGCAGGCTTTGCTGTATCGCTGCGTTGAATTGAAGTTGACCGTCACTCCGCAAGACGCCGCTGGGTATCGGCGATTGTTCGCGGCCATCAAACGTTACAACCTGATTCACACCGTGAAAGGAAGCGCGGAGACTGGATATTTGGTGACTCTGAGCGGGCCGTTGTCGCTGTTTCATCGTTCGCAAAAGTACGGCATTCGGATGGCGGTGTTTCTTCCCGCCTTGCTGGAATGTAGCGGTTGGCGATTGCGCGCCGAAATCGAAGGCAAGCGAGGTAATGCGTTTTACGAACTCAACAGCGAGCAGCAAAACCTGTTGCCGCGTCAGCAATTCAACTGGATGGAAAGCGCCGATCAATCAGAAGTGCTGAACAAATTTCTGACGGCTTGGGCGCGATTGCAAAACGAATGGCAGGCGACGGTTTCAACCGAAGTGATTGATTTGGGCGGAACGGCTTTTGTGCCAGATGCTGTGTTGGAAAATGCCGACGGGCAAAAAGTGTTTGTCGAATTTTTCGGCTTCTGGACGCCGCGATATTTGCAGGATCGGCTGGCGGAATTTGAACGCAGCGGCTTCACAAATTTCGTGCTGCTGGTTTCCGAAGAGTTATGCGGCAGCCGCGAAGCTCCGACGAATTTGCCGCCGAACGTCGTCAGTTACAAAACTTCGCCGGATGCGCGATTGGTGCTGACGGCGATTGGTTGCGACGAAAAACGGCTGTGATACTCTTTTGATCGTTTTCAAAGCATTGCCAACCGATAACAGCATGCATCAGGTCATAGAGTTCTATCAGCAGAATTTGCAGCTTGCGCGCGAAACCGGAAACCGGCGCGACGAAATGAGTGCGCTCGCCAGTTTAGGACGCGCCCACGAAGCTCTGGAAGAGCGCGACAAGGCGATTGAGTTTTACGAACTGGCGCTGAAAATCGCTGGCGATCTGGGCGATGGCCGCGCCGAGCGACAAACGCTCAAGCATTTGAACGACGCCAGAAATCCAAAACCTGCCAAATCAGTTTCAAAAACTCCTGCTTCACGAAAAGCGGCAAAAAAACGCTCAACGACCGCCGCCAAAAAAAGTCGGAAAGCTTCCCCCAAACAATACGAGCGAAAGGTTGGGCGGCTGATGGCGGAACAACAAACTTCTTCGCCATCGAACAAAGAAGAATGACCGGCAACGCTCAGTAATTTTAAGTTTGAAGTGCAGGAAACGTTTACCGGCAGAAAAATGCGGGCAAAAAAACTCCGAAATCTTTTTGCCCCCAATCTTTCGCCAAAAAAAGTCGGAAAGCTTCTCCCAAACAATACGCCCGAAACGTTGCGCGGCTGATAGCGGAGCAACAAACTTCTTCGCCATCGAACAAAGTGCAGGAAACGTTTACCGGCAGAAAAATGCGGACAAAAAAACTTCGAAATCTTTTTGCCCCAATCTTTCTGCCAACTTTCATCCCAATTGAAAATTACTGTGCGACGCTGCTTGGAGGCGGGCTTTTGTTGAAGGTTCAAGTGTTTGACTCGACTTTTGTCGCCGCTATAATCGTCCGCGTTCAAGCGCAACTCTTAATTTGCACGTTTTATTGCTCGTTCATTTCGATAAGGACTCCGTAGTCATGCAACAACCCGTCATCATCAGCGCCGCTCGCACCGCCATCGGTAAATTCCAAGGCTCACTAAAACCATTCACCGCTCCGCAAATCGGTTCCATCGCCGTACGCGCAGCCATCGAACGCGCCGGACTTGAAGCCAGTCAGATTGACGAAGTCATTTTGGGCTGTGTGCTGCAAGCCGGATTGGGGCAAAATCCCGCGCGACAAGCTGCGCTAAAAGCCGGACTGCCGGACAAAGTTGCTGCGATGACCATCAACAAAGTCTGCGGTTCAGGATTGAAATCGGTGATGTTGGCCGCGCAATCCATCGCGCTTGGCGACAACGACATCATCGTTGCGGGCGGAATGGAATCCATGTCCAACGCGCCTTACCTGCTGCCGAAAGGCCGCGACGGATACCGCATGGGCAACGGAGAAATAGTGGACGCAATGGTTCACGACGGTTTGTGGTGCGCGTTTGACGGCTGGCACATGGGAGAAACCGGCGAAGTCGTTTCGGAAAAATACGGCATCACGCGCGCGCAACAGGATGAATATGCCGTCAATTCGCAGTTGAAAGCCGTTGCTGCGATTGAAGCCGGACGCTTCAAAGCTGAAATTTGTCCGGTCGAAATTCCGCAGCGCAAAGGCGATCCGGTGATCTTTGACACCGATGAAGGGCCGCGCGCTGAATCGTCGCTTGAATCGCTGGCCAAGTTGAAACCGGCATTTCGCAAAGACGGAACGGTGACGGCTGGCAATGCTTCGACAATCAACGACGGAGCCGCCGCGTTGGTGGTGACTTCCGAAACGTTGGCCGCGAAACTTGGGCGCGCGTCGCTGGCTCGCATCGTGGCGCAGGCGACTTCGGGCATTGAACCGAAATTGGTGATGATGGCTCCGGTCGAAGCCGTCAAAATGGTAGCAAAAAAAGCCGGTTGGAATCTGGCCGACGTTGATCTGTTTGAACTGAACGAAGCGTTTTCTTCTCAATCGGTCGCATTGATTCAGCAACTGGAACTTGATGCCAACAAAGTGAATGTGAACGGCGGAGCGGTTGCGCTCGGTCATCCGATTGGCGCTTCCGGCGCTCGCGTGCTGACGACGTTGTTGCACGAAATGATTCGGCGAGAAGCCAAACGCGGCATCGCCAGTTTGTGTTTGGGCGGCGGTAATGCTGTTGCTCTGGCTGTGGAGAGGTGAATTTTCGGTAAGTAGACAGTAGACAGTAGACAGTAGACAGTAGAAAAGAGTCGCGGACTTACCCGGCTGAACAAGGTTCATTTTCTTTAGTCTACGATGAATATGGTCTACTAAGGTGTTAAGTCATAAAGCTACTGTCTACTGTCTACTTGGTTTTATGATTTTCTGTCAACGCTGCAAAAAAGCTAACCCGAACGATGTGGATTTTTGCCAGGAATGTGGCACGTATCTGCTGGTGATTTCGCGTCCGTACAACGCGGGCGGATTCGAGGTTGGCGATTCGCTGGAAGAGCATTTGCTGGAACGTGTCAGCGCGTTGGAATCGGCGCTCAATCGGGCCAACGAACGTTTCGAACAGTTGTTGGATTTGGCTCAGCAGCAGGCGACCGGAAGTTTTTACGATCACATGATGCTGGAAGCTCTGACGGAATTATTGACCGAAATGCGCGCGGTCAACCCGGAAGAACTGGAACAGCGTTGGCGCAACCGTGTCGTTCGTCATTACGAAGAAACCGCCGAACGCGAACGGCTGGACGAACGGTGCGAGCAGATTATTTCCGCTTATCGCGGAACCGAGCGCGAAGAGTTCATTGATCTGGTGGAAGAAGGCACGTTGTTGATTACCGAAGGTCGCACGCGACGCGGGTTGCGGTTGCTGGAAAATGCGCTGGCGATGGATGAAAACAACGCTGAGTTGAGTTTCACCGTCGGCGAATACTATTTCCATTTGGGCAAATCGCTGGATTCGGCGATCAATTTGCGACGCGCGTTGGACATTCACGCCGATCATTTCGGCGCGCGATTGTTGCTGGGGTTGCTCAGCGGCGACGAAGGCGAATCGGAATCGGCCAAGATTCATTTGCAGCGCGCGTTGACGATGGACGACAACTCGTTTGCCGCGCATTACGGCATGGGACGTTTGCTGGCGCGCGAAGGAAAACTGGATCAGGCGTTGGTGCATTTGAAACGCGCGTTGTCGCTCAACCCCACGCCGGAGATGTATTACCTGGTTGGCCGCACGTATTGGGAGCAGGGAAGCGCGGACAAGGCGCTCAAGCATCTGCAAAAAGCCGTCCGGCTCGATCCGCGATTCGATGTCGCGCAATACAGTCTGGGGTTCATTTACTGGCAATCGAATCGCACAAATGAAGCACGCGAACATTTCCGCGCCGCTTACGAAATCAATCCGCAAGACACCGATTACCGCACTGCCGTCGAAGCTTGCGCCGGCGATGAACTGCCCCGCTTGCCGGGATTCGGCTGGTCGAGTTTATTTTCGCGCCGCAAAACCAAAACCAAGGTGGCCGATGCTCGCTTTGTCGAATTGCTCTGGCGCGACCTCAACATCATTTCCGTCTCGCCATCCACATTGCGTAAAACGCCTCGCAAGTGATCGTCCGCCTCATCGCCGCCAATGCAAGAAGAGATCGGCTACATTCTCAAAGGCTACCCGCGCACGTCGGAAACATTCATCCTCAATGAAATTTTCTGGCTGGAACAATCCGGCTTGAAACTGTCCATCTTCTCGCTGAAAAAGCCTGAAAACGAAAAACCGCATCGCGTCATCAGCCAGATTCGCGCGAACATCATCTATCTGCCTGAAGCTCCACCCGGCGAAGAAACGGGATTGCTTGCTTCGCTGAAACGAAATCTGCCGTTGTTCGCCACCAGTCATCGGCGATTGTTTTGGCGGCGTCCGCTGGTTTATCTGCGCGCGTTGGCCGAAGCCGTGTCGCTGGCGTTGAAATATCGCCGCAGCAATTTCATCAAACAGTTTTTGCAGGCCGGATTCATCGCTTTGGCGGTGATGGAATCCGGGCGAATTCGCCATCTGCACGCGCATTTCTGCCACGCAGCAACAGAGGTGGCGATGCTGGCCAGCCGTTTATGCGGCGTGCCGTTCAGTTTCACCGCGCACGCCAAAGACATTTATCGGCAAGATATGAATCCTGGCGATTTGTTGCCGTTGAAATTGCGCCGCGCGCGGTTTGCCGTCACTTGTACGCGAGCAAATCAAAGTTATCTGAATCGGTTGCGACCGGCAGAAACTCCGCTGCCTGCGATTTATCACGGCTTGGATTTGGCGCGATTTGTTCCGTCGGAACATCCTGTAAAACCTGCTGTGCCGCTGATTCTTTCCGTCGGTCGGCTGGTTGAAAAGAAAGGCTTCAACTTTCTGATCGAAGCCTGCCGCTTGTTAAAAGACAGAGGCTGCGAGTTTCAATGCCAGATCATCGGCGGAGCAGGAACCGAACAAGAAAAACTGAAAGCTTTGATTGTTTCGCTGAAACTGGAACAGACTGTGACGTTGTTGCCGGCGATGACGCAGGAAGGATTGCTGGCCATGTACAGGCAAGCGACGGTGTTTGCGTTGCCTTGTCAGGTGTTGGCGGATGGCGACCGCGACGGCATTCCGAACGTTCTGGTCGAAGCGATGGCGATGAAATTGCCTGTGGTTTCAACGCCTGTTTCCGGCATTCCCGAACTGATCGAAAACGATGTCAACGGTTTGCTGATTCCGCCGCAAAATTCCCACAGTTTGGCCATCGCGCTGGAAACGTTGTTGAACGATGTCGAATTGCGGACCCGACTGGGCGAATCTGCTCGCCAAACGGTGTGTCGCCATTTTGACATTCAGCGAAACGTGCTGGCGCTGAAAGAACTCTTTGATGAATGTTAGCCGTTTAGTCGTATGACCCCGAAACGAAAATTGTTGTTTTACTGCCAATATCTGCTGGGAATGGGGCATCTGGTTCGCAGCATGGAAATCGTGCGTGGGCTGAGCGATTTTGACGTGCGCTTTCTGAACGGCGGACAAATTGTGCCGGGTTTTGAACTGCCAGCCGAAGTTGATCTGGTCAATTTGTCGCCGATCAAATCTGACGAAACCTTCAGCGAACTGTTCGCCTTCGACGATCAAAGAAGCCTGGAAGAGATCAAACAGATTCGCGCTGAGCGCGTTTTGGCGGAGTATGAAAACTTTCGCCCGGACGTTTTGGTCATTGAACTGTTTCCGTTTGGGCGATTGAAATTTGCCTTTGAATTGGTTCCGCTGCTGGAACGAGCGCGCGCTGACGGCGGCGTCAAAGTTGTGTGCAGTTTGCGCGACATTCTGGTCGGCCAGCGCGACCCGCAAAGTTTTGAAGAGCGCGTTTGTCAGCGCGTCAATCAATACTTCGATCTGGTGCTGGTTCATGCCGATCCGCAGTTGCAATCGCTGGATGAAACCTTTGGCGGCGTGGCGAAGTTGAATTGCCCGGTTCGATACACCGGTTATGTTACGCAACCGGCGAAATCCGACGGCGAAGCTTCGCGCGACCTGTTTCTGGCTGGCGACGAGAAAATCATTCTGGTCAGCGTTGGCGGAGGGCGCGTTGGCGGTGAATTGATCGAGTGCGCGATTGAAGCCAGCGATCTGATTGCGAAAACTCATCCGCATCGAATGCTGATTTTTGCCGGGCCGTATCCTTCGGCGGAAGACTTTCAGCGTTTGCAGCAAAAAGCCGCCGCACGACCGAACATACGGCTGGCTCGGTACACGACGGATTTTCCGGCTTATGTGGAACGCGCCGATCTTTCAATCAGCATGGCGGGTTACAACACCTGCATGAACATCGTCACGGCTGGCCAGCGGGCAATCGTTTATCCATTCACGCGCGGCGGCAACGAAGAACAAGCCCGCCGCGCCGAGAAACTGCGCGAATTGGGATTGGTTGAAGTCATTTACGAAGAGCAGCTTGCTCCAGCGACTCTGGCTGAAATGGCTTTGCGTGTTTTGGCCAATCCAAAACCGACAGCGACAGCAATTGATTTGAACGGGGTGGAAAAAACGGCTCAGGCGTTGGCGGAATTGTTTTCGTAGCAAAGCGTTTGGAGTGCTGCGACCAGGCGCAGCTTTGCGTTCCTGATTGCGGCCTTGCCGTTACAGACGCCCTTTCACTTTGAAAAAAATGGTTGGAATGCAAAAAGATCAGAACATCACCTTTCGCGGCATCGTCCGCGAACATCTGGGCGGCGCGAAATTGAGTTTGCTGGCTGCCGGAGTTTCTTTGCTTGGATTTACGGTGACGGAATTGATTGCACCCTGGCCGCTGAAAATCATCTTCGATCACATCTTGCTGGGCAGCCCTGTGGCGGGTTTGATGGTGCGGCTGAACTGCCTGAACTGGATGCTGGCTCAGGGCAAAACGATGGCGGTTGTGGCGTTGTCGTTGATGATCGTGTTGGTCGCAGCCGTTCGCGGAGCGTTTTTGTATGTTCATGCCTTTGTCACTTCGCGCGTCGGCCACGAATTGGTTTACCGGCTGCGCGGTGAATTGTTCGCGCATTTGCAGCAACTGTCGCTGTCGTTTCACGCGCGAACGCGAACCGGCGAATTACTGACCAAAGTCGTCAGCGACACGGCGGCGCTGAAAGACGTGTTCGCCGAATCGGCGCTCAACTTCGCTTCGCACTTGCTGACTGTGTCGGCGATGTTTGTCGTGATGTTCTACTTGAACTGGCGGCTGGCGTTGGTGGCGCTGATGTCGTTTCCTGTGGTGTGTTACGCGCTGGTCACGCTGTATCGCCGCATCAAGTTTTCGACTCGCCGCCAGCGCGCGCGCGAAGGTGCAGTGGCTTCGCGCATTCACGATGCGTTGACGGCCTTGCCATTGGTTCGAGCCTTTGCCCGCGAACGCCACGAACAGGAGCGGTTCGATTTTGAAAGCTCCCACTTGTTGGAAGAAGGCGTGCGCGCGGCTCGGTTGGAAGCGGCGGCTTCGCGCGCCATCGAAATCATCAGCGCCGCGGGGCTTTGTTCGGTCGTGCTGGTTGGCGCTAAACAGGTAATTGCCGGACGCATGCTGCCGGGCGAATTGCTGATTTTCACGGCTTACCTGAACAGCATGTACAAACCGCTGCGCGTGCTGGCGCGAATTTCCACACAGTATTCCAAAGCCATGGCCAGTGCCGAACGCATCACCGAAATTTTCAGCATCGAGCCGGAAACCAAAGACGATCATCAAGGGATGCGCGTTGACGGTTTGCGCGGCGAAATCGCCTTCGACCGTGTTTCGTTCGATTACGGCGACGGCAAAGGCGTGTTGCGAAACGTTTCGTTCACCGTGAAAGCCGGGCAGCGCGTGGCTTTGGTCGGAGCTTCGGGCGCGGGCAAATCCACAATTGCCAGTTTGTTGCTGCGGTTTTACGAACCGCAATCGGGCGAAATTTTGATTGATGGCCGGAAGCTGCGCGAATACGAACGCGAATCTTTGCGAAACCAGATAGGAGTCGTCTTGCAGGATTCGATTTTGTTTGGAGCTTCGGTGCGCGAAAACATCGCCTACGGCAAAGTGCATGCAACCGACGAAGAAATCGAAGCTGCCTCGCGCGAAGCTCACGCGCACGATTTCATCGCCGAATTGCCCGAAGCTTACGAAACCATTCTGGGCGAACGCGGTTCGACTTTGTCGGGCGGCCAGCGGCAACGATTGTGCCTGGCGCGGGCGTTGCTGAAACGCCCTTCGATTTTATTGCTGGACGAACCGACTTCGGCGGTGGATGCCGAATCGTCGGCATTGATTCAACAGACGATTCAGCGTTCGCTGACGGGCAAAACCATTTTGCTGATTTCGCACCAATTTGCCGGGATCGAAAGCTTCGACCAGATTCTGGTGCTGAAAAACGGCGAACTCGTCGAATGCGGCACTCATTCGCAACTGGTTGCCCGGCGAGGCGTCTACTTTGATTTGCTGAGTTACGGCGCGACCTCGCACGCGGCGTAAGATTGTTGCCGGGGCAGTTCCGAGCGATGGCAAATGACAAACCAAAAATGAAAACTGGAAGTAACTGCTCAGCCGGTACGGAACGGGAAGCGGTAGCGCCCCGGTTTTTCGTGATGAGTGAGCTTTGCAAGCCTCCCGTCGCTACCGCTCTGGGTTCCGTACCGAGTTTTTGATACCAGGCTGAGCAGTTACAACTGGAAAATGAAATTGCCGACAAATTCTTACCCGGCTGCTTAAATCGGTTTTTACTTCAGCGTGTGAGACAATTTGGAAAATTGTCCCACGTTCGTCAGGTTTCAGAACCTCTGCCTACCTACGAAAGTGACACACTAGAACACGGCTCTGATTATTAAACTCATCGCGGGTCACGGATGCTGCCAAAACAGCGGCAGCAATCTCAAAAAATTGCATTGGCTGTGTCCTATACGGTTCAAAAAGCAAAGTTTCATAAAGCGATATGTGCTTGTGAGATGCCCCTCTGGAAAGGTGTGCCTGGTGCCAGCGGGGTGGTTGGTTCGGGTCATCTCTCTAGCGGAATGCCGTGCGTGTCGGAGTCCTCGCAGTAATTTTTCTCCGCGCGTGATCACTGGGACGGCTTCCGAAAAATCCAAAATCGCAATTTGTTCAATCCTCCAATCGGCAATCGGCTGAAAGCAGCCGTGTGCGTTTCCGTTTAAGCAGGGTTTGCTGTGTGGGCGGCGAACTCTGCGTTTTTCACGGTTGGCGCTGACTGCACGGCGGACAAGATGTTGCCGAGAAATTCCTGATGACAAGCCAGCTAAAGGCTTGCTCAGGACAAGTGTTGCCTTTTGCCGGGTGAAGCATTGCATCAACGGCTGACTGGCAATGGTTTTTCAAAAATGAAAATGACTTGATGGCTGTTTTTCGACAGACGCCATTGACACGAAATAACAGGAGTTTCGGTATGCATTCCCCTAACACTACACACACGACGGATTCTTTATCCAAACGGCTGAAAGAAAGAGCCAAACTTATCAAACGCAGAATTTCGACTTCGAGCAAGCGTCGCCGATTGGCGGTTTCAGCAATTGCGATGGCGCTGATGCTGACTGCCTCAATGATGCTGGCGGGGTATTACAGCCGACCGGCCAATGCCGCTCCACTGACAGCCAGCACTTTTTTCACCGAATCCTATGCCGGTATGACGCAAGGCATGAAGTATTTGATGGGCAAGCTGTTTGGTACTGCGATTCCCGGCCCGGCTTATGCCTGCACGCTGACTCAGCAAATCACGGTCAGCGGTTGTTATTTCACGACCGGATCGAAAGCGACGGTCAGCGTCGAAGTCAGTTGGGTCGGTAACACCAGCGCGGACACGATCACAGTTTCGCTGGATGGCGGAGCGCAAACGCGAACCATCAATCCTGAAGATTTGTTTGATCCAGGATCAGGCACTGTGGTGGCCGGGCCAATCAAATCGCCGCAAGTCGTGGCGTTTGAAATTGACGCCGACGGAGCTTCGCACAGCATCACCACTACGTCTGCTGGCGCGAACAGTTGCACGACGGGAGCGTCAAACTTCATTGCTCCGGCGGGTTGCGCGCCGAATCTTTGTGCTTCTGGTGAATTGGGCGGAACGGTGTTTTTCGATTATGACGCCGACGGTATCAAAGACTCCGGCGAAACGAATGGCGCTTCGGGAGTGACTGTCACGGCGTTCGACGTAAATGGAACGACTTACACTGCCACCAGCGATTCTTTTGGACGTTATGAATTCAGCGCAGCCAACGGCAACTCCATTCCAGGTGGCGCTTATCCGGTTCGACTGGAATTCACCAACCTGCCTGCCGTCAGTTTGAACACCACAACTCCGCACGGAACGAACAACGCCAGCAGCGTACAATTTGCCAGCGCAGCGGCTTGCACCTTTGATGTCGGCGTAATGGAGCAGACCGGCTTTTGCCAGGACAACCCGTTTGTCATCACTCCTTGTTACGTAAACGGCGACCCGGCTCCAGATGTTAGCCCAAGCGATGCGGGTGATGTAGATGCTTTGGTAGCTTTTCCGTATAACAGTTCCGGCGGGCCGACGGCGGCGACAACGCTTCATTTGGCCAATGCGCGACAAGTTGGCTCGCTGTGGGGCGTGGCATACAACAAGTTCACGAAGAAAGTGTTTACCTCGGCGATCTTGCGTCGTCACGTGGGGCTTGGGCCGCTAGGGCTAGGTGGAATGTATGTCACCGATATGACCGTTCCCGCCTCAGCGACGACCAGCAATTTCATTGATGTGGTGGCTAATCTTGGCATTGATGTCGGACAAGCTTCTGTCCCAAATGTCGCCACCAGAGGATTGTCATCGAACAAAACTACTCCCAGTTATGACACGGCTGTTTTTGGCTTGGTAGGAAAGGTCGGCATCGGGGACATTGATATTTCCGATGATGGCAACACGCTTTGGTTCGTCAATCTGTTCGACAAGAAACTGTACGGCATAGACATCACAGCTTACAACGCCAGCAACACGCTCCCGACGGCAGCCAACGTGATTTTCTCGACCACGATTCCTGACCCTGGCTGTGCCAACGGCACGAACCGTCCGTGGGGAACAAAATTCAGAGATGGCAAAGTGTTTGTCGGCACGGTCTGTGACGCCAACAGCGGCACGACCTCGGATTTGAAAGCTCGCGTGGCGTTTTTCAATCCGACAACAACATCCTGGACGACCGCTTTTGACTTCCCTCTCACTTACCCCAAAGGCTACCCGATTTTCGCTTTGCCGGAAGCCACAGGATGGTACAGGTGGACAGACAACTTTGCTGAAATCACGACGTTTAACACGCTTTTCAATGCCGGGTTTGGGACTGGGACGATGGTTGAGCGCCCGCAGCCAATCCTGTCAGATATCGAATTTGATCTGGACGGGACAATGCTGATTACTCTGATGGATCGGCAGGGGATTCAACTTGGCTACATGAACTATGGGCCGAACTCACCCTCGACAACGCTTTATATGACCTCGATTGGTGGTGACACGTTGCGCGCTTTCTCTTCCAACGGGGTATACATTCTGGAAAACAATGCCAAAGCGGGACCAAACACGGGCGCAGGGGAGAATAATAACCAAGGGCCTGGCTTCGGAGAGTTCTATAACGACAACTGGGTTATATCTGGCAATCTAGCTCATACTGAACATTCAATGGGAGCGTTGGCGCTCAAACCGGGATCGGGCGAAACGGTGAACGTGGTAATTGACCCAGTCAATGGAACACCGAATTCGGGCGGTGTTCGGTGGTTGGACAACACATCAGGGCAGTCAAATCGTTCCTACAACGTTTACACCGGCAGCGCGAATGGTGGTGTCGGCGGTAACGGATTGTTTGGCAAAGCTGTTGGTTTGGGCGATGTAGAACTGAATTGCGATCCGGTTAGCTATCTGGAAATCGGTAATCGCATCTGGATGGATGCAGACTCTGACGGCATTCAAGACCCCGGCGAAATGCCAATTTCCGGCGTCACTCTGCGGCTTTACACTCCAAACGGCAGAGACGGAATTGCCGGTAACGGCGATGATCTGCAACCGATTGCCACGGCGGTTACGGACAGCACCGGAGCCTATTACTTTACTTCGGTTGATGCCAACAACGACGGCATTCCCGACAACGATACGGTCACGACAAACAACACTGGTTTAGTTGGTGGCGGAACTGCGAATCCGACTTATCCGGCGATTCAGCCAAACACACGGTACGTCATCCGTGCTGACTTGGCGTCAGACCATTCCGGCGGTGTGCTGGCGGGTAAAAATGTGACCCAAGCCAACATCGGCGCTGGCGTGTTGGGCAGCCCTGCCGATTTGCGCGATTCCGACGCTACTTCGGGTAACGTCCTTGGTATCGCTGGTGGTAACTTCCCCGAAATCGAAGTCAAGCATCTGGTCAGCGGAGTGGCGACTAACGGCACAGGTGCTTTCGGCGAAGACGATCACACGATGGACATGGGCTTTGTGGCGCTGAGTTGTAACGTGGCCGGAGCCACTACTGTCTGCAACGGTTCGACGAATACTTACAGCGTGACGACCAATCCTGACCCGTTGACCAATCCGACTTATAGCTGGTCGGTGGTGAATGGTGGCGGAGCGAACGCTTCGATCAGCGGCGCGAACAATGGCGCGACGGTGATGGTCAATTCCGGTACGAACGTCGGAACTTACACGGTGATGGTGACGATCAACAGTACGGAAGGTTCGACTTCGTGCAGCTTGACCGTAACCATTAACAACGTTACGGCAGGAGTTGTCGCTACGGATCAAACTGTCTGTTCTGGCGGAGACCCTGCGGCCTTTACCGTGCCGACGGCGGCGACCGGTTCGGGAACTCTGACTTACCAATGGCAGAGCAGCACGACGGATTGCACCACCGGGTTCACAAACATTACCGGAGCGATGAGTGCAACTTACGATCCGCCATCAGGTTTGACTCAGACGACTTATTACCGGCGAATCGTGACTTCTACGTTGAACAGCGTTGCTTGTACCGCGACCAGCAATTGCGTCACGGTGTCGGTCAACAACGTCACGCCAGGTGTGGTCGCTGGCGATCAAGCGGTTTGCGCGCCGGGCGACCCAGTGGCTTTCACCGTGCCGACGGCAGCCACCGGTTCTGGAACGCTGACCTACCAATGGCAGAGCAGCACTGTGGATTGCACGACCGGATTTACCAACATTCCCGGAGCGATGAGTGCAACTTATGACCCGCCGTCAGGTTTAACTCAGACGACGTACTACCGCCGCATTGCTACTTCGACGTTGAACGGCGTTGCCTGTTCTTCAGCGCCCAGCAATTGCATCACGGTGACGTTCAATCCTGGCCCGACAGCCAATGCCGGAATGGATCAGGAATTGTGTCTGGCGGTTTCAGGCACAACGGCTTTCAACCTGAATGGCACTGGAACCAACGGAAACCCATCCTGGGCGGTTTTCGCTACGACCGGAACGGCTGCGGCGTCCATCGTCAATGGTTCAACGCTGACTCCGACAATCAACGTCACAGGCGTTGGTACTGTGACGATGCGATTGACGATGACCAGCAACCAGACGCCGAGTTGCGGCACTGCGACCGATGATGTGGTGCTGACCGTCACGGCCATGAATCTTGGCAACCAGGTCTGGAAGGATCTGGACAACGACGGCATTCGTGACACTTCGCCAGCGGAACCAGTCATTGACGGCGTGTTGATGAACCTGTACCGCGAATCCAACGCGACGCCCGGCCTGCAAATTCCCGGCGACACCCTTGTTACTTCGCAAACCACAGCCGGAGGCGGACTGTACAACTTCATCAATCTGCCTTGCGCGGATTACTACGTCCAAGCGGCTGCGTCCAACTTTGCTGCAAGCGGAGCGCTTTTCGGCTGCGCCAGCAGCACGGGCAACGTGACTGGTAACAGCGATCTAAACGACCAGGATCACGGCGTTGACGATACCAACCCGGCAACCAATGGAATTGCCAGTTCGGTAATCACTTTGTCGCTGCACGGTGAGCCGCCAGCAGGAACTGACGGCGACGGAAACGATGGCAACCTGACGGCAGATTTCGGATTTGCGCCGTTGATGAATCTCGGCAATTTGGTCTGGAAAGACCTGGATGCCGACGGAATTCGTGACACGGTCAGCCCGAATGAACCCGGCGTTGACGGCGTCAAAGTCGTGCTCTGGCTCGACAATGGCGACGGCTCGTTTAATTCCGCGAACGACATGATGGTGACGATGCAAAACACCAGCGGCGGCGGAGCTTACAACTTCACCGGTCTGTTGCCGGGCAATTACTTCGTGCAGATTGATTCGACGAACTTCGGCGCGGGTGTCTTGAGCACCTGCCTTAGTTCGCCAAATCACGACACAGGTGATTCAACCGACAACAACGACAACGGCGTTGATAACCCGACGCCGACAACCGGCGGAGTCGTCAGTGTACTCATCCCGTTGGTTGGCCAAAGCGAGCCGACGAATGACGGCGACGGCAACAACGGCAACCTGACTGTGGACTTCGGTTTCTATGCGCCGATGAATCTGGGCAATCTGGTTTGGAAAGACCTGGATGCCGACGGAGTCCGCGACACGGTCAGCCCGAATGAACCCGGCGTTGACGGCGTCAAAGTTGTGCTGTGGCGCGACAACGGCGACAACACCTTTAACTCAGCAACCGACACGATGGTGGCAATGCAAAACACCAGCGGCGGCGGAGCTTACAACTTCACAGACCTGTTGCCGGGCAACTACTTCGTGCAGGTTGACCAGTCGAACTTTGGCGCTGGCGTACTCAGCACTTGCCTGAGCAGCCCTGGCAACGACGCCGGAGACGCGACGGACAACAACGACAACGGCGTTGACAACCCGACGCCGACTACCGGCGGAGTCGTCAGCGTCTTGATTCCGTTGATCAGCCAAAGCGAGCCGACGGATGACGGCGACGGCAACAACGGCAACCTGACGGTGGACTTTGGATTCTACGCGCCATTGAATCTGGGCAATCTGGTTTGGAAAGACCTGGATGCTGATGGAATTCGTGACACGGCCAGCCCCGTTGAACCTGGCGTTGACGGCGTCAAAGTCGTGCTCTGGCGCGACAACGGCGACGGCTCGTTCAATTCGGCATCCGACACGATGGTGGCGATGCAAAACACCAGCGGCGGCGGAAGCTACAACTTCACAGGGTTGTTGCCGGGCAACTACTTTGTGCAGGTTGACGAATCGAACTTCGGCGCTGGCGTGTTGAGCGTTTGCCTGAGTTCGCCGGGTAATGATTCCGGTGACACGACTGACAACAACGACAACGGTGTTGATAACACGACGCCGACAACCGGCGGGGTCGTCAGCGTCCTGATTCCGTTGATCGGTCAAAGCGAACCGACCAACGACGGCGATGGCAACAACGGAAACCTGACAGTGGACTTCGGGTTCTATCCGCCGATGAACCTGGGCAACCTGGTTTGGAAGGATTTGGATGGCGACGGAATCCGCGACACGGTCAGCCCGAATGAGCCGGGAGTTGACGGCGTCAAAGTCGTGCTGTGGCGCGACACTGGCGACGGCGTGTTCAACTCTGCAACCGACACGATGGTGGCGATGCAAAACACCAGCGGCGGCGGAGCTTACAACTTCACGAATCTGCTGCCGGGCAATTACTTCGTGCAGGTTGACGAATCGAACTTCGGCGCGGGTGTCTTGAGCACTTGCCTGAGTTCGCCCAATCACGACACGGGTGATTCAACCGACAACAACGACAACGGCGTGGATAACCCAACGCCGACAACCGGAGGCGTGGTCAGCGTACTGATTCCGTTGGTTGGAACTACAGAACCGACGAATGACGGCGACGGTGACAACGGCAACCTGACTGTAGACTTTGGCTTCTACCCGCCGATGAATCTCGGCAACCTGGTTTGGAAGGATTTGGATGGCGATGGAGTCCGCGACACGGCCAGTCCGAATGAACCCGGCGTTGACGGCGTCAAAGTCGTGCTCTGGCGCGACACCGGCGACGGCTCGTTCAATTCCGCGAACGACACGATGGTGACGATGCAAAACACCAGTGGCGGCGGAGCTTATAACTTCACGAATCTGTTGCCGGGCACGTACTTCGTGCAGATTGATTCGACGAACTTCGGCGCTGGTGTGCTCAGCACTTGTTTGAGCAGTCCCGGAGCCGATTCCGGCGACACTGACAACAACGACAACGGCGTGGACAACCCGACGCCGACAACCGGCGGAGTTGTCAGCACTCCGGTTGTTTTGATCGGTCAGAGCGAGCCGACGGATGACGGCGATGGCAACAACGGCAATCTGACTGTGGACTTCGGCTTCTACCCGCCGATGAACCTCGGCAACCTGGTTTGGAAAGACCTGGATGCTGACGGCGTCCGCGACACGGTCAGCCCGAATGAACCCGGAGTTGATGGCGTCAAAGTCGTACTCTGGCGCGACAACGGCGACGGTTCGTTCAACTCAGCAACCGACACGATGGTGGCAATGCAGAACACCAGCGGCGGCGGAGCTTACAACTTCCAAGACCTGTTGCCGGGCAATTACTTCGTGCAGATTGACCAGTCGAACTTCGGCGCGGGCGTGTTGAGCGTCTGTCTGAGTTCACCGGGCAACGACAACGCAGACACCACCGACAACAACGACAACGGTGTTGATAACCCGACGCCGACTACGGGCGGAGTTGTCAGCGTGCTGATTCCGTTGATCGGTCAAAGCGAGCCGACGGATGACGGCGATGGCAACAACGGCAATCTGACGGCTGACTTCGGTTTCTACCCGCCGATGAATCTCGGCAACCTGGTTTGGAAAGACCTGGATGCCGACGGCGTCCGCGATACGGTCAGCCCGAATGAACCCGGCGTTGACGGCGTCAAAGTCGTGCTGTGGCGCGACACTGGCGACGGCGTGTTCAACTCTGCAACCGACACGATGGTGGCGATGCAGAACACCAGCGGCGGCGGAAGCTACAACTTCCAAGACCTGTTGCCGGGCAATTACTTCGTGCAGATTGATTCGACGAACTTCGGAGCGGGAGTGCTCAGCACTTGCTTGAGTTCGCCGGGCAACGACAACGCAGACACCGCCGACAACAACGACAACGGCGTTGATAACCCGACGCCGACAGTCGGCGGAGTTGTCAGCGTGCTGATTCCGTTGGTTGGTCAAAGCGAGCCGACGGATGACGGCGACGGCAACAACGGCAATCTGACGGCTGACTTCGGTTTCTACCCGCCGATGAATCTCGGCAACCTGGTTTGGAAAGACCTGGATGCCGACGGAGTCCGCGATACGGTCAGTCCCGTTGAACCCGGCGTTGACGGCGTCAAAGTCGTGCTGTGGCGCGACACTGGCGACGGCGTGTTCAACTCTGCAACCGACACGATGGTGGCGATGCAAAACACCAGCGGCGGCGGAAGCTACAACTTCCAAGACCTGTTGCCGGGCAATTACTTCGTGCAGATTGACGAATCGAACTTCGGCGCGGGAGTGCTCAGCACTTGCCTGAGTTCGCCAAATCACGACACGGGTGATGCGACGGACAACAACGACAACGGCGTGGATAACCCGACGCCGACAGTCGGCGGTGTGGTCAGCGTGCTGATTTCGTTGATCGGTCAAAGCGAACCGACCAACGACGGCGACGGCAACAACGGCAACCTGACGATTGACTTTGGGTTCTACCCGCCAATGAACCTGGGCAACCTGGTTTGGAAAGACCTGGATGCCGACGGAATCCGCGACACGGTCAGTCCGAATGAACCCGGCGTTGACGGCGTCAAAGTCGTACTCTGGCGCGACAACGGCGACGGTTCGTTCAACTCAGCAACCGACACGATGGTGGCAATGCAAAACACCAGCGGCGGCGGAAGCTACAACTTCCAAGACCTGTTGCCGGGCAATTACTTCGTGCAGATTGATTCGACGAACTTCGGAGCGGGTGTGTTGAGTACGTGCCTGAGTTCGCCAAATCACGACACAGGTGATGCGACTGACAACAACGACAACGGAGTTGATAATCCGACGCCGACTGTTGGCGGAGTCGTCAGCGTGCTGATTTCCTTGATTGGTCAAAGCGAACCGACCAACGACGGTGACGGCAACAACGGCAACCTGACTGTGGACTTCGGGTTCTATCCGCCGATGAATCTGGGCAACCTGATCTGGAAAGACCTCAACGGCAACGGTCTGCGTGACGGCAATCCTCTGGAAGCTGGCATTGACGGCGTCAAAGTCGTGCTCTGGAGTGACAACGGCGACGGTTCGTTTAACTCGGTGTCCGACACGATGGTGGCAATGCAAAACACCAGCGGCGGCGGAACTTACAGCTTCGCCAATCTGCTGCCGGGCACGTACTTTGTGGAAATTCCGCAGAGCAACTTCGGGCCGGGTCAGATTCTAGGTGATTGTTTGAGCAGCCCTGGCGCTGACACAGGCGACACTGACAACAACGACAACGGCGTGGATAACACCACTCCAACCATTGGCGGAATTGTCAGTACACCGATCGTTCTGATCGGTCAGAGCGAACCGACCAATGACGGCGACGGCAACAACGGCAACCTGACGATTGACTTCGGCTTTGCGCCAGCGCCTGACTGGGCGTTTGGTAACAATCCGAACGGAATTCCAGGCAAAGCCTACGAAGGCGACCCCTGCAATGGCGCGACGGGCACTTACGTGCTGACGATGACCAATCTGGGGCCGACGGCTGCGAATCCGGGAGCCGTGATGACCGATGTTATTCCGACGGGAATCACGCCGATTGCGGCCAGCGGAGTGGGTTGGAGTTGTACGATCAATGGCCAAACGGTGACCTGCACCAGCACGGCTCCGTTGGCGTTGAATGCGATGACGCAGATTCGCATCACGGTCGGCATCGGCTACAACATCAGCGGCCCGGTGACGAACACGGCCAGCATCGCTTATCCGGGTGATCCGGGAACCAACAACAACACGGCCAGTACAACGATCAACGTGGTGAATGGCATTGGCGCTCCGGGGCTTCCGTTTGAAAACAACGGCAGTTCGGTGCTGGTTTACCCGATCTACACGTCGAACTCCTCAAACCCGAACGAGCAGAATACGCGCATCAACCTGACGAACATTCACAACCAGAAATCAATCTGTGTGCATTTGTTCTTCGTGGATGGTTCGAGTTGCTCGATCGCGGACAGCATTGTGTGTCTGACACCAAATCAGACGACCAGCTTCCTGGCTTCAGACCTTGATCCGGGAACGACGGGCTATCTGGTTGCAGTAGCGATTGATTGCAATGGCTGTCCGACAAACTTCAACTTCCTGGTTGGCGACGAATACGTCAAATTCAGCAGCGGGCACCGAGGCAACATCGTTGCCGAAGGCGTCGCGGCTCTGCCTGCCCTGTCGGCGTGCAACAGCGCATCAACAACGGCGGCGTTGAACTTTGACGGCGTCAGTTACGGACGCTTCGGTCGAACGCTGGCTGCGGACAACTTCGGCAGTCGTGCGGATGGCAACGACACAATGATCGTGGTGAATCGCATCGGCGGCAATCTGGCTACCGGAGCGGCATCGCTGGGAACATTGTTCGGAGTGCTGTACGACGACGCAGAACAGGCTTTGAGCTTCAGCGTGACAGGCACCTGCCAGTTGCGCAGCAGCTTGACGAACAACTTCCCGCGCACGACGCCGCGCTTTGAAACCTTCATTCCGGCGGGACGCACGGGCTGGCTGAAACTGTTCTCGCAGAGCGACATCGCTCTGGTGGGAGCCATGATTAACTACAACGCAAATGCCGCCAGTTCGGCAGGAGCTTTCAACGGGGCGCACAACCTACACAAACTGACCTTGAGCAGTGCGGGTTCGTTCATCGTCCCAATCTTTCCTCCTCAGGGTTGCCAGTAGGGGATGCTTGGCGACCTTGAGTAGGAACAGTTGGCAGCGGTGCATAACCGCTGCCACTAAAATTATCAACCAATCAACCACATCGTGAAGGTTGTCGCTTTGACGATGTCAGTTTTTTCGCCGAGCTGCTTGTAGGGGATGCCAGCAGTTTAGCGGAAACGCGGAAGCCGCAGATCAGGGACGCTTAGGTGCCACCTGACCTGCGGCTTTCGTTCATTCTCGACTCTGAAAATCTGTTTGGCTAACGCTTCAATTCGTATCGAAAAATTGGACGCGAACCTCGCCGGGCAGCTTCTTTGAACCCGGCTTTGATGAACGAAGCCGCCAAGCCTGTCCACATAAACACATCCGGCTGATCTTTCTTCGGTTCGTTCGGATAACCTTCGATGATTTTTCCGCCTTGCCTGCGAACGAATTCAATCGCGGCTTTCAGCAATTTCACCGACAAACCTTTTCGCCGATGTTCTTTGGCGATGAAAAAGCACGAAATTGACCAGACCGATTTGTCATCAATCGGTTTCAGCACACGCGAGCTTTCCATACGGATGAAAGTCTCACGCGGGGCGACCGAACACCAGCCAACGGCTTGGCCGCCAACGTAAGCCAGCACTCCGGGTTGATCGCCGCGCGCGATGATCGCTTTCATGGCTTTTTTGTTCGGAGCGCCCTTTTGTTCGTCAAACTGTTTGCTGGTCAACCGCCAGGCCATGCACCAGCAACCGCCGCAGGCTCCGCGTTCGCCAAACAAGGTTTCAAAATCCTGCCAACGATCCGGCGTCAATGGGTGAAATTCCATCTTGGCAGTTTTGGCAGGCATTTACTTGGTCACACCTCGCTGAGATTTTTCGATAAATTCGATTAGGTAATCAATTTCGGGCGAACCGGCCAATTCGGATTTGATTTGCTCCAGAGCTTGCGTGGTGTTCAGGTTGGAATTCAGCAGCAGCGCGAAAGATTGTTGAATGCGGCGAATGGCTTCGTTGGAAAAGCCTTTGCGGCGCAGCCCGATGGTGTTCGCGCCGTAACACTTGGCTTCGGTTCCGTCGGTGCGCGCATAAGGCAGAGCGTCTTTGACGATTTTCGACATGCCTCCGATGAAGGCGTGCGAACCGATGTGGCAAAACTGGTGAACGCCGACGAAGGCTCCGAGTATGGCGTCATCTTCAACGGTGACGTGCCCGGCCAACGAAGCCAGATTGGCAAACACATTGCGCGAACCGACTATGCAATCGTGCGCGACATGTGTTTGCGCCATAAACAAATTGTCATCGCCAACCGAAGTCAGGCCGCCTCCGCCAACCGTGCCGCGGTTCATGGTCACGTATTCCCGGATGACATTTCGCTGGCCAATGACTAGGCGCGTGTCTTCGCCTTTGTATTTCAAATCCTGCGGCGACTGGCCAAGCGAAGCAAAAGGAAGAATTTTTGTCGCTTTGCCAATTTCGCAAGGGCCTTCGATGACGACGTGGCTGGCGAGTTCAACATCGTCGTGAATCGTGACGAGGTCGCCGATGATCGAATACGGGCCGACGCTGACGTTTGCGCCAAGCTCGGCTTTTGAGCTGATGATTGCGGTCGGATGAATCATAGTTGGAACGATGAATGATGAATGATGAATGATGAAGCCCCGTGTTAAGGAATTCATCGTTCATCGTTCATCATTCAGAATTCAGCATTCACTTTTTGTGTTTGTCGGCTAGTGCGGAAGAGAGCAGAGCTTCGGCGGCGAGTTGATCGCCGACGTAGGCTTTGGCGGTCAGCTTGGCGTATCCCATTTTGTATTTCAGCACAGTGACTTCCAGGCGAAGCTGATCGCCGGGAACGACAGGGCGTCGAAATTTGGCTTCTTCAATGCCGGTGAAAAACATCAGCTTGTTTTCGCGGTCGGGGACTTCGCGGAACAACAATACGGCTCCGGCCTGAGCCATTGCTTCAATGATAAACACGCCTGGGAAAACAGGCGCGTCGGGAAAATGGCCTTGAAAGACCTGCTCGTTCATCGTCACGTTTTTGATTGCCACAATTCTTTTAAGCGGCTCCAATTCGACGATGCGGTCAATCAACAGCATTGGGTAACGGTGCGGGATGATTTGTTGAATCTCGTTGATGTCCATATTCGGTAGTCGGGCAAGTCGAGAAAAGTCTTGTGAAGTCTGGAAAAGTCTGGCTTGGGCTAACTTTCCCGGACTTCCCTGGACTTGTCCAGACTTCTTTCCACTTTTTTAAGTCGGTCGAATAGTTCGGGCAATCGCGTGTATAGCACGTGCGATTTGCGCCATTGTTGATAATCCATTGCGGCCATCATGCCGCCCATGAGTTTGCCAGCTTCGACGGATTTCGTCACGCCGGTGCGCGCCGTGATGATTGCCCCGTCGCCGATGGTGATGTGTTGATTGGTTCCGATTTGCCCGGCCAGAATGCATCTGCGACCGATTTTGGTTCCGCCGGAAAATCCTGCCAGAGCCGCAACAACGGTGTCTTCGCCTATCTCAACGTTGTGGCCGATTTGAATCAGGTTGTCGAACTTGGCTCCGCGATGAATGCGCGTTTCGCCGAAGCCCGCGCGGTCAACGCAACAGTTTGCGCCGATTTCGACGTCGTCTTCGATGACGACGCGACCGACTTGCAGTAGTTTGAATTGGCGACCTTGTTCATCTGGCGTGAAACTGAATCCATCCGAACCGATGACGGTTCCGCTGTGAATGCAGCAACGTGCGCCAATGTCCGTATCGTCATAAACTGAGACATTGGCGAAGAGAGTTGAATCGTCGCCGATGCGACAGTTGTCGCCAATGACTACACCGGGGTACAGCGTAACCCGGTCGCCGATTACGGAGTCGCGGCCTACAGTTACTCGCGGATAGATGGAGCAGTCAATGCCGATGCGCGAAGCTTCGCCGATAGCAAAGTCCGAGCTTACGCCACGCGATTCGTAGGCTTTGGCGTGAAACGCATTGATTGTTCGCGCAAATGCCAGTTTGGCGTCACGAGCAATCAGCAGATTTTTTTCCGCAAGTTGAGCGTTGTCGGCCAGCTTGGCGGGAACGATGAACGCAGTGGCTGGCGAAGCCAATGCTTCGGGCAAACGCGCCGCGTCAGCGACAAAGGTGATTTCACCGGATTGAACCGCATCAAGAGAATTGACGCCGGAAAGTTTAGCGTCGGCGTTTCCGCGAAGTTCTGTCTGGATGAATTGAGCGAGTTCGGCAAGGGTCATACGAAAATCAAAAGTCAAAACTCAAAAATCAAAAGGCAAAAGTGAGATTGGCCATCGCACTTTTGCCTTTTGATTTTCCGTAGGCTTTTGCCTTGAAGGGTTAGGGTTTCTTGGCAGCCGGAGCAGCAGTGCCAGGTCCGGGATTGGCTTTGTTGTATTGAGCCATGAAATCTTCGGTGATGTCGGTGGCGGTTGCGGCATAAAGCACCACGCCGGTTTGTTGAACCGCGCCGCCTTCCAAAACCATGATGATGCCGCGTTGCTGGCAATAACCTTCCAGGAATTTGCCGATCTTTTCATAAACCGGTTGGGTGACTTCGGCCTGACGCTTGTTGCCAATCGCCTGGTAGTCTTCGGTTTTGCGTTTCAGCATGCGTTCTTTTTCGGTGCCTTCTTCAACCCATTGGTTGCGAACCTGTGCGCTGACCGTATTGCCCTGATTCTGAATCTTGCTTTTCAGGTTGTTCAGATCGGTTTCCAGAGCTTCCAATTCTTTCAACTTCGGCCCGAATTCAGCGTTCAGAGCTTCCAGTTTTTCTTTCAGTTCATTGATGCCGGGTCCAAAACGCGCTGTGTTGACGTACGCGAGTTTTCCTTCAGCGCCAGTTCCGCCTGTGGCAGCGCCAGCAGCCGGAGCCGCTCCGCCAGAAGTCGGTTTGGGTGGAGCAGGCGTTTGCGCGAATGCTGCGACAGCCAGCGCGGCGATGATTGCGAATGCGAGACACAATTTTTTCATGTTCTTCAAACTCCTCAGATAAATTGGGACAATGTTCAAATTGACCGATAGCTTTACTTGGCGCTGGCCGCTCCTGCCGGAGCCGGGTTCGCCTTGTTATATTCCTTCATAAAATCTTCGGTGATGTTCGCTTTGGCGTCGGCGTAAATGACAACGCCTGTTTCCTGCAATTGGCGACCATCGAACACGAAAGTGATGCCGTGTTTTTGGGCATACTGTTCCAGGTACTTGCTCAGCTTTTCCTTGATCGGGCCGGTTTCTTCTTCTTCGCGTTTGCCTGCGATGGATTGTGAATCTTCAACCAACCGTTGATAAGTCTTTTTGCCTTCTTCGAGTTCCTGCTGAAGTTTGGCGGCTTGCTGCTGAGTCAGGGTTTTGTTTTCAGCCAGAACCTTTTCTTTCGCCGCCAGCGAAGTTTGCATGGATTCCAGTTCGCGGTAACGCGGGGCAAATTCGGTTTGCAGTTTTTCGTATTTGATCTTGAGTTCGGCAATTCCGTCGCGGAAGGCCATGACGTCAAGAATCGCAACTTTGAGTTTGGGCGGTTGCGAGGTTGCAGGCGCGCCGCCAGCTTGAGCTTGCGCGTTCTGCGTCGTCACCATCAGCAATGGAAGCGCCAAAGCGAGGGTCAGTAAAAGCTTGGTTTTCATTCTCAAAAAATCTCCAGTCTGTGCGGTGGTGGTCGGTGATTGGCGGTTAGTGTTGGCGGCAGCGATTACGCCAACCACCAATCACTAATCACCAGCCACTTCTTAAAATGTTCGTCCGACGCTGAAACGCATCACTGTGCGGCGTTCGATGAAAAGCACTGTCGGATCGGTAATATCGGTTTTCGCTTGCGGGTTGTAAGCGAAGATCAAACGGAATGGCACGTTGATCACCGGCATCTGAATGCGGAATTCCAGGCCCATCGAAGAGCGCAGGTCGGAAAGAAACTTCACGTTCTGTTCGGACGAGCGAACGATGCTGTAATCGCGCGATTCGCCTTCCAGGAAAATTGTGCGGTAGCCAATAGCATTGCCAAAAATATCGCGCGGTGCGCTGGCCAATTCTTCGGCGGAAGCGACACGACCTGCCGGGTTGAGCGTCACGCCGGATGGGGTGATGGTTTGCCGAATGAAATTTGTCGTCGAAAGTTGATCCTGGTATTTGCGTGCGTTGAATGCCGTTCCCACGTCAGCAAACGCGGCGACGGACAAAACACTGAAAACCGGGACGCGATATTCCAGGTTGTAAATGAACTGTGTGTCACCGCCAATCGGCGTGAAAAACCGTCGCGCATTGACCACGTTGCATCCGGTGGAGGGATTAGCCGTTTCTGTGCAGGTTCCGGTTGGAGTCACTGTCCCCGGCGACTCAAACGTGAAGTTGCGAATCACGCTTGAGGCGACGGTTCCGCTGGGCGCATCAATCAGCTTGGTGAAATCCGCCGGGTCTTGAATTTTCGCCGAAACGTTTCTGGTCGAAAGGAACGAATCCGCCGGAACCACAGGGGAAATCGAGCGGAAGTTATAACCGCGAATATCGTATTCGCCGCCCAGGAAGAACCGTTCAAACAGCGGGATGCCGCCGACAAATGAAAGCGTTTGAGTCGTGAAAGGCGTGCCGAAAGTGCGGATATGATCGGCGCGAAGACGCATTGCCACGACATGCGGTTTGTCGGTTCGTTTTCTGAAAACTGGCATGAATCGCTGATATTCCAGCGAAGGCGAAAAGGTATTCACATCTCCGCCGAGAACGCCGCCCGATAATCCAAAGCCCAAAAACAGGCTTTGGCCGTTGGTCGGGTCAAGCTGCGCATTCTTGGTGTTGTAAAACAACGAAGGCGTAACGCGGCTGGTCAGAATCTTCGGTTGTGTGAAGGTGACGGGGATGTCGTTTGTCGGGTCGCCGTCGGTGTTGACCTTCGGGTCTTCGATGCTGCTGGTTGACAGCGAATACGACAGCCCAAGTCGGGACGCACGGGCAAATTCCCTAAACTTGTTCGGGAAAAAAATGGCCATCGGCGAAGAAACGCTGACGCTTCCGCCCGCCGACCGTTGCGTAAACAAGGTGTCGGCGTCAATCGAAGACAGGCCGAAAAAGCTGGCCTGGAGAAGCTGCTGATTCGCCTGGGCGAAGTTGAAGCCCTGTCCGACGTATTGATACTTCGAGGCGAACAACTGGAATCCCAACTGAATCGGTTTGCCGAACAGGTATGGTTCGGTGAATCCGAATTGTGCGGACAACTGTCGGTTGCCGCCGGATAGGGAAACGCTAAGGGATTCGCCGTAACCGAGCAGGTTGTTGGTCGAATAAGTAAGTCCGAAAAAGCTTCCGGCAAAGCCTGATACGCCGCCGTTCAACTGAATTTCCTGACGACCGCGCTCTTTGACTTGCAGGTCAATGTCCACAGTCTGGTCGCGGTCGTTGGTGCGCGTGATGGCGTCTTTTTCTTTGACCTCTTCAAACAGTCCCAACTGGTTCAATCGCAGGATTGAAAAATCCCACAGCCGTTTGTTGTAAGGATCGCCTTCGTTCAGGGCGACTTCACGGCGCAAAACAACGTCGCGCGTATTGGTATTGCCGATGAATTCCAGGCGACGCATTGTGAACTGACGGCCTTCGTCCACTTCCAATGTGACTTCGATTTCGCCTTCTTCCTGAGTCTTGTCAATGAACTTGGGGATGAAATCCACGCTGGCCTGAATGTAGCCCTGAGTTCCGTAAACGTCTTTGATGCCTTTGAACACGTTTTCCTGAATCTTCTTGGCATCAATCCAGTCGCCTTCTCTCAAGCCGGAAACAGCCTTGACGATGCCGGGTTGAAAGATTGTTACGCCTTTTTCTTCGACTTTGGTGATTTTGTAACGGCGACCGACTTCCAGCGGAATGGAGATTCGTTTGCCGGGTCCTGTCTTACGCAATCCGGGAATCGGCAGCGGAAAACCGCTCGAAACCGTTCCGGCGTCTTCGACTAATGGCTCGCCAATTTTGGCTTGCAGGTAGCCTTTCGATCCCAGAAAGAAGCGAACCCGTTCCAGATCGTCCTGCAATTTTTCTTTGAAATAGATGTCTTTCGACGTGAAGGTGGCGATCAATCCCGATTCTTTGACCAGCTTCATCGCACCGCGCAATTTGCGTTGAGAAAACCCATCACGGTCGCCGGTGAATTCGATTTCCTTGACTCGAACGCGCGGGCCTTCTTCTACGCTGAAGATCAGCGCCACGGTCGTGGCGGAAATGTCTTCCACTTCGATGGAGACTTTGGCGTCCGGATGACCTTTTTCGGCCAGCAACTCTTTCAACACCACGCGCGCGCCATTGGCTTTGGAGGGGTCGAACTGAGATTCCTTGCTGACCTGAACGCGACGCTCTTTGAATCGTGTGAGCACTTCGCTTTCGGTCGCAGATTTCAGATTGCGATATTGCAGGTCGCGGATGATCGGATATTCCTTGACCTGAAAGATGATGATTTTGCCGCCGCGAGGGCCATCTTCAACGTAAAGCCGGGTTCCCAGCGGATCGAACAAACCCATTTGCAGAATCGCTTGCAGATCGCGTTGAGCCAGATTGATGTCGAACCGATCCTGCGGCTTGCTCTGCACATAATAAAGGATGGACTCGCGCGGAATGCGGCGATTGCCGCGGATTTCCACGTCCTCAACAAACACGTCCTGGTTTTGTGAATATGCCGGACGAACTGAAATGAGGGTAACGAAAACAAGAAAAAGTGCGCTTGCCAAAAAGGTAATGCGCTTGGTCATGAAGCTTCTCCACCTATGTTAAATCGTTCAGGAGTTGGCTCTGTCCGAAGAGTTCATAATTACTTGCCGCGCGCGCAAATTCGCGCAGCTTTCAGACAGTGCCTGGCAAATCCCTGAAGCAGGGACAGCCGGAAAGCACGCACTATGAACGACCTACATTGCCAAGATTGCAGTGCTAATTTTTTAAGGTTACGAAATATACGCAAAGAAGTCCGGTATTGAATAGCCAACGACCGGACTTGTCAACCGTCCAAATTTTTTAGGTCTTCAAACAGAGAAAAGCCATGAACCGACACAAAAAGACAACCCGAATTCCACCGATAAGCCTTTACAGAACATTAGTGCCAGTCGTGGTTTGTTTCACCGCAAGATGATTTCTTCCGACTTGAGCGACTCTTCGTCCAGGCCTTCTGCTTTCACCTTGTTTTCGATTCTCAGATTTGACAATCCATCTTCGGGGAGAGGTCGAATGGCTAAGCCGTTGTTATTTTTGAAAATTTCGATCAGGGAAGCTCCGGCCAGGCGGCCTTCGATCAGGGCTTCGGAAAGTGGGTCTTCGACGAATTTCTGCAAGGCTCGGCGCAGCGGGCGGGCGCCGTAGCTGCGGTCGGCGCAGGTTTGTTCGACTACCCAACGTTTGGCGTCTTCGGTCAGTTGAATTTGCAACTGGCGATGTTGCAGCGTCTGGTTCATCTGGCGAACCAGCAGGCCGACGATGGCAAGCAAATCTTCGTCGCTGAGCGGTTCAAAGACGATGATTTCGTCCAGTCGGTTGATGAATTCCGGGCTGAAGGTTTCGCGCACAGAAGCCAGCACGCGATCTTCGGTTTTGGATTGGGCGTCAATGCGCGAAGAATGAAAACCTAAGTGGCCGCCTTTGTTGACGAAGCGCGCGCCTATGTTCGAGGTCATAATGACGATGACGTGTTTGAAATCCACTGTGTTGCCCAGCGCATCGCTGAGCATTCCGTCTTCAAAGACCTGCAACAGGATGTTGAAAACATCCGGGTGAGCCTTTTCGATTTCATCCAACAGCAACACCGAATACGGATTGCGGCGAACACGTTCGGTCAATTGGCCGCCTTCTTCATAACCGACATAACCCGGCGGCGAGCCTATCAGTTTGGAAATCGAATGCTTTTCCATGAACTCCGACATATCAAAACGGATCATCGAACGTTCTGAGCCGAACAAAAAATCCGCCAGACTTCGCGCGACTTCGGTTTTGCCTACGCCGGTTGGCCCTAAGAACAGGAAAGAACCGACAGGACGATTGGGATTTTTCAGCCCGGCGCGCGAGCGGCGAATGGCGCGCGCCAAAGCGGAAATTGCCAAATCCTGGCTGACGATCCGTTTGTGCAGTTCCTGCTCGATCCTCAGCAGTTTGGTCGCTTCTTCTTCTTGAAGCGCCGAAACCGGAATGCCGGTCCAACGCGAAATCACGTCGTCAATGTCCTGTTTGGTAACGTGAGCGGCAATGTTTTCGTATTCGAGCGGTTCGTAATACTGCGGCGCACGGCGACTGCTGGAATAAACACGGTCGCGGTCGCGGACATCGCTGCGAAAATCGTTGCGGTAATCGCGCGGATCACGATGCCAGCGCGGAGGCGGTGGAACGTAGCCGCTTTCGCGTTGCACGCGGAGTTTGACGCGAGCGCCTGCTTCGTCAATTACGTCAATCGCTTTGTCAGGTTGGAAGCGTTCGGAAAGGTAGCGGCTGGATTGATAAACGGCGGCGGCAATCGCTTCGTCGGAATAATGGACGTTGTGATACGACTCGTACCGATCTTTGACGCCTTCCAGAATTTCAATCGTTTCTTCTTCGTTGGGGACAGGAATCTTGATGGCCTGAAAGCGGCGTTCCAGCGAGCGGTCGCGTTCGATGGATTTGCGATACTCCGCCGGAGTCGTCGCGCCGATGCACTGGATTTCTCCGCGCGACAACGCCGGTTTCAAGATGTTGGCGGCGTCCAGACTGCCTTCGGCGGAACCGGCGCCGATCAAGGTGTGAATTTCGTCAATGAAGACGACGTAATGCGGGTTGTCCATCAGTTCGCGCATGATGGTTTTCATGCGTTCTTCAAACTGGCCGCGATATTTCGTTCCGGCGACAACCAGGCTCAGATCGAGCGCCAGAATTCGTTTTTCCACCAGGAACGAAGGAACTTCGCAATTGACGATTCGCTGAGCCAAACCTTCGACGATGGCGGTTTTGCCAACACCGGGTTCGCCGATCAGTGCCGGATTGTTTTTCGTTCGGCGGCAAAGAATTTGGACGACTCGGTCAATTTCTTCTTCGCGTCCGACCAACGGATCAAGCTTGCCTTCCAGCGCATCGGCGGTCAGGTCGCGGCAAAATTCAAACAGATGCGGCGTGTCTTTGCGCGAATGGGCGTTGCGTTCCATGTTGGCCTGGCGCATCAAATCCTGGCGGATGTCTGACAGCCGCAAACCGCGTTCGTAAAGAATTTCCGCCGCAATGGAATTTTCTTCGCGCAACAATCCCAGCAACAGATGTTCGGTTCCGATGTGACGATTGCCAAGTCGTTCGGATTCTTCCGCCGCAAACGCCAGCACGTGTTTGGCTGCCGTCGCCAACGGCAAATCAATGTTGTTCGGAATTCGTTCGTGCAGGATGGTGCGGCCTTCGATTTCACGGCGAATGGATTCGACCGTCGCGCGCGAACGATGAAAGAATCGGTAAGTCAGGTTTTTATCTTCGCGGATCAATCCCAGCAAAATGTGTTCGGCTTCGATCTGCGTAGCGCCGAACTGGCTGGCTTCGTAACGAGCGAAGAAAATGACGCGACGTGCTTTTTCGGTATAACGTTCAAACATAATTGATAGTTGATAATGGATAATTGATAGTGGGTAATCTATCCACTATCAATTATCCATTATCAATTGAGCTTGCCGTTTTCCAATCGCAAGGTGCGATCACAGGTCGAAGCCAGTCGTTCGTTGTGAGTGACGATGATGGCGGTTAATTGTTCTTCGGTTTGCAATTGTCGGATCAGTGAGTGAACCGCTTCGCCGGTGTGTTCGTCCAGATTGCCTGTCGGTTCGTCTGCCAGCAGCAGCGTCGGTTTGCAAACCAACGCTCGCGCCAAAGCGACTCGTTGCCGTTCGCCGCCGGAAAGTTCGCCTGGACGATGTTCTGTTCGTGACGACAATCCAACGCGATCCAACAACTCTGCCGCTTTGCCCGCAGCTTCGCGTTTGGGCGAACCGTTGATGAGCAAAGGCATCATCACGTTTTCAAGGGCGGAAAATTCCGGCAGCAGGTGATGAAACTGAAAGACGAATCCAATCTGTCGGTTGCGAAAGCGCGCCAAGTCTAGCTCAGAATTTTTTGCGAGGTCAAACTCGCTTTCCTGGCCACTTATCTTAATGCTGCCGGAGCTTACTCGATCCAATCCGCCCAGCAAATGTAGCAATGTGGATTTGCCTGCGCCGGACGTTCCGACAATTGCCACCATCTCACCGCGAGCGACTTCCAGATTCAAATCGCGGAACACGACGACTTCCTCGACGCGACCGGAATAGACTTTGGTCAGATTCGTGGCTTTTAGAATTGGGCGGGAAGTCATAATTTTTTATCTACTGACCGAAAGTGGAATCGTGTCCGTAGCCCAACCGTAAGGGAGGGCTTAAGTTGAATGGAAAAAACCTTTGCTCACGCGCGGGCTACTGACACATTCACTGCTGCGGATTCGATCCAGCAATCAGCGAAACCAGAAACGGCAGATTGCCAAAAGGCGAGCGCGTTTCCACCGCCAGCCCTCGTTCGTTGATCGAAGTCGCACTGGCCGCCAAAGGCAGTTGATCCAGCGCCGCCACGTTCGCAGGAATCACCGACAATCCCGTCAGCCGAGCCAGCGCAATCATCAAATCGTTGCTTTCGTCTTTGATAGAAACGAGGCTCAACGAAGGCGCAATTCCAGTCGGACGCGAAGTCAGTTTGAACTGCGATGACACTTTCAAGGTCTGGCCGTTGCGATAGGCTTCAATAAACCGCAACAGTTGGTCACGTTGTCCCAGCGCCAAAAAGTTACCGACGAAAACCGCTGCTCCGCGCGTGGGTTCGGTGGAAACCAGCAACTCATAACCGGAAACGGTTTCGCGGTTGATGCTGGCGATTTTTTTGTCTTGAAACTGAGTCAGTATGTTTTCGCCGAGCAAGGCCAGATTCGTGCGGTCGCGCGCGGCAATCAGCCAGACGCGGTTTTGAGCTTCTTTGGTCAAATTGAAACTGGCGATTTCGTCGCCGATGGCGGAGTTGGTCAGATCAGACGCTTTCGCGCCGAACGCGGCTTCGCGCATTCCCAGCACGAATTGATGCAGCAAAAAACTCTGCGCGACATCTACGCGAGCCGAAACTGCTTTTTCCAGTTCTTCCAGCGTCTGACTGGGTTGGGCAACGTTGTAAATCGTCACTTCGCGCGTCGCAGCCGGAATGACGCCGAGCGCGGCGGCTTCGGTTGAATTGGCTTTGATGACGGTTTTGAGCTTGTCGGTCAGTTCCGGTTTGAACAGCGTCAGGTAACGATCCACGATTTCCAGGCCATTTGCGCCGGTTTCAAAGCTCGCGCCGTAAGCCAGCCCGTCGCAAGTGCGATTGGAAAATTCGGTGAAGACCTCGCCAACGGCCCCGGCCAGAGCGGCTTTGCCAACGACTCCGCCCGAAGCGACGTAGGTTCCAAATCGCAACAATCGTTTGACACCTTCGGCAGTGACAAAACCGAAGGCCGCAGCATTTTCGCCCACAGCCGGGCGAGCTTGCTGGCGATAAAAATTGTTCGCCATCGCGGGCTGTCTGCCCAACTTCGCGTTCAGGCAATCGAGCAGCGAATCCGCATTGTTGGCCAGAATCCAGGCATCGTCGAGCCGAGTCGAAAGCAATTCTTTTTGCGCGTCAGCGATTGACTGAAACACACTGACCGGCAACCCGGCTTGTTCTTCGGTTTTTAACTTCGTCTGGCCGAGCAGGTTGCCAGCCAATTCCGGCAAACGTTTTTCAATCACGGTTTGCAAGGCTTTGCCATTTCCCGGCGACGCCAACACCAACGCAAATCTGGGTTTGACAGCTTCGCCGCGAGCTTCCAGGCCAGTGACGACGATGGCGACTTGAGCGTCGGCCAAAACGGCAGCTTCGTTGTTGCCGGTCAGCCCGGCCAGCCAGCCGAACTTCTCCGCCTGCGCCAAATAACTGAGCTTGTCCGAAACTCCATACACCGGCGCAAGCTGTTGCCATCCACGCGTCGCCGTCAGGTTCGTGACAAGTTGCGGCAGATTGTTGATTTCCAGATACCCCAGCGCCGATTCCGGCACATACGCGGCGATGTCCACCGGTTGCGGGCGGCTCAAATACAGCCACGCTCCCGCCGCCAGCAGCACCACGCCCAGAACAAGAAGACTGATTTTAGTTCGAGTGTATTTGCCCATAACGCTTATCGTTGTTGATGCGCTGAGATAGTAACCGGCAAAGGCCGATCAGCAAAATTCGCCAATAAGATCGTAGCGGCGCAAAATTTTGTGTCTCTTTGCGGGGAATCACCATTTGCACTATCTGCAAAGCTTCCAATTTCATTCGCCATAACTTAGCATCCGCCGCGCAATGCCTTTGCCGGGAATTGCGAACGCTCACAAACAAAAAGGCCACCCCTATTTCTGCTGAGTCTGCCCAAGCGACCTCACACGGCTATCGGCTTGGTTCAGGCTTCGCCGAACAACGCTCAATTCGTCATCCGACGCCGGTTGATCCGGCTGCGAACTTCATTGGAAAGGGAATCTTCATCTATGCCGAACAAAATTCATTCACCGCGAATTCTTTATGGCTGGTTAGTCTTTGCGCTGACCGTGATTGGCTTCAGCTTGACCGCTTTGAGCAGTGGCGTCAGTTCGCTCAGTTTGCCAACGGCTCCGCAATTGTTTCCAACGGTTGAGTTGAAAAAGGATGTTGACTTTTTACCGGATGCGCTTCCGGCAATTCCCGCGCTTTTCAATGAACCCATTGCTCCTTCAATGTCTTCACCGATGCAGCAACCAGCGGGTTGCGGAGCCAGCTTCGCCCAAGCCCCTGGCTCGCCGATAACTTCAGTGCATCGTCCTACTTTTGTCGTGGTAGCAAATTTCAATGGAGACGGCAAACCTGATCTAGCTTTCTCGAATGATAGTAGCGCCAGTGTTTCCATCCTTTTAGGGAACGGCGATGGAAGTTTTTCCCAAGCCCTTGGATCGCCTGTAAGTGCAGGAAATTTTCCTAGATTTATTGCACCTGGCGATTTCAATCTGGATGGTAAAACTGATCTTGCAGTGACAAGTAGCCACCCAGATAAATTGAATATTCTTTTGGGGAATGGCAACGGCGGTTTTTCTCACTCAGCAAGCTCTCCAATTTTTGTTGGTGATCGGCCTGTTTCTATAGCAGTGTCAGACTTGAATCTAGATGGTAAGCCAGATTTTGCTGTAGCTAATCTGGCTTCGAATAATCTGGCGATTCTGCTTGGTGATGGCAATGGTGGCGGCTCACTGGCGGCCAATTCGCCGATCAACGTTTTAGGTTTCCCGCGTAATGTGACAGCGGGAGACTTTAACCTTGATGGAAAACCTGATCTTGCTGTTTTCAGTGACGTTTCTCCCAATGTAACCATATTGCTCGGTAATGGGAGCGGAGGGTTCACTCAGTTCATCAATCCAACGGTCAGCCTTGCTGGAAATCCAAGCTCTGCGGCGTTGGGAGATTTCAACCTTGATGGCAAGCCTGATTTTGCTGTGGCTGTTAAGTTGGACAAGATCGCTATTCTTTTGGGAAATGGCAACGGTGGGTTTACTCAACCATCGGGATCGCCGATTACCGGAATTGTTCCTACCGATTTTGTAGCAGTTGGAGATTTCAATTTAGATGGAAAATCTGACCTTGCAGCAACAGATGGAGGTAATAACGGTGTGGCCATTTTGCTCGGTGATGGCAGAGGTGCATTTTCGCAGGCTTGGGGGGCACCAATTGGCATAGGCTCGTCACCTTTATCCGTGGCAGTAGGAGACTTCAACCTTGATAATAAACCAGACTTCGCCACCGCTAATGGCTTTTTTGATACTGCAACTGTTTATCTCAACACCTGCCCGCCTCAACCCCCGACGATCAACTGCTCACCCAATATCAATGTTGGCAACAACGCGGGACAGAACTCAGCTTTAGTTCCTTTTACTGTGACTGTGGCGGGGGCACCAATGCCAATCGTCACCTGCCGAGTCGGCAACACGGTAATCACTTCACCCCACGTGTTTCCTGTCGGGACGACGACGGTGACTTGCATGGCCTCAAATGGAGTTGCGCCGGATGCTTCGTGCAGTTTCACCGTGACGGTCAATCGAGTTTCCGGCTCAGCCAATGATCCGTTGGCTTGCACGGGGCCGGGCGGCAAGGTGCAGGCTACGTTGAACGTCAGCAACGACGGGCAGGTGAATCAAAACGTAGTCAGCAACACGACCTTCACCAATCTGACAGGACTTCCAGGATCGTGTTCGGTGACGCCGAATGTGGGGACTTGCACGGTGACAGCAGCGGGCGTGAATTATTCAGCGACGCTGACGCCTGGAGTGACGGCGGCGATCACATATCTGACTCAGGTCAACGATTCGGTTTTGCCGGGCGCTCAGGTTTGTACGAACAATTCCGTCAGTTTCAACGGAGGCACGCCGTTGAATTTTTCGGCTTGCGATGTGGTGGATTGCCCACCGATTGGGCCAGGTGGCGGCTTGCCAGCGGCAACGGAAATGAGCGGCCAAAAAGCAGGGAGCGTTCTGGTTTACAACGTTTACACGTCCAGCACCGATCCGACCCGGCAAAACACTCGGCTGAACATCACCAACACGCATTCGCAATTGCCTGCATTCGTCCATCTGTTTTTTGTGGCCGAAGGTTGTTCGGTCGCGGATAGCTACGTGTGTTTGACGCCGAATCAGACGACCAGCTTTTTGGCTTCTGATCTCGATCCGGGAACGACTGGCTATGTGGTGGCGGTGGCGGTTGATGCGCGCGGATGCCCGATCAATTTCAACTACTTGATTGGCGACGAATACGTAAAGTTCGCTTCAGGCCACGCTGCCAATCTGGGAGCGGGAGCTTTTGCGGCGATTCCCGGAGGTTTGCCAGCGTGCGACGGCAATTCGGTAACGGCGGCGTTGAATTTTGACGGCGTCAGTTTCAACCGCGTTCCGGCAGCGCTGGCTTTGTCGAACGTTGGTTCAAGAGCCGATGGCAACGACACGCTGCTGATCGTCAATCGCATCGGAGGCAATCTGGGCATCGGAGCGGCTTCGCTTGGAACGTTGTTTGGCGTTCTGTACGACGACGCCGAAAACGCGCTGAGTTTCAGCGTCACTGGCGGTTGTCAGTTCCGCTCAAGTTTGACGAACAATACGCCGCGGACAACGCCTCGTTTTGAAACTTTCATCCCTGCCGGACGCACCGGCTGGTTGAAGGTGTTCAATCAAACCGGAGCCATAGGCATGACGGGCGCGGCGATCAACTTCAACGCGAATTCAGCCAGTTCTGCCGGAGCTTTCAATCAAGGTCACAACCTGCACGCGCTGACGCTGAACAATCAGATGAGTTACGTCATGCCGGTTTTCCCGCCAAGCTGTTGATGGTTTCAACCAATCGAGGCGCAACAATTTGCGCCTCGATTTTCACGAATTTCTTTTCGACCAAACCAAACTGAGCTTCGTCTTAAGCCGCGTTCTGGCTCGTAGTTGTGTGAGAGCCTGATCGCGTGTTCTCTCTTGCGCGCGGAAGTGTCTTTATCTTTTGAAGGAGGACTTTATGAATTTGACGAAAAAGATTTCAGCGACCGTTTTAGCTTTGTTGGCAATGGCTTTGATGTTTACGGCTTCGGCTTCGGCTCAGGGGCGGTTTCGAGGACGCAATTACACGAAAGCTGACGTAGATCGCATTATCAAACGTTGCGAAGAGCGCAGCGACGCATTCACCAGGATGATTGACAAAAACCTTGATCGTAGCCGGTTGGACGGAACCCGGCGCGAAGACAACATCAACGATCAGGTCAAAGATTTAGAACGCGCGCTGGATGAACTGCGCCGCGAATTCGACCGCCGCGACACCTGGCGCGAAACTCGCCGCGAAGTCGAAAAGGTCATGCGTGAATCCGATGAGATCAATGCCTTGATGAAAAACGCCCGTTTCGACCGGAACGTCGAACGCGAATGGCAATTGGTCAAAGCGGATTTGAACAAGCTGGCTGGCATTTACGAGTTGCGGCAACTTCGGTAGTTGAAAGCTCAATCCCACAAACGCAAAAGGCACGAGGCAAAATCAGCCTCGTGCCTTTTGCGTTTGTGCGATTGAAACAGCCGCTTATTTGTCTCGGTAATTAAGCGCCGGTTTTTGAGTTGCCGGAATGCGGGAACGGTATTCAAAGCCAGCCCGGCGTTTGTTGAAATCGGCTTTGGCGGCTTCGATCAATTTCGGATCGTGCAGCAAGTCAATTGCCGTCAGTGTCAGAGTTTTCGCGGCGACGGTTAGACCTTTGCGACCGATTGGGCCGCCCGTGCAGGAGACGGCTTGCCAACTGTGGCCGGGAGTGCCGGGAACATACGTTGCCGTGCGGAATTCGCTGGTTGGAACAATCCAGCTTACGTCGGAAACGTCAGTCGAACCGGAACTGACGCCGCCTTCCATTTCCTGAATTTGTTCCTGGCTGCCAAGCGAAAGCGCGCCTTCCAGCGAAAACGTCTTTCGCAATTTTTCGGCAAAGGCAGTTTCTTCGGCGGAATACTTCACTCCGCCAACTCGCCGCAGATTTTTATCAATCGCCTTCGCCAACGGTTCGTTGGGAAGTTCGTTGTACACGCTGCCAACCAATTCCATCTCCATTCGTGTTTCGGTTGCCAGCGCACCGGCTTCGGCGCATTTGACGATGCGCGACCAAATGCCATCCAGCACGGGCATGCTGGGATGCCGCGCGTACATATAAATTTCGGCGAAGTCGGGCACAACGTTCGGAGCTTCGCCGCCTTTGGTGATGATGTAATGCAATCGCGTGGTTTGCGGAACGTGTTCGCGGAGCATGTCCACGGCGTGCGCCATCAACATCACTGCGTCCAGCGAAGAGCGGCCTCTGTCCGGAGCTGCCGCCGCATGCGAAGCCGCTCCGTAAAAACGAAACTTCGCCGTGACGTTGGCCAGCGTGCTTTTCAGACTGGCGGAGTTGGCGTCGCCCGGATGCCACGCCAGCGCCAAATCAAGATCGTTGAACACTCCGGCGCGCGCCATAAAGACTTTGGCCGAACCGCCTTCTTCGGCGGGCGTTCCGTAAAATTTGATCGTGCCACTGAGTTTCTTTTCAGCCATATATTCTTTCAGCGTGATGGCGGCGAATGCCGAAGCCACTCCAAACAAATTGTGGCCGCATCCGTGACCCGGCCCTCCGGCGACTCGTGCGCGTTTTTCGGCGATGAAGGCGATTTGAGACAACCCTGGCAGCGCGTCGTATTCGCCCAAAATGCCAATCACCGGTTTGCCGGTTCCAAACGTGGCGACAAAGGCCGTTGGAATTTCCGCGACGTTTTCCTGAATCTGAAACCCGGCGGCTTTCAATTCAGCTTTCAGCAAGTTGGAACTGTTATTTTCCTTGTAACCGACTTCGGCGAATTCCCAGATGCGGCGCGACATTTCGCCGTAATAATCGGCGCGTCCATCCATTTTTTTCAGAATGTCGTCTCGGTCGTCGGGGAAGTTGTTAGCAGTGGCGAATGGCAAACTGAAAGTGTTCAGCGCCAAGCCCGACAAAAGCAGGCAGAAAAGTGACAAGCGGCGAATCAGCATAGCCGTAACCTCTCAAAAGTGATGTTGTTGGTCAAAAGTGATGTTGTTGGGTGTTTATCGAAAAGCTTGGCGATTCTAAATCAGAACGCCGCCTCGTTACAGTCACGGTTCAGGATCGTTCAATAAACTTGCGGCGGCTTCATCCAGCATCCACAGCAACGAACCGTTGATCGGCTGAATCAATTGGCTGGGATAAGTTTCCGGCTGAAATTCGCCTTCCAAAACTTCGCGTAATGTCGAAGCTTTGTCTTCGCCAGCGACCAGAAAAATGACGTTGTGCGCGTTGTTGATGGTGTTTGCCGTCAGCGTGATGCGCCACGAATTCAGCTTTTCAACAAAGTTGGCAACGACGATTTGATCGTTTACTTGCAAAGCCTTTGTGCCCGGAAATAGCGAAGCAGTGTGTCCGTCGGCTCCCATTCCTAAAAAGACCAGATCGAATTGCGGAGCTTTGGCGTTGAACGCTTGCCGCAACGTCTTCGAGTAATTTTCCGCCGCGCGATGGTGATCTTCGTCTTCGGCTGGAATGCGGAAGATGTTTTTCTGCGGCACGGCGACTTTATTGAGCAAGGTTTTCGTCGTCATACGGAAATTGCTGTCGGCATGATCTGGGGCAACGCAGCGTTCGTCTCCCCAGAAAAATTTGATTGCCGGCCAGGGCAGGGCGTCAGCAAAAGGTTTGTTACTGAGTACGGAAAACATCGCTTTCGGGGTCGAACCGCCCGAAAGCGAAACAGTGAACAAGCCGCGCTCTGCGATGGATTGTTCGGCCAAACTGGCAAACTGGCTGGCGGCAGCCCAAGCCAACTCCTGCGGATTGTCATAAATTTCCAGATTGTATTTGGAGTGTTCCATTGTAATTTAGTAAACCAAAAGAGTGGATAAACAAAGAGTTAGATTAACTGCGCTCAAAAAATTATGCGGAAAATCTTTCTCGAACGCCCTCAAAATTCTCAGTAGGCGTTTTGCTATCAGGTTAAATCTAGTATTCTTAACTTGCCACCTCGATCAGCGACAAAACTGAGTTAGTGGGTTTCTTCTGGGGCTGGCAAATTGCCCTGAGTGAACTGAATCGTAAAAATTTGCTGCTGTTCGCCTTGAAGTACTTTCAATAATGCGAACGCCCCGAAAGAAATTCAAACCTGAAATCAGTCAGCCACTACACACTGTACTTTGATGGCTGGCTTGTTGGTGTATCTGTTTTGTGAGAACAAATCACAGGCAATGAATATCAACCTCTCCACTATAAATTCAATGATAAAAATACTGATTGCTGACGATCATGCTGTTGTTCGACGCGGATTGAGGCAAATTATCAACGACGAACCCGATTTCGAGGTGGTAGCTGAAGCGCAAAATGGCCAGGAGGTTTTGGACAAACTTGAAAACTCCGACTGTAATGTGCTGGTTTTGGACATCACCATGCCGGACAAAAATGGTTTGGCGGTTTTGCAGGAAGTGAAAGCGACGCGCCCCCGCCTGCCCATTTTGATTCTGAGTATGCATCCAGAGGATCAATTCGCCTTGCGTGCGCTGAAACTTGGCGCGTCGGGGTATTTGACCAAAGAGAGTGCTCCCGAAGAACTGGTCGGTGCTTTGCGAAAAGTCATCAATGGTGGCAAATACATCAGTTCCACGTTGGCCGAACAACTGGTTGCGGAAATCGGTTCGGATTCGCCGCGGCCATCGCCGGAGCGTTTGTCCGAACGCGAATTTCAGGTGCTGAGAATGATCGCTCAAGGCAAAACCATCAGCCAGATTGCCGAAGACATGGGATTGAGCGTCAAAACCGTCAGCACGTACCGGACTCGCCTGTTGCTGAAGATGAAGATGAAGACCAACGCCGAGCTTGTACGGTACGCCGTGCAGCATGGATTGGTGGATTTCGGCGAATAAAGTTTGCACTCCGAGCGGTAGAAATTCTTCTGCCGCTCTTTTGCTATTTCCCATTTCTGTCTCGTGCTAGACTCTGCCCGCGCGCGAATCAAAATTTTGACAAAACCTATTCAACCAGAGTGGATTTTTGTAAGTGTCAGTCGCTTACAGGCCAGAAAATCCTGATTTTACGTCTTTACATGGAGGTTCAGATGACCAAGATTACTGTGTGTGGATGTCTTCGTTTCGTCTTTGGCTTGGCGTTGTTAATGCTGGTCATTGTAAGAGCAGATGCGACAGGGCGGCAGATGACAATGCAAAGCGGGCTTGATTCTTATTACTTTTCTTTCAAACCGACTTCATCGTTGCCGGCATCGCCGTTCAGTTTGTTGATTCAATCGCCGACGTTTTTCGACGTGCCTGCGGGCGCAGTTTTATCAGTTCGTTTGATGCGCGGCGACACACTGGTTGCGACCAGCACTTTGACGTTTCAGCAGGCTTATCTGAATCAATTGCAATTGCCTGCCGTACCCATTGCTTCGTTTGTTCCTCCGGGTAGTTCGACCAATGGGGGGCAGCCGCTTCCGAACACTTCGTTGACCGTCGGAACCGCTGATCTGGCCAGGGTGACGATGGAACCATCGGCTTACAAAGTGTTTTGGAACTTGTCCGCAGGATTAATCAGCACGCCACGCAGTGCAATCTTCACGGGATTGCCCGGCGGATTTGTCATCGTTGATTTGGAATTATCGGCGGTGTCGGCGGCCTCTGTGATTGGCGATCAGAAACCCGGTTCGGTGCTGTTCTTCAATCGTTACACATCCAGCGCCAGCAATCCCACGCGCGAAAATTCGACGCTCAACATCACGAACACGAATTCGACCACCCAGGCGTTTGTCCGGTTGTTTCTGGTCAGCGGAACAACCTGCCAGACAACCGAGCTTCAACTTTGTCTGGCGGCGCAGGAAACGGTCAGTTTGTTGATGAGCGATTTCGATCCCGGCGTCAAAGGCTATGCGATGGCCGTCGCCACCAATTCGCAAGGCCAGCCGATTCAATTCAACTGGTTGACCGGAAACGTCGTCGTCAAACAAACGGCCAGCAATTCCGGTGGACCGTATTCTTCGATGCTTGGCGCTGTGGCGTTGGCCAAACGCAAAGACGGTGCGATTGCCAACGTCAATGGTTTTGCCGAAATGACTTTCGACGATGTGAATTACGACCGGCTGCCAGGACAAATTGCGTTCGACAGCGTGCCCAGCCAGGTCGGCGCAACCAATCTGACTGTGGTGTCTGTGTATCGTCCGTTGACAGATTTTTCTTCGATTCCAAACGCAGCAGTGCAAATCACCGGTTGGAGCAAAAACAATTCGGGACAGGTGGCGACTTCCGCCGGAAATCTAAATTCGACCTGTTACAGCGATGTGTTGATGTCTACGTTCCGTTTGCAGCCGACGGTCATCAACCAATTTGTTCCGACAGGCACGACGGCCTGGTTTGCCGCTTCGTCGGTTGATTTGTTGCCGTTGATGGGATCGCAATTCAACACAGGTGAATTCAACGGCGGAAACAACGCCCGCCCGCTGACTTTCAGCGCCGAATACAAAATACGGATTCCGGTTGCTGCTGTGACCTGTCCGTAGCTGGAACGCGGATGTCCACATCCGCCATGAAAAAGCCTGGAACGCGGATGTCCACATCTGCCACAAATAAAAGCCGCGTAGCGTCCAATTGCAACGGCAATTACAAGGGACTTTACGCGGCTTGGTTTTTCAGTCGTGATTTGTTTTTGTTGTCAGTTGGTGTGACCTGTCAGCCTTGCTGTTTCAGAGCTATAAGTTTCAACATTGCTGTGATAAGTTTTTGTTTCAATCGAAGTTCACCTAATAACACCAGCATCGAGACAAACATTGAAACTTATGATTTCCAGAACGATCCTCCTTTACCTCTCGCAGCAACACGGTCTCAAAAATTTCTTTGTCAAAGTTCCTGGCTTCAAACAAGTCACCCGCCGCTTCATCGCTGGCGAAAACATCGAAAGCGCCATTGTCACGATCAAGGAAATGAACAAGCTCGGCATCACGGCGACGTTTGACCATCTGGGCGAAAGCACGACTTCGCGCGCGGAAGCCGACGCCGATGTCAACGAATACGTTCATCTGCTCGGACGCATTCAGGATACCGAAGTGGATTCCAACGTTTCGGTCAAGCTGACGCAATTGGGATTGGACATTGACGAAACGTACTGTCTGGAAAACACGCGCCGCATCGTCGCCGAAGCTCACAGGCGCGGAAATTTCGTTCGCATAGACATGGAAGATTCGCCGAAAACCGATGCCACGCTGCGCATCTTCAAACAGCTTTTTCACGAATTCGGCAACGTCGGCATTGTGCTACAAGCGTATCTGTATCGCACCGAAAAAGACCTGGAGGAAGTGCTGGCCATGGGCGCTCGCATACGGCTGTGCAAAGGCGCGTACAACGAACCTGCCGAAGTCGCCTTTCCTGAAAAAGCCGACGTGGATGCCAATTTCGTCAAGTTGATGCAGACGCTGTTAAAGAGCGGCATTTATCACGGCATCGCCACGCACGACCCGCGAATGATTCGTGCAACGCAGGAATTCGCCGCGCGCGAAAACATCGGCAAAGATCAATTCGAGTTTCAAATGCTTTACGGAGTCCGCCGCGATTTGATGGTGCAATTGGCTCAGGAAGGTTTTCGCATGCGGACTTACGTGCCTTACGGCGAATTCTGGTATCCGTACTTCATGCGACGACTGGCCGAACGCCCGGCGAACGTCTGGTTTGTGGTGAAGAGTTTGTTCAACGGCTGATGTGTTCTGATGTGGAGTGCTGCGGCTTGACGCAGCTTTCCGTTCTTGATTGAAGCCCTCGCCAGAAAAGCAAGCCTGTTGTCACGAACGAAAAGCGGTGTCGAGACACGCGCACTCCAAAAAATCGCTTACTTCGTCGCAGACTGGGCTTCCAAATCCTTCAGCATCTGATCCGGTTTCCACTCATTGCCGCGATAGGTTTTGGCGACTTTGCCGTCGGCGGAAATCATCACCGTGCGCAGGTTGTGAATGACCTGATCCTTTTCCGGCCAATAATTCAATCCGAAAAACTGTCCGACTTTTTTGACTTCGTCGTTGCTGCCGGTGGCGAAATCCCATCGAGCAAAGGCGTCCGGTTTTGTCGAATTGATGTACTTCAATCCGTATTCGCGCAGCACTTTCGGTTTGTCGTATCCGGGATCAACGCTGACGCTGAGCAAACTGACTTTGTCTTTCAAGGCGGCGTTGGCGGCCAATTCCTGATTGATAAAAGCGAAGTTCGTGCTCATCAGCGGGCATTGATCCGGCATGGGGCAGCGCGTGTAAATGAACGTCAGCAGCACCGTTCGCCCGGCATATTTTTTCAAGCTGATTTTTTTGCCATCCTGATTCGTCAAACTGAAGTCTGGCACTGCATCGCCGACTTTGGGTTCGACGCTGGTTTCGACTTCTTTGCCAACCAGGTTCGGATCAACGGTCGTGACGGTTGGGTTTTCCAGCCACGAACGATTTTGATCTACGACCAAAGTCGCCTGAATCAACGCGCCGGGTTTCAATTCGCTGTAGACCCAATCTTCCAGCAAAGTGAACGGCATGGTCATCGCCTCCATGTAGCCGGGAATTTCTTCGTGGGCGATGGTGACTTTGTGTTCGGCTTGATCGGCAGAAACGACTTTGCCTTTAAGCTCGAACCGTTTGGCTCCGTCCGAAGCTTTCGGCGATTCGGTTTTGCTGCAACCGGCAAACGCCAGACAAAACGAAAGGAACAGCAGGCAGATGAAAGAGATAAATTGATTGCTACGCATTTTGATTCCTTTTTGAGATTACGATTTCTTTGCCGGAGCGAGTTTGCCATCCGGCAACACACGGAAGTTTACACCGCGCCAATGGATTTCGTCGCCGACGAAACTGACCAGCCAGACGCCGAACGTCACCAAATCTCGCAACGGAACCAGCCAAAAAAACTTTGCCAGAGTTTTGTCTTTCAATCCATAAACTCCGACGACGAAAACCGGCAGGAAACGAGCGAACATCGTCACCGCCAGCATCCCCCAAGCGAAGCTGGAAAAAGCCTAAACCAGCAGCGCCAGCAGCGCAGTCACAGTGCCGTAAGTCAGGATCAATCCGCGATAACCCAAAGGCCGCGAAATGCGCGTCGAACGTCCCCAGCGAAGTTGATGTTTCAGCATCGTTGCTAAAGTATCCGGTGCTGAGATGTGTTCGACTACGCAATCGGACAGCACGATTTCGTAACCCAGCTTCGCCGTCGAATTGCCGAGCACGAAATCATCGGCCAGATAATCGGCCACAGCAGGGAAGCCGCCGATGCGTTCCAGAATTTCCCGCCGCATGACAATCGTCGAACCCAGCGCAAAGGCTATGCCTTCCAGCAAACGCGACGAACAAACTTCGGGGCCGAAGGTTGACGAAATGCCGATGTTTTCCAGCAACGCGGCAAAAGTCCGGGCGTTCGCTCCGCGATACAGGCAAGTCACCATTCCAACTTTTTCCTGCTGCATTGGCGCGACGACTCTTCGCAGGTAATCCGGTTCGACGCGAATGTCGCTGTCCACGATCAGCAATGTGTCGTGTTTGGCTTTGGCAAAACAGTTTTGCAGGTTCGAGACTTTGCCGTTAAAGCCAATTTCATTCTCATTGCGGCCACTCCAACAACGATTCCAGCTTGTCGGAAAGCGAAACCAGCGCGACGCCAAACGTCACCAGCAAAGTTCCCAGCCAGCGCTCTTTGGAAATACGTTCGTTCAAAAAGAATCGAGCGCCCAGCGTGTTGGTGATGTAACTGACGGCAGTCAGCGGCACGACGAAAATCAGATCGGCGTAACTGAGCAAGCTGATGAATGAGAAGAACGAAACGGCCAGACAGCCGACGCCAGCGATCAAAAACGGATTGCGAATCATTCGCCAGATTGCCGACAGCAACGCGCGCGGTCGAAACGAAACATCGCCGACTTGCTGCATGCCTTTGGCTGAAAGAATTTCGCCCAGCGAACTGCCGCCAATCAGCAAACACAACAGCAGGAAAGTTTTCATTCCGGTTTTCTCCTGTTTGGTCGTTCGTTGTTCGGTTCGCGCGACGACAGCTACGCCAAAACAAATCACCAACGTTCCCAACCAACGCACCGGCGAAACGTGTTCGCCCAACAGTTTCCAAGCCATGAACGCATTCATCACATATCCGAACGCCGTCACCGGCAGCACGAAACTCAGATCAGTTCACGACAGCGCCGCCAGATACAGCAGGAAAAACAGCCCCAGAATCAAAATCCCCAGCCAGATGGGCGTTGAGAAAGCCTGAGCGCCGATTTGAAACAGCTTCGCCGGATCGAGCGTGTCCACCTCGCCGATGGATTTCATCCCTTTTGGCAGCAGGCCGTAAACTTTTTGCGGCTGCACGAAGCCACGGCCAGTCAGCCGCCGCTCGCACCAGCGGCCAAGCAGATTGAACACCGTTCCCCAGACCAATTTGGTCGGAAGATGCGTTCGATCCAGCGACAAACTCAACCGTATTTCTCCTTTGACCACGCGAACGCGGCGCACGTTGAACTCTTCGCACAACCGGATCAGCTCGTCGAAAATCACCGGACGCTGATGCAAATGCGTGTGGCCGTCCACGTGTGAAAAGTTCAGGCCAGTGGCGACGAAACGTTCAAACTGCGCTCGCATTTCCCGGCGAAGTTCGCGTCGTGCCGCCGCGCTGAAGTAATACTTGATTCCGGCTTGAAACGAACTGTCGGTAAATCGGCCTTCGGCTTTGGTGATGGTCGGAAGTTCGGCATGAGGCAGCGCGGCTTTGCCCAGAACCAAAACTAGATGCAGCCCGACCGCCAATCTGGGATTCGCTTTGGCCAGTCCGACAGCTTGATCGGCTGCGCGTTCGTTGACCATCAAACTGGCGCTGGTCAACACGCCTTCGCGGTGAGCCTGAATGATCGCGCGGTTGACGGCTTCGGAATATCCGAAATCGTCGCCGTTGATGATGAGTGGGATCGGGCGAGTTTGTGGCAGTGATTGTTGGTCTGTTTTGGCATTCAACGCTGAAACTGTTTTTAACTTTCGATCATTGAAAGCAGTGTGGTTTGGGCGCTCTGGTCTTTGGGCAAATCTTTGGGTGTTCTTTGTGAGCGTGGATCAAAGGAATCGAACTGTTCAAACGTAGCGTCAAGACGCTGCTGGCTCATTTCAATATATTCAGGGTTGATGTCTATCCCCAGCCATTTTCGGCCCAAAGTTTTGGCTACGCGGCAGGTTGTCCCACTACCGACAAACGGATCGAGAACCAGATCATTCTGATTGGAACTGGCGCGAATGATTCTTTCCAACAACGCTTCGGGCTTCTGAGTCGGATGATCTTCGCGCTCAGGATTTGAATAATGGACGTGAGAAAACTGCCACACGTCGCCTGGATTCGCTCCGGCCATGTTGTTGCGTTCGCGGTAATACTTTTGAGGAATGCGAACGGCGTCAAGATTGAATGCGTAATCCGAAGTTTTGGTGAAATACAGAATGTCTTCGTGGCGCGGTGAAAAGCCGGTTTTTCTTCCCATGCCCTGCGTGTAATGCCAGGTTATCCAGCCGTTGAAATTCAGTTTGAATTCGTCTTCCAAAATGATGAACAGCCTTGAGATAAATCTGACTCCCATAAACACGTAAAGCGAGCCATTTGGCTTCAACACTCGCAATGCCTCAGAAAGCCAGGCGCGGGTGAATTGCCCATATTCTTGCCAGGCCATCAAGTCGCGGTTGTTCCCATAATCTTTGCCAAGATTGTACGGCGGGTCGGCCACGACCAGATCAACCGACGAATCCGGCAATTTGGCCATTTCTTCTATTGCGTTGCCACAAATTAGGCGATTGGTTTTCACTCTTCCTCCTTGATCCATTCATGTTTGCGAGCCAATGCCAGCCATGATTCTTCGCCTTTGGATTTTTTGAACTTGGCGTCAAGCATTTGCAGAAACTCCCACACGGTTCGTCTTTCAATATCAACGTAACGAATGTCGCGTATCTGAAGTTGGCCGGTGCCGAGGGCTGGATTGTAATTGATGTCTTTGGCTGAGACGTATTTCAGGTCGTAAGCGGCGTGCGAGACGACCTCCATTATTCCATTGGTGATTTCATCTGAATTGCCACGCTCGCTATAAACCCGATGCTTCAACGATAGAATCACGAAGATGTAATCCGGGTCTTCCAAATACTCCGACCTGATTCTGGCGAACGAAGTGATGTTGGGGCTTTTGCCGGAAGTCTTGATGTCTTCAGCCGTAGCTTTGACATCAATGTTGGCTGAAACGTAGTTGCCGCCAGTCTGCTTTCGTTTGAACTGCAAAACGATGTCGAATGGGTCAAGGCGCTTTCCGGCCTGTACGTTAATCAATTCGTAATCGTTGTCTGCGTCAGCGACAATTTCTTCAAACTGCTCCAAAGCCCAGGCTTCGACAAACGGCCCAGCAATTTTGTTGATGTTTTCGAGCGGCAGTCCACGTTTGAGATTCGTGCGGATGAAGATTCGGTTTTTGCCTGCTTCAATCGCTTTGGCAATAACAGCCGAAATCCTACCTATCACGAAGTCAGAAGACGCCGGATAATCGCCGCTTTCTTTTGGAATCTTGAATGAATAGAGCATTGATAATTTTCCAGCCAACAGTTACAGCAACTTGGCCGCAGCTTTCAGTTTCGCTTTGGTTTGCGAACTTAGCGCCGTCCAGTGAATGTCTTGCAGTGCAGCTTCCAGAGCATAAAGCAGATTCAGGCTGGCGTTGAAACCGTGTTCTTTGACCAGCCGGTAGGCTTCGACGGAGCCAATCGCTTCCAGGTCTTCGCGCGAAGCGATGCCGACGGCGCGCAGCCATTCCATCGAAACCGGGCCGATGTTTTTCAAGTCTGAATCTGATTTTTCTTCAGTCATTCCACAGGCTCAATACTGTGTAATTTGCGAACGTCAATCGTCAATCGGCCAGTTGGCGTAGGCGGATTGTAAATGTCGCCGAACTTTGCCTGCCAAACGATTTCGTCGGCTTGGTATGAAGACCGCGTGTGAACCGTTTGCGAAAAGGTTTCGTCAATGCCAGTCAGCAGCACCAGAATTTCGGCGTTGGCCGCCAACAAGTCTTGCTCGGTTTTGCCGGATAACGGACTGGATTCATCAATCGGATGCACCAGCGTCCAGCTCAAAGTGAAAAAGGCGACTCGCTCGCGTTCCAGTTGAAGCGGGTAAAAGCGTCGCAATCGCCTGCCGCCGACATCTTCAAATTGCGAATACATGACTGTCGCGTGCAGTTCGATGATTTCGTTGCAGCGCCCATTGGTGATACGGAATTCAAACGCCGTCAGGCCGCGATACGGGGCGACGACGGCTTTGTTGCTGAACAGGATTTTTGCCGTTGGGCGGGAAAAGCGCGAAAACAGCATTCCGGTAATCAGCGCAAACCCCATCAATCCGAACAAGGCTTCAAAGGTGACGACCAAATTTGCGGCGATTCCGACAGGAGTGATGTTGCCGTATCCAATCGTTGCCATTGTGTGAACGCTGAAGAAAAAGGCTTCCCAAAACTGATTGCCGATTTGCAGGTTTTCGGGAACCAGCAAGGCTCCGTCGCCGCAGGCCATGTACGCACAAGCGAAAACAGCATTGGCAATCAGATATCCGACAACGACGAAGCCGAAAAACTTTGGCCAGGAAATTTGCAGCAACGAATGATACAGGCTGAATGCCGCCAGTGAATTCAGCCCGGTGCGCGCGACATTGAAACTGCCGTCGCGGTTCAGTAACCGTTTGCTGCTTTCTCCTGCGACCTTCGAGCCAAAGCCAAGATCACGATTTTCGTCCTGTTCGGTCGCCGGCATCGCGCTTGGTTGTTGAAGTCCCAGGTTCATAACGCAGCTATAGCCTCGATTTCGATTTTGAATCCGTAATGTAGTTCGTTGACTGGAACGATGGCTCGCGCGGGGCGATGGGCGCCAAATGCGCGAGCGTAAATTTCGTTGACCTTGCCCCACAGTTCGATGTCTGAAATGTAAACAGTCATTTTCAAGATGCGATTCATGTTGCTGCCGACGGATTCGACGATGGCGCGAATGTTCGCCAAAACTTGTTCGGCTTGCTCTTCGATGGAGCCGAGTTTCTTTTCGCCGGTTGCCGGATCAATCGGCAACTGCCCGGAAATGTACACCACGCCGTTGTGAATGACGGCTTGCGAATAATGCCCACCGGGTCTCGGAGCATTCGGCGTTTCGACAAATTCGATTTTCATGAGTTCCTCATCGTTGCTCTTATCGTTGATTGAACAAATCCATCACCCATTGCGGAGTTTCAGGATCGTCTTTGAAGCTAAGGTTCAATCCCAGACTTTTATTCCATCGCCACAACCAAGTCGGCCCCCGCTGAGCAACCAGCGTGTCTTTGGTTTGATATGCCGGGTCGCTCATCACTTCATCAAGCGCGGCGAAACGATAGCCTCGCGTTTCGTATCGGCGCAGCATTTCGTCCAGGCAATCGGCGTTGATGTCTATGGCGTGCAACAGCAAGAGTTGCGGAATTTCTCGGCCAAAGATTTGCGGCGAAATCTTTTCGGCAAAATCCGTTGCCGCGAAGTTGAATTCCAGATAAGCCTCGCGCAGCTTTTTCATCAACGCTTCGTCTTTCTTCAGCTTTGCCCGGACGTAAGCCGTGTTGAAGATGAAGTCGCTGTTTTCAATCGTGTGCGGAGTCACTTTGTAACCGCGTTCGGCCAGGAATTTTTCAATCGCTTCTTTCTTTTCCTTGGTGTCGCCGGTGTGAGTCATCGGATGGCGAAAATAGAGTAAACCTGTTGCGCGATAAGAGTTGAAAGTTTAGCTTGCCTTCGAAGGAGTCAAGCCGATGTCTTTTTACACAAAGTTAGCTCGAAAGCCGAAGCAGTTCCTGACCTTGACCGGGCTGGAACTGGGGGAATTCCAACGTCTCCTGCCTGAGTTAGAGCGACAGGCTCGGCAACAGGAGCAGCAGCGCAAGTCTGTGGTGGTGCGAACCAAGCAACCTCGTCAGCGACAACCCGGTGGCGGCGCGAGCTATGCCAATGACTTGCCGGATCGCTGTTTAATGCTGCTGCTTTATTACCGGCTTTACGTGACTCAAGAATTCCTGACACTGCTGTTCAAAGCGGAAAACAAGAGCGTCATCTGTCGCGGCATTCAATCGGTACGCGGTTTGTGGGAAGCGGTC
>JANRKX010000047.1:0-52659 GCA_033763255.1 Acidobacteriota bacterium | reverse complement strand
GACCTCAATGCAAATTGTCTGCGCCGCGATGCGAAAATTGCTGCATCAGGCCTTCGGCGTCTTGAAAAATAATTGCTCGTTTAACCCGGATCTCGTTTTTGCGGGTTGACTTTCGAGACAGTATCTAAATTCAACCGCCGCTAACGCGGCGGAAAGGCTCAACAGTGATTTGTTTTGTTCTTGAAACGCGAGTGTAGCGGACGGATCACTAACTGAGCAAACTGCTATTTCCAGCCAGATGATCTGTCGGAGTGTTCAGGTTCAGGAAGAACTTTTCTGCACCATCAAGTTTGCCAATCTCAGAAAAAGGAATCGCCTGAGTCAGTGCCTTTTCAAACAGCCGATCCACTCTCAGCCGATCCGTCACCAGCAATTCTTCAATCGCGGGCAAACAAGCTTGGTCGTAAATCGCGGCCAGCGGTTGCAGGCGACCTTCGTGGTCGGTGGGAACCGTGATGGATTGCGGATTGCGGATTGCGGATTGCGGATTTTCTGATTGATGAGCTTTGCAAAGGAATGATAGGAACTCTGTCGTGAGAAATGGCATGTCGCAGGCAAGGATCAGCGCCGATTCGTTTTCGCCGCAGTGTTTCAGCGCGGTGTGAATGCCTCCGAGCGGGCCTTTGTGGTCGTGTAAGTCAAACAACAGCCGGGCATTCCACTTGGCGGCGAGTTCGCGATAACGGTCGGCGTTCGGATTGGTTTGGTTGATGACGATGGAAAGACTGGCGGCGACGGGTTCAGCCGCCGCCAGCACGTGTTCGATCATCGGGCGTTCGTTGATTTCCAGCCAGGCCTTGTCCGTTCCCATCCGCGAACTGCGGCCACCGGCCTGGATAAAAGCGTGAACCAAGATTTCCGAGCGATCTGCCATCAGCATTTTCAACCAATCTCCGGGTTTCCTACGCAGGTTCTGTCAACGCATTGCGTGCCTGGCGGGCAGGCGTCGGCTCCTAAGTCATAAGCTTGTTCTGCCGTTTTATGAGCAGAAGCGGATGCCACTCCAAACGTCTGGCCGTTTTTGGTAAAGCTGGTTTCCCGAAACATCTGGCCGATTTCGCACAGGCGTTCCAAACGGTCCTCGGCGTCAGTTCCTGCCTTGTAATACTCAATCAGTTTTGCCTGAAACGTCTGGCACAAGGCGTTGATGTAAGGAATGTTTTGGGATTCATCTTCATCAGCCAGCGGGTGAAGCGTTTTGCGATCCACGTTTCTGTCACCGGAAGCAAAGACAGCCAATTCTTTTCGCATGAACACGGCAGGGGTTCCGGGGGAAGAAGTAATTTGACGAGCCATTTTGAGTTCTCCTTGTTGGGGGTTAAGCAGTGAATAAAATCATCCCGCTGCGAGCTTGTTTTTTTTGGGATCAGACAAGTTCTGACTTACCCAACTCCTAAGGCGAAATTCGAACTGATAACCCGCCAATCAATCAAAAAAATTTTTGCGGTGAAGTCAATTTGATGCAGAACTGGTGGTCAGCAAATTCAAGCGAGTCTGTTTGTCGTAGTAAATGGTTTTCCCGTCTGGCGACCAGGCCAAACTGGCGAATCGAAAATCCGGGTCGCTGTTATTGGTAATCTTTTTAGGCGGGCTTAACTGGCTGCCGGTGATCGAAGCAATCCAGATGTCGTGTCGCCGATTTTGCGCCTTAACAAAAGCGATTTTGCTGCCGTCCGGCACAAGCTGCACGTTGGATAAATAAGTTTCAGCGAGCAAACCGAGAGTTTGCTCGCTGACAGCCGATTGATCGCCGGAAGAAATTGCCAGACTGACCAGCGTGACTGTTGTCGGCTGCGAACCGCTACCGACGACATTTTCCGCCAGCGCCAACAGCAATCGGTCTTTTGCCAGCCAGCCGCGAAGTCGCAATCGGTTTTCCGTTTGGAAAATCATTTTGGATTGTCCCTGACCGCCAACCCAAACGCTCCACATTTGTTTGCCGGAAACCGATTGCGCGTCGGTTTCCGTCACAAAAGCCAACCGCTCGCCATCAGGCGACCAGATCGGACATTTCAAAACGAGTTTTGGGTCTTCATTGGCAGAGACTTTTGTCGGCGGAGACCCGTCCAGAGACCTTGCCCAAATGTTTGCCGCGCCGTTTTGCCGGGAACTGTACGCGATGCGCGTGCTGTCCGGCGACCAATCCCAGGTTCTGGCCTCCGAGCGGTTATAAGGCGGGCTGTTTCGCCAACCGCCGAAAAAGATGTTGTCAGCACTCAACTGCTTCAGGTCAATGCCTGTTTGCTCAATCGTCCACAGATGAGGCGTTTGTTCCGCCAACCGCAAAAAACCGATTCGCTTGCCGTTAGGAGACCACTGGGCGTCAAAGCCGTCCTCGGGAATCAGCCGCGTCGTTTTGCCTCTGGCGTTCAACGGTTTGGTAAACAGACCCCCTTTGCGAATGTCGCCGACAAAACGGTCGCCGGAAATTGCCTGATAAAGCAGCGTCTGGCTGTCAGGCGACGCGCCAGCCCAAAGTTCCAATCCATAATCGTTGGTCAATTGTGTTTCCGCGCCGGACTTCACATCCACAGCCAGAATGTCGGAATCGTCCTGTTGCTCAAAGCACAAAATCCGATTGGCCTTGCTGGAAAAATCCGCCAACTGGCATTGGTGATTCGCTGTTGAAATCGGCACCGGTTCACCGTCCGAAGAGTTCCCGGAAGTCTCAATCGAATAAAGCTGAGTTTTTTCTCCGCGCGTCGAGTTGTAAAGCAGACCGGCATCATTCAGCCACATCGGATGTTGATCCACTGCTGGATCGTTCGTCACTTGCTGAGCCGTCGCTGCGGTCAAAGACATTCGCCAAAGATCGTACTGGCCGTTTTGCCGAGCAATGAAAACGATGTTCCGTTCATCCGGCGACAGAGAAAAATCCTGCGGCTCACGGAACGGCTGATTCGGCTGGATAATCTGCGTCGCTTCTTTCGTGTTCAAATCCAAACGATAAAGGTTGTATTGCCATTCGTAATAAATCACCGCGCCGCCATTTGCCCAGGCGACCATGCGCACTCTGCCACGATTAGCCAGCGTCTGGCCGTCGCCCAGCGTTTTGATCGGTGTCGGCGTTCCACCTCGGTCCGAAATTGTCCAGATGCCAAGCTGATTTCCGCGCGTGGAAATAAATGCGATTTTTTCGCTGCCAGGCGACCAGACAGGGTTGTCGTCATCCCATTTGCCAAACGTGATTTGCGTTTCTCCGTCGCTGCCGATTGGCCGCACCCAGATATGGCTGCCGTCTTCGTCCGACAAAGCATAAGCCACATCCTTCCCGCCAGGGGAAAACCGGCTTTGCATTAGCCTTGAGTTGTCCTGGCCTTTTTTGCCGAACAACGTGTCGAAAGACAGTTGGCGAGGCAATGGCGGTGATGATTGAGTCGCCAGTTTCCACACCAGTCCGGCAACGACGAACAAAGCGACAATGACGATTCCGGCCAATCCCCAGCGGCGATGTGCAGGTGAAGTCGCGCGGAAAGAATCCGACAATTCCCTGCTCAATTCGCCTGAAAGACGATTCGAGCCAGAACTTCTCAAACGAGCCAACTGCGCGCTCAATTCGGAATCCTGTTTCAGGGTTTGCAGGTCAAGCTGAAAATCGCGGGCGGTCTGGTAACGGTCGCGGGCGGCTTTGGCCAACGCTTTGCGAACAATGCGTTCCAGTTCTTCAGGCGTGTCGGGCGCGAAATCCGCCAACGGCTCCGGCTCTTTGTGAATGATGGCGGCAATGATGTCGGCGGAAGTTTCTCCGGCAAACAGCGGCTGTTTGGCGATCAGTTCGTAAAGCACCGTGCCGAGGCTGAAAAGATCCGAGCGTGCATCAACATCGCGGCCACGTGCCTGTTCGGGCGACATATACCGCAAAGTTCCCAAAATCATTCCCGGCTGAGTTTTCAATTCACGAGGTTGGGTTTGCGCCGCTGTATCAACTAACTCTTCCGGTAACTCTTCCGGCAAAGAACGACGAACATCCAGTTTCGCCAAGCCGAAATCCAGCACTTTCACCAATCCGTCCGGGCGAACCATGATGTTTTCCGGCTTGATGTCGCGGTGAACGATGCCCGCGTGATGCGCGGCATCCAGCGCGGCGGCGGATTGAGCCGCAATGTCCAACGCCTTTTTCAGCGTCAACTCTTCGTTGACCAACGCCTGTCGCAAAGTCTGGCCTTCGATAAATTCCGTAGCGATAAAGTGAGTTTTGCCTTCGGCGGTTTCGGCTTCGCCGATTTCGTGGATGGTGATGATGTTCGGATGATTCAGCGCACTGGCGGCTTTGGCTTCGCGTGTGAAGCGTTGCAGCCGATCTTTGTCAGAAGTGAATTGAACAGGCAGAAATTTCAACGCGACATTGCGGTCGAGATTGTTGTCGCGCGCCAACCAGACTTCGCCCATGCCACCGGCTCCGATGCGAGACAGAATTCGGTAATGGCTGAATTCCTGCACGGGCAAAGCGCGAGTCTTTTCCAGAGCCAGCGCCTCTGCTTCCATTTCCAGAGCGTTTTGTTCGAGGAAATCGCCCGCACGGTCGTGTGCAGCCAGCATGGATTCGACTTCACCAAGCAAGGTTTGGTCGCCCGCACAAGCTTGATGGAGAAACGCACCGCGTCGCCCGGAATCAAGTTCCAGCGCCTGATGGCAGATGTTTTCAATTTGTCGCCAACGTTCAGGGGTCAACGTCTTATTCCTTGCTTAGTTCACGCAACAGCCAGGCTTTAGCCATTGCCCATTCGCGTTCAACTGTGCGATGCGAAATCTGCAACACTTCGGCGGCTTCTTCGACGGTCAGCCCGCCAAAAAATCGCAGTTCGACGATTTTGCTTTTCCGCGGATCGAATTTGGCAAGTTCGTTAAGCGCGTCGTGCAACGCGATGATGTCTACCGGAGGTTCTTTGGCTTCCTGACCTGCGCTGGTCAGCGAAACCATGACGGCCTGACCTCCGCGTTTTTGACGGCGGCGATGTTGCGCGTGGTCAATCAGGATGTGACGCATCATTTCCGCCGCCACGCCAATGAAATGTGCGCGGTTTTTCCATTCCACTGCCCGCCAGTCAATCAGCTTCAAGTACGCTTCGTTGACCAGCGCAGTCGGTTGCAACGTGTGGCCGTCACGTTCGCGCGACAAGTACAACTTGGCCAGACGATGAAGCTCCGCTTCGACCAGTGGAACCAGTTTGGCCAAAGCCTCCTGGTCACCACCGTTCCATGCAATCAACAATTGCGTGACTTCGTGTGTGGAAGAAACGTTCATCATCGCCGCGCCAATTTTCTTTGATGTAAGTGATGAATAAGCTTGGCGCGACTGTACCACACATCCCTGAGCGCGCGTCACCAATTATTGCGCTGTCCAGCCGCCATCCACGAACAAAGTGCTGCCGGTGACGTACCCAGCCGCATCGGAAGCAAGAAAAACTACAGCTCCGGCAATTTCGTGTAACTCGCCCCAGCGACCTGCCGGAATTCTGGAAACAAAGTCCTGATACTTGGCCGGATCGTTCAATAGTTGGCGGTTCATTTCCGTCGCAAACGGGCCGGGAGCGATGGCGTTGACCGTCACACCTCGCGTTGCCCATTCCAGCGCCAGCGTTTTGGTCAATCCGATGATCGCCGCTTTTGACGAAGCGTAAGGCGAACGTCCGGCCAGCGAAATCACAGACATAATCGAACCCAGATTGATGACTCTTCCCCAACCGCGTTCGGCCATCGCCGGCCCAAATGCCCGCGAACACAAAAATGGCCCTTTGACGTTGGCGGCCATCACGGCGTCCCAATCGCTTTCGCTCAAATCCTGAATGGCTCCGCGAATGTTGATGCCTGCGTTGTTGACCAGAATGTCTATCGCTCCGAAACCGGATTCGATCTCGGCTTTCAAACGTTCGATGTCGGCGGCAACGGTCATATCAGCTTGAAAGGCTGCGGTGCGGCGTCCGGTTGCAGCGGCAATTTCCGCAGCCGCCGTTTGGCAATCGCTGAGTGTGCGGCTGGCGATGGCGACATCAGCTCCGGCTTCGGCCAGAGCTTCGGACATAACGCGGCCAAGTCCTTTGGCTCCGCCCGTGACCAGCGCGCGGCGGCCATCAAGTTTGAACAGATCAAAGATAGTTTTAGTAGTGTTGTCGTGAAGTTTCATAAGTTTGAATGTTGATTTGTATACCGAGTCAGTACCGCGACCAGTAGGGAGCGAGTTTCCAACACTCGCCGCTTGCTACCGCGCGCGGTACTGATCCTGCAATGTCTTTTTTATCGGCGGCGCATTGTAGCCGCTCACTCCAACTCGTCCAAGAAAGCCAACCTCTTTCCAAAAATTCTGACTGCTGCCTGCCATCGCCAAAAATTTTCAGCGACTTTTTTGCTCAACAACTAATTTCTTAATTGACAGCTTCTGGCGACAGGCATACTCTGCATACGAATTCTTTAGTAGTTCAACAACCAAGACAATTCAAACGAAAAAACGGAGGTGAGCAAAGTGGCTCGCAGAAAATCACCAACGCTGACTGAAGTCGAACTGGAGCTGATGGATGTGCTCTGGGACAAAGGGCAGGCGACGGTGTCTGAAATCGTCGAAGCTCTGCCCGAAGAGCGATTGGCTTACAGTTCCGTGCTGACCATGATGCGGATACTGGAACAGAAAGGTTACGTCGAACACGAGAAGGAGGGACGAGCCTTTATCTACAAACCGTTGGTTGACCGGCAACAGGCGCAGAAAACCGTTATCGGTTATTTGCTGAAACGGTTTTTCAACAATTCGCCGGAGTTGCTGGTAGTCAATCTGTTGGATCATGACGATGTCGGTCCCAAAGAAGTAAAACGGCTCAAGCAAATGATCGAAGACACGAAATAAGCTCTTGGGACAATTTGAAAAATTGTCCCGCTCATCCGGGAGGACAAAATGAGCACGTTAAATCTGCTGCTGGAAAATCTCGATCCGTTGGCGCAGTTGCTGCTTCAGGCTTTTTTCAGAACCTTGTGGCAAGGGATATTGATCGTCACCTTGGTCTGGCTGCTGTTGCGCGTGTTCAAACACATTAGCGCAACCACGCGCCACGCGGTCTGGCTGGCCAGTTTGTTGATGATCGCGGCGCTCCCCTTTGTCGCCATCGCCACCAAGCGAACTGCGACGACAGCAGCATTGCCTCAACCACAAAAGACGCAAATCCAACAACCGACGATCAGTTTTCAACCGCCGACAATCCCGCCGGTCGCCGTTCCGCAAAACGTCGTCGAATTGGCGCCGCCGTCTGTTCAAACCAAACAGGCTTCGCCGCGAATTGTCGCCGATTACGACCGAGCCGCCACGCTGGAAGAAATTCGCCGCATCGTCAGTTTGAGCGAATCGGCCAGCGTCATGCCTGCAACGATTCAAACTGCCAAACCGGTTGCGCCTGTCGTCAAAAAGAGTTTCTGGCAACGCACGTCGAACTGGTTTTTCGACAGCCGCTGGCCGTTGGCGTTGTCGGGAATCTGGCTGTTGGCTGCAATGTTGATGTTTGGCCGATTGGCGCACAGTTATTACATGTTGCTGGTGATGCGGCGTTCGATGCTGCCCGCCGGGCAAAATCAACAAGCGCGCGTCGAACGATTGGCAAATCAATTCGGCATTCGGCGTTTCGTGCTGTTGTTCACTTCGTCCAAAGTCACAGTGCCGATGACCATCGGCGCGCTGAAACCGGTCATAGTTTTGCCGCCGAATCTGGCTGGCCATCTTTCGATTTCGGAATTTGACAGCGTCGTCGCGCACGAATTGGCGCACATCAGACGCTGGGATTACCTGATCAATCTCCTGCAACGGCTCGCACAAGCGTTTCTCTTTTTCCATCCGGCAGTCTGGTTCATCGGTCGGCAGTTGATGATCGAACGCGAACTGGCCTGTGACGATTGGGCTGTGAAAATGTGCGAACCGCGTCGTTACGCAAGCTGTCTGACCCGGCTTGTGGAAATGCTTGGCGACAGCCGCCCGCTGGCAGCCGCCGCCGGAATTCTGTTTGGAAAACATGTCATCTCAAGGAGGGTAGAAATGATTCTCAATCGTGAACGCAACGCAACGACTGCCGTGTCGAAACCGGCAGTGGCTTATGCAATTGGAATGGCGGCGTTGCTGGTGGCTGCTTGCAGTTTGCTGTCGCCGGTCGTCGCCGTGCCATTAGGCCAACAAAAAGCCAGGCAGCAAAAGAAAGAAGCGAAAGCTCCCGCGCCTGCCGTGGCGCAAACCGTTCCGCTGCCGCCATTGCCGCCGGAACCTTTGCCAGCCGATTTGTTGATCGAAGCGGCAGTGGCCGATTTGCTGGAAGCGCCATTGCCTGTGTTGCCGCCGGATATGGCGGAACCGGCAATCGCCGCGCTGGATGAAGCCATGCTGACTGCTTTGATTCAGGATGCTCCGAAACCGGCGCAAGCTCCTGCGGCTCCGGGAACCGGAATCGGTGGCGGAATTGGCGGTGGAATTTCTGGTGGAGTTGGTGGTGGAATTTCATCAACCGGGCCGATTGGCGGGGTCGCCTGGGCGCCAACGGCTACAACCATTGGCGGCTGGGATCAGGACGACAAGAAAAAAACTCCGGCGATTCCCGAAACCGAATTGCTGAATCTGTTGGTGGACATCGTTAAAAAGGATTCCGCCCCGAACGTTCGCAACGAAGCTTTGCAAGGCATTTACCGGCTGCGCAGCGAAGCCGCCAGCAACGCGCTGGTTTCGCTTTACGATTCGATCAGCGACCCGAAAGCCAAAGGCGAAATCATCGCTTACCTGCTCCGCCGCGAAGGCGACAACAGCAAAGCCATCGCCAAGCTGACGCAAATTGCCAAAACCGAAACCAACGAAGAGTTGCGCAATCGCGCGATTCGTTATCTGGGCAACGTCAAAGGCGACGAAGGCGCAACCAACCTGATTCAAATTTACGATACGGTGCAGGACGCCAAAACCAAGCAGTACTTGATCCGCTCGCTGGCTTACAACAAAAGTCCGAAAGCGATTGAAAAGCTGAAACAGATCGCCAAAAACGACACCGACCCGCAAGTTCGTTCATCGGCGATTCGCAGCCTGTACAGCATTGACAGCCGCTTGTACGTGGACACCATTCCGCCCGGACAACGCATCGGCATGGTGGAGTTCGACCGCGACCTTTTCGCGCCGCGCGTTTTTGAATTCGATGGGAAAGCTTTTGAATTCGACGCCAAACGCTGGGAAGACATGACACGCGAATGGGAATTGAAGTGGAAAGAGAATCAGGGCAAATACAAAGAATTGATGGAAAAAATGCAGATCGAAGGTTTGGACAAGCTGCGACTGGAAATGCCCAAGATCGAATTGAAGCTAAAAGAATTGAACGAAAAGCTGAAACTCGAAAAAGACGTGAATCTGATTTCGCCGACCGAAAGCCTGATTCGCAGCCAGATTTCACAACTGACGGCGCAACTGGCCGCCGTCAGTCGTAACAACGCTGGCTCGTCGGCTCAACCGACGATTCAGGAAACGATCAGCTTGCTGAATTCGCTGCAACGCCAGTTAGGGCGATCCCGCCCGATTCGGGCCGTCGCGCCGCGCCCGGCAGTTGCACCAAGCTATCGCACCACGCCGACACCGCGTGCCACTCGTCAGGAAGAATCCGGTTCGACGGCTTCGACCACACGATAACTTTTAACTCGTTCATCCAATCTGAAAATTTGACGCGCTCACGCGGACAGGCAGCCTCGACTTGCCTTCCGCCTCTGAGCGCATTCTTTTGCCTCGCGTTCGTAGTTCCGCCTTTAGGCGGCAGCGCGGCTTCAACCGCCTAAAGGCGGAACTACGAACGCGACTTGGGGGAGGAATCATGTCTCGCAAAGTTTTATTCATCGTCACGCTGCTGGCATTCCTGCTGAGCTTCGCCGCCACGTATGCGCAGGACAAACCGAAGCGCACTTACACCAAAGCCGAATTCGTCAACGTAGACGGCAACAACCTAACGGACAAAATCGAACGCGCTTTTCGCCAGTTCAAATCGTCTGGACAAGGTGATTCGGTTTGGATTGCGTTTCACTTCCCTGCCCGCGAAGGTTCGCACATCGGCCCCTTCGCCGGAACGGTTTATTACGACGACGGCATTCGGCTGGAACGCAAAGACGACATATCGCAAGCCGCCGTGTTTCTGCTGACCGATGCCAGCGGATCATCGCCCAACGTCAAGCGCGTCAAAACCATCAGCTTGAAAGAAGATTTCGTCTTTGAAGACCGTATGGTTTATTGGCTGGGCAACGCCGACGCCAATCAAAGCCTGGCGTTCCTGTCCGGACTGGCCAAACAAAGCAAAGACGACAAGGAAAGCAAAGAGTTGGCACGAGGCGCGATGCGAGCCATCGGCTGTCACGACAGTTCGCGCGCGGTTTCGATGTTGAAAGAATTTGCCGCGCAGGAATCGAACGTCGAATTGCAGCGGTCGGCGGTTTCCAATCTGGCGCGGTTCCGAACCGCCGAAGGAACAGACGCTTTGATTTCGCTTTACGACAGCGCCAAAGACGACGCGGTCAAAGATGAAATCATCGCCGGGTTGTCGCGTTCCAAAGAACGTCGTGCCGCCGACAAACTGCTGAACATTGCGCAAAACGATCCGAATCCGAAAATGCGCCGAAGCGCCGTTCGCAGAATTTCCACAGCCAACAGTTCGTCGGGCGTTTGGATCAACTGAAACTGAACGAACCCAATCAAGCCCTTACGGTTGGGCTACTGACACTTTTGTAAAGCTTTGGCAATTCGACCATCCCCTCGGCGCGGATTGCCTTTGGAAAGGGGCGTTTCACCTGCGTCCCTTTCGTTATTTTCGCCAACACCTGATTGGAGCAATCTGTTTATAGCAACGGTGTGAGTTGTTTTTTCAAGCTACATTAGATCAGTTTTCACTTTGGTGTGTGGGACAATTTGGAAAATTGTCCCACATTTACAGTTCAATAGCGCCTGATAATCCAGACACTCCAATGAAAAGCGATCTAGGGGCGAAATGTGGCGGCTGGTGCTCCTGTCGGAGCTTGGTGACCTCTTGTCGTCGTGTTCTGCGGATTTCATGGAAACGTTTCCCCGCGTCGCCTACAACTCGCCACGTTTACGAAGCTCAGCGATGTAACGCGCCGCGCGAACCGACAGCGCCGCAATCGTCAGCGTCGGGTTCTTTTCAGAAAATGTAGTGAAGCTGCTGCCGTCAACGACGAACAAATTTTTGACTTCGTGCGATTGGTTGTAAGCGTTCAGCACGGAACGTTTCGGATCAACTCCCATTCGACAACTACCGACTTCATGGCTGGCGAAGCCGCCGGGCACAGCGCCGCTCGGATTGACGTGTTCGGTTCCGCAAGCTTCCAGAATCTCAAACAGTGCTTCGCGCATTTCCTTGAACAGCCGCAGATCGTTTTCGCCCCACTGGAAATTGACGATGGGAATGGGAATGCCGTGTTTGTCTTTCTTCGCCGGATCAACGGTGATGCGGTTATCGAAACGCTGTTCGACTTTGCCCCAGGCGCCGATGTGAAACATGGCCGGTTGCAGTTCGCGGACGCGGCGTTTGTAACTTTCGCCGAAACCGGCGACGTGTTGCGCGTGATGCGGTCTGGCGTAGCTGTTGTAATTCATCTGGAATCCCCAGCCGCCGACGTAATCTTTTTTGCCTTGCTGATGGTTGTAACGCGGAATGTAGGCATGATCGGTGGCCCCATCGCCCGCCCAGGTGTCTTTGCCCACCAGGTCTTTCAGGTAAGCGGTCGCGCCGGTGTTGATGTGGCCGCCGAAATAACGTCCGACCAGATCGTTCGAGTTGGCCAGACCGTTCGGATACTTTTCGCTTTTGGAATTGAGCAACAGGCGCGGCGTTTCGACGGCTCCGCAACCCAGCACCACGACGCGCGCGTAAACCTGTTCTGAGTTGCCGGTCAAACGGTTGATGAACGACACGCCCGCAGCCAGCCCGTTTTTATCCACCAGAATTTCCCGCGCCAGCGCGTTGGTTTTCAGCGTCAGTTTGCCGGTTGCCAGAGCTTCGGGAATGACGGTGATGTCCGACGACCAGACGGCGCGCACATCGCACACGTCCATGCAGTGGCCGCAAAAATGACAAGCTCCGCGTACAGTTGGGGCTTTGCGGCTTTTCAGCAAGACGGCTTTGCGAACGGGAATCATTTTGACGCCGAGTTTGGCGATTTTCTTTTGCGCCAGATATTCCGAACAGCGCAGGCGCGGCGCTTCGGCGACGAAATCTCCGTCGGGCAAAACTTCCAGATTCTCGTGCGTGCCGAACACATGCATTTCGCGTTCGGCGTGGCTGTAAAACGGCGCAAGCTCTTCGTAAGTGATGGGCCAATCCTCTTCGATGCCGTGCAGCGAACGTTCGCGGAAATCGTCTTTGGCAAACCGCAAGGCCACAGCGTTCCAATGAAACGTCCGCCCGCCCAGCGTGCGAATGCGATCAACGCCAACTGAATCGCCGCGAAATTCAATCGCTTGTCGAATCCCGTCCGGGTAAAGCGAAGCTTGCTTGAACAAACCAAATCCGCGCTTCGGCAAGTCATACGCCCAATCGTGAATGTGCAGGTCTTCGAGTTTTCCTCTGCCGCCAGCTTCAAGCAAAACGGTGTCGGCTCCGGCGGCAGTCAGTTCCTTGACCATAAATCCGCCCGCCGCACCGGAGCCGATCACGCATACGTCGTAAATTTTCTTTTTCTGGATTTGCATTGGCTGCTAAGAGTTAAAGTTTGTCGTGTTCTTCGGGTTCAACGTCTGGCGCTTTGGAAAGCACAGCCAGAAGCTTTTCTCGACTGCCCTGTTTAGCCCGGTCAGCCAGGTAAGTCATCGTCGTCAACGACGCCGTTTTCTCAGCGACTGCCAATGTAATGAATTCATTGACAGAAACTCCCTCTCGAACGGCAAGTGTTTCAACTCGTTCTTGCAACGATTGAGGTAACGTCAGGCTCAACACGCTCATGCTATTTCTCCTATCGTTTGTAAAAATTCGCGCGCATCAACAACTCGAACTCCCAGTTTTTCCGCGCCGCGAAAGTCACGCTTATTGTAAGTCACCAGATAGTCACAACTCGAAGCAACAGCAAGCTCCAACAACATCTCATCTTTTTCGTCTTGCAAAAAAGGCCGCCAGAGAAAATGGATTTGATGATGTTCTGCCAACGCGCAAATCGCACTCAACAAGTCATCAACGTCCCGCGAAGTCAGTCCGAGTTGCATCCCTTCTCGTAACAGAATCTCTTCATATTCCAAAATCAGCGGAACAGAAATGTGCAGGCCAAAACGCCCCGTTCCAATCAACGACATCAGCTTTGAAGACGCTCCTCGTTTTGAGCGTTGAGCAGCAATTACAACGTTGGTGTCAATCACGATTTGCGGCGCCTTCATACGAAACCTCTATTTCTGCTGAAAGAAAACGTGAACGCCTTTTTTGTTCGAGGTGATGATGTCCGGGCGTTTGTCGCCGTTCAGGTCAGCCACAGCGAACTGAGTCCCGACGCCACTGTCGTTATCAATCTCGTGTTTGACCCATTTCACTTCCCTGCCCTTTCGCTGCAATTCAAACCAGACAACCACTGCCGGATCGTTGGGATTGATGTCGCCGTTCGGGCCGTGCGCCCAGAATCGTTTGCCGGTCACCAAATCTTTTGCTCCGTCGCCGTTGATGTCCACCAATTCCAGCGCGTGCGATTGCGAAAAGCTGGAATCAATCGTGTGCGTGACGAAGCTGCCATCTTTTTGCTGCTGATGCCACCAGACGCCAATCTTGTGCGCGGCGCTCGACAACACGTCGTTCAAGCCGTCGCCATCAACGTCGTAAACGTGCATCTGCGCGCAATCATCGCCAAAGTTTTTCGGCACAAATTTCCAGTTGGCCGTGCGCGGATCGGCGGGAGCCGCCCAATAACCTCCACGAATCAGCACGTCCGGGCGTTTGTCGCCGTTGATGTCGCCTACGCCCAAACCGTGCGAGTAGCGAAAAACTCCAGCGTCTTTGGATTTATCTTTCGGGAATTTGTCGCTGATGGTGTGCGCGATGAATTCGGCATTCGGATCTTTGCCTAACTCATACCAGGCCATTTGCGCGTCGTCGAAGGAAAACACCATCACGGGGTCTTTGCCTGCGCCCGCCAGATTCGCCAGCGTTGGGCTTTCGTTGCAGGCGTTGCGGAAGACAACGTGCTCAGCCCAATGCCCGGCCTTACCTTTCGGATTTTCCAGCCAGAAGACTTTGTGATCGAAGGGCAGGCCGATGCGAATCTGATCCATCCAGCCGTCTTTGTTCACATCCATCGCAAAGTTGACGAAGCTGTTGCTGTACCCTTTCGCGCCGTCGAATTTTCCGGGCGGAGCGATTTCATGCATCGTCCAATTCGGCGCTTCGTACCACAGATTTCCGGCCAGCACGTCGGGCTTGCCGTCTTTGTTCACATCGGCAACGGCGACGCCTTCTGAGCGGAATTCACGGTCAAGCACAGCCTTTTTGAACTTCACTTCGCGCGGAGCGGACACGGCGTTGAATTGCCAGCCGACAATCGTCGCAACAGCCAACGACACAATGCTGGCAACCAGCAAAAATCGTTTGAACATCTTTTTGGTTCTCCTTCAGGATTGATGGGTGCAGAAGCTTGCGCCGGACTTTTACTGCCTTTATCTTGGCCGCGCAAGATTACACAGCGCGTTGGCAATTTTTTCGGAGGCAATATGCAAATTTACGAACTGGTTCTTGAGATGAAAGTGTTGGAACGCCGCATGACTCTTTACGAAGAAAAATATGGAGTGTTAAGCGAGGATTTTTATCGAGCCTGGAAATCCGGAGAGCTGTCGCATTACGACGAATACGATGAAACTCGCGCGGATTTCAGCCAGTGGAAAGGGTTTTACGAAATCTGGCAGCGTCGGAAGAAAGCTTACGAGGAGCAAATGGCCGAACGAAAGTTTATCGAACATCTGCACGTGCAACCCGCTTATTAAACGATGAACACCACTCCGCTCAGTTCCTTAAACACGTACAGTGAATTTGTCGCTTCGTTGCTCAGTCGAACAACCGTGCAGAAATCCACTGTCAGAGTGTGGTCGGTCAGCCGTTACACTGGAATAGCTGAAGGCAAGGTTTTATTTTCAAATGGCTGCCAGCTTCGGATGCGTGAATTGTTGGATTTCGATGCGGAGTTGATTGTTTCTTACGGTTACGAAGTTATTCGAGGAGAAGAGCGACTTTACTGGTACGATGATACAGAACATCCCAACGATCCAAGTCTGGCCCCCACGTTTCCTCATCACAAACACGTTCCGCCGAACATCAAGCACAACCGCATTCCTGCGCCGGAAATCAGCTTTGAGCGCGCCAATCTGCCGTTCATCGTCGCTGAAATCGAAGGCTTGAGTTAAGAAGGTCAACCTATGAGCACACCAGCAAGAGAACTCGCGCGCCAAATTCCTTCGCGCAGCGCCGAACAAGGCCGCGAAGAATTGAATCAATGGGAGCGCAGCCAGCCCGCGAACTTTTACGAAACCGACCGCCATCTGCAAAATCTGCTGGCAATGCTGTGGGATAAAGAACGTTTTCGGCAAAACACAGAAAGGCTTTCAAAGTTTGGCAGTGACGCAAAGATCATTGATTGGGCTGCGCGTGCAGACAATCAGTCTGAAAATTTACCTCGATTGAATCGTTACTCGGTTACGGGTGAACGCACTGAGGATGTCGAATTTTCAATTCATCACGGAACTGCCGGGAGGCTGATCTACAACTCTGGAGTCATGTCAGTTTACGCCGAACCGGAAAACAATCTGCTGGCGCTGGCGCTGTTTTATCTGTCTTCTTACAACGGCGAGGCTGGTCACAATTGCCCGGTTTCCTGCACCGCCGGAATCATCAAAACTCTGCAACACGCTGGCAACGAAGAGTTGAAAGCGAAATTTCTGCCTCACCTGCTTAACCCCGGACTTAGCCATCATTACCACGGCGCACAATTCCTGACCGAAGTTCAAGGCGGTTCGGATGTCGGTGCGAACGTTTGCACGGCGACCTTGCTTGATCCCAAAGAAAACAAGTGGCTGATCAACGGCGAAAAATGGTTTTGTTCAAATGCGACTGCGGGGTTGATTTTGATGACAGCCAGACCGGAAGGCTCGCCAGCGGGAACAAAAGGATTGGGCCTGTTTCTGGTTCCTCGGCTGCTAGATGACGATTCGCTGAACGGAATTTACATTCGCCGATTGAAAGACAAGCTCGGCACGAAATCCATGGCGACCGCCGAAATGGATTTCAAAGACGCCGTCGGCTATCAAATCGGCGAAGCGGGCGTGGGCTTTCAACATGCGATGGATTTCGTCATCAACACTTCGCGGCTGTACAACGCTGTCGGTTCTGCCGGAGCCGCTCGACGGGCTTACGTCGTTGCTTGGACTTACGCGCAGCATCGTCAGGCTTTCGGCACGCCCATCAAAACTTTTCCGCTGATTCAACAAGTGCTGGCCGAAATGAAAGTCGAAACTGCGGCGATGACTTCGGGCAGTTTGTATCTGGCGCATTTGCGCGATGAAATCGAAGCTGGGCGAGCCGATGATGCGACTAAGAAATTCTTTCGGCTGGCCATCAACCTGAACAAATATCGAAGTTCGATCTCGGCGACCGACGTGATTCGCAAAGGCATTGAAGTTCTGGGCGGCAACGGCGCGATGGAAAGCTTTTCCGTCCTGCCGCGATTGCTGCGCGATTCCGTAGTCTTCGAGGCGTGGGAAGGCGCGCACGGAACGTTGATCGCTCAATCGGTGCGCGATTGCCAGCGGCATCAACTGCATCTGGCGTGCGGTGAACACTTGAAACAAATGTTCGCTTCGCTCAGCGATGCGGCGTCGAAAGCGCGCGGACTGGCAAAGTTGGAAGAATTGCTCGGCGAGTTTGAAACCGTGCTGGCGTTGGATGAATTTTCCGCCGGAGTCGCTTTCCGCGAATTGGCGGATAAATTGGTTTATCTGTTTTACGCGGCTCGGCTGGCGGTTGAAGCCGAACACAGCAACGATGCTGAAACCGCGACCATCGCCGAATGGCTCTGGCAAAATCGTGTTGAGCGTTCGGCAAACAAAACTTCAAAAACGTATCTGCAACAAATTTCAGAAATCAGTTCGACAATCTAGTTCGTAGTTCCGCCTTTAGGCGGCAGCGCGGCTTCAGCCGCCTAAAGGCGGAACTACGAACTTTTCAGGAGGCACAATGCGACTTGGATTGAATGTGGGATATTGGGGAGCTTCGCCGGTGGATAACGTGGCGCTGGCTCAAGAGGCAGACCGGCTGGGATTTCATTCCGTCTGGACGGCTGAAGCTTACGGTTCGGACGCTGTTTCGCCGTTGGTCTGGCTGGCGGCAAAGACCGAAAAGATCAATGTCGGCACGGCGATTATGCAAATGACGGCTCGCGTTCCGGCAATGACTGCGGCGACTGCGGCGACAATTGATTTGCTGACACAAGGGCGAATGCTGGTCGGCATTGGCGCTTCGGGTCCTCAAGTCGTCGAAGGCTGGCACGGCGTTCCGTATGGCAAACCAGTGACGCGCGCGCGCGAATATGTCGAAATCATGCGAACCATCTGGAAGCGCGAACAGCCGCTGGAATTCCACGGCGAGCATTACGACATCCCTTGCAAAGGCGGCACGGGTTTGGGCAAGCCGCTGAAATCCATCATTCATCCGTTCCGCAACAGCATCCCGATTTACCTGGCTGCGGTTGGGCCAAAGAACGTCGCGCTGGCGGCGGAAATCGCCGATGGATGGCTGCCGATTTTCTTTTCGCCGGATCGCATGAGCGTTTACCGCGAATGGCTGGACGAAGGTTTTGCCAAAGCTGGCGCTGCCAAAGACCTGACGAATTTCGACATTGCTCCGACGGTTCACATCGTAATGGGTGATGACGTAGCCGCTTGCCGCAATCAGATCAAACCGCAACTGGCGTTGTACATCGGCGGAATGGGCGCGAAAGGCAAAAACTTTTATTACGACATCGCATGCCGCTACGGTTATCAGGAAGCTGCCGACAAGATTCAGGAGTTCTATCTGACCGGCAAAAAGATGGAGGCCGTCGCCGCCGTGCCGGACGCTCTGGTGGATGAAGTCGCGCTGTGCGGCCCGAAAGAACGAATCGCCGAACGATTGGCTGCGTGGAAAACTTGCGGCATTACGACGATGATCTGCGGGACTTCAGACATCAACTCGCTGCGAACGATGGCGGAGTTAGCAATGTAAGCAACACGATGGCAAGAACGATAAGCTCAATTTCGAAAGCGCGATCCTACGAAGAAATGGCAGATTTCTGGGACTCGCACGATACAACCGATTTCTGGCAGTTGACCAAACCAGTCAACTTTGCAGTCAACATACAATCAGAAGTCTGTTACTTTCGATTGGAAAATTCGCTGGCTGAAAAGCTTCAGGCAGTGGCTCAGATGCGAGGCGTTTCATCCGAAACGCTGCTCAATCTTTGGATTCAAGAAAAGCTGCAAAAAGAAGCAGCATAACCAATTCAAATTATCGAAGGAGAAAATTCATGGCTTCAGTAATTCCCGAAAATTTTAACGACCTGTTTGAAAAGAAAGTCTTCGCCGGATTGGCGACCTTGATGCCGAACGGCGCACCCCAAGTGACTCCGGTGTGGATTGATTACGATGGCGAAAACGTCGTCTTCAACACTGCTGTCGGTCGCCAGAAAGATAAAAACTTGCAAGCCGACGGGCGCGTTTCGTTGGCGCTGACTGATCCCGACAACCCGTATCGTTACCTGGAAGTTCGCGGTACAGTCGTTGAACGCACCACCGAAGGCGCGGACGATCACATCAACAAAATGGCCAAGAAATATCTGGGACAAGATGTTTATCCGTTTCGTCAACCGGGCGAAGTCCGCGTGATTTACAAGATCAAACCGGAACGCACTACTTCGTTGGGATAATTGACTAATCTACTCCCCCGCCAATGGAAATTTATGAAATACATCATTGGAATGATTTGCTGCGCTGTGCTGTTCGGCTTCGGCGGGGAAGCGTTTGCGGCGACGTATTACGTAGCCGCAAACGGCAACAACAATAATCCTGGAACAACGGCTCAACCGTGGGCGACTTTGCAAAGAGCGGTTGACGCCGTTGCGCCGGGCGATGTCATCATCGTTCGCGCCGGAACTTACGCCGGGTGCCGCATTGGCAAATCCGGCACAGCCAATTTACCCATCACGCTGAAAGCCGACTCAGGCGCTCGCCCGCTTATCAATTCTCTGGCTTCAACCAATCGCCATCAAAGCCTGATCGAAATCGAAAACTTCGACTTGCGAGTCAGTTACTGGCTGATTGACGGCTTTGAACTCAGCGGCGCTCCGCGTCACGGCGTAGACATTCGCAACGCCGATTACATCACCGTCCAAAACTGTTATTCGCACAACAACGGTTCGACCAGTGTGCGCGGCGACGGAATCTTTCTGGGCTTCAGCGAACGTCCGACGCTGCAATTCAACGAACTTTCGTTCAACAGCGAACACGGCCTTTATCACAGCAACAGCGCCGATTATCCGACGATTCGCGGCAACCGGTTGCACCACAACGCGAACGCGGGCATTCACATCAATGCCGATGTTTCGCAAGGCGGCGACGGCATCATCTCGTTTGGTTTGATCGAAAAAAACGTGATTTGGGAAAACGGTGCGGGCGGAGGTTCAGGCATCAACTGCGACGGATTGTCCGACAGCATCATTCGCAACAATTTGCTGTTCGCCAATCGCGCTTCGGGAATTTCGCTGTACGCGATTGACGCCGCCGCCGGAGCCAGTCGCAATCAAGTCTTGCACAACACGATCATCCAGGCCGCCAGCGGGCGCTGGTGCTTGAACATCCCGGCTTCTGACGGAGTCGCTTCGCCAACCGGCAACGTAGCCAAAAACAACATCTTCATTCATCCGGGCACGCGCGGTTCAGTAACGACTTACAGCACGTCGGCGTTGCAAAGCGATTACAACATCGTCGTCAATCGCTTCAGCCGCGACGACGGCGACACCTTTATCACACTTTCGACGTGGCAATCAGCCGGACAGGATCAGCATTCCATCGTTTCAACGCCTGAAACTCTGTTCGCCGATGTCGCCAACAACAACTATCGGCTGAAGACTGGTTCGCCTGCTTTGAATGCCGGAACGACTGTCGCCGTCAACGAAGACGCCGACGGAGTTCCGCGTCCGCAAGACGCAGCCGCAGACATTGGCTGTTATGAATCGGCAGCCAGCTCCGCCGCTCACGTTTCCGCCGCCAGCTATCGCGGAGCGACGCTTGCGCCCGAAGCGATTATCGCTGCGTTCGGCAGCAATCTGGCGACGGCGACTCTGTCGGCGACGACTGTTCCTCTGCCGACTTCGCTGGCTGGCACAACTGTCAAAGTCCGTGATTCGTTCGGAACCGAACGACTCGCGCCGCTGTTTTTCGTTTCGCCGACTCAGGTCAATTATCAGGTTCCGGTTGGAACGATGAACGGCGAGGCTTCGATTGTCATCGCGGCGGCCAACGGGCAAGCGTCACAAACGGCAGTTCAAATCGCTTCGGTTGCTCCGGGTTTGTTCACCGCCGACGCCAGCGGGCGAGGTTTGGCAGCGGCTTACGTCTTGCGAATCAAAGCCGATGGTTCGCAAAGCTCTGAACCCATAGCGCAATTCGATTCATCGTTGAATCGGTTTGTCGCCCGGCCAATTGATCTCGGCACAGCCACAGACCAAGTCTTTCTGATTTTGTTTGGCAACGGTTTGCGATTTCGCAGTTCGCTGGCGGCTGTCAGCGCCCAGGTTGGTGGAACGGCGGCAACGGTTGGCTACGCTGGCCTGCAAGGTGATTTCATCGGCCTCGATCAAGTCAATTTGTTGCTGCCAAAATCGTTGGCCGGGCGCGGCGAAGTTGACGTGACGCTGACCGTTGACGGCCAAGCCGCAAACACTGTCCGAGTTAGTATCAAATAAGCTGGCCAGTCGTTCCATTGACAGCCCACAGAGTCAGGATTATGGTTCGCGCGTCTCACCACGAAATCAGGCCGGTTGTTAAGGCTTGATGCGAATGGCTTGTTATAGAAAAGCCGTCAGGGAAATTTCACAACCACAGAAACACAACTTCTCAAAAAATAGGAGGTCATATGCTCACAGGGCCTTTGAATGACTTACCGGCCTTTCTTGGTTTTGCTTTGCAGGGCGATTGGCTGGCTGCTCCAACAGCAGGTCAGTTCTTTCATGAACTACTGCGGTGGCTGCATTTCGTTGCTGGGGTCGCCTGGATCGGAATGCTTTACTTCTTCAACCTGGTCAATGTGCCGTTAATGAAAGAGCTTGACGGTCCGACCAAAGGGAAAGTGATCCCCAAATTGATGCCACGTGCTTTGTGGTACTTCCGTTGGGGGGCAGTAGTGACAGTGCTGGCTGGTTTGATTTATTACGCGATGTATATCATCCCTTCTGATGCTGAGAACGCCAAAGCTGGCTATCATTCCTGGCTTGGAATCTGGTTACTAATCGTGTTGGTAACCTATACCCTTATTTATCTTTTGATTCATAAGATAAATAACGGGCGGGTGTTGGCGGCTTGCATAACGGTGTTGGTAATAATTATGTCCTACGCAATGATTTACTTCTTCAGCGGTCACAAAACCATAGCTATTGGCATTGGTGGTGGCATGGGCATGATTATGTTCCTCAATGTTTGGGGAATTATTTGGCGAGCCCAGAAAAAGATTATTGCCTGGACAGCGGACAATGCCGAAAATGGAACGCCAATCCCTGCGGAGTCCGCTCAGCTTGCCCGCAGAGCCTTTCTGGCCTCGCGCACCAATGCATGGTTATCGTTGCCCATGCTTCTGATGATGGGCGTTTCGCACGAATACACAATGTTCATCAAGTAATTTCTTGCCGAGAGTGGGACAGGCCACACGGCTTGTTCCACTCTTCCCTGCCTTTCTCCCACCTCGTTTGTTCAGACTCCACTCAACGGCTAAGATGGCTGCACGGGCGCATTCTCGCTCGCATCATTCCAAAACAAACAACTTTTATGGAGGTACGAATGGCGCAAACCGCCAATCAATCATACGCAGCGAAAACCTTTAACCTGAGCGGCTTGAGCGGAATCTCGGACAAAACTTTGCAGATTCACTTCAAGCTGTATGAAGGTTACGTGACCAACACCAATATCCTGAATGAAAAAATCGCCGACCTTTCCAAAGGCGAAATCACCGCGAATGAAATGCCTGTTTATTCCGAACTGACCCGCCGGTTGGGCTTTGAATATAACGGCATGGTTTTGCACGAATACTACTTCGGCAATTTGAAAAGCGGCGGCAGCGGCGATCCCGACAAAGCTTCGGCGTTTTTCAAAGCAGCCGAAGCGAATTTCGGAAGCTTTGAAAACTGGAAAAAGAACTTTCTGACTGTCGGCAAAATGCGCGGTGTTGGTTGGGCGGCTTGTTATCAAGACCCCGCGACCGGTCGGCTATCGAACCATTGGATCAATCTGCACGAAACCGGAAACGTTGCCGGATTCAATCCGGTGCTGATTATGGATGTGTGGGAACACGCCTTCATTCTGGATTACGTCCCGGCAGATCGTCCGAAATACATCGAAGCCTTCTTCCAGAACATTGACTGGGATGCGGTCAATGCTCGATTGAAATAATCTGGGAAAATCCCAAACTCACCTGCTTAGCGGGAAAGCTTGCCACTTTCCCGCTAAGTTTCAGCATTGCAACACTTGCTGGATTGGCCTAACCAAGCCACCTCTTTAGCCTCAGAATCAGTCAGACAAGAACATTTTCTTTATCGGCCAACACTTACAAGAAACCACAATATATTGTTGAGAAACCTGATTGACAATCCGTATATGGTGGGACTATATTCTGCGCCGCTCAACACTAACAAAACAGGAAGTCACCGCGACTCAACGCTTTCTCAGCGAAAACTTCAGAAGCGGGATGAGTCTTGAAGAGCCGAATTGTCTAAAATTCGACAGCGGGTTTGTGTTGTCACAACCTTCATAAATCCGACACTGAGTTCCGTTTGGTCGAGCCTGCAAACAAGTTTCTTTTTCAATCTTCATCACAGCTTTGCTCTTGCTCGGTTTTGCCGAGAAAGGGAGAACTGACAATTCCGACAACCAACCAACAAAGTAATCGAAGGACGTAGACAAGCCATGAGCGCAAGCAGACAACAGATAGTTCAATTTGCCAGCCCCGCAACCAAAACCCCGTTAGGCATTAACGCGCAACGAGTCGTTGCCAAACGCTATTCACTGAAAGACCTGCAAGGCAACCCGCTGGAAACCTGGGACGACATCACCCGTCGAGTCGTTTCGCACGTTGCCAAAGCCGAAACCGATCCACGGCGCCGCGAAGAATTCATGCTCAACATGCTGCGGCTGATGCACGAGCGCGCGTTTATCCCAAACACCCCGTGTCTGGTCAACGCCGGAAAACCGAAGGGACAATTGGCCGCCTGTTTCGTTTTGCCCGTGCCCGATTCGCTGGACGGCATTATGGAACACGCCAAATACTGCGCGCTGATTCACCAATCCGGCGGTGGAACCGGGATGACTTACGAACGGCTGCGTCCGGCGGGAACTCCCGTCGGCGAAGGCCGCGGCATGGCTTCCGGGCCGGTTTCGTTTATGCAGATCGTCAACACGATGACCGAAACCGTCAAACAAGGCGGCGTTCGCCGTGGAGCCAACATGGGAATTCTGGCCGTTGGCCATCCCGACATTCTGCGGTTCATTCACGCCAAAAACGATCAAAAGAGCCTGACCAATTTCAACATCTCAGTCACAATCAGCGACAAATTCCTGCGCGCAGTGGAAAACAACGAATGGTTCCAGACTGAATTCAATGGCAAAGCGTGGGAAATGGCGATCTTCGATCCCAAAGCGAATAACGGTGAAGGCGGTGAATACACTTTCAACGGCCAAAAACCCCCGAAGCCCGGAATGGTGTTTGCGCCGGACATTTGGGAACGCATCATTTCGTCAACACATCGCTGGGCGGAACCGGGCATCATCTTCATTGACAACGTCAACCGCCACAATCCGCTGAAAAACTCGATGGGATTGAAGAAAGCTTCCAACCCTTGCGCCGAACAGATGCTGCACGATTACAACGCTTGCAATCTGGGTTCGATTGACGTGGCCAAGTATTACGACGAAACAACCGACGACGTGGATTGGAACCGTTTTTCCAACGACATTTACTGGTCGGTGCGATTTCTGGACAACGTGATTGACACCTGTGATTGGCCGCTGGAACAGATTCACGACACGGTGCATCGCACGCGCCCGGTTGGTTTGGGAATCATGGGTTTTGCCGATTTGTGCTTGCAGAAACGAATCAGTTACGGCAGCGAAGAATCCGCTTTGTTGGCCGACAAGATGATGGACTTTTTCCGCAAAGAATCCTGGCGCGCGTCGCTGGCTCTGGGAGCCGAAAAAGGCGCGATGCCCGAATTCGAGCCGAACCGCGATCTGTACGAAGACTTGATTTACAACGAAGTCGGTCTTGATCGTTCGTTGCCGCTGACTCCGCGCAATTACGAAGTGACGACCGTTGCGCCGACCGGTACGATTTCGCTGGTCGCCGAAACCAGTTCGGGTTGCGAACCGAATTTCTCTTACGCTTACGTTCGCCGCGACACGCTCGGCACGCGCACTTATGCCCATCCGATTGCCGCCAAAGCTCTGGGCATCAAACTCGACAATTCTGATCCGGCTTCGATTGAAAAGGCTGCGGCGTTCATCGTCGAAAACCGCGATAAGCTGCCGGAATACTTCGTGGACGCGATGACGCTTGATCCCGATCATCACCTGCGGGTGCTGAAAGCGTTCCAGGATCACGTGGACAATTCAATCTCAAAAACGGTCAACGCGCCTTCGACTTATTCGGTTGCGGACACTGACCGCGTGCATCGGTTGGCCTGGAAAATGGGCGTCAAAGCCGTCAGCTATTACCGTGACGGATCGCGCGATGGACAGGTGCTGACCGCCGTCAGCGCCGAAAAACCAGCCGAAGCCAAAGCTGAAACCAAGCCGGAAATCAAAGTTGAAACCGGGGCGGAAGCAACTCAAGCCGCACATCAAGGCACGTTGGCTGTTCACGAAACCTTGCCGCGTTTGGAACGTCCGCGCGAACTGTCCGGTTCGACGTGGCAGGTTTCGTTCGATCACCAGAACCTGTACGTGACGGTCAATCACGACAACAATCGCGTGCTGGAAGTTTTCGCCACCGGCGGAGGTCTTTCGGTTTCCGTTGGCTTGCTGGCGTCGAAGATGCTGCGCGGCGGATTCGAACCCGAAGAAGTCGCGGCCAGTTTGAACAAGGTCATCGGCAATCATTCGATCTGGTTCAACGCCCGGCTCTGCACTTCGCCGGAACAAGTCGTGGCTGAATGCATCATGCTGACCAAGCGCCGCCTGATGAATCAGCCAGATTCCGCTCGTGAAGCCGCCAAGATGGCGATGGCTCAATCTGTCAGTAAGGTAGAGACACAAAATCTTGCGCCTCTACCTTCAGCAGGCAACGTCGTTCCGATGAAACCGGCGACGATTGATTCCAAGAAAGTCATCACCGCTTGTCCCGAATGCAGCAGCAACCAGATTGAATACGCAGGCGGCTGTTACACCTGCCGGGATTGCGGTTTCTCCAAGTGTGTTTAACGCTCGCGTGTGGAACACTCATCCACGAAGTTGCGCGAAGAAAGCACAAAGGCAATTTGCCTTAACTTTCTCGCCTGCTTCGTGGATTTTTTATTTGGCGTGATTGAAATCGTATTTCGGCTGAGCGGAACAATCCGTTCACACCAATCATCGTCAGCGTGAACGGATTGTCAGAGTTTGAATTTAGTGAAGAATGCCGAAGGCGATGTCCTGGCCACTGTCTTTCGCGTCGTTGACTTTCTTTTGGACGGAAATCAGCGCGTCCACTTCGTCGTCAGACAACGATTCCAGCACGGCTTTTTCTTCGTCGGAAAATTCGTAATCGGGATTGATGAGTCCTGCGGCGTCAAGTTTTTCGTGATTGGTCATTGGTTCTCCTGGGATTGAAAGTTGAGAGTCGGATTGACGGAATTCGCATTCGCCTGAATGGAGCCGTCAATCTGTGGGGAAAGCTCACGACGCGCTGTGTCGCCTGCGCCAAAACGTCGAAGCTGGCCAGCGCCGTTCCTGTGAGTAGTAAAAATTCCGGTTCGCCAGATAAGCAGCGAACTTCTGTTCCAACCGTTCGGAATAAGTTTTCAAAGCTTCACGCTCGCCAGCCAAAATCGCTTCAGCCGTCAAAATTCCAAATTCCAAAGCGGTGACAATTCCTTGCGAAGACAGCGGATCGAAGGCGGCGGCGGCGTCTCCGACTGCCAGCCAAGAATTGCCCGCCACAACATCCAACCGAGAACTGTTGGCGGAAATCAGGTGCGGAGCGAGTTCGATTTGATAGCCGTGCCGCTCAACTCGCTTTCGCAAGTGCTCGGTTTCAGCGAGCAACGAACGCCAGCCTTGGACCGTTGCGGCTTGCCGAGTCACCTCCAAATCCGCGTCGCTCAAAAACACCGCGACAAGCTTTTCATCCGGCAAAAGCGCCGCGTACCACCAACCGTCCGCGACGGCTTCGACCATCGTCAGCGAGTCGCGGTCGGCGACTTCTCCGCCAGCGATCAACAGCGCAGCCACTCCAACCAGATTATCGTGATTGATTCGCCGCGCGCCTTGCCGCCGAGCAAACCAACTGTTGCGCCCGCTGGCATCAACGACGAAGTCGGCGCTCAAAGCGTCTGCCGGGCTTGAGATTGGTTCCATCAAGTCATCTTTTTTCACCGCAGAGGCGCAGAGCGTCGCAGAGGGTTCGCAGAGGGTTTCTTCAGAATCTCTGCGCGGCCTTTGCGTTCTCTGCGCCTCTGCGGTGAATTGATTTCGACCAAGTTCCAATCGCCAGCCAGAATTCATTCGCTGAACATCTGTCACCGTAATATCTGAAAAAACCTGCGCCCCAGCTTCAATTGCTGCGTCGAGCAGCATCCGGTCAAAGCGGCTTCGATCCAGATGCCAGCCGTTGCCGTGCGGATTGAAGACGAAGCTGTGATCCACCAGCTCGCCCGATCCCCACGCCGAACAGTTCCCATACGACGGCAGATGCCCGTCGGCAACAAACCGCTCCCACACGCCTAGCTGCTGCAACATTGGCCGAGCGGCGGGCGGCAAACCTTCGCCGATTTTCCAACCGCTACTCGTTTCTTTTTCAAAGATAATTACCGAAACGCCCGCTCGCGCTAAGGTCAAAGCAGTCGCTGCGCCAGCCGGGCCGCCGCCAATCACAACGACCTGCGGCTTCATCGGTATTCCAGCGGATTGATGTTGTCGAATCGGTCGTCGGGATGTTCTTCCAGACTGTTTTGCAATTCGACGTGAACGACCGGCGGCAACAGCGCGTGGCCGGGTTCAACTTCGCGCCGAGTGACGATGCCGACTTTGCTCCAATCGGTCAGGAACTGGTTGATGCGCGCGAACTGTCCGCCTTGCGTCACCAAATCGCGCAACCAATCCAGCCGCAAACTGAATTGTTTCAACTGCTGCGTCTGGCTGTTTTTGGCGTCGAGCGACTGTTTGTAATGGTCTTCGGGCAACACCTGATTCGGCACGCGCGCCGGCCAGAAGGTCGGAAAAAACGGATTGATGTCCGGTTGATAACCCGCGCCGCAACTGGCCGTGTCCACTTGCCAGGGCAAAACCATCCAGCGAGTGATGTCGCCGGGCGTGCTACCACCAATCGGGCCTTCGGGCGAAACGGCGACTTCGGGAGTCAGCACAGGGCCGAAAAGCTTTTCTTGCTCAATCTGTTTAATGCGGAACGGCGCAGCGTACAGCGAAGCGTGCCGCATCGGCCAGGTCGCTTCGCAACCGGGATGGAAAGCTCCGCCCAGACAAAAATCCAGCGCGGCTTTGTCCAGTGCATGCGGCTGATCGGCCAACGGCAATTCTTCCAACGTGCGCGGTTCGACAAGTTTCGGATCAAAGCCCGGAATGAACTCGCCCGCCGCCCAACGGCCAAGCCAGTCGTATTGCAATTGAGTCACCGCCAGCCAGTTTCGCGGATTGTCATTGAGCGGCAAGCTGGCGACTCCATCGCCATAAAACGGCGGCAAGGCGTCGGGCTGCGCCGTGGCGTAATCGGGATTGCGAAAGGCTTTGAAAATCGCCTGGCGAAACGGTTGCTGAGCGGGCGAATTGTCTGCCAGCCGCGCCAGCATTTCCGGTGACAAAAAATCTCCGGGCGATCCCCAGCCGAAATCCAGATAAAAGCCGTTGTTCACCCATTGCAGATTGTTGAATCGTTCGAAGATCGGATAGATGTTTTCGGTGAAGGAAAGCTCGGCAGGCGGTTTAAGCCATTGCTGTTCGATGGCGACTTGATAAGCAATGTCATACATCGTGACGATGGATTTGATGCCCGGCGCATAATCCGGCGGAGCTACAATCACCCACGCCGAAGTGACCGGGATCGGTTGATTATCAATCGTGACCGTCGCGCTGACCGAACCATCCGAAATGTCGTCGTACCATTCGATGTTGTTGAATCCCGTGATCGGTTTGTTGGTCGGTGACGCTGACGCGCCGAATCCGCCGAAGACCAGCAGATTGCCCGCATCGTCGGTGCGAATTTCTCCGAGCGGAACCGTCGCGCCTAGAAACTTGCCGGTGTCGAATGCAGCTTGCGCGTGTTTGCCGCTCACGACACGCGGTCCCGGATCAATCACCAAATCCAGCCGGTCGCCCGCGTATTTGGCGTTGCGCAACGTCGTCGGTTCGGAAGTCGGAATGTCCATCGCCATTTCAAAGTCGTACCAGATGGCTTTTTTATTGGCGACGTGAACCGTCCACGTGATGTCGGCGTCGGCGGTAGTCAGTTGTTTGACGACTTTGCCGTCGCTGTCTAAGCCGTAAATGCGAAATTTAGCGACCTGGCGTTTGATGCGACCTTCGGCATCTTTGAACAACCCGTCAGGCGGCGAAGGCGGATTGCTTGGAGTTTCTGCGCCGATGAAGTATTCGGTTGGACTGTTGCCGACGCGGGCAATGCCTATGCCCGGATGAATGACGCATTGCACAATGTTCCCTGAACCCATAAAAACCTGTTTCTCCCTGCAAGTCAGTGACTAAATTTTTGGCTGATCGCGGATTTTGGCTTGAGAAAAATACTGAGTGCTTTTATCACAGGCCTCGAATCGCGGCTACAATTTTCACCAGAAAAATTGAACTTGAGGATTTCTTCAAATGGATTTCAAAGACGTGCTTGCCATCAATCAGTTTTCGCCGGACAAAATGCAGAAGATCAATTTGTTCGAGACGCGAAATTTCTTTTGCGATGTGTATTGCCTGGAGCCGGGACAGGAGCAGAAAATCCACGCCCACAAAGACGAAGACAAGTTGTATTTTGTGCTCGATGGACGCGGGACGTTTTTCGTGGATGACGAACAACAGGAACTCGGCGAAGGAAAAATCATCTTCGCCCCGGCAGGATCGAATCACGGCGTCAAAAACACCAGCCAGGTTCGACTGAAACTGCTGGTGTTTATGACTCCGAACCCGAACTTCAAATAATGCGTAGGTTGTGCGGGATTCGATATAATCAGGCTGCAAGACTCAAAGCATCGTTCGTCGGAAAGAATTCTTCAACTAGATCAGTTTTCACTTTGGTGTATGGGACAATTTGGAAAATTGTCCCACATTTACAGTTCAATAGCGCCTGATAATCCAGACCCGCCAATGAAAAACGATCTAAAAAAAAGGCCACTATGAAAAAACTTCTGACCCTCTTTCTGCTGTTTCTCGTAATTTCCGCCAACGCTCAAAAACAATCCACAAAAGACAACTGGCCATCTTTCCGGGGGCAACACGCCGCCGGAGTCGCTGACGGTCAAAACCTGCCTGACGCTTGGGACGGCGAAAAAGGAACTGCGATCAAATGGAAAGTTCGCATTCCCGGCTTGGCGCATTCCAGCCCGGTCGTTTGGGAAGACAAGTTGTTTGTCACTTCGGCCATCAGCAGCAAGGACAAAGCCACGTTCAAACCAGGCTTGTACGGCGCGGGAGATGCTTCTGACGACAAATCCGTTCATCAGTGGAAGGTGTTCTGCCTGGACAAAAAGTCCGGCAAGATTTTATGGGACAAGGTCGCTTACGAAGGCGTGCCGCTGGAAAAGCGTCACGTCAAATCCACTTACGCCAGCTCTTCGCCAACGACCGATGGCCGATACGTCGTAGCGTTCTTTGGTTCGCAAGGGCTTTATGCCTTCGACATGAAAGGCAAACTGATTTGGAAAAAAGACCTGGGGCGGTTGGACGTGGGCGCTTACGATTTGCCGGAATACGAATGGGGCACGGCCAGTTCGCCGATCATTTACAAAGACCTGGTCATCGTTCAATGCGACACTTCCAAAGAAGATTTCCTGATGGGCATCAACATCAAAACCGGTGAAACCGTTTGGAAAACCGAACGCACCGAAATGCCTTCGTGGGCGACGCCGACGGTTTACGCTGGCAAAAGCCGAGCTGAAATCATCACCAACGCGCCGAACTTCATTCGCGGCAACGATCCCGAAACCGGCAAAGAGCTTTGGAAACTCGGCGATAGTTCCAACATCACCACGCCTACGCCGATCTTTTCGGGCGAGTTGATTGTCGTTGCCAGTGGACGCCGTCCAAATGCGCCAATCTTCGTCATTCGCCCCGGAGCCAGCGGCGACATCACCCTGCCCAAAGGCCAAACCACGAGCCAACACGTCGCCTGGACGCGACAGAAAGTCGGTTCTTACATGCCTACGCCGCTGATTTATCAGGGATTGCTTTACGTGCTGAAAAACGAAGGCATCTTCAGTTGCTTTGACCTGGCGACCGGCGAAGAAAAGTATCAATCCCGCATTCCCCATCAAGGCAGCGGCTTCAGCGGTTCGCCTGTGGCTTCGGACGGAAAGATTTATCTGCCCAGCGAAGACGGCGACATTTTCGTGGTCAAAGCCGGAGCGCAATTTGAACTGCTTGGCAAAAACAGCATCGGCCAATTGTTGATGGCGACTCCGGCAATTTCGGGCAAGATGATGTTCGTGCGCGGCGAACGCGATTTGTTTGCGATTGGGAAGTAGAGGGAACGCAGTAGACAGGATTTACAGGATTCATCAGGATTGGTTTCATCCTGATGAATCCTGTAAATCCTGTCTATTTTTTTCTTGAGGAAAAGAAATGCCGATTGCTCAAGCTCTGAAAACTCAAAGTTCAATGGCCATTGCCAGCACGGTTGAATTGTTCAAACAGGTTCGTCGGCAAACCATGCAGATTGTCGCGCCGCTGGAAATCGAAGATTACGTCATCCAGACCGCAGAGTTTATGTCTCCGCCGCGTTGGCACATTGGCCATACGACGTGGTTTTTCGAGACGCTGCTGCAAACCTATCAGCCGGGTTATCGCGTTTACGACGAAGATTTTCTGTTCTACTTCAACTCTTACTACGAAGGTTTCGGCAAACGAATTTTGCGGGCGAAACGCGGTACGCGCTCGCGGCCTACGGTCAAAGAAACGGTGCGTTACCGCCAGCACGTTGACGCTGAAATGCTGAAGTTTCTGGAATGGACGGATGACACGGAATTGTTGAAGCTCGTCCGGTTGGGCTTGGAGCACGAGATTCAGCATCAGGAATTGCTGGTTTACGACATCAAGCATTTGCTGTGTGACGTGTACGAAGCTCCGCCATCGGTTGCGCCGATTGTCGTCGAACAAGTCGGCGGAATGGTTGAGATCGAAGGCGGATTGTTTTCGCTTGGTTATGTCGGCGAAGATTTTGCCTGGGATAACGAAAAGCCTCAGCACACTGTGTTCTTGCAGGATTTTGCAATTGATCGTGCGCCGGTCAGCGTCGGCGAGTATCTGGAATTCACCGAAAGTGGCGGTTACGGCGATTATCGTTGGTGGCTTTCGACAGGATGGGAAGCCGTCAACCGCGAAGGCTGGCAAGCTCCGTTGTACTGGGAACGCGAAGGTGACGAATGGATGGTGCGTGATTTTCATGGATTGTTGCCTGCTTCGGCCAAAGCCAACGAACCCGTCACGCACGTCAGTTATTTTGAAGCCGCAGCCTTTGCCAAATGGGCTGGCAAACGATTGCCAACCGAAGCCGAATGGGAAAAAGCCGCCTGCTTCGACGCGGCGACAAACGCCAAACAGAACTTTCCCTGGGGAAACGCCGCGCCAGAAGCCGAACACGCCAATCTGTTCGACAATCAGTTGTGGAGCGTCGCTGCGATTGGAGCTTATCCAAATGGCAAAAGCTCTTACGACTGTCACCAGATGATCGGCGATGTTTGGGAATGGACGAGTTCCGATTACGCGCCATATCCGGGCTTTCAAACCGAATTCAACGAATACAACGACAAATGGTTTGTCGGCCAAAAAGTCTTGCGCGGAGGTTCGTTCGCCACTCCGCGTATTCACATCCGCACGACGTATCGCAATTTTTTCAATCCGCCGGAACGCTGGATGATTTCCGGCTTTCGTTGCGCGAAAACGATCTGACCTGGCTTTGCGTCTTCGCGCCTTTGCGTTGAAAATCTTCCAGCCATGAAAGTTATCCGTTCCGAACTGACAACCGAACAACTCGTCAATCATTTGCGTGAAGCTCGCGCGCGGCTACTGGAACTGGTCGGCGACTTAAGCGACGAACAGATGATCGGCCCGCGCCTGGCAATCGTGAATCCGCTGCGTTGGGAGATTGCTCACGTCGCGCATTTTCAGGAGTTCTGGTTGCTGCGCCACCAACGAGGTTACAACCCGATCAACCCCGCCGCCGATTTAGACTCGGACAAACTTTACGATTCAGCCAAAGTTCATCACGACACTCGCTGGGATTTGCCGCTGCCGTCGAAGCTGGCGACGATTGATTACACTCAGCGAATTCTGGATCTCGTCACCGAAGAAGTTTTGAAGAAACCCGCCAAGCCCGACGCCAACGGTTATGACGATAATTACTTTTTGCACCTCTCGCTGCTGCACGAAGACATGCACAACGAAGCGATTACTTACACGCGACAGACGTTGGGTTATCGCGTTTGTAGTTCCGCCTTCAGGCGGCTGAAGCCGCAGCCGCCTGAAGGCGGAACTACAAACGCGCTGGGCGATGCTTTTATTCCCGGCGCAAGTTTCAGGCTTGGCAGCGAATTGGATTCGGGGTTTGTATTCGACAACGAATTGCTGGCGCACGAAGTCGCGGTCGCTCCGTTTGCGATTTCGCGCACGGCTGTGAGCAACGCGGAGTTTTTAGCTTTTGTTGAAGCAGGCGGTTATCGCTGCAAAGAATTTTGGAGCGACGAAGGCTGGCGCTGGCGCGAAAGCGTTGCCGCCGAACATCCGGTGTATTGGCGAAAACTTGATGGCGAATGGCAGCGAAGAGTCTTCGATCAATGGGTTCGGCTTGAAGAAAATCTGCCGGTGATTCACATCAATTGGTTTGAGGCCGATGCTTATTGCCGTTGGGCTGGGCGGCGATTGCCGACGGAAGCGGAATGGGAATTGGCCGCTGGGGGGACTGGCAAACGAAAATTCCCCTGGGGCGATGAAGCTCCGACGGCGAAACGCGCCAATCTGGATTGGCAGGCTGGAGCTTTGTTGCCGGTGGACGCTTTGCCCGATGGCGACAGTGAATTCGGAGTTCGACAGATGATCGGCAACGTCTGGGAATGGACGGCGACGGACTTTGCTCCGTTCGATGGATTCACACCCGGCCCTTACAAAGAATACTCCGCGCCGTGGTTTGGCGATCACAAAGTCTTGCGTGGAGGTTGTTGGGCGACGCGCTCGCGGCTTGTTCGCAATGGCTACCGCAATTTTTACAAACCTGACCGCCGCGATGTGTGGGCAGGATTTCGTACCTGTGCCAAATGAGAATTGGAATCATCACGCCTGCTCCACCGCGTTCGCTGCATGGCAATCGGCGAACGGCGTTGCGCTGGGCAAAGCTGTTCAGGCAACTCGGCCACAGAGTCTGGATCGCGCAAAGTTATGGCGGTCAGCCGTGTGATGTTTTGATTGCGCTGCATGCCAAACGCAGTTTCGATTCAATTCGCAAATTTCATCGCCTGTATCCGCGTCGCCCGTTGATAGTCGCGTTGACCGGAACCGATCTGTACCGCGATTTGCGCCACAGCCGCCGAGCGCAATTATCGTTGGAACTCGCCACACGGTTGATCGCTTTGCAACCAAAAGCTCTGGACGATTTGCCACCGCGCTTTCACGCCAAAACGCGAGTCATCTATCAGTCGGTTGAACCGCCCAAACAATTCCAAAATCTAAAATCCAAAACCCAAAATTTCCGAATCTGCGTCATCGGCCATCTGCGCGATGTGAAAGACCCGTTCCGCGCCGCCAAAGCTGCCCGGTTGTTGCCAGAACGTTCGCGCGTTGAAGTGGTTCATCTGGGAGCGGCGATGGATGAACGAATGGCGATTGGCGCCGAGCGCGAAATGCATGCCAATCCGCGTTATCGCTGGTTGGGCGAACAATCGCCGGAGCGCGTTCGGAAAATTCTGCATAGCAGTCAGTTGTGCGTGCATTCATCCAAGCTGGAAGGCGGAGCCAACGCCGTTTCCGAAGCCATCATTGCCGGAGTTCCCGTGCTGGCTTCGCGGATTCCCGGCAACGTCGGACTGCTTGGCGAAGATTATCCTGGCTATTTTGAAGTCGGCGACACGCGCGGTTTGGCCAAATTGCTTTGGCAAGCCGAAACCGATGCTGCGTTTCTGGCTAGGCTGAAAGCATGCTGCCGAGGCCAGGCGTTGAATTTTTCACCTCAGCGAGAGCGGCAAAGCCTGGCTGATCTGCTGGCAGAGCTTTAGTTTTCGTTGTGTCAACAAATTGTCAGGACAAAATCATTTATGAAGCGATTCTTTTTTCAGTCGAAGAAAACTCCGTCGCCACAGTTGGGTGCCGATGGTCGTCAATTCTTTTTCCTACACATCCCTAAGACTGCGGGAATTTCTTTCGCTGCTTTTTTGTGCAGCCATTTTGAACAAACTGAAATACTCCAAGGCAGTTATTGGGAAGTAATTCGTAAACGGCCAATCAGTGAATTGAGCACTTATCGGCTTATCACTGGCCATATTGGTTATGACCTGGTCTTTCATCTGAAAAATCCGTTTGTCATTACCATACTCAGGCACCCGGTTGATCGGCTGTGTTCCCTATACGAATACTTGAACCAGGTTTTTGATCGCGAACCTAATACGATTGCTTCTGACCCTGACATTAATGCATTAAACCAGTTATGGAAAATTGCAGTTCGACGTTCGTTACCCGAGTTTCTGGAAAGCACCGAAGCTCCTGTTTTGGCTGCGTTGCTTCAGAACCCTCAAGCCCGTCAGTTGGCGCAAGCGACGCCTTATCTGCTGACGGATTTATCTGATGAACAACTCTTTCAGTTAGCAAAATCACGTCTGAGCAAAATCGAAGTAGTCGGAACCGCAGACAGTTTTGCCAACACGGTGAATGTCACTTGCCGCAAAACAGGTTGGGGTCTGCCAGAAGATTTCAGCCGCTATAACCTGAACATCACCGAAAAACGCCCTGTGCGTGATTTGTTGGATAAGTCGCTTCGCCAAAAAATTGAGCGAATGTGTGCTGTTGATACGGAGCTTTACCACTTGGCCCAAAAGCGATTGCTGGACGATCTGCGTGAATAATCGCTGGTAGACTTTTTCTCCTGCCTGATTTGTGTCCGAATCCGGGATAACTCCTTCCCGCATTCGGACGAATTATTTTATCAACTTCAGCCGCCACTTTTTTCAAACCTATTGATTACAAGGTTTACTCCTGATTCAGCCGCAGGCACGAGAATTGGTTGATAAGCAGCTTACTCGTGGTTCGCAATCAACAGAGGAGGAAACTATGGAAACTTTGCTGCAAGACCTTCGGTTCGCATTTCGTCGGCTGATAAAAAGTCCTGGCTTTGCCGTTGTGGCGATTCTGTCGCTGGCGTTGGGCATTGGAGCCAACACGGCGATTTTCAGTCTGGTCAATATGATTTTGTTCCGCCCACTGCCTGTGCCGGAAGCTGAAAGGTTGGTCGCCATCAATGCGTCGGGCAAAGACGGAGAAATGTCCGCCCATTCGTATTTGAACTACGTTGATTTCCGCGACCGCAATCAGGTGTTGAGCGGATTGCTGGGCTATCGGTTTGCTCCGATGAGTTTGAGCGTCAACGGCAACAACGAAAAAGTTTGGGGCTACCAGGTTTCAGGAAATTACTTCGACGTGATTGGCATGAAGCCAGCGGTTGGGCGAACGTTTTTGCCGGAAGAAGACAAAACCCGATTGAGCCATCCGGTTGCCGTTATCAGTTATTCGTTATGGCAAAAACGGTTTGGCGGCAATGCCGGAATCGTGGATAGCGAAATCCTGATCAACGGCAAAAAGTTCAAAGTGGTTGGCGTGACTCCCGCCGGATTCAAAGGCACAGAGGTCATTTATGCGCCGGAAGTTTATGTTCCGTTTGCCATGCAACGCTGGATCGAACCTGAATCGGATTGGCTGGACGGTCGTGGCAACCAAAATATGTTTATGGTGGGGCGATTGAAATCGGGCGTCAGCGCCAAACAGGCCGAAGCTTCGTTGAATCTGGTGGCCGCACAACTTGCCAGAGAGTTTCCGAATGAAAACGAAGGTCTGAAAATCACGCTCACTCCGCCGGGATTTGTTTTACCTCAAATCCGCAACGGCATGCTGGGCGTGTCGGCTGCGTTGATGGGATTGGTCGCGTTGGTTTTGCTGATTGCCTGCACGAATCTGGCGAATCTGTTGTTGGCGCGCGCCACTGAACGCAGCAAGGAAATCGCCATTCGCCTGTCCATCGGAGCCAGCCGCGCGCGCATCATTCGACAGTTGTTGACCGAAAGCGTTTTGCTGGCCGTGGTTGGCGGGCTGGCTGGGATTTTATTGGCCGGATGGATCATTGACGTGTTGATCGGGTTGAAGCCTCCGGCGGACATTCCGATCACTTTGGAACTGCACGTGGATTGGCGAGTGCTGGTGTTTTCGATGATCGTTTCCGTCATCACAGGCGTTTTGTTCGGATTGGTTCCGGCAATGCAGGCGACCAAACCTGATTTGGTTTCGGCGCTGAAAGACGTTGTTTCGCAATCGGGCGTTCGCCGTTCGTGGTTGCGAAGTTCGTTGGTTGTCGCGCAAATCGCCGTATCGTTGCTGTTGCTGGTTGCTGCCGGATTAACCATGCGGGCGCTGCAACAACTGAAAACAATGAATCCGGGATTCAATCCTGAAAACTCGCTGACAATGTCCTTCGACCTCAGCTTGCAGGGTTATCAAACTGAGCCGGGCAATCAGCTTCGCCGACAAATGCTGGATCGCATTCAATCGCTGCCGGGAGTTCAGTCAGTTTCGCTGACGGATTTCATGCCGCTCAGCATGAATTTCAACTCAACTGCGATCCTGATTGAAGGGCAACCTGTTGAACGCGGCGTCAATGCTCCAAACGCGATGAATGCCAGCGTGGGGTTGAAGTATTTTGAAGCCATGGGCATTCCGATTCTGGCCGGGCGCGATCTGACGCAACTGGATCAGGATGGCAAAACACGCTCGGTCGTGGTCAACGAAACATTTGCCCGCAAATTCTTTCCCGGAGCCAATCCCAACGAAAGCGCGCTCGGTAAACGATTCCGCACTCGCCCCGAAGGTCAGCCCTGGGAAATTGCCGGAGTCGCCAAAGACGGCAAGTACTGGAACATCGGCGAAGATCAACGCGCCTTTGCCTGGTTTCCTCTGGGCAGCCAGTTGGCATTCAACAGCATGGTTGTCCGCACCACGGTTAAGCCGGAGACAGTCATGAGTTCGATTGTCAGCGAAATCCACAACTTGGAACCGAATCTGCCGGTGACTGGCGTGAAAACCATGAGCGAACACATGAACCTGTCGCTGTTTCCGGCACGAGCGGTAGCTTCGTTGCTGGCAGCTTTTGGTTTGCTGGCGTTGGCGTTGGCGGCAATCGGCATCTACGGAGTGATGTCTTATTCGGTGACTCAGCGCACGCGCGAAGTAGGCATCCGCATGGCTCTGGGCGCTCAACGCAGCGACGTGCTGCGGATGATCTTGCGGCAGGGAATGAAGCTCGCCGGCATTGGGATGGCAATTGGTCTGTTGGCGGCTTTTGTGCTGTCTCGGTTGCTGGCTAATCTGCTTTACGGCGTTAGTTCGACCGATGCCGTAGCGTTCATTGGCGTGTCTTTATTGTTGGGAATCGTAGTCGCGCTGGCCTGCTTCATTCCGGCCAGCCGAGCAGCCAAAGTTGATCCGATGATCGCGCTTCGTTACGAATAGGAGGAACGATGGAAAACCTGTTGAGAGATTTGAAATACGGCTGTCGAATGCTGTGGAAAAAACCCGGCTACACGTTGATTGCAGTGCTGACGTTGGCTTTGGGCATCGGAGCCAACGCCGCCGTCTTCAGCGTGGTCAATGCCTTGTTGCTGCGGCCCATGCCGTATCCGAACTTCGAGCGCATCACCTATGTTTGGGCCAGCGATTCGAATGGCGAAAATCGCTTTTCCGTTTCGCCGCACAATTACACAGACTTGCGCGCGCGCAATCAGAGCTTTGAACATTACGCGGCGTTTCATTACACCAGCGCGGCGCTGACCGGCGGCGGAAACCCCGAATCGCTGTCGGCCATCAACGCTTCTGCGGAGTTTGGCAAAGTCGCCGGAGTTCAGCCGCTGCAAGGTCGCTGGTTCACAGCCGAAGAAGACGTGCCAGGCAAAAATCTGGTCGCGGTTATCAGTTACGGTTTATGGCAGCGCCGATTCGGCGGCAAAGAAATTGTCGGCAGCAACATTCAACTCAATGGCGAAAGCTTCGCCGTGATTGGCGTCATGCCGAAAGGATTCAACTTTCCATCTGACAGCATTGAAATTTGGAAACCGCTGGCTCTGGATTTGTCGAAATACCAACGCGGGACTTCGTTTTTGCAGTCTATGGCGCGGTTAAAACCGGGCGTCAGTTATCCGCAAGCTCAGGCGGAAGCGATGGGCATCGCCAAGCAAATCGAGCGGGAAAATCCAAATACAGACAGAGACAACGGGTTCAAACTGAATTCCTTGCGCGAAGAACTGGTCGGCGAGATCGAGCGCCCGCTGTGGATTCTGTTCGGAGCTGTCGTGTTGGTGTTGTTGATTGCCTGCGTCAACGTCGCCAGTTTGTTGTTGGGACGCGCGACGGTTCGCTGGAAAGAGATTTCAGTTCGCGCGGCACTCGGAGCTTCGCGCTGGAATTTGATTCGGCTGATGCTCAGCGAAAGTCTGGTGCTGGGCGTGCTGGGTGGAATGTTGGGATTGTTGCTGGCCGCTTTCGGGGTGGAATGGCTGATTAAGATCAACCCGGACGCGGTTCCGAATCCCGACGAAATTTCGATTGATCGAATCGTTGTCGGTTTCACAATGTTGATGTCGGTCGTCACCGGAATCGTCTTTGGAGCCTTGCCCGCCTGGCAACTGACCAAAACCAATTTAAGTCAGGCGATGCGTGAATCTTCACGCTCGGCTTCGGGTTCGGCCAAACTGACGGTCATTCGCAACGGATTGGTCGTGCTGGAAATCGCGGCTTCGCTGGTTTTGTTGGTGACTGCCGGATTGTTGCTGAAAAGTTTCTGGAAGGTGTTGGAAATCAATCCGGGCTTCCGCGCAGAAAACGTCATCAAAGCCGACATCAGCTTGCCGCGCGCCAAATACAAAGACCCCTGGCAACAGGCTGATTTTTTCCGCCGCGCGTTGGAAGGCGTCCGCGCAATGCCGGGCGTCGAAACCGCTTCGCTGACGACGATCCTGCCGTTCAACAACGGACGCAGAGCGACTTCCTTCAACATTGAAGGTCGCCCCGTTGCGCCGAACACCGATCCGCCAGACGCTGACAATCACGAAATCAGTTCGGAGTATTTCAAAACGCTTGGCATTCCGATTCGCGCCGGACGAGATTTCACCGACGCCGATGTCCGCACCAGCGCAGGTGTCGTCATCATCAATGAACAACTGGCAAAACTACATTGGCCGAATGAAAACCCGATTGGCAAACGATTGACCGTCGGTTCGCCCGAAGAAGTTCAGATGTACGGCAAACCGGTTTCGCGCGAAATCGTCGGCATCATCGGCAACGTCAAGTTGTTGAATTTGACCGATGAGTTCAACCCTGAGCTTTATATTCCTGCGGCTCAGATGCCGAATTCGTGGATGACGCTGGTGGTTCGTGGCAAAGCTGCGCCGGAAAGTTTGATTAACAGCATTCGCCAGGTCGTTCACAGCATTGACCCCGATCAGCCGATTCGCCGCCCGCTGGCACTGGAAACAATGGTCGCGCGTTCGGTCGCTCCGCAACGATTCGTTGCCACACTGTTGATGGTCTTTGCCGGATTAGCGATAGTGTTGGCCGTCGTCGGCATTTACGGTGTGATGAATTACGTCGTCACGCAACGCACTCAAGAGATCGGCATTCGATTGGCGTTGGGCGCTCAACGCGGCGACGTGTTGCGAATGGTCATCGCTCAGGGAATGAAGCTCGCCGCCATCGGCATCGGCATTGGCTTGCTGGCTGCGTTCGGAGTTTCGCGCTTGCTGAGAAAAATCCTGTTTGAAGTCAGCCCCAACGATGCAATGGCTTATGCCGGAGTTTCAGTTTTGTTGGCGGCGGTTGTGTTGCTGGCTTGTTTGATTCCGGCAAGAAGAGCGTCGAATGTTGATCCGATGATTGCGCTTAGATGTGAATAAGGAGTTTGAAAATGATTCGTTTGGAAAATATCGAAAAGTATTATCCGCAAGGTTTGCAAAAGTATTACGTGCTGCGGCGCGTTTCGATTGAAATCAAAGAAGGCGAGTTCGTTTCGATTATGGGGCCAAGCGGCGCTGGCAAATCCACGTTGCTGCACATCATTGGCATGCACGACGCCGGCTGGGATGGAGAGTATTATTTCGGCGATTACGCCATCCACAAAATGAAACCGAAAGACCGCGCCGACATTCGCAATCGCAACATCGGCTTTGTGTTCCAAAGCTATCACCTGTTGGATCATCTGACCGTTTACGAAAACCTGGAAATTCCGCTGTCTTACCGCGACATCAAAAAGTCTGAACGCGAAGCCATCGTTGGCGACGTGTTGGACAAGTTCAATATCGTAGGCAAAAAGGATTTGTATCCGACACAACTTTCCGGCGGCCAGCAGCAATTGGTCGGCGTCGCCCGCGCAGTCATCGCCAATCCGAAAATCATTCTGGCCGACGAACCCACTGGCAATCTGCATTCGGGGCAAGGCAAGGAAATTATGGAGATGTTCAAACGGCTGAATAACGAAGGCACGACCATCGTCCAGGTGACGCATTCGGAAGTGAACGCGACTTACGGCAATCGCATTATCAATCTGGCTGACGGATGGCTGGTGAAAGAATGAGATTATTTGCGACTGCGAACTTCCTGCTTCAAATCCTCGAAGCGTGCGTTTAGGTTTCTTTCGGTTTGTCCGAGGCTCTTTTCCACTGAATTGATTTGCGTTTCAATTTTGTCAAAACGCGCGTTGAACTCATTGCGAAGCGCGTTTGTCTGATAGTTCAAACCGCCAAGAAGAATTGCCCCCATCGTGATGGTGAAGATCACGAATTGCCAGATAGTCTGGCGTGATGTGTCGGAAGACGCACGATTGAGTTGCAGGATTTGACCTTCGGCTGTGGACAAACGTTCGCGCATATCGCTAACTTGCCTTTGTAATTCGTTGAATTCGGGCTGAATGACCTGCATCGAATTTATCTCCTTTGACGCTTTTTATGAGTATTAATCTGCCGTGAAGGCGGGCGGATTGTAACATCAGGTTGCCAGGCAAAACCAAATGAAATTTGTAGGTTTATCACCAAGAGTTCTTATCGCAGACGATCAACCGGACGTGCTGGAAGCATTGCGTCTGTTACTGAAAAGCGAAGGCTTTCAGGCCGAAACCGCCGCTTCGCCAGCGCAAATTTTGTCGGCGATAGACACGCACGAATTCGATGTCGCGTTGATTGATTTGAATTATACGCGAGATACGACTTCCGGACAGGAAGGGCTTGACCTGTTGGCACAGCTTCAAGCAATGGATAGTTCCTTGCCCGTCGTAGTCATGACCGCCTGGGGCAGCGTTGATTTGGCCGTCGAAGCCATGCGGCGCGGCGCTCGTGATTTCGTCCAGAAGCCCTGGGAAAACGAACGGCTGACTAGCATTTTGCGAACGCAGATCGAACTCGGTCAGGCTTTGCGAAAAGGACAACGCCTGGAAGCCGAAAACCAATTGCTCCGCAGCGAACATCGCTCCAAGTTGATTGCCGAAGCGCCGAGCATGCAACCCGTTTTGCAGGTCATCGCTCGCGTCGGCCCGTCGGATGCGAACGTGCTTATCACCGGAGAAAACGGCACAGGCAAAGGCGTCGTCGCCAGCGTGTTACATTCGATTTCTCACCGAGCCAACAAACCGTTGGTCACAGTCAACGTCGGCGGATTGTCCGAAGGCGTGTTTGAAAGCGAACTTTTCGGCCACATCAAAGGCGCTTACACCGACGCCAAAACCGACCGCGTTGGCCGCTTTGAACTGGCCGACGAAGGCACGTTGTTTCTGGATGAAATCGCCAACATCTCTTTGCCGCAACAGGCCAAACTGTTGCGCGTTTTGGAAACCGGCGAATTCGAGCGCGTCGGTTCATCCAAAACTCGCAAGGTAAACGTGCGAATCATCTCGGCGACGAATGCCGATTTGAACGCCGAAGTCGCCGCCGGACGCTTTCGCCAGGATTTACTGTTCCGCCTGAACACAGTCGAAATCCGATTGCCCGCCGTACGCGACCGCCGCGAAGACATTCCGTTGCTGGCCGCGCACTTCCTGAAACAGAACGCCTCGCGTTATCGAAAGCTGGTGACGGATTTCGACGCCGCGGCGATACGCGCCCTGACCGAACATCAATGGCCGGGCAACGTCCGCGAACTCGATCACGCCATCGAACGCGCTGTGTTGATGGCGCAAGGAACAATTGTCAAAGCCAGCGACTTGGGGCTGTATCAATCATCGGAAAGCTCCGCGCGGCTGGAAGAAATGAGCCTGGAAGATGTCGAGTGTTACTTAATCAAAAAGACGCTCGCGCGATTTGACGGCAACGTCAGCAAAGCGGCGGAAGCCTTGGGACTCAGCCGCAGCGCGCTTTACCGGCGACTGGAAAAATTCGGCTTATGAAACATGGGCAGAAAACCTCCCAAACTGGAGACAAAGCTTTGCCCGATTTGCGGCAATAAGGCTGCTTTGGACACCGGGCGAGCGCACTTAGCCTTCTATTCAAAGTATTACGTGAAGCTCAGGAACTCGGCTAAAAACTCTCTGCCCCGCAAAGGGCCGCAGGTCGGCAGAATCGGGACGATTGAAGAAGCAATGCTTGATAGTGGCTTTGGCGAATACCTGAAAAGCATTCGCCCAGTAGATCCATTACTTTCTCATTACAGGAGCGATGAGCTTCTGTGGAAGGTGATTCCATGGGTGGTCGGCATCGCGCTTGCAGTTCTGGTTTTTCTGGGCATTGATTCGACGTTGGTGGAATTCACGATTTTGGGTGTGGTGGCAATTATGCTGTGGGTCGAATCCAGGCTTGATCGTGGCTTTTTCAAAAAATACCTTGAGCGCATTCACTTGATGGATGTTCAATGGCTTTGCCTGAGATGTAATCAGCAATGGATAGAGACTAAGACGCGCCCGATGAAGTAGCACGGCTTACTTTTGTGTAAAACAATCAAACTTATGAAACTTCTGGGTTTGCGAATCTTTGGCGAATACGAACCGATTGATGCCGACCGGCCAAACCTGCTTTCGATCCTGCCGCAGCCAACCACCAAAGCCGGAGACTCGCACGTTCACGTCAAGCCTCTGCCTCGTCCGTTTCACGCGCAACCACTGAGTTTCGATAAACGCATCTGGCTGCTGGCGTTTTTCACCGGCTTTCCGGGCGCATTGGTGGCGATGGTCATGTTGTGGACGGGCGATTACACGCCCAAAGTGCAATGGACGTTGACGGTCTTCATCGTCAGTTTCTGGCTGGGTTGCGCGTATGCCTTGCGTGAACGTGTGGTGATGCCGTTACAAACGCTGTCGAATCTGCTGGCCGCCTTGCGCGAAGGCGATTATTCGATTCGTGGTCGCGCGGTCAACAAAGACGACCCGCTCGGCGATGTCGTCCGCGAAGTCAACGCGCTCAGTTCAACCCTGCGAGTTCAGCGGCTTGGCGCAATGGAAGCAACGGCTTTGTTGCGCCGCGTGATGGAAGAAATTGATCTGGCTGTGTTCGCCTTCGACAGCGAGCAAAAGTTGCGATTGGTGAATCGCGCGGCGGAAAAATTGCTGGATCGTCCGTCGGCGCAACTGCTGGGAAAAAATGCCGAAGAGTTGCGAATGCAGGATTGTTTGTCGGGCGAAGCTGCGCGCACGTTGCAACGAACTTTTCCCAGCGGCATTGGCAACGTCGCCAGTCGTTGGGGATTGCGCCGCAGCACGTTCCGCGAAGACGGCAAGCCGCATCAACTGGTGGTCATCGCCGATTTGAGTCGCGCCTTGCGCGAAGAAGAACGGCTGGCGTGGCAACGATTGGTGCGCGTGCTCGGCCACGAACTGAACAACTCGTTGACGCCGATCAAATCCATTGCGCGTAGTTTGGAAAACATGCTGGCCAAAAATCCTGAGCCTGGAAATTGGCCAGCGGATTTTGAAGAAGACATGGTGCGCGGTTTGTCTGTGATTTCGACGCGCGCCGAATCGTTGAACCGATTTATGACTGCTTATGCGATTCTGGCCAAACTGCCGCGACCGGAATTGCAACCGATGGATGTTGGCAGTTGGATTCGTCAAGTTGCCGGGTTGGAAACGCGAATGAAAGTGGAACTGTTGCCCGGCCCTGAACTGACCATCCAAGGCGACCGCGATCAATTGGAACAATTGCTGATTAACCTGGTTCGCAATGCGGTTGACGCCACCACGCAAACCGGCGGCGGTGTCAGCGTTGGCTGGCACGTAAACAATGGCTTTTTGGAAATTTCTGTCGAAGACGAAGGCTATGGATTGTCGAACACTTCCAATCTGTTCGTACCGTTTTTTACGACGAAGCTGGGCGGTTCCGGCATCGGCCTTGCGCTCAGTCGCCAAATCGCCGAAGGCCACGGCGGTATTCTGACTCTGGAAAACCGCTCAAACGCAAAAGGTTGTGAAGCGAAATTGCGCTTGCCGGTTCACTGAAAAATCTGCATTGCTTTCGCTGTTGAGTGCGGAGTCAGCGCTGCCGTCTCCGACTGTGGTGAATGCGCCTTGCCGTACACATCAAAAAACAGCCCCTGCCATCATTGCGATGACAGGGGCTGTTTTTTCCGGTCTACGTCTGGCGCAAGGAGGGACCGACGAATAACCAGGCGTAACCGATGAACTTATTTACCGGGAACGCGATGGCCGTCGGCACTGTTTGCAAACTGAATCTCGACAATTTCCGGCGTTTCATAAGGTTTGCCGCCGTAACTGGAATACGAGATTCGAATCTTGTCCGTTTTCACGCGATCCATGTGTGTGCAGTGAAACGAAGTGACCAGCTTGTCGGCATTTTCGATTTTGCCTTTGTAAACATACGTGCAAGCTTCTCCCTTCGCCATTCGCTCTTCGTCGTGAACAATCAGGTACTGCCCTCGCAGCAAAACGTTGGTCAGCTTAACGGTGTTGGCAAATTCAACCACGGCGCTTTCCTTTTTCGGAGCATTTCCGGCTGAAACCGCCACGGCAATCGCCGCAGCCATAGCACCGACTAAAATTGCGATCAATAGACGACGCATAACAACCTCCTGGGTTTTCAAATGACGTTTTCCTGAACGTTCGTCGCTCAAGATAAAAAAATGAACTTCGCCCAAGTCGGCTGCAATCCATGTGCCTTTGCCAAAGTCAGAACTTAGCCCGGCTTGCACCCCTTGTCTGGTGGGAATTCCCCAAGCTTTGGGAAAATCCCGCCGCGACGCTTGGCAATTCCACGCAGTCAACGCCGCCGCTGAATGGTGATTCCAAAGAAGCTCGTGCTAAACTCCGGCTTCGCGTTCACGCAATCCATCACCATCACCGCCAAATTCAGGAGAGAGCCGATGAAAAGATTCCATCTCGTTCGCGTCTCGCTGTTCGTTCTTTTTGTGTTCGCCTTTGCGTTGCAAGGGCAGCTTGTCCACACCTCGCAAGCCAAAGACACTGCCAAAACTTCGGTCGAAAAAATCGCCAAGTCCGTCACCATTTACCGCGACAAGTGGGGAGTTCCGCACGTGTACGGGCCGACAGATTACAGCGTCATGTTCGGCTTTATGTATGCCCAAGCCGAAGACAATTTCTGGCAGATCGAAGACAGCTACATTCAAGCCATTGGCCGCGCCGCCGAAGTGTACGGCGAAAACGGTGTGCTAACCGCTGGCTCCGGCAACACAGGTCGCGCGCTGGAATCCGACATCTTGAACCGCCAACTGGAAATCAATCGGCTGGCGCAAAGCGATTACGCCAGCTTGAGCAAAGCGTCCAAAGACATGTGCGACGCCACCGCCGACGGACTGAATTACTTTTTGGAAAAGAACCCGCAGGTCAAACCTCGGCTGATTACGCGATTCGAGCCGTGGCACGTGCTGGCCTTCAATCGCTTTGCTCAATACCAATTGTTCATCTTCCGCCGTTTGGGATTCAACTCGACAGAGCTTCGCGCTTCTGTGGTGGAAGTGGGAGCGAAGACTGCGGGACGGGGAGAAAGAGAGACGGGGGGACAGGGAGAAGAAAACTTGATCGCTGATTCTCCGGCTGAGATGTTTGCTAATGATCCGACAGCCGCCGAACAAATTGGATCGAACACCTGGGCGGTGATGCCGAAAAAATCCGCGTCCGGTCGAGCCATGTTGTTCGTCAATCCGCACCAGCCGTTTTTTGGGCCAGGCCAATGGATCGAAGGCCACGTTCACAGCGACAGCGGTTGGAATATGTCCGGCGCTTCGTTTCCCGGTTCGCCGTTCCCCACGCTTGGCCACAACGACAATCTGGGCTGGAGCCACACGGTCAACAACCCGGACGTCATTGATGCTTGGGAAGAGAAATTCGACGACGCAACCAATCCGTTGAATTACAAATACGGCAACGGCTATCGCACAGCGACTGAGTGGACAGAAACCATCAAGGTCAAAACCGACGCTGGCGTAGTGGATCGCACCTTCAAGATGCGAAAGACGCATCACGGAGCCATCGCCGCCGTGCGCGGTGGCAAACCGATGGCCGTCAGAATGGCTGCGTGGGAAAACGCTGGCGGAGCTTTGGAGCAACGCTACAAGATGGGCAAGGCGAAAAATCTGGCCGAATTCAAAGCGGCGATGGCCGGTTTGAAAGTGCCTATGTTCAACACCATGTACGCCGACAAGGAAGGCAACATCTTTTACATCTACTACGGCGCCGTGCCGAAACGCGATCAGAAATACGATTGGACGAAACCGGTTGACGGCAGCGATCCCGGCACGGAATGGCAGGGTTATCATTCGCTGGAAGAATTGCCGCAAGTGTTGAACCCGGCTTCGGGCTGGGCGCAGAACTGCAACGCCACGCCGCTGCTGGCTTCGGGCGAAGAGTTTGGCAAAGACGGCAACCCGGACGGCGCGAAGTTCCCCAAATACATGGTCGGCGAAAAAGACAATCCGCGTTCGCGCATTTCGCGCCGATTGTTGAGCGAGCGCGCTAAATTCAGTTTTGAAGACTGGGCGAAAGCCGCGTTCGACACGCGCGTCATCGAAGCCGAACGGTTGATTCCGCAACTCGCCGCTGAATTCGACAAGATGAAAGCCGCTGAACCGGCCAAAGCCGAAAAGCTGGCTCCGGTGATTGCCGAACTGAAAGCCTGGAACGGCGTCAGCACGTTCGATTCGGCGGCGATGACGGTGTTCACGTTGTGGGCTTACGCCCGCACGCAACCGCAGGCCGCTCAACTGACCAAAGGCCGCCCGTTCCCCGACGTAGACATTCTGGAATTCGTCGTCAACGAACAAATCGCCAAAAAGTGGGGCACGTGGAAAGTCGCCTGGGGCGACTTCAATCGCATCCAGCGCGTTCACACCAGCGGCACGGTCGAACCATTCAGCGACGACAAAACCAGTTTCCCCGTCGCCGGTGGCCCCGGCGACCCCATCGGCATAGTGTTCAACTTTTATTCGCCAGAAGCGCGCGGACAAAAACGACGTTACGGCATCGTCGGCCATTCGTTTGTCAGCGTGATCGAATTCGGAGCCAAACCGCAGGCGCGTTCGCTGCTGCAATTCGGCCAATCGCACGATCCAAACTCGAAACATTACTTCGACCAGGCCGAGCTTTACTCGAAGATGCAGTTCAAGCCGGCCTACTTCACGCTAGACGAAATCAAAGCAAATCTGGAAACGGCTTATCGCCCCGGCGAAAAAGCCGCAGCGGCCAGCGCGGCCAGAGCTTCGGCAAAATAATCGGCAAAAACGTCTTGAGCAGGAGGCGACTTGTACGTCACTTCGATAAAAATCAAAAGCTTTCGTTGTTTTGAAGAAACCGATCTGGAATTTCAGTATCCGGGGCGAGAGCAGAAACATCCACCTAAGTTGCCGAACATCAACTTGCTGCTCGGCAACAACGGGGCGGGCAAAACAACTGTGTTGAAGGCAGTCGCTCTGGCTGTACTAGCGCCTATTATCCCGCAATCCGGTTTTGTTCCGTACTGGCTCGTACGCCAAACAAACACAACAAATGGTGAGGAGAAACGTGCAGAAGTTTCTGCAAATTTGACACTGCATTCTCAAGACATTGAAAGCTCGATTGACTCAAACTCCATCTGGCCAATGAAAGTAATGATTGCTCGAACAGGTAGCCATGAAGCCCTTATGTCCTTGCCACCGCCACATTATTCCAAGGCCCCTCCTTTCTGGTCACGAATGTTCGAGGACAAATCGCCATCATTTCTGGTTTTGGGTTACGGTGCGACTCGTCGAGTTGAGTACCCGGAAAAACTCGACCCTGGTGCTCGCCGTAGATCAAGATTGCTCCGTTATGAGCGTGTCGCCGGGTTGTTTGAAAGCCAAATTTCATTGATCCCTCTTAGTCTGTGGCTACCTCAAAAGAAACCGAGTTTATCCAAGCAAGTAATCCATCTCCTCAACGATTTGCTACCCGAAGGTGCGAGTTTTAACGGAGAGTTTCTGGATGGTGAATACCTGTTTGAGGTTGAAGGGCTGAAAACTGTCTTCAGCGCGCTGTCGGATGGCTATCAATCTTACATTGGCTGGATTGCCGACCTGCTTTATCACATTTGTCTGACTGCCTCAGGCGAAACAAAAATCGCTGATATTTGCGGCATCGTCATGGTGGATGAGATTGATCTGCATCTGCACCCGGAATGGCAGCGGTCGGTGATCCCAAGAATTTCGGTGGCGCTACCGAATTTGCAGTTCATCTTTACCACGCACAGCCCGATTGTCGCTGGGTCGCTGAACCGCGAAAACATCTTCGTGATGGAAACAACGGAAACCGGCGATTCGGTGGTTAAGCAATACGACGAACACATTTACGGTCTCAGCGCCGACGAAGTCCTGCTGAGTTCGTATTTCAAATTGCGAACGACACGCGCCGAGCCGTTTGTAGACGAACTGAAAGAGCTTTCGATCAAAGCCGGAAAGGGCGATGTGAAAGCCGCGCTGGCGTACATGGAAAAGCTGGCCGGACACAGCAACGGCAGTCCAGCCAATGGCAAACCTGTCAAAACAGCAAAATCCAAAGTGGCGAAGAAGGCTGCGACGAAAAAAGCCAAAGCCAGACCAAAATGATTCGTTATCCGATTACCCAAGCTGAACTGGAAGCCGCCGTTGAACGCGAAAAGCGTGGCTGGTTGGACAAGGCTCGACAAAAAACCGACGCCTTTCGCGCCGCCGGAGGGTTCAACGAACCTGCCAGCCGAAATTCGTGGAGCGAGATCAAGGCAGCCTACATTCGGCTTCAGCAAAACAAGTGCGCCTATTGCGAACGGTCGTTCGGTCATGACCGGCGCAGCCGCATCGAACACGACGTGGAGCATTTCCGCCCGAAAAGTTCTGTCAAAGCATGGCCTGCGGAAGGCGCGAGTTTGAGTTACAGCTTTGCGACCGGTGACGCTTCGGAAACGGGGTATTACCTGCTGGCGTACAACATTTTCAATTACACGACAGCCTGCAAAACCTGTAATTCGATTCTGAAGGTCAATTACTTTCCGGTGCTGGCGGCTCGTAAACTGAATTCGGAGAAGTTCACAACATTGAAAGCGGAAAAGCCTTTGCTGGTTTATCCGATTGGAGAACTGGACGACGATCCTGAAGAGTTGATTACCTTTGAAGGGTTTCTGCCGGTGCCGAAGTTCAAACGCGGTGACCGATACCGCCGCGCCAGAGTGACAATTGATCTGTTTGAATTGGACACGCGTGAAGATTTGCTGAAAGCGCGTGCCGGAATCATTCTCTCGCTTTGGGTCGCGCTGCGTTTATTGCAAACGGCTGGCGCTGCCGCCGATGACCACGCTGACGCTCAAAAGATCGTCGAGTTGGCAACGTCATCTGCTTCGCCTCACACGAATTGCGCTCGCGCGTTTTCAAAACTTTACGAACAAGACTTCGCCAAAGCTCGCCAATACAAAGAGCGCGCGGCGGCGTTGACCTGACGAACACATGGAAAACGACAAACCAACTGCGACGCTGGCGGGTTCCGGCGCGTCGAATGAATATCTGGGGCTGGTGCTGAAAGACCGCTATTTGATCGAGCGCGTGCTGGGGCGCGGCGGATTGGGATTGGTGTTTTTGGCGCGCGACAAACAGTTGCTCAATCGCGCGGTAGTCATCAAGGTCTTGATCGCCGAACGCGGAGAGCAGCATTACGACGCCTGGTTCCAAAAGAAGTTCAAACAGGAAATCGAGGCGCTGGCGCGCATCAATCATCCCGGTGTCGTAGGCGTGTTGGACACGGGCGAAATGCCAGACGGCAAACCGTTTCTGGTCATGCAGTTTGTCGAAGGCGAGACGCTGCGGTCGGTAATGATTCAGCAAGGCATGGATTTCGACCGCGTTGGCGCGATCGTTCGCCAAATGGGACAGGCGTTGGCAGCGGCGCACGAAAAAGGCGTTTATCACCGCGACCTGAAACCCGAAAACGTCATGCTCGAAGAAATCGGCGGCGGCAGGCAGCAGGTCAAGTTGATTGATTTCGGCGTAGCTCGCGTCAAAGCCTCCGAAGTTGCCACCGACGCCGAAATCACATGGATTGCGGGAACTCCGCCGTACATGGCTCCCGAACAATTGCGCGGCAAGCCGATTGCCGAAAGCGACATTTACGGTTTGGGCGCGGTGGCGTATGAAATGCTGACCGGGCGTCCGCCGTTCAAAGCAGGTTCAGCCGTTGATTTGTACGAACTCCAACGCGAAGGCGCAATCACCAAACCATCCGAGCTTCGCCGAAATCTGCCCGCAGCCGCTGAAGCCGCTCTGTTAAAAGCCCTGTCGTTCAACGCTCAAGACCGATACAAAACGGTTCAAGATTTTGCCGAAGACCTGGCCGCAGCCTTGATCGGTGAAGACAGGCCAATTTCCGATTCCGAAGCTCCAACGATGCAATTCGGAGCCGCTACCATATCAGCGGAAGCCCGCCCAACGGCTCACGACGCCACGCGCATTCGTTCAGACGGTCAACCGGTCGCTTCGTCTGCGAAATGGATTGTCGCCATTGCCGCCGTTGTTGTGCTGGCCGTCGCCGGGTGGATGCTGTTTCGCCCCAAACCGACTGTCGTCAATCCGCCGCCAAGACCTGTCACGCCCGCGTTCAATTACTGGGTGATGGTGCAGAAATACCGCGACGGCAAACCGTTCCAAACGCCGTTTCGGCTGGCGGGCGAGATGATTTTCGAAAGCGATTACCACGTGCAATTGAATGTCGGCACGGTTCGCGCCGGTTCGTTGTACATCATCAACGAAGCGCCCGAACCGGTGAATGGTTTGCCGGATTTCGTCACGCTGTTTCCTTCGCCAACGGCGAACGGCGGCAAATCGGAGCTTGTCGCCAATCAGCAAATCAACATTCCCGAAGTCGGCGATGGATTCGTTTTCGACAAAGATCAGGGAACGGAAAAGTTGTGGCTGATCTGGTCATCCAAACGATTGCCCGAACTGGAAATTCTGAAATCGCTGGCCAATCCCAACGACAAAGGCCAAATCAGCAACCCGGAACAAATTCTTTCGGTGCGCGATTTGATCGCCAAACATTCGGCGTCACCGGCGACCATCGCCAAAGACGAAACGGAAAAAGCTACTCGCGTTTCCGGCGCGAACGACGTGATCGTTCATTTGATTAAGCTGGAACACCATTGAGAATTTGTGATTGCTCAGCTTCTCCGCCGCGCTAGCGGCGCTTGAATTTAGATACTGTCTCGAAAGTCAACCCGCAAAAACGAGATCCGGGTTAAACGAGCAATTATTTTTCAAGACGCCGAAGGCCTGATGCAGCAATTTTCGCATCGCGGCGCAGACAATTTGCATTGAGGTCTTGCCGT
>JANRKX010000046.1:0-303751 GCA_033763255.1 Acidobacteriota bacterium | reverse complement strand
ACGGCAAGACCTCAATGCAAATTGTCTGCGCCGCGATGCGAAAATTGCTGCATCAGGCCTTCGGCGTCTTGAAAAATAATTGCTCGTTTAACCCGGATCTCGTTTTTGCGGGTTGACTTTCGAGACAGTATCTAAATTCAATCGCCGCTGACGCGGCGGTAAGGCTGAACAGTTGCCAACAGAATTTTTCAGGATGCGCTTCATCCTGTTGAATCCAGTAAATCCTGTCCACTTTCGCTGCAAACTACGGCAACTTCGGCTCAGTCACGTTGCACTTGTCTGTGCTCAGCGATTTCAAGAAGGCGATCAAGTCTTCTTTTTGCGCCGGAGTCAGGTTGGCTTTCTTCAAGTTGGCTTTGTCCAAAAACTTATTCGGTTTGCCGCCGCCGGTCATGATTTCAACTGCTTCTTCCAGAGTAGCCGCGCTGCCGTCGTGGAAGTACGGAGCCGATTTCGCCACGTCACGCAACGTAGGGGTTTTGAACGCTCCCGTCCATTTCAGCTTTTCAGGATCGTCGTCTTTCAAATCCTTCAACGCAGCAACGCGACCTTTATCGAGCTTGTCTTCGGGCGCGTCCATGCCGATGCCTACGTTGTGGAATTGCTGATCGGTGAACAAATGGCCATCGTGGCATTTGTTGCAATTGGCTGATTTGAAAACTTCGTAGCCGCGTTTGACCTGATCGCTGACGGCGTTTTGGTCGCCTTTGACCTGCCAGCGGTCGAACGGAGTTTCGTCGTTGCCATTGATGATAGTGCGTTCGTAAGCCGCAATCGCCTGGAAGATGTTGTCCTGATCGGCTTCTTTGCCGAAGACTTTCTGAAACTGGGCTTTGTAACCCGCGACAGCGTTGATCTTGCCGACGATTTCAGCTTCGTGATCTTTCGCGCCCATGTTGCCGCCTTGCCAGGCGGCTTTGGCCTGAGCTTCGAGCGATTTACTGCGCCCGTCCCAGTAATACTCTTTGTGGTAGCCGATGTTCCACAGAGTCGGGCTGCTGCGTGCCAACGTCTTGTTGCCGGGGCCGATGGCTTTGGGCAAACCGTCGGTCAGGCCTTTTTCGCAAACGTGGCACGAATAACACGAACGCGAACCGTCCACGCTCAATCGTTTATCAAAAAACAACTGGCGACCGAGCGCCACTTTTTCCGACGTCATCGGATTGCCGGACGGAATCGCCATCGGCTCCAGTTTTTCCAAACCAGCCGGAATTGGCAGAAGTTCCGGCGTGTAAGTCGAAACAGGTTCTACGGGTTTGTTGTCGCAGGCCACCGCCAATACGGCGAAAGCCGCGAAGCACACAAACAAAGTTTTTGTCATCCAGCGTTGCCAAATAGCAAATCTCATACTCGCTCCTGTGGTTGTTCCGCGCCAACCGCAAAAAGGCTCGCGCAAGCAGTCTTTAGTTTAAGTTCAGCGCAACTTCGGACGTTTGCGCCGCAAGTCAGTAATGTCAGCATTTGATTGGTAAGTCAGGATTGCAGAGGTGTTATATCGAAAGTCCGCAGAAGCGGCAAGGTGGAATCGGTAGCTGGTGGCTGGCAGTTGGTGGCTGGCAGTTGGCAGTTGGTCATTTGCTCAACGACCAACTGCCATTCACCAATCACATTTAGTACAGATCGAAACGGTCAAGGTTCATCACCTTGGCCCACGCCTTAACGAAGTCTTTGACGAACTTCTCTTTGCTGTCGGATTCGGCGTAAAACTCAGCCACGGCACGCAACTCGGAGTTCGAGCCGAAGATCAGATCAACGGGGGTCGCCGTCCACCTGGCTTTGCCGGTCGCGCGGTCAGCGCCTTCGTAAATGCCATCGGACGTGGAAGACTTGCTCCACTTGGTGGACATATCGAGCAGGTTGACGAAGAAATCATTCGTCAACGTTCCCGGCTTATCGGTAAACACTCCGTGTTTCGCGTCACCGGCGTTGGCATTCAACACGCGCAGTCCACCGACCAGCACGGTCATTTCAGGGACGGAAAGCGTCAACAGATTTGCTTTCTCTACAAGCATAACCGCCGGTGAAAGGCGTTCACCTTTGCTGAAGTAGTTTCGGAAACCATCAGCGGTCGGTTCCAGCGGAGTGAACGACATCACGTCAGTTTGCGCTTCCGAAGCGTCCACACGCCCCGGCGTAAAAGGCACTTGAACTGTGTATCCGGCCTTCTTCGCAGCTTGTTCGATGGCAGCGCCGCCGCCCAGCACAATCAGATCGGCAAGTGACGCTTTCTTTCCGCCGATTGCCGTGCGATTGAAATCTTTCTGAATGCTTTCCAGTTTCTGCAAAACTTTGTTCAGTTCAGCCGGATTGTTGACTTCCCAATCCTTCTGCGGCGCAAGACGAACGCGCGCGCCGTTCGCTCCGCCGCGCATGTCCGTGCCGCGGAATGTGGCCGCCGAAGCCCAAGCCGTTCTGACCAATTCCGAACCAGTCAAACCCGAAGCAAGGATTTTGGCTTTCAGAGCCGCAATGTCCTTCGCATCAATCTGCTTAGCCGCGACTTTAGGAAGCGGGTCTTGCCAGCTCAAGTCTTCTTTCGGAACTTCGATTCCGAGATAACGCGAACGCGGCCCCAAGTCGCGGTGCGTCAGCTTGAACCAGGCTTTGGCAAACGCCAGATTGAATTCTTCCTGATTTTCCAGAAAGCGTTTGGCGATTTTCTGATAACTCGGATCGAATTTCAGCGCCAGGTCGGTGGTGAACATGATCGGCGCATGCCGTTTTGTTTTGTCGTGCGCGTCCGGTACAAGGTTCGCGCCTTGACCATTCGCCGGAATCCATTGGGTCGCTCCGGCAGGACTCTTGGTTTGCACCCAATCATAAGCAAACAGGTTGGCCAAATACTCCGAACTCCAGGCGGTCGGCGTGGAAGTCCACGCGCCTTCCAATCCGCTTGTCACGGTGTCGCCCGCATTGCCCTTGCCGCATTTGTTCGTCCAGCCGAAACCTTGTTCTTCAACTTTGGCGGCGGCAGGTTCGGGTCCCGTGCAATTGCCCGGATTGTATGCACCATGCGCTTTGCCGAAAGTATGACCGCCAGCAATTAGCGCCACCGTCTCTTCGTCGTTCATCGCCATTCGTCCAAAGGTATCGCGGATGTCTCTGGCCGCAGCCAGCGGATCGGGCTTTCCGTTCGGGCCTTCGGGATTCACGTAAATCAAACCCATTTGCACGGCGGCCAGCGGATTCATGAGTTTGCGGTCTCCGCTGTAACGTTGATCGTCGAGCCATTTCTTTTCCGGCCCCCAATAAACCGTGTCAGGAACCCAATCGTCTTCGCGGCCACCGGCAAAACCGTAAGTCTTCAATCCCATTGATTCGATGGAGACATTTCCGGCCAAAACCATCAAATCAGCCCAGGAAATCTTCTGGCCGTATTTCTGTTTGATCGGCCACAGCAGACGACGCGCTTTGTCCAGATTGCCGTTGTCCGGCCAACTGTTTAGCGGTTCAAAGCGTTGTTGGCCGCCACCGGCGCCTCCGCGACCGTCAGCCACGCGGTAAGTTCCGGCGCTGTGCCAGGCCATGCGGATGAAGAACGGCCCGTAGTTTCCATAATCGGCTGGCCACCAGGCTTGCGATGTCGTCAGGACTTTTTTGATGTCCGCTTTGACGGCATTGAGATCGAGTTTGGCAAATTCTTTGGCGTAATCGAACTTTTCTCCCATTGGGTTGGACGCAGCACCGTGCTGCCGAAGCGGCGTAAGGTCGAGTTGTTCAGGCCACCAGAACTGTGGGGACTGAGCATTAGCTTCATACGTTGACACCAACGATAGTGCGGCGACCGCAAAAGCGGCGAGCAGCATCTTCAGATTCTTGTTCATTGACTTCTCCTTGATCGAACGGAAGCTCCGTTCAGCTTTATAAGTTTAATGGACAGCATCGCAGTATTTACCTGGTGCTTGATCTGCCGTCATTGGAGTTCAACAACCTCGCCATTCGGGGCAGCCTGATCGGCGGTTTCTGCAGCGAACACCGCAGCTTTTGACTAAGCGTAGTGCCCTGTTTACCATACCGCCCCTTTCTGACAAGAAAGCCAATGGCCACCGGCCACGGGCAATCGTGCCAGAAACGATAAATCCAAGACGGGTTTATCCTGACGCCTTTAGCAATTTCAGTAGTGCCAACTTCGGAAAATTGCTGAAGGCGTTTTTGTTTGCACAGCCAGACGCACGTCTAGCCAAGTGAGTCGAATCCTTTTTGAAACCGTCCGGCGTGCGAGCGTTCGGCGCGCGCCAGCGTTTCAAACCATTCTGCGATTTCTTCAAATCCTTCTTCGCGCGCAACGCGGGCAAAGCCGGGATACATTTCCGTATATTCGTATGTTTCGCCGGCAATCGCGGCCTTCAGATTGGCTGCGGTGCCATCAAGCGGTTCCCCTGTTACCGGATCGCCGACTTCCTTCAAAAAATCCAGATGCCCGTGAGCATGGCCGGCTTCTCCTTCGGCAGTGTCGCGGAACAAACCAGCGATGTCGGGATAACCTTCGATATCTGCCTGACGCGCAAAATATAGATAACGCCGGTTAGCCTGGGCTTCACCGGCAAAAGCCTGTTTCAAGTTCTCATGCGTTTTCGATCCTTTAAGAACCGGCATGTGATTTCTCCAAAATGTAAGTTGAAAAAGAATAGTTACCGCGCTCTGAGCGTTCGTATCTGTTTGGCGGCTCGCACAGGTTTAATCTGGCAAGCTTCGCAAATGCCTACAAAATCCAATCGGTGATTTTCAATCTGAAAACCACCGACTCCGCTGGCCTGTTCGACCAGTTTCATCAGCTTCTGTTCTAGTTCCATTTCGACATCAACGATCCCACTGCAAATTCGGCAAACCAAGTGGTAGTGCGTGTCTTTGGTAGTTTCAAAATAGGTGATGGCCATTCCGAAATCGAGTTCGCGCACTACTCCCTGCTCAATCAATACACGCAGATTGCGATAGACCGTCCCAAGACTGAGCATCGGATGCCGGCGTTTGACGATTTTGTAAACCTCTTCCGCCGTCAGATGCCCGCCATGAGTTTCAATGGCATCGAGAACCGCCTGACGTTGTTTTGTGTTTCGTAAATTCATCTTGGGATAACACGGAGCATCTTAGGCATCAGCCTATATTCTGTCAATAATAAGAATGATTACTGATAAGATTTTTCAGTAAAAAAGGCTCTCGGCAATCGCCAAGAGCCTTTTCCTCTTCAACCTTTTGCTTAAGCAGAAAACGAACTGCCGCAACCACAACCACCCGAAGCATTCGGATTGTTGAAGGTAAAGCCCGATCCCATCACGCTGTTGACGTAATCAATCTGCACGTTTTCCAGGTATTGGGCGCTAAACATATCCACAAACACTTTCAGGCCGGCGGTTTCAAGAACTTCGTCGGTGGCTTGAGGAGCTTCTTCGATATTCATACCGTACTGAAAACCAGAACATCCGCCCGGCACAACACGCACGCGCAAGCCGCCATCGGTTCCGACATTTTCAGATTCAATAAACTTTCGCACTTCGCTAACAGCATTTTCAGTCAAGGTCAGATTCATGATCCATTCTCCTAGAGGAAATTCCGGCAGACGTTTCGCCCGCCTTGGGTTAAAGATAATTGCATCTATCAACATCGCCGCCAGACGAAAGATAGTCACAGTTACAAACAGCGTCAAATTACTTTTTCAAATTCAAAACCGGCAAAGCCTTGTTGGCTTTGATCGCCGCAATGCTTACCTGAGCCGCAACATTTTGCGCGACGTGGGTAAGCGCCTTTGCCTGGGGGCTGTCCGGTTGGCTGATAACAATTGGCACGCCCAAGTCACCGCCTTCACGAATGCTGACGGCAATCGGAACCGCGCCGAGAAACGGAATGTCAAAATTCCCTGCCAGCGATTCGCCGCCGCCGTTGCCGAAGATAAAATACTTTTCTCCGTGAGCGCACTCGAAATAACTCATGTTTTCAACCACGCCCAGCATGGGCACATTCAACTGCTCGAACATGTTGTAAGCCTTGCGAACATCGCTCAGCGCAACTTCCTGCGGTGTTGTCACTAAAACGGCTCCGGCAATGGAAACCATCTGCGCCAGACTCAATTGCACGTCGCCGGTTCCCGGCGGCATGTCTACGACCAGATAATCCAATTCGCCCCATTCGACTTGCCGCAAAAATTGCGACACCGCCTAAGTCAGCATTGGGCCGCGCCAGACAACGGCTTTGTCGCCGGGATTCAGCAAGCCGATGCTCATGGTTTTCACCCCGTGATAAACAGGCGGAATGATTTTGTCGCCGCGCACCATAGGCATATCGCGCCCGCCCATCATGATCGGAACATTCGGGCCATAAATGTCTGTATCCACAATGCCAACCCGCGCGCCCATCAAACCAAGCGAAACCGCCAGGTTCACCGCGACAGTGGATTTGCCGACGCCGCCTTTGCCAGAAGTCACCGCAATAATGTGATTGATTCCGGCGATTTCAGCTTTGTCCAGCGAACCGCGCGCCTTCGGAACTTCGGCGTCCATTTTGACTTCAACGCGCTCAACGCCCGGCACACCCATCACGGCTTTTTCGGCTTCGAACTTCAGTTGATCGCGCACCGGACAAGCAGGCGTAGTCAGCACAAACCGAAAACCCACAATGCCTCCGCAAATAGCAACGTCGCGGATCATGTTCAGCGTCACGATGTCTTTGTGCAGGTCAGGGTCTTTCACCGCCCGCAAAGCGTTTAGGACTATTTCTTCTGTAATTTCTTGAGTTGCAGTTTCGGTCATTTCAAATTTTCGACTTCCTTGAAATCTGTGTCAGTTTCGCCGGAACGATTCGGTATTCGCATTGTTGGGCGCCGTCGGCTATTCGGCATTCGCGGATGATTTCGCAGCCCAGAGCTTCGCGGTAAACACGAATCTCTTCTTCGCAAACATGAGGATACGCCACGGCGACTGCTTCTGTCGGGCAATTGCGCTGACGCAAACGGTAACTACCGTCTTTCATCTTGCGAGCTTCCGCCAGATAGCCTTTGGCATTGACGACTTTCGTCAATTCTCTGACGCGCTCGTTGAAACTCAATTCGGCAAGCTGACCTTTCAACTGCGCGATTAATTCATCCGCCCGCGCACTCAATACTTTCAGCAATGCCTCTTCGCCAAACTGCCGTTGCAAATGAACCAATACCTCTTTGGCAAATTCGTCGTACAGATGCGGAAACAGGCAACGCGCTTTTTCCGTCAATCGGTAAATGAACCTTGGACGTCCGCGCTCGTGTTTTTCCTGCTCGAAAGAAACGATGCCGTCGCTTTCCAACAAGCTTAAATGTCGCCGGATGCACACTTTTGACACAGCCAGCGATTGCGCCAACTGTTCGACACTCATCGCTCCGTTGATTTTCAACAGGTCGAGTATGGCGCTACGTGATTCTTTCAGAATGTTTTCTACGGCGGAAACAGACACGAGCCGGATGATAAAAACCAGTCTTGATTTTGTCAACGTTTTGGTTTTTTTATCCGCTCAGCGAAGCCCCCTGCCAGGAAGTGGCCGAATGAGAGGACGAGAGCTTGAGCAGGTGATAACGAAGATCAGCATAGCGACGCTCATCAGCGAAGCCTTGCCCCACATCTCTTGCCTGGCTTCCTTGACCAAGCCCACATTGCCGAATTCGCGTTGTGCATTGCGCCGCGCTTCTTCGGCAGATTCGCCGCGTTCCATTCGTTCACGAATCGCTTCGTTGAGATGGGTTTGAATCTCGGCGTTGAGTTCTTCGTCTTTGCGGTGTTTCCAGTGGAAGATGTTCATGTTTCGTACTCCAGTTTGAGAAGTCGGCGGAAAAGTTGGCAGGCCCATTCGCTCTGTAGGAGCGACCTGTTTATAGAACGCCGTCGCCATCGGCTTCCAAGCTCCGTTAGGAGCGACCTGTGCCGCAGATGCCGCTCCTACCGCAGCTTGGGAATCAACGAGTTTCCAACTGCCATCGAAAGGTTCACATAGTTGCTACTCGTGTCGAAGTGCGATCAGCGGATCAACTCGTGCAGCCCGGCGCGCTGGGAGAAAACCAGCCAGTAACGCAATGCCGATGAGCAACATCGTAGCCATCGTCATCGTTAGTGGGTCGTTGGCGGTCAGTCCAAACAACAAACCTTTGGTCAATTTCGTCGCCGCCAAAGCCGCAGGCAGCCCAATGCCGATGCCGATGAGTACGAGCCACAGCGTCTCGCGCAACACCAGCCACAGCACGCTGCCTGCTTGCGCCCCTAGCGCCATGCGGATGCTGATCTCGCGCGAGCGTCGTGCTACGGCATAAGCCATCACGCCGTAAAGCCCGAGCGCCGCCAACAGCAGCGCAAACAAACTGAAGAAGCTGGCGAGCAACGCGATCAAACGTTCCCGGCTGATGGATTCATTGATATGCCTGTCAAAAGTTTTCACGTTGTAAAGCGGCAGATTCGGATCGAGGCTGCGCACTTCGTGACGAATCGCCGTTATCAGCGCTGCGACATCGCCGATTGCGCGTACACACAATCGCTGCCTGCCCATGTGGCGCGGTTCCTGAATGTAATAGACAGTGCGCGACATCGTTTCCTTGAGATTCAATACCTTTGCGTCACTGGCGACGCCGACGATCTCCATATCTTTGAAAGAGCCGGTCGAAACCCGCTTGCCCAGCGGGTTTTCCGCGCCGAAGAAAGCCCGCGCAAAACTATCATTCACGAGAATGGACTTGAGTGGGGTCTTCACGTCTTGCATGGTGAAGTCGCGCCCTCGTTGCAAGGAGAGGCCGAACGTAGCGAAGAATTGCGGGCTGATTCCGTAAAAAAGCGCAGTCGCCTTTTGGTTGGGCGAGGACCTCGAACCTGGTATTTCGATCTTTCCCTCAAATCCCTCGCTGCCGTTAAGCGGCAACATACCCAGATAAGTGGCGGCTTGCACGCCGGGCAGCGCCGCCACACGCTCGTGCAATTGCGCATAGAAATTCTGCTGCTGCTCGGCCGTGTAACCGCTCCGATCAGGCGCGATTTCCATCGTGACAATCTGATCCGATGAGTAACCGTGATTGACCGCGCGCAAATTGCGCAAGCTGCGCGCAAACAAACCTCCACCAACCAGCAACACAAGTGACAAGGCTACTTGCAGCACGACCAACAAGCGGCGCAATTCCCAACGGCGCACGATGGTGGCGGTTCCGACTGCGTCATTCTTGAGCGCCGGAATCAAATCGAAGCGTGTCGCCTGCATCGCCGGAGCCAAACCAAACAACAGCCCCGTCAAAACCGTCACGCCCGACGTGAAAGCGAGCATTCGTCCATCGGGTTCGATTTCCAGCGTAGCTTTTGGCGGCAGAAAACCGAGCAATACTACCGTTCCCCAACGAGCGAACAACAATCCCAGTGCGCCGCCCAGCGCGGCCAGCACAAAGCCTTCAGTCAGCAATTGGCGCACAAGTCTGAAACGTCCCGCGCCTACAGCCAGGCGCACAGCGATTTCTTTTTGCCGCGTTGCTGCACGTGCGAGCAATAAATTGGCGACGTTGAGACAAGCAATCAGCAACACTGCGCCGACCAATGCCAATAGCAGGAGGAGCGATTGTGAATATTGGTTGCGCAAATTCGCGGCTCCTCTGGCAACGCCGGTTTCCGCCGCTACAAGTCGAATGGGCCGCCGATTTGCAGGCGGCACATTGGCGCCGAACGGCGCAAGGATGTTTTGATAAAGCGTTTCCGTAGCGGCTTGCGCTTGCGCCAGACTGACGCCTTCTTTCAGCCGCGCCATGACCGGCGTGGTGTCAATGTAATCCAGCATCTCGCGCTTCATCATCATCGGCACGCGCACAGCCGGTGCGGAACCGATTTCCACGTGGCGAAAATCACGCGCCGAAACGCCGACGATGGTGAAAGAATGATTGTTGATCTTGATTTGTTTGCCGATGATCTGCGGGTCAGCGCCAAAACGTCGCTGCCAAAAATCGTAGCTGAGCACCGTCACGAAATGCGCGCCCGGCGTTTGGTCATCGGCTTTGTTGAAGACGCGCCCCAGATGTGGCGCTACGCCCAACACTGTGTAGAAATCGCCGGAAACCAATTCCCCCAGCACCGGCTCGGCCTGTTGACCGTCGCTCATCGTCACTTCGAGCGCGTGAAAGGTGAACATTCCAGCGAAGACCGAATTCTTCTCGCGCAACTCGCGGTAAACCGCATCGGGATAGGCAAAGCCCAAGCCATTCACACTGACCAGTTGCTCAGGCTGGTTGACGGGCAGCGTCTTCCACAGCAGTGCGTCAAGCAAACTAAAAATCGCCGTCGTCGCGCCGATACCCAGCGCCAGCGAAAGCACAGCAATCAAGGTGAAGCTCTTGTGCTTGAACAGCAGCCGCACACCGAAACGCAAGTCTTGCAACGAGCGTTCGAGTTGCGTCCAGCCCCACATCTCGCGCGTGACTTCTTTGACCAAACCGACGTTGCCGAATTCGCGTTGTGCATTGAGCCGCGCTTGTTCGGGCGTTTCGCCGCGTGCGATGCGGTCACGGATGGCTTCGTCGAGATGGTGGCGGATTTCGGCGTTGAGTTCTTCGTCTTTGCGTTGTCGCCAGAATTTCATGTGTCACGCTCCTTCGGCCCCTTCAGTTGGATTCAGAATGCCTGCCATCGCTGCCGTCAGCCGTTCCCAATTGGAACGTTCCGCCGCCAGTTGTTTCTTGCCCGCCGCCGTCAGTTGGTAGCTTTTGACCCGCTGGTTGTTTTCCGAAACCGTCCATTCGGCCTTGATCCATTTCTTGCGTTCCAGCCGGTGCAGCGCCGGATAGAGCGAACCCGTTTCCACTTGCAGCACTTCGCCCGAACCGGTGCGAATCGCCTGCAAGATGCCGTAGCCGTGGCTCGGCCCCCATTGCAGCGTTTGCAAAATCATCAGATCAAGCGTGCCTTGCAATAACTCAATGCGGTTTTCGTAGCCGCGTTGCTTATAAGATTTCATCGTAGTTTCCTCCTGAAAATGTTTTAGAGTGTAGACACAGTACACCTATAGCTCGTACCCTGTCTACAGCCAGGAAAGGTTGCCAAAGCTCGACGCATAAGCGGTCAAAGATGGAGCGAATCACGTTCCAACAATTAGGTCAGAAAACAGTGTGTGAAGCGCCGTGAGGTAAGAGAGGCTGGATTATCATAATGTCGCTCTCCCAAAGATCAATGCGCAAAAACAGCAGCGTGCTGTTATCAGGCGGCAAGGCCAATCCAGAACGAAAGAAGAAGCGATTGAATTTGACGAGAGGCGCGGTTTTGCGCGTGGCGAGGTCGAAGCGCGTCAATGTCGCCGCTTCCAATGTCGGGCGGCTGATGAAATAACTTGACGTCCGGCGACCATTGCGGCGCGGTCACCAGCGGCCAGCCGAACGATGTGCGCTACGTCAAGGAATTGCACCCGCAATTCAAAGGACGTGGTTCTTCGCGTTACAAGCGCGATGCCCAGCGATGAGCGGCGCATTCAGTTCGCGGATTTCTTCAAGTGGGTAATGCGGCGTGATGTGTTGCGGACATTTCCAGTCAAAAACCTCCAGTGGCAGTATGCGCCGACAGGCAGTATTCAGCAGCGCTTGGCGGCGGATTGCTCAACGCTAAACTGCGCGAACAAATCGCCCTGACAGTGGCGACGCCAATGCCTGTGAAGTTCAAATAGCCTTCCAGCGCCGCCGGAGAGTTGGCAAAAGCGCGCATCAGGTTCGGAACCATTCCGATTTTGGCTTTCACGCCGTCGAGCAATTCTTTGGCTTTGCCGGTCGCTTCTTTCGGATCAATCGCGTTCAGTCTTGGCATTTTCGTTTCCCCTCTTGATTCGTTCTTTGTGGCAATTGGTTCGTCAACCAATCAGCGCTTTGCCTTGTTGTCGAATCGTTTGCCTTACGATTGGCCTAATGGCATTCGCCGTGCCGTTGACTGAAAATTGGTTCATCCGGCTGTAAGCAAAAGATTTGTCAGGTTTTTCGGGCTTCTCGCTTGGCAGCGAAATCTCGTTATCCAGCGGATTCCAGAGTTAGCAATCACGAGTTCTCGTGTAAAGTGACGTTATGAAACTCGAATCCCTGCAAGCTGTGTCGCTGGCGATTGCCGAAGAGCGTTCGGTGGAAATCGTGCTGCAAAAAATTGTCGAAGGTCTGGTCGCACAGCCTGGCGTGGCTTTGGCGCGGTTGTGGCTGAAAAGCCCTGGCGATATTTGCGCGAAATGTCCGATGCGGCTGGAATGCCCGGATCAAACCGAATGTTTGCATTTGATGGCGAGCGCGGGAACGCCTACGAAAACCGGCGTCGAAGATTGGTCGCGGCTCGATGGAGATTTTCGCCGGTTTCCGTTGGGCGTTCGCAAAATCGGCAAACTCGGCGCGACGGGCGAACCGTTGTTGCTGTCGAACCTTGTAACTGAAGACGGCTGGATCGCGCGCCCGAAGTGGGCGGAAAGCGAAGGTCTTCGCTCCTTCGCCGGACAGCCGCTCATCTTTCGCGGAGAAATTTTGGGCGTGCTGGCGGTCTTCTGCCGCGAGACGGTTGCAGCCGACGAATTCAACTGGCTGCGGATGTTTGCCGATCACGCGGCGGTGGCACTGGCCAACAGTCGGGCTTTCGCCGAGATCGAGCGGCTGCGTGAACAACTCAAACTCGAAAACGATTACCTGCGCGAAGAAGTCAAACAGGAACGCTCGTTCGGCGACATCGTTGGCGAAAGTCCGGCGCTCGGAAAAGTGCTGGATCAAATCACGCTCGTCGCCCAAAGCGAAGCCAACGTGTTGGTTCTGGGCGAATCCGGCACCGGCAAAGAATTGATCGCGCGCGCCATTCACGAACGCAGCCGGCACTCGACGGGGCCGCTGGTCAAAGTCAATTGCGCTTCAATCCCGCGCGATTTGTTCGAGAGCGAATTTTTCGGCCACGTGCGCGGCGCATTCACCGGCGCGATTCGTGACCGCGTGGGGCGATTTCAACTGGCCGACGGCGGCACGCTGTTTCTGGATGAAGTCGGCGAAATCCCGCTGGATTTGCAAAGCAAGTTGCTGCGCGTATTGCAGGAAGGAACTTTCGAGCGTGTCGGCGAAGAGAAAACCCGGCGCGTCAACGTTCGTCTGGTGGCGGCGACCAACCGCGATTTGCGCCGCGAAATCGAAGCCGGAACTTTCCGCCAGGATTTGTTTTTCCGCCTCAGCGTTTTCCCGATTGAACTGCCTCCGTTGCGCGAACGCCGCGAAGACATTCCGCTACTGGTTCGCCATTTCATTCAGCAAGCCAATCAACACGCGCGCTGCGGCAATTTGCAACTGACCGCCGAACAGATGCTGCGGCTGCAAAATTACGATTGGCCGGGCAATGTGCGCGAACTGCAAAACGTCATCGAACGCGCGATGATCCTCTCCGGTTGCGGGACTCAGGCGTTGAACCTGAACCTGATTCTTTCTGATGGCGAAGCCGAAGTTCCAATTCAAAGTTTCGCGGCGGTTCTGACTTCAGCCAATGCGTTTGTGACTCAATCCGAATGGGACAAGCGCGAACGCGAAAATCTGCTGGCTGCCCTGGAAGCCGCGAATTGGAAAATTTATGGCGCGGGCGGCGCGGCGGAATTGCTGGGAATGAAACCGACTACGCTGGCATCGCGGCTGCAATCGCTGGGCATCAGGAAAATGCGTGGCTGAGCAATGCCTTGAGCGGCGAAAGCTCTCATTCGGAAAGCCGTCGGCAAATCGCGCACGGCGGTGATGGCGAGATGCAATTCGCTCGACGGTTCTTCAACGTAACGCGCGGCCTGTTCATCATCAATGTCGCAAACAAAGACTCCCGTACCTGCGCCAATACCCGCAACGACACGCGCCCCTGATTGCCGCATCCGGGCGCGCCAGATATTTCGCCGCTACGCTGGTGCCCGAAAGGCTTCGGCGAATGCAATACGGCGTTCATTTGCGTGTGCGTCGTTTGCCGCGTTTGGACTGCTGGCGAATGCCGATAGTTTCATTTTGCGATTCTCTTTCAGCGTTTTTGCGCGACAATCACTCGTGCCAGCAACCAGTCGAGCATCGTTTGCGTAAGTTCCAGCGGCGTGCGCCCCCAGGTGAATTGCGTCTTGGCATTCGCATCTGCGCTCTCGCGCCGGTTCATATTCGGCAGCATCAGGCTGTGATCGGCGTCATCGAACACGACGATTTTGAAATCCTGGTTGCCCGCTTCTGTCAGGTATTGTTCCAGCTTCCTGGTGTTTTCGGTGGGCGGCACGATGTAATCGCGCGTGCCGTAAAAAGCCAGCCACGGCGTTTTGATCTTCTTCAGGTGCGGCACCGGGTCGCAATCGTTACGGCGCAGCCAGTCGAAATCCGCCGCATCGGCGGCTTCGGTGTCGAGCAGGAAACGTTCCAGCCGCGTGCCTTTAACTTTGGCCGCCGACGCCATGAATTCTTCGCGGCCTTCGTTCTTGAACGCGAAGCGCAGGCGTTTGGGAATGTGGTCATTCATCAACTCGGTTTCCTCTTTGGTCAACTCGAAGCCGCCCGTGCGCACCCAATACTGATAGGCGTGCGCCTGCTGATTGTAGAGGCTTTCCGCCGGGCCAACCGTCGTGATGACAAAGGCAATAGGAACTTCGGATTGCGTGACCACAACAGGCGCAACCCAGCCGCCCGCGCTTTGCGAAGACAGCCCGATCTGTTTCGCGTTGATGTCTTTGCGTTGCGCAAGAAAGCGCACGGCGGCGAGCGCATCGCCGACCAGTTCGTTGAAAGTGGCTTTGGCGAAATTGCCGGTGGATTGCCCCGAACCGCGCTTGTCGTAAATAAGGCTGGCGATGCCGTGCTCCGCTAAAACGCGCAGCGTCGGACTGTCCTGCCTGTTTGACGAACCGCGCCCGGAAAGCCAGACGATGACCGGATGCGGCCCGGCAGTCATGGGCTTAATCAGCGTGCCTGCCAGCGTGATGTCGCCGTTGGGAAAGCGAACTTCTTCGCGCACGGACAACTCCGCAGGTTTGACACCGCGTTTGAAATGAATCGTGACAGGCAAGGCTTGCTGGCCGCTGAACGCGCCGCGCATTTCGCCCAATTTTGCGTCGTGCGTGAGCAGGTATTCCCCCGTCATCGGCAGGCGCAACGTGACCTTGTCGCCGTTCAATTGCACCGGCAGCGGCGGAAAGGCGAAGTTCAAAAAATCCGGCATCTCAACGCGGCAGCGGAGATTCGCGCCGTCCCTGAAGATGTCGAGTCGAATGACGCGCACCGCGCCGTCGCGTACCGCCGCACCTTCCCAATAGCCTTCGATGGAAGGTTGCCGGCCAATGGCTGTCGTCACAGCGAACAACCATGCCAGTGATAGCAACAGGAGTTTTTTCATTTTGATCCTCAGTTTGATTTTGGTTTCCAGAGCACGTGGCAACCGAAAACACTTGCAGTTGTCCACGCCCAAACGGCGCGCCATCGGAAATGTTGGCGGCTCAAGGGCTGACGGTGCGCGCGGCGAATCCCCAACCAAAACGTTGGTCATCAGTGACCGCGAGGATGATTTCGTTGTCGCCCTGCCGCAGGCGCAGATGAACCGTTTCGTAGCCCGTTTTGACGAAGCCGAGATAACCGGGATGGCGGCTCTCCCAGCCGTTGAGGCCCGCATAAACCGGCTCGCCGTTCACAAACACGGTCACGTCATCCGAGTAGCCGATTTCCAGCGACAGCGTGTGCGCCTGCTCCGCTTTGATCGTCGTTCTGGCAAACGCCGTCCCACGCCCGTTGTGGCGACCCAGCACGCGATTGAGATTGACCAGTCCCGACTCTTCGACCTCGGCCTGCCGCCAGCCGCTCAATTGCGGCAAACGAGTCACGGCTCCCGCTTCAGCTTTCACCGGGGCGGCGACTTCCCAGGCGGTGATGGTTCCCACTGCGGGCGCAGGACGCGCAGTGGCGATTTTGTCCGCCGATGCCGCCGGACGAATCGTCACGTTCGACAAAGCCGCCGCCCAGGTTTTGGGATCGTTGTTGGCGCGCGCCCAAAACCCGACCGGGCCTTTGGCCGGAATGCCGCGCAACCGAGCCACGCTCAGCGCCGGCTTCGCGGCGTTGTTGACATACACGGTCAGGCTGCTTCCTTTGATTTCAAGGCGCAGGTGCGTCCACTGATTTCGGGGCAGATCAACGGCTGCGTTGAATTCGGGATAAAGTTGCCAGCTCGCACTGCCGTTGATGCGCGGGGCGTATTGCAGCGCCTCGAACAAGCCGGAACTGAATGGCCGCAGATAGATGTTTTCGTGGTTTTGCGGCGATTCGCGGCGAAAGACGATGGCGATGAAATCGCCGCGCTCCATCGGCGCTACGTCAAACTCAATCGTGCCGTCAACAAACTCTTCCGTGCCGGCCTGCATCACGTGCGAATTGTTCTTTAGCCACAACGCCGAACGTCCCTGAAACTCCGCGACGCGCGCATCGGCTTGACGTTCAGTGCCTTCGACCAGCCACTGCCCGTTGGTTCCTTCGATGGGGAGTTTGGGTTGGGAGGCGGGTTGCTGCGCGCCCTGCGCCTGTGCCGTGTCAGCAGCGAGCGCGGATAAAAACAGTAAGCCTGCAATGGCCGGCAACACCGTTTTGCGAATGAAAAGACCGGCGCGATTTCCGCGATAAGCCGTCAACATAATCTCTCTCCATTTAGTTTTTGCGTGGAATCTCCGCGACGTAAACCTCCAGGTTCCCGTCGCGTTGTGATGAAAACGCGATGCGCTTGCCATCCGGCGACCAGGACGGCGAGCTGACGCGGTCAGGTTTGTTCGTCACACGCTCCAGCCCGCTGCCGTCGGCGTTCATGCGATAGACATACATCTGCTCGTTTTCCCGAATGGAGATGAAGGCAAGTTGCTTTCCGTCGGCTGACCAGTCGGGGCAAAAATCGTGGCCGCGATTTTCGGTCAGCCGTTTGACCGCGCTGCCGTCGGCATTCATCACGTAAATTTCGTCGTTGTCGTCGTTGCTGTCGCGGCGCGAAAAGAAGACGAGGCGTTTGCCGTCGGGCGACCAACGCGACCACGCATCGCGGTGAGCGTGCTTGGTCAACGGCGTTGGCTGCGAGCCGTCTGTGTTCATCACGAAGATGTCCGGATTGCCGTTGCGACCGGAGGTGAACGTGATCTTCGCGCCGTCGGGCGAGAAATCGGGAAAGATGTCATCGCCCGCCTGATGGGTCAGCCGCGTTGGCTGCGAACCGTCGGCGTTCATTCGGTAGATTTCTTCATTGCCGTCACGATTGCTTTGAAAAACAATCTGCCTGCCGTCACGGCTCCACGCTGGATTGCGGTCGGCGGCGGCGTTGGTCGTCAGCCGCGTTGGTTGTGAACCATCCGCGTTCATCACGTAAATCTCAAAATTGCCTTCGCGGTTGCTGACAAACGCGATGCGCTTGCCATCCGGCGACCACGCCGGATCACGATCCGCCGCCGGATGACGCGAAAGGTTTTGTTCGCGCGCCGTCTGATTCGGCTCACCGTTTATTGCGACAGCGACGACAGCGGATAAGATCAGCGATTCAATCAGTTTGTTCTTCATCGTTCTCGCCTTTGAACAAATCACTCCTGCCGCAAGGCCGTCAGCGGATCAACCTTCGTTGCGCGGCGCGCAGGCAAATAACAAGCCAGCAACGCCACGACACTGAGCAGCAACGAAGCGGCAACAAACGTCAGCGGGTCCTGCGCACTGACGCCGAACAACAAACTCGCTAGCAGTTTCGTCAGCAGCAACGCCAACAACAGTCCTGCCGCAACGCCGCCAGACACGAGCGCCAAACCTTCGCCGACAATCAAGCGGATGATTTGTTGTGAGCTTGCGCCGAGCGCGAGGCGAATTCCCAGTTCCTGCTGCCGACGGCTGACCGAATAACTGATCGTGCTGTAGAGGCCAGCGGCAGCGAGCAGGAACGCGAGCAACGCAAAGAGGCCCAGCAACACGGCTTGAAACCGCGTGTCGGCGTGCTCTTTTTGAAAGCGTTCTTCGATGGTCAAGATTTCCAGGATCGGTAAATCGCCGTCTATGGCTTGCAACTCGCGGCGCACGGCGGCAATTGCCGCGCTCTTGTCCAGCGTGGTACGCGCCGCAATCGTCATGTAGGTCGCCGAGGTTTGCGGCAACGAAAGATACAAATCCAAATCCGCGCCCCGGTCAGAACGCAGCCCGTCGTATTTAACATCGCCGACCACGCCGATGACGGTGATCCATTCGGCTTCGGTTTTGGCATCGGCTTCGCGCAACCGTTTGCCGAGGGCGTTTTCGCCCGGCCACAAACGGCGCGCAGTGGATTGACTGATGACCGCGACACGCGGCGCATCCGGGTGATCCTGGCTGTCGAAGTTGCGGCCTGCGAGCAACGGCACATTCAAGACGCCGAAGAATTCCGGCGTCACGCGATGCAATTCCAGCCGGATGGTTTCATCCTGCGCTGCACCACTTGCCTGCCCGCCTTCAACGCGCGCCTCGAACGGCCAAAACGTGCGCGGCGGCAGGTTGGGCGCGGCGATGGCGGTTGTGATGCCCGGCAATCTTTGCAGCCGTTCATCCAGTGCGCGCGTCAGTTCGCGGTGCGCCGCCGGTTGCTGATACTTCGGCCCGCGCGGATTGATTTCGAGCGCCAGCAAGTTCTCCGCGCGAAATCCCGGATCGAAGTTTTGCAGTCGCTGATAACTGACCAGCACCAGCCCTGCGCCAATCAACAGCATCAGCGAAATGGCGACTTGTCCGACGACGAGCAGCTTGCCGAACACGCGACTGCCGCGCGCGCCCGTGCTTCTGCCGCTCTCTTTCAGCGTCAGATTCAAATCCGTCTTCGACGCCAGCAGCGCAGGCACAAGTCCGAAGCCGACGGTGGTCAGCATCGTCACGAGCAAGGCCGCGCCGAGCACCCGCCAGTCCATACCAACCTGCACGTAACGTGGCAAATCAATCGCGCTGGCCGTGGCAATCAACTGCGACATCCAGCCCGCGAACAACAAACCGAGCGCGCCGCCCGCCAGAGACAGCAACAGACTTTCGCTCAGCAACAGGGCAATCAACCGATGACGGCTCGAACCCAGCGCCGCGCGAATCGCCAGTTCTTTGCGCCGCGCGCCCGCGCGCACCAGCATCAGGTTGGCGACATTCGTGCAAGCCACTGCCAGCAGAAACACCGCGCCCGTCATCAACAGCAACAGGCCCGGTTGCACTCTGGCACGCAAACTTTCGTCAAACGCAGTGACGCGCGCGCCGATGTTTTTGTTGCTGGCCGGAAAGGCTTGTTCCAGTTGCTGCGCCAGCAGATTCATTTCGGCTTGCGCGGCGGCCTGCGTGACTTCCGGCTGGCGCTTCGCCACGACCGAATGCCAGCGCCGTTTACGGTCTTGCAGCCAGCCCGGATAAACCAGCGCAGACGCCGACGCCGGCAGCCAAAAATCCGTGCGATCCAGCAAACCGCTGAACCGCGCGGGCAGCACGCCAACAATTTCAAAAACGCCCACCGTCGTCGGCAATGGTTTGCCGATGATCGCGGCATCGCCGCCGAACCGCCGCTGCCAATAGCCTTCGCTGAGCATGACGACTTGCCGCGCGCCCGCTTGCGCCTCCGTTTCCGCCGCATCGAACGCGCGCCCCAACAACGGCGCAACGCCGAACAAACGGAAGTAATCGGCGGAGACATATTCGCCCACCAACGATTCAGCGCCCTCGCCGCCCGTCGCCGTCAGCCGCACATTGCCCGCCGCCGCCATGAACTCGAACCCGCGCGCCTGTTTGCGCCAGTCTTCAAAGTCGGGATATGAAACCTTGCTCGCGCCTTCCTTGCCGCGCTCTTCGTTGACGACCCGCACGAGGCGTTCGCCGTTGGGGTAAGGAAGCTGTTTGAGCAACGTCGCGTTGATGAGCGTAAAAATCGCCGTCGTTGCGCCAATGCCGAGCGCCAGCAGCAGCACGGCGACAAGCGCAAAGCCGGGTTTCTGCCACAGTGTTCGCGCGCCGTAGCGCAGGTCTTGAAATACGTTCTGCATAGTTCCTCGCAATGAAAGTCCCATTTGTTCTCTGCGCTCAACCGCAGAAGTTTTGTCGGCTATTTGATTCGTTTCGCCGTCACGATGCGCCCGCCGCCCTGATCCAATTCCACTTCCGTCACTTCGCGGCCAGCGGGTCTATCACAAACAGCGTCGGCACTGCCCACACGCCGTAGCTGTGGCGACGGCATCGTTGCCCAGCGGTTCATCGTCGCTACTCCTTCAAAACCAGGCGGGACAGACCTGCAGAGTTGCAGGCCGTCCCGCTGTTTTCATTGATTCAAAACGGCGTCACCGCACTTTGATCTTCACGGGATTGGTCGTCTTGCCATCGAGCGTGAAGGTCAAATCCAGTTCGCCTTTGCCTGCCAGTTCCTGGGGTACGATCCAGTTGATTTGATCGAGTCCGGCGAATCCGCCTTGCGCGCCGACGAACAACGGCGTGGACGTGACTCCGCCCGCCGAGGCCGTGACCACGCCGGAATGGAAGCGCAAGGCCGTGCCGAATAAAACCACGATGGTTCCGGCTTGAATCTCGACCGGCGTGCCGTCGGCATTGGAAAGTTGGATCGGAAAAGTCAGGCCGCCGTCAGTGGAAGCGACCGCCGCAGGCGCGCCCAAACCATTGGCCGTGCGTGTGAACAATCCCGGCGCGACGTTGGAGATGTTGACCGTGCCGGTTGAAAGCGCGCCGCTGCCGCTGATCGTGATGGTCGCGGGGCCGTTGGCCGTGCCGTTCGGCATCAGGTAGTTGATCTGCGTAGGCGAAACGAAGAAGAGCAGCGCGAAACGTTCGACGCCCAAACTGTCGCGCACTGACACCGTCGTTCCGGCCAGTGCAATCGGCAGCGGCAAACTCGCAGCCACAGTTGTCGCCGAAGCCAGGTTCGTACCGAAAGCGGCAACCATCGCTTCGGGAGCCAGTCCCACGGTTGACGAAAAGCTGGCGGCTGAAACGCCGGCGAGCGCGCCTACGGCTGATGAGGCCACTGTGCGGCGGACGCGGTTATTGTTGGCATCGGCGATGAACAAATTGCCCGCCGCATCCAGCGCGACATCAAATGGCAAATTGAGTTGCGCCCCCGTCGGATCGCTGCCGTCGCCGCTCAATCCCGCAGTGCCCGTGCCTGCGACGGTGGTGATGAGGCCGGTGCTTTGCGTGAGCTTGCGGATGCGCTGACCGGCGAATTCGACAATGTACAAATCGCCCGCCGCATCCAGCGCGAGTTGCGCAGGTTGCCGAAGTTGCGCGGTGTTGGCCGGGATGTTGTCGCCGTTGAACCCTGCCGCGCCCGTGCCCGCGATGGTCGTGATAATGCCGGTGTCGGCGGCGACACGGCGCACCTGATGCGCGTTGATGTCGGCGATGTAAATGTTTCCGGTACGGTCAACCGCTACGCCGGTGGGGAAAAGCAAGCGCGCTTCAATTGCCGGGCCGCCGTTGCCTGCGGAGCCGACCAGACCGTTGCCCGCGACGGTGGTGATGATGCCGCTGTTTGCCGCCACGCGGCGAATGCGCGCCGCCGCCGCGTCGGCGATGAACAGATTGCCCGCCGCATCCAGCGCCAGACCAAAGGGTTGATTCAATCTAGCCGCCGTTGCCGGGCCGCCATCGCCGTCCATTGGCGGCAATTCGTTGGTGAAGGGATTGAGGCCGGAACCGGCTACGGTGGTGATGACGCCTGCCGAATTGACGCGGCGGACGCGGTTGTTTAGCGTGTCGGAAAAATAAAGATTGCCCACCGCGTCCACCACCACATCGTTCGGTTCGTTGAGCGCAGCGGTTGTTGCCGGGCCGCCGTCGCCGGCAAAGCCTACCGCGCCGCTGCCCGCGACGGTCGTAATCACGCCGTTCGGAGCGATTTTGCGGATGCGATGATTTTGCGTGTCGGCGACGAAGACGTTGCCCGCCACGTCCACTGCGACGCCGCTCGGAATCCACGTTTCCGCCGCAACCGCCGGGCCGTTGTCGCCTTTGCCTCCGCCCACGCCCGTGCCCGCGATAGTCACCAGCACTTGTGATGGATTGAAGGTGACCGCCAGATTTGCGCTCGATGAATTACCGTTGGCGTCCCAGGCCGTCACGGTCAGATTGTTCACGCCGGGTTGCAACGCAATTTGCGGAATCGTCCAGGCCGTCGTGCCTGTCGTTGTCAAAGATGCGGTGCCGCTGCCGCCTCGATCATTGCTCCATTGCACGGTGGCGACGCCGGTGTTGTCCGCAGCCGTGCCGCCAAGCATCAGCGGCGTGTTCGTCGCGGTGAAAGTCGCCGCGCTGGTCGGCGCGTTGATTTGCACGGTCGGCGCGGATTGATCGCCATTGTCGGCGCGCGCGGTGATGGTCACGGTTGACGAACCGGCGTTGCCTGCGTCGTCCGTAGCGATCACAGTGATGACGTTGAGGCCGGGCTGCAAAGGCAGGTTCGCTAGGCGCCATTCGGTTGTGCCGCTGGCCGCGCCGCTTTGCCCGCGACTGTTGCGCCACGTGACCGCTGCCACGCGCGCATTGTCGGCGGCGGTTCCAAGCAGCGTGAGCGCGTTGGCCGTCGTGGTCGCGCCCGGCGCAGTGATTGTCACAGTCGGCGCGCTGGCGTCCAGCTCGCCTTCCTGCGTGACAGCAAAACTACGGCCCGCGATGGCGACCGTGCCGAAGCGTCGCACGAAGGCTTTGTTTTCCTCGATCCGCAAACCAACCGCGCCGTTGCCGCTGCCGGTTGCACCCGACGTAACGCCGATCCAGGGAACATTGCTTTCGGCTTTCCAGCCGCAACTGCTCGGCGCGGAAGTAACGTTGACCGTCGCCGCGCCGCCCGCACTGCCGAGCGTTTGTCCCGGCGTTCCCAATTTGTAATTGCAGCCGTTCGCATTCACGCGCACGCGCCACGCGCCACGCCCGTGCGTGAAGGCGTAAAGCCAGGTTTCGCCGTTGACCGTCAACAGGCTCAGCGATTCGGTGATGACGTTGGCAAAGCCGGTGTTTTCAATCGCCCAATTCGCGCCGCCGTCGTTCGAGACAAACACGCCGAGGTCACTGCCGATGTACAGCCGCGCAGTGTTGGTCGGATCAATCACGATGCAATGCACCGGCACGTCAGGCAGCGCGCCCGCGCCCGAACCGTCCAGCGCGCGCCAGGTCAAACCGCCGTCCATCGTGCGCCAGACGTGCGTGCCGCCGAAGGTCGCGTAAGTGGCATAAGCAATGTCGGGATTCGTTGGATCGTGCATCACCCTGGAAACAAAGCCCTGACGCGGTGCGGCTGTGATTTCGTTCGGCGCGGCAAAAGCCGTGCGCCCATCCAGTGCCAGCGCGCGGTTGGTGCGGAAAATCGTTCCGTTGTTCAACCCAGCCAGCAAACGATTGGCGTCGGTCGGCGCGACATCCAGTGCGCTGATGCGCGTTGTGCCTGAACCCAGCGTGCCGATGTTCGACCAGTTGGCCGCGCCGTTCGTCGTGCGAAAGAGCGACAGCGCGCCGGTGTAAAGCCGTTGCGAATCGCTCGGATCCATCTGCATCGGCGCGACGAACAACCCCGCTTCGTTGATGCCGAAATTGGCGCGCGAAAACGTCACGCCGTCGTCGGTGGATTTCAGAAAGGTGATGACGTTCGGATTCAGTAGGTAGATGTAAATCGTGTTCGGGTCGTTCGGGTCAATCGCGTTGTGGCCGCCGTCGGAGTTGGCGATTTGCCGCCAGCCGTTGATGCCGCCCGCGTCCGAACCGCGCAGCGAACCTTTGTCCTGAATGCCGCCGAGGTAGCGTTTGCCGTCCGGGTAAGGCAGGCCGTGATAAAACTGCGTGACGACGTAGCCGTTGTTGAGCGCAGTCCATTTGACTTGCAGCGCCGCCGGGTTGCACGCGCCTTGCGCGCCGCCGGGAACGAACGCGCGCGCGTTTTCGGTGCGATAAATGCCGCCGTCATTGCCGACGTACATCGTTTGATTGCCCGCGCCGTCGTAATTCGGATGAAAAACGATGGTGTGCTGGTCGGCGTAAATGTCGCCGAATCTCAGATTGCGCCCTCGCCCCTGCACGGCAAAACTCGCCAGGCCCCAGTTTCTGCCGCCGTCGTCGGAGCGAAACAATTCGATGCCGCCCACCCAAACGCGGTTTTCATCCGTCGGGTCAACCGCGATGGCCAGATCGTAAAATCCCTGCCCGTTGTTGAAGATATTGTTCAGAGCGTTGCCGCAATCGGTGGCCGTGGCGTTTTCCGGGCGCGAAAGAATGGCCGTGTTCAAACGGATTGGATCGGTGTTGCGCACTTGTGGCGTCCACGAACCTGACGCGCCGCCATCGGTCGAACGAAAGACCGCGTGCAAACCGTTGGCGTGCGTTCCGCTGAGCGCGACGGTAACGGCGTAAATCGTATTCTGATTCGACGGCGCAATCGCCAGCGCGGTGCGGCCCATATTGTTTTCGGTCAGCACGGCGTTCCAACCGCCGCTGCCTGCCGCGTCCGTGTTGCGGAACACTGTGGCTTGCTGGAAATTACCGCAGGCGGCAAAGACGAAATCCGTCGTTCGGTCGCTGCGAATCGCCAGATCGGAACAGCCGTTGAAAACATTTTGCGTCAACACCTGCGTCCAGTTCGCGCCGCCATCCAGCGAACGCCAGACGCCATTGCCCGTGCCGGCGTAAACACGGCGGCTGTCGTTCGGGCTGACTACCAAATCATTGACGGTAAAAAACGAGGCGTTGTTGGCGGTAAAGCTGAGTGGCGTCCAGGTCACTCCGCCGTCGCCGGTTTTGAAAATGCCCGCACCACGAATCGTCGCGCCGCCGGTTCCGCCCGCCGAACCGAAAAACTCGCCGGTTCCGGCATAAATGACTTCCGGGTTCTGTGGATCGAAAGCCAATGAAACGACGATGAGATTGGGCAACAAATCGGTGAGTTGCGTCCACGACTGTCCGGCGTTGGTCGTTTTCCAGACGCCGCCCGACACGCCTGCCGCGTACATCACGTTCGGCGTTTGCGGGTGAATCAGAATTGCGCGCGTCCGTCCGCCGATGTTGCCGGGTCCGAGCGAAGTCCATTCGCCGAGTTGTTGATCGAGGCCTGCCTTGCGCAGTTGCGCGCGCGAAAGCGCGCCGCGGTTTTCGGCGGTCGAAAACTGCGCCATTTGCTGCATCCGTTCCTGCGCTTTCAGGTAGCGTTCAACCGGGATTTCGTTTTCGCTGGGCGGCAGCCGTTTGGCGCGAAAGTATTCCGCCGCCTGCACCGGGTCGTCGAACTTTTCGAATGCTTCCGTCTGATTGAAATCGCGCAGCTTGGCGAGGGGGTCAGCCGCTTTGCGTGGCGCGGCGTCTTTTTCCTGTTCCTGTGATTGCACCGGCCAGATCAGCAAAGTTGTAAAAAGAAAAAGACCAAGACACCAGGCGAACACACGCCTGACAATGAACTGTTTCAGGTTCACGAAATTCTCCTGTTTGTAATTGACGGTCTAAATCAAAGCGCACCTCTGGCGCTTCGTTGCAGGTGGTTCACGGTAATCAGCGAAACGGTTGTTTGTCGTTGATTGTTGCGGATGAAACTTGGATTAATTTCGGACGGAGAGGGAAATCCGGCTTTGTGATTGAAATCAGCCAGGCAGGACGCGCCACACAAAGCCAAAAAGTTACATCCCCGTCGCGCGGAATCAACGCGGGGACGGCAGTATTCAATTCGTTTGGAAAAAGAGGGAGTTAGGGAGTGGTTTTGAACAACACGGCATCGCGTACTCGTCTGCCTCGTTCGGAAACGGACGTGAGGCCATCCGGCGAAAAGGCAAAACGGAAAATAAAGTCGCGTTGGAATCGAGTCAACGGGATTTGGGAGCCGCCGTCTATTGGCTGAGCATATAACCTGGCTACGCACTGTTGCTGATACGTGTAACGAATCGAATCGCTGCCGGCGGAACCGCCGATGGCCAGCATCCCCGTCAAGTCGCGCGAACGCGCGTCGGTGAAGCGATCTATATTGTCGCGCACGCGATCCAGCCCGGCGCAATGCGCGACGACGCACGCCGCCGCATTACCGCCGTTGGCGTGTAGCGGTCAGAGAACTGCTTCAACATCGCATCCAAGATCGTCGCGCGTCGCAGCAGCAATTCGTCAAAATCGCCATCGCGCGCCGCATTCAAATAGTGATTCGGGCGATGAATCATCGCCGCCGCCTGTCCCAATGAAAGACGATCAGCTTCCACGCCGAATAGTTCAAGGCTTGCCGCGCCGAAACCATAGAGCACAAGACTTCCCGACGTTTGGCCGCCACCGAGCGGGCAGTGATTGGCGTAGGCTGTGAAGATTTGTCGCTTGGTCATCAAACGGCACGCAGCCAAGGAGAGGTAAAATTCTTTGGCCTTTCGCGTCAGGGCGTGCGAAGAGAAGCCGCTCGTGACATCGCCCAGCACCGCATTCTTCATCAACTGCTGCACAATGCCCGCCCCACCGCCACGCCGCCGAAAGAACAAGGCCGAAATCACGCCCAGTTCGTCCACGCCATTTGAAGAAGCGAAACGATTCCAAATACGCGGCAAGTTCATCGCGCTTCATTTCCTGTCCGACAAAGAGCAGCTTCGGGCGGGCGTAGTAACTGAGGCTGCGCAGATTCTCCACTCGACGCGGATCGTGCGCCCGCAGATGCCTCCACGCCAACACGTAACAACCTGTGAAGAGGATCGTTTGCAGCATCAACATCCAAACAGTCGCCGTCAGCCCGCGCCGAAAAATTGAGTGCTCAAGCAGCCAGGTCATAAGCAGGCTCCTTGACGTCGCGCGTACGATACCGCGCCTCCGGCCGACGACGGATGACCATGAAACCAACGGCAATCCGAATTGCGGCGCAACGCCGCCGAAAGCATCAAGCGTCGCTACCACGCCGAAACAGATCAGGCAGACGACGAATCCTGTCATCGCCATTGCGCTGGCGTGAAAGTAGGAAGACAAACGTTTCATACTCCAACCCCCTTGCCCGCCGGTTCCATACGCAGATGGATATCGCGTGGCTGCTGTCCTCAACGACGACTTCCGCTTGGTACATATCAAAAAAGCCCACGAACGAAAGCCACACGCTGAAACAGAACGTGAGCAGCCAAACCTGAAGGCGGCCCGCACGCGAATATTTATATCCTGCTGGCGGCAGCGCCTGATTAAGCGAATGCGCCGTTGCAAAGAGCATCAGGTTCATCCCCAACGCCAGAGCACAAGCGACCAGTTTGCTTTGCGAAACCATCTTGATCGCGCCCATCACGCTGGTGGCGGCGGAGGCACCAGTCAGTAACCACCCCGCCAAATAGGCCACCGCGTGCGCTATGCGATTCGCCCACTGTGGCGGTTGCGGCTGATTTGCATTGGCCTCTTTATTCATAACATCACCCTATTGGCTGCGTTTAGGAAATTCCGAGAACCAGGCGCAACACACGCCGCACGCTGCGAGCCAGCAGACCGTTCCGCGTCGTCTCTTTGATCGTGCCATCCAAAGTCAGGCCGAAGCTCCGGCATCCTCCGCATTCTCCGCATAAGTACATTGCGTCACCGAGCCAGTTGATGCCGGCGTAAGTCATCTCGCGCTTCTGCAAACGGCTGCTGAAAGGGACAGGCTCGCCGTACCACCGCTTGATGCAGTAAACGGTCGGCCATTCCACCGCGCTGACATATTCCTCTTCCCACGGCGCCCGTCGTTCGCGGCGTTGATTTTGAAAGACCACCGATTGCTCATAACGCATCTCAGGCGCTTGCCGTCGTTCCCAGTGATTCCTGGCTACTCCTTTTGATGTCTTGTTCTTGTATGTTTGGCCAGTAGATACAAGTTCCCCCTCCACACGATCCGTTTTGCAGTCGTGTCTCAGTTCAGCGTTTTAATTGCGCTTGGATCTCTACTTTCCTTCCGCGGCAGGGCGAATTGGGATTCATATCTCACGAAAGATTTGCCATAGGTTCATCTACTTTAGCGAAGATCGCGGCTGGACGGATCAAACACATAACCGCTCAGCGACGGCGTGACCGTGTAATCCAATCCGTTCGGCAAGCCTACGAAACTGTATTGGCCGCTGCTGTTGGTGGTCATCGTTCCGCTTTGACCGCCGCTCAGGTTAACGGTCACTCCGCTGACCGGCTGGCCACTGCCGTTGGTGACAGTCCCGCCGATCGTACGCGAATTCATCCCCAAGCCGAAAAACGGCCCTTCGGAGTAGCTGACTGCGAACCAGCTCAGCGGGTTCGATCCAACGCTTCCAATTCATCCAACGGGCGATACCGATCATCGCCGAGAAACAAACTGCGAAGCGTTCTGCCCACATCTCGCCCTTGAGCGCCGGACGGATTCCAGCGACGCGCTTCGCCAGTGGCGGCGTTGAGTTTCAACCCCCAGAGCGGCGACAGGTCATGAACTTCGCCGGTGATTCGCATATCGCCATAAGCATCCATTTCGCCTGGAATTGGAGCGATCAATCCGTCGGCAAACCAGTGGAATGTTTCAAACCGTCGGCGAGTTTCTTCGTTGGTTTGGGCATTGGCGGGCAGGTCGGCAAGGGTCGTTACATCCGCCGCAGCTCCGGGCAGTACGCGCGGCGCGCCGAACCAGTTGGCTTGAATGCCGTCGCTGTAAAGCTTGCCGCCGCTGACGTAAACCGAACGCCACATCACCAGCCAACCAGGAGCAGGAAGGATTCTGGATTGTTCAACGCGATGGCCACGCGATTCGGCCAACTGTTTTTGAACAGCGACTGTTCGATGATGCTGCCAGCCGCCAAAACAGATGTACAAACAGGTCAGCAGCAAAGCGGTTCGCACCGGGCGCGTTCGCAGAGTTTTCATCGTCAGAAAAACTCCGATGGCCAGCGGAACCGTATACAGCGGATCAACGATTCCCATCCAATCCAATTTGACCCGGTAATTGGAAAACGGCCAGAACATCTGCGTGCCGTAACTGGTGAACATATCCAGCGGAGCGTGCGTCGCGTAACCAATGATGGCTGCCAGAATGACTTCACGTTTGTGATCGCGGAAACGTGGCATGAACAAAAACGGCAGCGCCGCCAGAAATCCGCCAAACGGAATGAAAAACAAGCTGTGCGTGAAATGGCGATGAAACAACCAGCCGACAGTCGGATCGCTGAATGAATAAATGAAAACATCCAGGTCTGGAACCATTCCGCCGACGGCTCCAATCAACCCTGCGCCGCGCGGCAAACGTTTTTTCAGCACTGCCTGAGCCGCCGCAGCGCCCAGCACTCCCTGCGTAATTGAATCCATCGCCCTTGCTCCTGAAAGAATTTTGACCGCTCTGACAACGGCGCACAGTCTACTCGTAGCTTCGATATTCGCCAAAAAGCCTGTCCCAAAACTCTGTTTTGCTGAGCTATGGGCTTTTTGTTAGACTCCGGTTTGATCGCTCTTGTAAATCCTTTTTCGATAATCACCTGACAACAAAGGAACGAAGGTGGCGGAACAGATCACTCAATTGCTCTTGCGGTGGAGCGACGGTGACAAATCTGCGTTTGATCAGTTATTGCCGTTGGTGTACGACGAATTGCGACGACTGGCCAAAGGATATTTGCGCCGCCACACCGAACAAAACACATTGCAGCCGACGGCGCTGGTTCACGAAGCTTATTTGCGACTGGTTAATCAGGATCAGATGAACTGGCAAAATCGCGCGCAGTTTTTTGGTTTGGCGGCCAAAGTCATGCGCGGATTGCTGGTAGATCACGCCCGCGCCGCTCAAGCCGAAAAACGCGGCGGCAGCAATTACACAGTTTCGCTGAGCGAAGCCGATCGCATAGGCCAACAGCAGGATTACGATCTTGTCGCGCTTGACGAAGCGTTGGACAAACTGGCCGCATTGGAACCGCGTCATTCCCAGATCATCGAGATGCGTTTTTTCGCCGGACTGACGATTGAAGAAACCGCCGTCGCGCTCGGTGTTTCGCACGCCACCATCGAACGAGATTGGAGCCTGGCTCGCGCCTGGCTGTATCGTGAATTGAAGTAAGAACGTTGACCGTTGAAAGCAGTCGTATCCGCGCGACTGATCCCCCACTGTTATGACACCGGAGCTTTACCGGCAGATAGGAAGCCTTTATCACGCGGCTTTGGAGCTTGATCCGAGTCGGCGTAATGCCTTTCTTGATGAAGCCTGCGCCGGGAACGAAGAACTGCGACACGAAGTCGAAGAGTTGTTGGCCAGCAACGAACAGGCTGGAAATTTTCTGGATGCTCCTGCCGCCGAATCCGTCAGCCAATCAAACCAGGAAAACGAATCGGAAAAATTGATCGGGCAATTGCTTGGTCAGTATCGCGTGTTGTCGCGCATCGGAGCCGGCGGAATGGGCGAGGTCTTTCTGGCCGAAGACAACCGACTCAACCGTAAAGTCGCGTTGAAAATTCTGCCCGCCGAATTCGTCACTGCGCCCGATCGAATTCGCCGCTTTGAACGCGAAGCCAAAGCCGCCAGCGCCACTGCTCACCCGAACATCGTTTCGATTTACGACATCGGCCAGCAGAACGACATTCATTACATCGCCAGCGAATTTGTCGAAGGCGAAACTTTGCGTCGCCGTATCAAACGCGAGCCGTTGTCAGAAATCGAAGCTCTGGAAATTGCCGTGCAAGTCGCCAACGCGCTGGATTCGGCTCACGCGGCGGGAATCGTTCACCGCGACATCAAACCCGAAAACATCATGTTGCGCCCGGACGGATTCGTGAAGGTCTTGGATTTCGGTCTGGCTGCCGTCACGCATCCGGTGACGCCCGTTTCCGGTTCCGAAGAAAAATCGTTCGCCACCAGCACGGATACTTTGCCCGGCACAGTGATGGGAACGATTGCTTATATGTCACCTGAACAAACTCGCGGGCAAAAAGCCGACAGCCGCAGCGATTTGTGGAGTCTGGGCGTCGTGCTATTTGAAATGCTGGCCGGGAAAACTCCGTTCAAAGGGCAAACCGTTCCCGACACATTCGTGGCTATTCTGGATCGCCAGCCTGCGCGGTTGAAAAATGTTTCGACAGAACTGGAACAGATCATTTTGAAGTTGCTGGCCAAAGACCGCGAACAGCGTTATCAATCAGCCAAATCGCTGGCGACGGAATTGAAACGACTGAAACGACGACTGGAATTTGAATCCGACAGCCACAGTTACGGAGTTTTGCCCAGCGGTCGGTCTTCGCCGAATACGGACGAACAAAACGTTGACACGGCTTTTTTACCGTCGAATTCCAACGCGCGAATCAGCCAGGAACTCAGACTTTCTAATTTGCTGACCGGACAACAAAAGCTGGTCATTGGCAAACGCGCAAAATGGGTTCTTGCGACTTTGGCGATGTTATTGATCTCGGTGACAGCGGGCGGAATCTGGATGCTACGCAACGACGACGTGATTGATTCCATAGCCATTTTGCCGCTGGCGAACCAGAACAACGATCCGAATCTGGATTACATCACCGACGGCGTCACCGAAACCTTGATCGGCAATTTGTCCAAACTGCCGAAGCTGAAAGTCATGTCGCGCACAACGGTCTTTCGCTACAAAAAACAGGAAGTTGACCCGCTTGCGGTCGGTAAAACCCTGGACGTCGAAGCTCTGCTGACCGGGCGGCTGGAAAAACGCGATCAGACGTTGATTATCACGCTGGAACTGGTCAGCACGCGCGACAACAGTCGGCTGTGGGGCGAAGAGTTCCAGCACAAGATGTCCGACTTGCTGGCGGCGCAGGCGGTGATTTCCGAACGAGTCTCCGAACGATTACGCGCGCAACTGACCGGCGAAGAGCGCGAACAAGTCACCAAACGCTACACCGACAACCCCGAAGCTTACCGCTTTTATTTGAATGGCCGGTTTGAATGGAACCGCCAATCCTTCGCCGAAGGCTTTCGCAAGGCGATTGAGAATTACAAACAAGCCATCGCGCTCGACGCGAATTACGCGCTGGCTTACGCAGGAATGGCCGACGCTTACGCGACGCTGGCGGCAAACGGATTGGCGTCCAAAGATTTCGCCGCCCTGGCGCGGTTCAACGCCGAGCAAGCCGTTCGCCTGGACGACAAACTGCCTGAAGCCCATTTGTCGCTGGGGATAGTCAATTTCTACGGTTGGAATTTGCCGGTTGCGGAACAGGACCTGAAACGCGCCATCGCACTGAACCAGAATCTGGCTGAAGCCTTCGCGCGGCAAGGCGCAGTGTTGCAAGGCCTGGATCGGTTCGACGAAGCAATCCGGTCTTGCCAGTTGGCGTTGGAACTCGATCCGTATTCGCTACGTGTTCATTTGGATTTGTACTTCGCTTACTTTTACGCCGGTCAGTACGATCAGGCCATCGAAGTTTGCCGCAAGATGTTGCAGATCGAATCGCGTTACTTTCCGGCGCATTTGGATTTAGGACGCGCTTACGAGCAGAAAAAAATGTTCGATCAGGCCATCGCTGAACTGGTCAAAGCGCGCGAAATGAGCAACGACGACCCGTTGGTGCTGGCGGCTCTCGGTCATGCTTACGCCGTGGCGGGCAAAACCGTTGACGCGCAAAAGACGTTGGAACTGTTGCTGGAAAAATCGAACACAGGAATCGTGCGTCCATACGAAATTGCCAAAGTCTACGCCGGGTTGGGCGACAAAGAGCAGGCGTTCGCCTGGCTCGACAAGGCCTTGCAGGATCGCAGCCCCTGGCTGTTGAAGCTGAAAACCGAGCCGAATTTTTCGCCGCTTCGCTCCGACCCGCGATTCCAGACGCTGGTGCAACAAATCAGACCGCCGCAGTAACCGGAGAATCCGCCAATGCAAACAGAAGTTGATGTCGTTTTGGTGAGCATGCCGTTCGGCCCTTTGCGGTTGCCGTCCATCGGGCTGGGATTGCTGAAATCCGCGCTCGACCGTGACGGCGTGTCGGCGCGAACTTTTTACTTCACCTTCGATTTTGCCGAACGCATCGGCGAACGCCTGTATTCGCAAATCAGTTACGGAACCAACACCACAGACCTGGTCGGCGAATGGATTTTTTCCGATTCGTTGTTTCACCACCACACCGACGAAAACGTCGCCAATTACGTCGAAGACATCTTGCGCGACCGCGCTCAGGACAAAAATCACGTCTGGCACGAAGAGCGATTTTCCGACGATTTCATACGGGAAATTCTGGACGTGCGACAACACACCGAAGCTTTTCTGGAAGATTGCGTGACAAAGATTCTGGCTCGCCGTCCGAAAATCGTCGGTTTCACCAGCATCTTTTTGCAACAAGTAGCTTCGTTGTCGCTGGCCAAACGACTGAAAGCGCGTTGCCCGGAACTGACCATCGTTTTCGGCGGAGCCAATTGCGAAGGCGAGATGGGGCGGGAAGTCATTCGCCAGTTTCCGTTCGTGGACGCAGTCGTTTCCGGCGAAGCCGATCTGTCGTTCCCCGAACTGGTGCGGCGCGTGTTGAATGATGAACCGTTCGCCAATCTGCCAAGTGTGTTTACACAAAACGTAAGCTCAACCACGGGGGACATAGTGAACACGGGGAAAGAAAATCAAAGCGTGGCAAGTTTTCCCCGTGATCCCCGTGGTTCAAATTTCTCACTGCACCAAAAAACTTCAGGCCAAACGACAAAAAGTGCTGCAGTCGAAAACCTGGATGCGCTGCCTTATCCCCATTACGACGAATACTTCGATCAATTACGCGCCACGTCGTTTCACGCGGCGTTGGAACCAAACCTGTTGCTGGAAACGGCGCGCGGCTGTTGGTGGGGAGCCAAACATCACTGCACGTTTTGCGGCTTGAACGGCGAAACGATGGCTTTCCGTGCGAAATCCGCCGAACGCGCGCTCGACGAATTCACGACCGTCACGGCGAAATATCCGGGTTATCCGATTTACGTCGTGGATAACATTTTGAATCTGGCTTATTTCAAAGACCTGTTGCCGCAACTGGCCGAACGCAAGCTGGGGCTGGATTTGTTTTTCGAGGTCAAAGCCAATTTGAAAAAAGAACAGCTTCGCCAGTTGCGCGCCGCCGGAGTAACGATCATTCAACCCGGCATCGAAAGCCTCAGCGACGAAGTGCTGCAAATCATGCGCAAAGGCGTCAAGGCGCTGCAAAACATTCAACTGTTGAAATGGTGCAAGGAAATCGGCATCACGCCCGAATGGAATATCCTGTGGGGATTTCCCGGCGAATCGCCTGAAGAATACTTCCGTCTGGCGCGGATGCTGCCGCTGCTGGCGCATTTGCAGCCACCGAATTACGCGCTGAGCATGCGGCTGGATCGCTTCAGCCCGAATTTCAACCAGCACACAGAACTTGGTTTCAAAGACCTGAAACCGTTTCCGGCGTACAACTACGTTTATCAGTTGCCGCCTGAAGCCGTCGCCAATCTGGCTTATTACTTCACGTTTGAATATGCCGAACCGCGCGACGTTGAAAGTTACGTCCGCCCCGTCGCCGAAGAAGTCGCCCGTTGGAAACAGGCGTATGAAACCAGCGATCTGTTTATGCTCGAACAAAGCGGGCGTTTGCTGTTGTGGGATTCGCGGCCAACAGCCAAACGACGACTGACGGCATTGACCGACAAAGAAAAGTTTTTGTACCTGGCCTGCGATCAAGTCAGCACCGCCCGGCAAATCGCCGACGCCTGGAGCAAACATTCCGGCTGGCCTTTCAATCAAGCCAACCTGGAAGACATTCGTCAGACGTTGGATGAATTTGTTGAAGCAGGCTTGATGCTCAGGCAAGGCGATTCGTATCTGGCGCTGGCCGTCGCGCGATCAAGATAGACGCTTCCCTGCTCTCAAAATCTTTGCCAACCGGACGGCTTTGCAGTTCAATACGCGCGTTCCGCTTACCCATCACTCGGAGGAAACATGACTCAATCGAACAACGACCGCCGTTCGTTTCTGAAAGGCGCGGCCAGCGCCAGTTTGATGACCGCCGCCAGTTACGAAAACATTCTGGGAGCCAACGACCGCGTTCGCGTCGGTTGCATTGGCATCGGCTTGATCGGCAAACGCCACCTGCTGGATTTTCTTTCGCAGCCGGATTGCGAAATTGCTGCCATCAGCGAACTGTACGACCCGCGCCTGACCGAAGGCATCGAAACCGCCGCCGAAAAGCAAAAAACCAAACCCGAAGGCTTCAAGGATTTTCGGCGAATGCTCGACAGCAAGAACATTGATGCCGTCGTGGTGTCTACGCCGGATCATTGGCACGCGTTGATGACGATTCTGGCCTGCGCCGCCGGCAAGGACGTGTACGTCGAAAAACCCCTGACGCTGTTTATTGACGAAGGCCGCTGGATGATCGAAGCCGAAAAACGTTACAAGCGCGTGGTGCAGGTCGGCACGCAACAACGTTCCGGCAAACAATACGCCGAATGCGTAGATCTGATTCGCAACCAGCACATCGGCGAAATGCGCTCGGCGCGATTGACCAGTTTTCGCAACATCTCGCCCGGTTTCACCAAACCCGTCGGCACTCAACCAATGTCGGAAACCGACTGGCAAATGTGGCTCGGCCCAGCCCCGTACACCAAGTTTGACCCGAACCGCTGCATTTATCACTTTCGCTGGTTTTGGGATTATTCAGGTGGGCAGACGACCAACCTGATGGCGCACAACATTGACATCGTGCAATGGGCAACCGGCGCAAAACCGAAATCCGTCGCCGCAATGGGCGGACGTTATTCGCTGACCGGTTTGGGCGAAACGCCTGACGTGGTGGAAGCGATTATCGAATTTCCCGGCTTCCTGACCACGTGGTCGTGCCGGGAAATGAGCGCCGGACAACCGGGCGCGGGCAGCACTTCGTTTTTCGGAACCAAAGGCATGCTGCGCATCGAACGCAGCGGCATGGAAGTCATTCCTGATCGAATGATTCCGGCAGAAAACCTGATTCCCAGCTTCACGGCTCCGCGCACGGTGACGCAAAATCCCGAACCGCGCACGCAAGCCATCAAACGCGAAGGCTTTGAACAAGTCCGCGATCAGTTCGTTCCGCACGTTCGCAACTTCCTGGATTCGATCAAATCGCGCCAGCCGACGGTTTCCAATTTGCAAACCAGCCAGCAAACCAACATCACCACGCATCTGGTGAACATCGCGCAAAAGCTGAAACGCACGATCAACTGGGACGCCGACCGTGAAACCATCGTTGGCGACAAGGAAGCCGCCCGGTTGATGTCGAAGGAATACCGCGCACCGTGGGATAAGGAATTGAAAGCGGCGTTGTCGAAAACAAGTTAGAGAAACAAATTTGGAGTGCTGCGGCTTGACGCAGCTTTGGCATTCTTTACTGAAGCTTCCTGTTCAGGCGATGGCTCTGACAATGAACGAAAAGCGGCGTCGAGCCGCCGCACTCCACACGCTATGCTTTTTTCGGCGGATAAGTTTTGAGCAGGTGCTTAATCGAAGCCTTGATGAGTTTTTTCAGCGTCGGCAGATGCAGGTCAGAAAGCCGTTTGACGTAAATGCATGACTTGCCGCAGGTGAAGTTGCCCAGCTTGTCCATCAGTTCGTCGTATTCGTCAAAGCCGGGCATGACATACAGCGTCAGGTTTTGTTTGCGCGGAGAAAATCCAGTCAGCGGCCAATCACCGCCACGTCCGCTGGCGTATTTGTAGGTGTACAGGCCAAATCCCACGATGCTCGGCCCCCACATTTTCGGCTCGGCTTTGGTAAGGTCTTGCATCAGTTTGACCACGGCCCAGCAATCTTCGCGCATGTTTTCGTCTTTGACCGCGTTGATGAACTCTTCCACGGACGCAGTCGTCTGTTTTGTTTTTGGTTCAGCCATGTAAATCCTCCAATTGGGTTGAAAGTCGTTTCTTGCTTGTTACCGCTGGACGGCGACAACGCGAAAGCCGATGTGGTCAGAGCGTCGTTCCGGTTCGTAGCGCAAGCGAAACGCCGAGCGCAAATACTTTCCGTCATCGTTCCAGGCTCCGCCCCGACGAACGCGAGAAAACGTGCCGTCGCGGTTTGGCGCACCTTTGCGCGTGTACAAGTCTGGATCGTCTCCGCCGGGCAATTGCGCGTGGTACCAGTCGCGGCAATATTCAAAGACGTTGCCGTGCATATCGTGCAAGCCCCAGGCATTCGCCGGATATTTGCCGACCGGCGTCGCGCGATTCAACGCCGGGCTGGTTTCGGAACCGTTGTAGGGTTTGCTGCCCAGAAAGTTCGCCTGTTTGCTGGTGAACGTATTGCCAAACGAAGTCGCGGTCGAGGTTCCGGCGCGGCAGGCATATTCCCATTGCGCTTCGGTCGGCAGCCGGAACTCCCTGTCTTTCGGCAACTCGCCAGACTGGTGGCCAAGCGCAGTCAGCTTTTGGCAAAACGCTTCGGCTTCAACGTGGCTGACCCAAACGACGGGAAACTCGTCGCCTTCGCCCGCTGGCTGTGGCTGCGGAAATTCGCCGACCACGCGCTTCCACTGCCCCTGCGTCACTTCGTACTTGCCCATCCAGAATCCTTTGGACAAGCGAACTTCGACCTGCGCTTCGTCGGGACGATGCTCCGGCTCATCCGAAGGACTTCCCATCACAAACCGCCCCGGAGGACACCAGCGAAGTTTGACGCCGCCCACCTCGCGTTCATCGCCTACTTTTCCATTCCGAAAAGGTGGTTTTCCGCTCTGCTGCCCGGCAGCGAACGACCTTGGATCGTCGGGGTAGACAAAAAGGCTTTCACACATCACGAGTGAAAAGCATAGTAATGCAAACAGAAATGTTCGTTTCAAGACCATCTTGCTTTCTCAATGACTGCGAATTAGATAGAGATCGAAACTTTCTGATCACGGAGTCAAAAGCTGGACACAACTAAGGATGGATCGGGAAAATTGGGCTTACCGATACTCCAAGTAGTTCTCTCTGAACGAGGAGCAACAAAATTGCCACGGGAATGACTGCTATCAGAGTAATAGAAAGCGCGCCCAAACTACGAAGCCATCCGATGCTATTCAACTGTTGATAGACACGCCAAGCACTTATCCCCCATACTGAGAATGCAAGAAAACCTATTGCGGCAACTACTATTGAAAGCGCAACACTTTTTGCTGCTTTGCCTACAGAAAAACTTGCGAGGCTGATGAAGTGCCCCACAACCATAAAGACTCCAAAATAATAGCAATTTAGCGCGAGATATCGCACGAAAGCCATCTTCCCTCCAACAATTCTCCACGCAAGCTTTACTACAGAGGTCATAGATAGAAGAACACATACCGCCCAAACAACATAAGAGGCCAAAACTATAACGGATGTTTTATCTCTTCCAATCAACGGAAGACGAATCAATACTGTAATCAGCACCGATATTGCCAAAAACAGTAGAGCTTCATTGAAGATTGTCGCAGTTATTTTAGCCTTATTGTCAGCAATTGATTTGGGACTTGTCAGTGTTTGATAGAACGCTGATAAATATCGAGGTGCTTGCGCTAATGAATCTTTAACGAATCCTTCCATATCTGCTCCATTGGGATACGCATTTTGGTAATTAAACCCGGTTTTGTTAGCCATAAAGATCATGCCTGCTTTGTGTGGCCGCGAAGCCCCGCTAATCTTTCCCCGAACATCTAACAGGCTAGACGGTACTTGTCGTCACTAAATGTTGCCCGCTTCGATCTTTCCCTGCAATTGCATTTGTTCACGAATCAACTGCTTTTCACGTTCGATTTGCTTCAAAGTCAATTCGCTACGCAGTGCGTAGCGTTTCTCAATATCGGGAGGAAATAGGCTTGGCGCAGCAACAGTCGAACGTCTTGAATAAAGGTGGTTCGATTTCCATTGGCGATCCTCTTATTTCTTCCTGCCAGTTGGCAGCAGCAGCTTCAAATCTATCGCATTTGCCATTGCTTGATAACCAGCGCGGTTGGGGTGGAGTTTGTCGCCCGCACCGCCGATCGTGCTGTTGGGCTGGAATTCGGCGCGCAAGCCGCCGGTTTTCGCGTCAATCGTGGCGGCATCGAAATCGGCTACGCCGTCGAACAGGCCGCTTGTGCGAATGAATCGGTTGATCGTTTGGCGGCGTTCGTTGACTTCGGCGGTTCCGGCTGGGCCGTTGTACCCCACGCCGGAAGTAATCGTCGCGCCAATGATTTTGATTTTGCGTGCGCGGACGCGTTTGACGACTTCCTGCATGCCGGCAATGACGGCTTCGGCGGAGGCTCCGCGCGAAAGATCATTGATGCCTTCCAGCCAGACGATGTGCGTCACGCCTGCCAAACTGAGCACGTCGCGCTCCAACCGATCCAGCGCCGACGGGCCTCCGGGAACAGGCGCAGTCGCCGAATACTTCGCCGGGCCGATGATCTGATTGCCTCCGATGCCCGCGTTGATGACGGCAACCCGATTGCCATACGCCACGCGCAACCGTTGCGCCAGCACATCCGGCCAGCGGTCATCTCCGTTGAGCGTCGAAAGCGTGCCGTCCGTGATCGAATCGCCGAAACACGCGACGACAAACGCATCCGCCGGAGCCATCACTTCCAGAGCATCCAGAAAAAACCATGACGTTGTCGAGTACGGAAAACTTGTATCGCTGTCTTCGCCGCTGCGGCTGCCCGTGCGCGGAGCCGACAAGTAAGACGTTTGCAGGGCCTTGGCATGCCAGGTCATCGGGCCGCTGTTGCCAACAATGTGAAAGCTGACCGCGAGTTTGCGTCCGGTCAACAACGCATCGTCGGCGTTTTTGACAAAGCTCAAATTGACAGCGTCGCTGAAAACGACCTCTCCCGGCGGAATGGTCAGATTCGGTTTGCCGCCAAACAGCACGCGCGTATTGGTTCCGGCGGCGACATTGCCAGCGTAACTTTGCAATCCGACAAACACGTCATCGAACGTCACCGCTCTTGTGCCGAAGGCGTTGGAAAATCGCAACCGCACACGCTTCCCCCACAACGTAGGGCGCACGATCAACCGAAAGCTCTGGTCGTTGGCCCCCGTTTGCGGCGATTCGATGGCGAAATCCAACACCGGCTGAGCCGACGCATTACCCGAAGGATACGGCCCGTGCGCCGAAGCCGCCCACGCCGAAGCCCACTTCTGCCCCTGTGCCGACGCACTGCCCAACATATTGCCCAACATATTGATTGAAGCCATCAGGCAACCAATCAACAAAATCAGCGAAAAGTTTTTGTTCGGTAAAAATTTGTAGCCGTAGTTCATTGTGAGTTGAATTGATCAGGCGGAATAATGCACGCGGACGCTGGCTGGAAATGCTGCCACGCATTCCGGTGTAAGTTGTGAGCCGGAAATATGAAGCTCTTGCAATCGCGGGAGCTTGGCCAGCGCCGCGACTCCAACATTGGTGACGTTGGCACAGCCGTAAAACTCTATGTGTTCCAGCGACGATATACGGCTCAGAATCTCCAAACTGCGGTCGGTCATTTGGGTATAACTGGCAAAGTAACGCTTCAGTTTTTTCAGTTTGCCAAGGTGCGATGTCGCCTCATCGCCTGTTTCGCGGCAATACATCAAAACCAGCGATTCCAGTTCGGCGCAGCGCCCAATGTGAACATAACCTTCATCGGGAACATCCATCGGCATCAATTCCCTGAGCGCGGGAAAGTTCGGCAAGGCGGACAGCCCGGCGTCATCCACGTTTTTGCAACTCACAGACAACGCGCGCAGCGCAGGCATCGCCGACAATGCGGCAAATCCGCGCGCGGTCAGATTGTGGCAGCGGCGTCCCCAGATGTATTCGATGGTTTGCGAACGGCTCAGCGCGGTAAAGCCGTCGTCGCCCGTTGCGGTGTCCTGGCACATCAGAAACCGCAGATGCGGCAGTGCCGCAATGCCCGGCATTGCTTCGTCGGTCGCGTCGAAGCCCAACCAGCCCAGATTGGGCAGTTGCGCCAGCGGCTTCAAACATGCAGGAGTGATCGCCAACTCGCTGGCATCCAGATTCAACCCAAACAATCCGTCAAGCCCGACCAGTTTGGCGATGCCACGATCCGTGAACGAGCCACGCGCCAGCAAGTGATTTGGTTCGGCGTCGAAGCCCAGCAGCGTCATGGAAATTTCGCCGCCTTGCCAGCTTTTGAACACCGGGAATTCGTGCAGCAGCGCCAGCCCGTCGTCTGTCACCTGATTGCCGGTTTTGAAATGGCTCAGGCGCGGTTTGCCCGCCAGCGCACGAATTGCGCCATCGCCGGTCGGAGTGCCCAGCAAGTCAACTCTTTCCAGTTGATCGCAAAACGCCAGATTGGCTACGCCAGCGTCCGTAATGCGCTGCGGCCAGCACATCTGAAATTTCCTGAGCGCAGGCAGATGTCTCAAAACTTCAAGCCCGCGATCCGTAATCCGGCTGTGCCAGCCGCTCAGGTCGAGTTCCTGCAACTGAGGCATACGCGCCAGATGGCGCAGGCCATCATCCGTCAGCGCGTCCGAACCGCCCAAGTTGAGATGCGTCACATGATCCAACTGCGAGACGCGCTCCAACACGTCGTCGGTCATACGGCCTTCGGCGTTCAGTTCGGCGATTCGCTGCTGCCTCATCAATTCGAAAACATCGTTCCAGTCTCGCTCGTTCATTGAAACTCCTTCGCCAGTTTGCCGGTTGACGACGGAAATGCTCTTTTATTCGCACAGATTTCTAGCTCTCAATCCTTATGCCGCGCCGCTTCAAACAGAATGACCGCTGCGGCGGCGGCTACGTTCAGGGATTCAACTGGCGAACGCAGAGGAATGCGTATTCGTTCATCGCTCATTTCCAGCAATTCATCGCTGACGCCAGTGGCTTCGTTGCCCAAAACGACCATCGTCGGATTCAGCCAGTTCACGTCGTGATAAATCATTTCTCCGTCCGCCGTGGCCGCGACAATTTGCAATCCGGCTTTGTGCAAATGCTCCATCAAACCTTCGACGCTGACGCCAGTGGCAATCGGCAATCGAAAGGCTGACCCCATCGCGCTTCGCAAAACTTTCGGCGAATAGGCATCCACAGAACCTTTCATTGCCACAACGCCAGTCACGCCGGCGGCTTCGGCGGTTCGCAAAATCGTCCCGAAATTGCCGGGGTCTTGCACTTTGTCCAGGCAAACTATCAGGTTGCCGGAAAGCAAAATGTCTTCGACCTCAGCCGTTGGGCGTTCAGCCAGCACGATAATTCCTTGCGAATTGACAGTGTCGCTGACGGTTGCCAGCACGACATCCGTCGTCGGCAACAAAGGGCAACCGCGTTCGGCCAGTTTGGCCAGAATGGTTTGCGCTCTCGGCGAAACTTCGGGCGAATGAAAACACGCCGCCAGCGCCAAACCGGATTGCAGGCATTCTTCAACCAGGCGTTCGCCTTCGACAAAGATCAAATCGTCTTCACGGCCATCGCGGACTCGGCGGGCGTGTTTCAGTCGTTCGTTGGCGGGGCTGGTGATGAGCATAAAATTTGAAAGAGCGCCGACTTTATCGAGCGGCGCTCTTTTTTGTTTGGCAAGGTTGTTTAATCCGAAATCGGGTTGTTACTGCGCCAGGTACTGACTCGATTGCAGAATTTCGTAATCCGCCGGGGCAATCAGCAAAAACGTCGTTCCTTCGACGGTGAAAGTTGATTCGTGAACGCTTCCCGGTGCAGCGCGGTGAAAATCTCCCGGACCGAGCCGTGTTCCGTGAACATTGCAATCGCCTTCGAGTACAAAAAACTGTTCGTCGCCTTTGTGGCGGTGCGGCGGCAACTCGCCTCCGGGAGCCATTTTCACCAGCGAAGTCACCAAATCGCGCGTCTGGTCAACGAACAAGGTTTTGGCGGTCAAGCCCGGACCGATTGTCATCCATTCGCCTTCGTCGGAGCGCAGGCTAAAAATCCGGGCAAAATCGTGCGCGGCAACCGGCAAATGAAACTCTTCGCCGCGCGGCGCACGGGCAGTTTCGGCGACGCTGCCGATTCTGGCCAACAGGTTTTTCCTGACCGAAGGCGAAGGCGCGCATTCATCCGCCGCCAATGCCAATTCGGCAGTCACCGATTCAAACGCCGCCAATTCGTCAGCCAGGCCGGCGCGGTTTTCAGCCAACAGGTTTTCAAACGCTCTGGCTTCGTGCTGAGTCAGCGCCCCTAGAGCGTAAAGCGCGGCCAGTTCCTGTGTTTCTTCTGTGATGATGTTGGGGGACAACTTTGGCTCCCTCCTTAATTTGTCTTGTCAATTTTCAGGCAGGGGTAAGCTGCCTGTTGTTTCAGTGTGCGCCGGAAAGCATTGGCCCCAGCGTTTCGCGCAATTTCATCATTCCCAATCTGGTTCGTGTTTTGACCGTGCCGAGCGGTTGATTCAGCTTGACGGCGATTTCGCTGTGGCTGAGTCCGCCGTAATAAGCCAGCTCGATTACTTCGCGCTGTTCCGGCGAAAGAGTTCGCAACGCTGTCCGCACAAATTTTTGCCGTTCGGAAGCGACAGTTGCTTCTTCAGGACTGGCCGCTTCGGTTTCGCGGTCGTTGAGCATATCCAACGGTTCTTTTCGCTGGCGATCCTGCCACCCGGATCGTAACCGATCTATCGCGCGCGACCGGGCAATGGTCATCAACCAGGCCATAGGGCCTCCGCGACTGGTGTCGTAATTTGCCGCCTGACGCCAGATTTGCGTGTAAACATCCAGCAAAACTTCTTCCGCCGAACTCGCATCGCCCAGCACTCGCAGAATCAGCCCGTAAGCCAGCCGGTTGGTAGAATCGTAAAGCGCGGCAAGCGCCGTTTGATCGCCCTGGGCAATTTTTTGCACAACAGAGATCAGTTCCTGGTCGCGGTTCCGGGATTCCATGTTGTTGACGGTCTTTCCTGAGACGGTTTGCAACTACATCTCCTGTTAATTAGCGTACGGGCAGAGCTATTTTTTAGATTGTCGGTTTCGACAGATTGCCGATTTTGAATTGCCTGCTGCGAGTTCGCTTCATTTCGTGAGTGGCCACAAGGCCAAGCCGATCTTATAACAGAAATAAATTGCCAGCCAAGCGGCATACAATAGTTTCTTGTTTTCAGCCTTGGCAGCAAGGCACACACAGTAAGCCGTTTGGGCACCAAAAACTTTTCAGGAGGAATTATGAAAATAGACTTTACGAATCGAGTGGTAGCAATTACAGGCGCGGCGGGAAATCTGGGAATGGCAATTGGTAAATCTTTTGCCGCAGCCGGAGCCAGTCTGGCGTTTATTGATCGTTCGCCCGGCAAACTGGCGGATGCGTTTTCGGAATCTGCCGGTCATTTCATCGCTTCGCCGACCGATGTCACCGATCCGAATTCAGTGACGGCATCCATTGCGGAAATCATCGCCCGGTTTGGTCGAATTGATGCGCTCATCAACACCGCCGGAGGGTATCGCGCCGGAACGCCTTTGCACGAAACGCCGATTGGCGATTGGGAATTCATGCTGAACCTTAACGCTCGTTCGGTGTTCGTCATGTGTCAGGCAACGATTCCGCACATGCTGAAACAGGGGTACGGCAAAATCATCAACATCTCTTCGCGGGCGGCGCTGGCCGGAGACGCTTATCACGCGGCGTACAGCGTATCGAAAACCGCCGTCGTTCGTCTGACCGAAAGTATGGCTGGCGAATTGAAAGACGCTGGCCTGAACGTCAATTGCGTCATGCCGGGTTTGATTGATACTCCGCAAAACCGAGCGGCCATGCCCGATAGCGATTTCACCAAATGGGTCGCCCCCGAATCCATCGCCGATGTAATTCTGTTTCTGGCTTCGGACGGCGCGCGCGCCATCAACGGCGCAGCCATTCCGGTTTATGGTCGAAGCTGAGCTGGCTGGATTCTTGCCACAACTTCTCTTGTTGATATGGGCTGAGCAGGCTACCCTCTCAGCCCAAAACTTTTTTCAAAGCCAACCAGAGATGGGAAAGAAAACTGTATGAATCCGCAGGCAATTGCTTCTTCACAGAAAAACCGGCTGGAAATTTTTATGCTCGGCGCGTTTCGTCTGGTCATTGACGGAACGCCGGTTGAAGACCGCCTGTGGACTCGTCGTAAATCCAAAACCCTGATCAAATTGCTGGCGTTGCAATCGAATCATCAACTTCACCGAGAACAGTTGATCGAATATCTGTGGCCGGAACAGGAATCGGAAGCCGGGCTAAACAATCTTCACAAAACCATTCACGCCGCCCGCCGAACGCTTGAACCGGAATTGAAATCCGGAGCCGATTCCCAATTCATCGTTACTCAAGATCAGTTGATTGTGCTGCGCGCGCCTGACGGATTGTTGGTGGATGTCGAAGAATTCGAACTTCGCGCCGCCACAGCTTTGAAATCAAACGAACCAGCCGACGGCGAAACGGCGCTGGAACTTTACGGCGGCGATCTGCTCGGCGAAGACCTTTACGAAGATTGGGCGGCGGTGCGGCGGGAAAAGCTGCGAATGTTGTACGAACAGCTTTTGCAACACCTGGCGCAACTGTACAAATTCAAAGGCGAATATCAGTTGAGCATCGAACGGCTCAACCAGCTTTTGACCGTCAATCAGACAAACGAAGAAGCGCACAGGAATTTGATAAGGCTCTATGCCGCAAGTGGAAACCGCCATCAGGCAATGCAGCAATATCAACTTTGCCGCGATGCGCTGCGCCGGGATCTGGACGCCGAACCGGAACCTGCGACTGTCAAACTGCACGAACAAATCACAGCCGTTACTGTTGAAGACGAACCGGTTTCTTTCAACATTGTCGCTGACGAAAAGCACGTGGCGGCCAATAATGATGAAGCTTTGACGACTGCCGGAATCGCCATAACTCCGCGCTCAAAATCTTTCTCGGACGACCGCCCACGCCAATACGGACGACGCAGTTTGATGGCTGCTCTGGTAATTTTGCTTGTCGCGGCTGGCAGCTATTTTTTCATCAAGTTCCGAAACGAAGCCGTGATTGATTCGATGGTGGTGCTACCATTTGAAAACCGCAGCAACGATCCCAGCCTGGATTACCTGGGCGAGGGCCTCAGTGAAAGCATCATCAACAATCTGGCTCAGATCAATTCGCTGAGCGTGGTGGCCAGAACAACGGCGTTCCGATACAAAAATCAAATCAACGATCCGCTGGGCGTTGGCCATTCGCTGAAAGTGAAAGCCGTTCTAACCGGAAAAATTCAACTGCGCGGAGACACTTTGATCGTTCAAGCCGATTTGATCAGCGTCAACGACGGTTTGCAGCTTTGGGGCGAACAATACAGTTTGAAAACCGACGAAGCATTCACGATCCAGCGGCATATTTCACGCGAAATCACCGAAAAGCTTCGCTTGAAATTGACCTCCGAGCAGCAACAACGCCTTGCCAATCAGGCAGTGAATCCCGAAGCTTACGAAAATTACCTGCGCGGTCGGTATTACTGGAATCGCCGCACCGCCGAAGAAATCAAAAAAGCGATCAAAGAGTTTCAGAAAGCCATCACCATTGATCCGACATACGCTTTGCCTCAAGCCGGACTGGCCGATGCTTATGTAAGTTTGTCGAGCATCCAAATTCCCCCGAACGAAGCCATTCCGTTGGCCAAAGCCGCTGCGATGCGGGCGCTGGAACTAGATGGCAACCTTGCCGAAGCCCATGCTTCGCTGGCCGCCATCAAATGGCGTTACGATTGGAATTGGGATGAAGCCGGGCTGGAATTCAAACGCGCCATCGAGCTAAATCCGAACTACCCGACAGCCCGGCAATGGTATGGACTGTTTCTGATTTATCTTAAACAGTTCGATGCCGGACGCGCGGAACTGCTCAAAGCCCAACAACTCGATCCGCTTTCGCTGGCCATCAATGCCAATGTCGGTCTGTCTTATTACTTCGAGCGGCGCTACGAATCCGCCATTCAGCATTTGCGAAACACACTGGAATTGGACAGATACTTTCCTTACGGACATTTTTTTCTGGGATGGGCTTTGGAACAGCAACACGAATTCGCTTTGGCCGAAGAGGCGTTTCGACGAGCAGCCGAAATTGACCAGACTCCCACCACACAGGCCTACCTGGCTCACAATCTGGCGCTTCAGGGCAAACGCGCCGAAGCTGAAACGATTCTGGCGAAATTGGAGAAAAAATCCATCGAGTCGTACGTTTCGTCTTATCACCTGGCGGTCGTTTCTTTGGGACTTGGCGAAAACGAAAAGGCTCTGGAAATGCTGCAACGCGGGTTAGCCGAACATGCGGAATCAATGGTGCTGCTTGGTGTTGAACCGAAATTTGATCGTTTGCGTTCGGACGACAGGTTCAAAGAAATCAGCTTAAAAATTGGCCTCAATCCGTGAAAAAATTCCGGCATAAGTGTGAGCAAGAATTTTTCCAATGATTACCGCTGAGTAAGGTTGACACTGTTTTGGCATGAGTGTACTCTGCGCCGCGTTAGTGAGCTTTCCTCACTTGTTTAGCCCTCAAAATTTCGAAAGTTCACTGATCTCGCATTGGCAGTGTCGGCAAAGTAGCGAACCAAATATTTCAAGCGGAATATGGCGTTTCTGGTAACGCCGACACGAAATCGTAATTTAGTCACGCTGCGTTATTGGGTAGGAACTCACCGCCTGCTATGCAGCTTTCCAACCCACTACTATGATTCTAAAGGAGACAAAACAGATGCGTACCTCACGCAAGCTTACACACGCTTTGTTGGCGCTTTTCGCGCTGATCGTTATGTCGTCTTTCGCTCTGGCTGCTGATCCGGGTACTCCAGTGCCCTGGTCATCGGAAGTTAGCGATCAAAAAGCCGGCTCACTGTTGTTTTACAACGTTTACACTTCGGGTGCGACTTCAGGTAACGCTGAAAACACTCGTATCAACATCACGAACACCAGCGTCACTTCGGCGGCGTTTGTTCACTTGTACTTTGTGGCTGCTGGCTGTTCGATTGCGGATAGCTACATCTGCTTGACTGCTACTCAGACTGCATCGTTCCTAGCTTCGGACGTTGATCCTGGCGTCAAAGGCTACATCGTTGCGGTTGCGGTTGATGGCGTTCTCGGTTGCCCGGTTTCCAACAACTGGCTGATCGGCGACGAATACGTCAAATTCGCTTCTGGCCACGCTGCCAATCTGGGGGCTGTCGCCTTCTCGGCTCTTTACAATGGCCGACTCGCAGGCTGCGATGGTGGTTCATTTACAGCGCTTATCGCATTCGACGGTATTGACTACAATCGGGCACCTGCCGTTCTGGCATTGGACAACGTTGGTAGCCGTGCTGATGGCAACGACACGATGGTCGTCATCAACCGTGCTGGCGGCAACCTGGGCATCGGCGCTTTCACGTTGGGCACGTTGTTCGGCTTGCTGTATGACGATGCTGAAAACGTTCTGTCATTCTCCGTCACCGGCGGATGCCAGTTGATGAGCAGCCTGACCAACAACTTCCCGCGCACCACGCCGCGTTTTGAAACCTTCATTCCTGCCGGTCGCACTGGCTGGGCGAAAGTCTTCAATCAGAATGGCGTCATCGGCATTTTGGGTTGTGCGATCAACCTGAACGCGAATGCCGCTTCCAGTGCCGGAGCCTTCAATGGTGGTCACAACCTGCATCACCTGACGCTGGCTGCATTCAACAATACAAACGGTTACATCGTTCCGGTCTTCCCGCCAAGCTGCTAATCGCTGCTTAGCCTGGACCAGAAACGGTCATATCAACTTGAGGGCGAGCTTTTGAAAAGCTCGCCCTCAAGTTTTTTACAGGCTTGCCTTACTATCAAACCACCAGCCATTCACTCCCTAATTCCTTCTCTGCTTGATTGCCATCTGTTTACTCAACGGCCAAAACCGATTGCCAATCGGTGATTGAATATCTCAACGAATAAATAAACACGCATAACCGTAAAAATCTGTAGCTGCTCAGCCAGAATGCAGTACGGAGAGCGTAAGCGACCTGAGTTTTCTGAAGAGACGTTTGAGCAAGAGGCAGGTCGCTTACGCTCTCCGTACTGCATAAAATGCGCTCTTTCAGGCAATGCCCTGAGTAGTTACAAAAATCTTTTCCGACTTAAACCACTGCCTATCAACAAGTTTCCTGCCTGGAAGCGATGGGAAGAAATTTGGAAGCGCAAAAAGAACCGTTGCGGAACTTCGATGGAACCGTGGACAGGTAAGTTTTGCTCCGTCGAGCAAGCACAAAAACGCTCGCTGAGGAACTTGCATGAAACTTTATGGCTCATTTCTGATTCGGTGCTGGATTTACTCCGGTGAAGATCAAACTCAACGGCTGGTGTTCGATGTCGAGCACGTACAGGGCGGCGAACGTTTGCGGTTCAGCAATTACGACGAAGCCTGGCAATGGATGACGCAAATACTGCAATCCAACCAAGCCATAAAGACAGAAAACGAAAAACCGATGACGAACGAGCATTCGTAAGAGGTGAGGCAATGAACAAAACATCCCACGCGGTTGCAACCAAACGAAAGAAAGAAACTGCTTACCCCGATCAAGTCTGGGCTGAGTTGATAGGGCGCATGTCCGATGGCGATCAGTCCGCGCTGGCTGAGCTTTACGATCAATCCAGCCGATTGGTCTTCGGCATGGTAATGCGCGTAGTGAACGACCGCAGCGCCGCCGAAGAAATCACGCTCGACACATTTCACCAGGTTTGGCGGCAAGCCAGGAATTTCGATTCCGAGCGCGGCAGACCGTCTTCATGGGTGATTACCATCGCGCGCAACCGCGCCATTGACCGATTGCGCGCCGCCCGTTGGGACAGGCAGGAACAAACTCCGCTGGAAGATGTCACGCCGTTTCTGGCCGCAGAAGGAACGCCCGAACAATCCACTTACCTCAACGAACAGCAGAAACTGGTTCGCACCGCGCTGGCCAATCTCAAAACCGATCAGCGCCAGTTGATCGAAATCGCATTTTTTGCAGGCCTCACTCATCAGGAAATTTCAGACAAACTGAATTTACCGCTTGGAACCATTAAAACCCGCATTCGCGCCGGGATGATAAAGCTGCGCGAATTGCTGGCGGAGGCATGATCTGCCAACAAAACTTCGCAAACGATGAAAAAAGTGGCGGCGAAGAAAACCGATTCAAGCAGTCATTACGAATAGGTGAGTGACGGTGACAGAGAAGCACAATCAGGCAGGAGAAAGAGGGAGCGATAACCGATTTGGCAAGTCCAAACGCGACGTGACCTCACAGTTTCTTTAATTCAACGACTTTCCCCAAAAGTTGAACCAACACACGGAGCCTTTCTGGCTCTCATAAGAAGAGGTCTGTCCAATGACAAAGAAAACAAACAAAAAACCATCGCTCAGAATGGCAACCGCGCTTGGCGCGACCAGTTTCCTGAGTCTCATGATCCTTATTACCGTCGGATTGATTGCGCCGGTTTCGCCGTCAGTCAAAGCCAACGGATTTCAAACATCGGATCAACCATACGAAGGAACGGTGTATGCCATCACCGCCGGAAACAGCCTGATTAGTTTTAACGTCATCACACCGGGCGCAATCATTCGCACGGTTCCCGTCGGCGGATTGGCTCAAGGTGAAACAATCACCGGAATTGATTTCCGTCCACGCACAGGACAGTTGTATGGCGTCAGCAGCGCCAGCCGAATTTATACGATCAACACCACAACGGGCGCAGCCACCCTGATTGGCAGCGCGGCATTCAGCCCGGCATTGGCAGGGACTTCGTTTGGCGTGGATTTCAATCCGACCGTGGATCGCATCCGACTGGTCAGCGATGGCGATCAGAACTTGCGATTGCATCCCGACACTGGCGCGGTGGCAGGAACGGATACGAATCTGAATTATCCGACCGGCGATGCCAATGCCAACACCAATCCGAACATCGTCGCTTCCGCCTACACCAGCAACTTCAATGCGGCAACCACAACCACGCTGTACAACATTGATTCCAACCTGGACATTTTGGTTAGACAAGGCTCGGCAGGCGGCGCGCCGACTTCGCCCAACACTGGCCAACTGGCGACCATCGGCGCATTAGGGGTCAACACGACCGATCAGGTTGGTTTCGACATTTCCGCGCCGGGCGATATGGCGCTGGCTTCGCTGACAACGCAGGGTGCGACGACTTCCGCGCTGTATTCGATCAATTTGACGACCGGCGCGGCAACGATGATCGGCGCAATCGGCGGAACGGAAATTATTCGAGACATCGCCGTCGTCACGCGCGTCGAAACCATTTTTGCCGTCAACGCCAACAACCAACTGCTGAGCTTCAATAGCGGAACTCCTGGCGCGGTCGCTTCGCGCCTCATCACAGGTTTGCAAGGCGGCGAATCGGTGCTCGGCATTGATTTTCGTCCGGCAACTGGACAACTGTTCGCGCTGACCAATGCCAGCCGCGTTTACACAATCAATACGACCAGCGCCCAGGCAACGCCGGTCAGCGGCACTTTTAATCCGACGTTGAATGGGAATACGTTTGGCTTCGATTTCAATCCGCTTCCGGATCGCATTCGTCTGGTCAGCGACAACGAACAAAATTTGCGCTTGAACCCGAACAACGGAGCCGTTGCGGGAGTTGACACCAATCTGACTTACGCGGCGGGCGATCCGAACGCCAATGCCAACCCAAACATTGCCGGAGCCGCCTACACCAACAGTCTGGCCGGAGCGACGACGACCACGTTGTACGTGATTGATTCCGGCACGGACACATTGGCGTTGCAAGGTTCTATCGGCGGCACGCCCAATTCTCCCAACGGCGGAGTAATGACGACCGTCGGCGCATTGAATATCAACACATCCGATCAAGTCGGTTTTGACATCGCTGCGCAAACCGGCGCAGCGTTCGCTTCGTTGACCGTGCAGGGAGCGGCAACTTCCGGGTTGTACGCGATCAACACGGTTTCAGGAGCAGCGACCTTGCTGGGCGAAATCGGCGGCGGAACGCCTATCCGCGACATCGCCATCGCCACGCGCGTTGAAACGGTTTTTGCCGTGACGGCTGGCAACAATTTGGTCAGTTTCAACAGCCTGACTCCGGGAACGATTTTGAGCACAGTCCCAATCACAGGGCTTGGCGCGGGCGAAACCGTCACAGGAATGGATTTTCGTCCGGCCAGCGGCCAACTGTTCGCAGTCAGCAGCGCCAGCCGCGTGTACACGATCAACACGCTGACCGGAGCCGCAACGCCTGTCGGCACTGCGTTCACGCCTGCGCTCAACGGCACGGCCTTCGGCGTGGATTTCAACCCTGTGCCGGATCGCATTCGATTGGTCAGCGACGCCGATCAAAACTTGCGCTTGAATCCGAACAACGGAGCCTTGGCCGGGACCGATACCAACGTCGCGTTCGCCAACGGTGATCCGAACGCCAGCGGCAACCCGAACGTCGTTGCCGTCGCCTACACCAACAACGTTGCTGGAACGCCTTCGACGACGCTGTTCGGCATTGATTCGAATATGGACATTCTGGTTCGACAAGGTTCGCCCGGAGGCGCGCCTATATCGCCGAATGCCGGAACGCTGTTCACCATCGGCGCGTTGGGCGTCAACACCACAAACGACGCAGGATTCGACATCTCCGATTGCAGCGGATTGGGTTACGCTTCGTTGACGACAGCCGGAGCGACGCAATCGCAGTTTTACACCATCAATTTGTTGAGCGGCGCAGCGACAGCCATTGGTGCGATCGGCGTCAATGAAATCGTCCGCGACATTGCCGTGGCGACGACGTTCATTCCGTCGGCTCAGCAAGCCGGGTTTGCCGCCGTCAATGCCGCCAGTTATGTCGGCGACACGCTGGCTCCGGATTTGATTACAGCTCTGTTCGGAACTTTTCAAACACAGAATGGCCAGACGGCTGTGGCGACTTCGCAACCGCTGCCGACGACTTTGGGCGGCATGAAAATGTCTGTCAATGGAACCGACGCCAGCTTGTTTTTCGTCAGCAACTCGCAGATCAATTTCCGCGTGCCCAGCAATGTCGCCGACGGACAGGCCGTCGTCACCGTCACCAATGCCAACGGAACCACTCGTAGCGGATCAATTTCCATCAATCGCAGCGCACCGGGAATTTTCACCGCCAACGCCAGCGGACGCGGCACGGCGGCGGGATTGGCGACCAGCGACGGCGTCAATTACGTTTCGCTGCTCAACGCCGATGGAACCGAACGCGCGATTGATCCCGGAACGCCGCAACGCCCGAACTTCCTGGTGCTGTTCACCACAGGTTTGCGCAACACGCCTGCCGCCAATCCCAACGATCAAAACGCGATTGCCGAATCGGTCACTGCCACGATCCAGGGCGTGACGGCGTCATTGACTTACGCCGGGCGACACCCGGATTTTGAAGGACTGGATCAGGTCAACATCATCATTCCGCCGCAACTGGCGGGCGCGGGGCAGGTCAGTTTGCAATTGACGGCCAACGGCCAAACTTCCAACACCGTGACTTTCCGCATTGGCGGCACTGCGCCTGCGGTGATGTTACAAACAGCCGCCATCGGCCAGACGATTGGCGGAGCCTTGTCTGCGGATGACCAGGTTGTGATTGGGTCGAACTTCCGCACCTACTACTTCGACGCCTACAGCTTCACGGCGGCGGCAGGAACAGGCGTTGTCTTCGATCTGCGCGCGTCCACCTTCGATCCGGCGTTGATTCTTTACCGGCGCGAAGCCAACGGCACATTGACGCCAGTGGCGGCAGACGACGATCTGGGCGGGCTTGGCGACGGAGACATCGTCAACGACAACGCTCTGCTGCTGACGGCCATTCCCGAAACTCGTGAATACGTCCTGTTTGTCACCAGCTCCGAAGACGATCCCGGGGGCAAAGGCGGATACACGTTGCGGCTGATCGGCAATTCGATGCAGAGCATTGCTTACGGCGCGACAGTCAATGGCCAGATTGCCGTTGGCGATTTGCAAACTGCGGCGGGCGATTACCTGGATGCGTACTGGTTTTCCGGCGCAGGCGGAGACCGCGTGCAGATCAGTATGACTTCCGCGTCGTTCGATTCCTTTCTGATCCTGAATAAAAACAACGGCTCGGCAGTCGCGTTTGACGATAACAGCGCGGGCGGGCAGGACGCGCAACTGACTTTAACTTTGCCGGAAACGGGCGTGTACGTGATTGTCGCCACGCCGTTCGCGCCCAACCGCACAGGCAATTACACGCTGGCGCTGACGCGGTCGAACAATCTGGCGACGGCGAACGAATTGCCGCTGGCTGAACTCGGTCGTGCCGCTCGCATGATTCACGAAACTAAAGGCGCAAACGACGATGCACGCTTCCGGCAATTCGCCAACCGCCGCATCGTCGAGCGGTAACACAAAACAAACATTTGGATGCGTACGCGCTCTTGCGGATGAACTCTCACACGAGTTGAGAGTTTTTCCGCCAAGCGCGAGTGTGCCGAATCAAGGAGAAACGAACCATGCGACGATGGATTGGGTTGGGGTTTTTGGCGCTTTCTGTGTTGGCGACGAATGCCTGCCGAACGACCGATGCGGCTTCCAACAGTTTGCAACCGTGTGAAATCGCTCTGGCTGAGCATGCAGGCACGGCGAAAGTGGATGAAGACATCCGCACCGTGCAGAAAAAAATTCGTTCCCAACAAACCAGCCAGCAAGTATTGCCGACGATTGAACAACTTGGCTGGAATTATGTCGAAAAAGCGCGCGTCAGTTTCGATCCGGGGTTTTACAAACTGGCGGAACAGTGCGCCACGTGTCTGGAATTGAAAAGCGCCCAGTTGGCGAATGCGAAATCGCAGGAGCAAGCCTTCATGCCGCTTTCGCCGCAGTCGGCCAAAGCATCGGCGTTGTTGTTGCGTGGTCACGTGTTGCACGCGCTGCATCGGTTTGCCGAAGCCGAACAGATTGCGCGCGAACTGACGACATCGCGCGGGCTGGCTTTCGATTTTGGCTTGCTCGGCGACGTGTTGATGGAGCAAGGAAAACTGGACGAAGCCATCACGGTGTATCAGCGCATGATGGAATTGAAACCAAGCCCGCAAGCGTACAGTCGCGCCGCGCACGTTCGCTGGTTGAAAGGCGATCTGGAAGGTGCGCGCGTGCTGATGCTAATGTCGGCACAGGCATCAGGGCACGGCGACGCCGAAGCTTCAGCGTGGGCGTGGAGCAAACTGGCGCTTTACGAATTGCAAGCCGGACAGTTGAAACAAGCTGCGGCGAGTTGCGAGTTGGCGCTGGAACTGCAACCGGGATACGCGCCCGCTTTGCTGGCCAAAGGTCGCGTGTTGTTGGCTGAACGCAAATTCAACGACGCGGTGTTGCCGCTGGAACGCGCTGCCGAAAAAAATCCGCTACCGGAATATCGCTGGACGCTGGCCGATGCCTTGCGCGCAGCCGGGCGAAGCGACGACGCACAGAAGGTTGAATCCGGTTTGGCCGCCAACGGACAGAAAGACGACCCGCGCACCTTTGCGCTGTATCTGGCAACACGCGGAGAACAAACGGCGACAGCTCTGAAACTCGCAGAAGAAGAATTGAAACATCGCCGCGACGTCTTCACGCTGGACGCTTTGGCGTGGGCGCAAACCGCGATGGGCAATCACGATCTGGCCTGGCAGACAATGCAACAAGCGCTGACCGCAGGTACAAATGACGCGCGAATCTTCCTGCACACTGCCGTCATTGCGGCGCGGATCGGACAACCGACGCTGGCTCGCCGCTTCGCACAACGAACCGCAAACATTCAATCCACTCTGTTGCCGAGTGAACTCGAACAATTGCGGCAAATGAAACTCTAAAAGCCTTTTCCCAACAACCCACACGCATCCCGCCGCCTGACCAATGGCGCAACGGACTTCGTGTGTCTGGTGCTAACCACAACGGCTCAGGCGTCTGAGCCAAACCGATAACCTGATCTTTATCTGTTAGGAGAGAACTGACATGACTAAACTGTTCAAGCAGATCAAAAAGAGCGCGGTGCTGGCTCTGGTCGCTGCGATGGCGCTGCTGCCGAGTTTGTCTTTGCCCGCTTATGCCTCCAGTCACATGGACGCGCCGCTGATTACGCGCGACCCATCGGCCAATACCACAGACGTGTATGCGTTTGTCCGCCCGGATCAAAACGGCAACAAAGCGTTGAATCTGGCGTTGGGCGTGTATCCGCATCAGAACCCCGGCATCGGCCCGAACAAATACAATTTCGACGAAAACGTCCGGTATGAACTGCACGTTTCACTTGGCAGCGACATCCCGCTGGGTCGCCCGACCGTCACCTACCGTTTTGAATTTCAAACCAGATTCAAAAGCCAGAAAACGCTGCTGCAATCGTATCTGGGCGTGATTCAAAACATTGACGACGCTGCCCAGAATCTGACGCAGACGTACACCATCACCAAAATTGACAACCGGTTCGGCACAACCACGCAAATCGGCACCGGCATTGTTCCGCCAAACAATCAGGGTAACGCCACGCCGTTTTACAACGAAGGCGACAACGGCGAAAACCCGGCACGCAAAGGCGTGGCCGCTGCCACCGAACTGGACAAATACACGCGCCAGGCGATTTTCAGCTTCCCCAACGGCTACACGGCCTTTGCCGGTCAGCGCGATGATGGATTCGTCGGCGACATTCAATCCATCTTCGATTTGCTCAAGCTTCGCAATCCGGGGCAAGACGCTCAGGGCGGATTCAATTTGCATCTGATGGCGTTGCGCGTTCCGCTAAGCGAACTCGGCGGCGACCAGCAAACGGTTGGCGTGTTCGCCACGACCAGTCGGTTAATGATGCCCGTCAATGCTTCCAACGGACGCGGCATTCTGGATTTGATTCGCCGTCCAACTTGGGTGCAGGTGGCACGCCAAGGCAATCCGCTGTTCAACGAAGGTCTGGTTGCCCTGGAAGACAAAGACACGTATAGCCGCACTTTGCCAACGACCGATAGCCAGTTGTTCCGCAAATACGCCGAAAATCCCGAATTGGCGACGCTGATTAACCTGCTGGTTGCGGGTGGCCAAACGGTGGCGATTGATAAAAACCGTGCCGACATTGCCGCTATTTTCATCCCCGACCTGATTAAGGTTGATCTTTCGACCGATCCGGTTCGGTTGGCGGGCAATGGCGCCAACGATGCGACAAACCCTGACGATGCAGGCTTTTCGCGGTTAAGCATCTTCGGCGGCGATGTGCAGGAAAGCCGCGCCGCCGGGCATCCGTTCCGTTTGCCCAGCCAGTTGTTGGGTTTGCCCGCTGGCAAATTCTTTGTGCCGGGCGGTTGGCCGAACGGACGCCGTTTTGGCGACGACGTGGTGGACATTGCGGTCATCGCGTTGACCAGCGATTTGCGCGATCCGAACAACCTGAAAGTGAATCCGCTCGGATTTACAAACGTTGACGGTGTGACCACAAACGAGTTGGGCTTTAACAAAGTCTTCCCGTACGAATCCACGCCGCAAAACGGTCGCAAGATCGTCGGTTTCGCGCGATAAGTCATCGCCTTTCCCGGTTTACCGCAGAGGTGCAAAACACATCGAGGCGATGCAGAAGAATGAGGAGAACTTCTGCAAACCCTCTGCCGGATTTTGTGCCTCTGCGGTAAAGGAATCTTGAGAAGAACGTTATGACAATCAATCATCGAATCGCCAAACTGGTTACCGCCTTTTGCCTGACGCTGACGTTGGCCTCCGTCGCTTTTGCGCACGATCCCGGATTGAGCGCCGCCGTGTTGAAACTGAACGGCGACCGAGTCGAAGCGCATCTGACGTATGCGCGCGCCGACATCGAATTGCTGGTGCCGCTGGATGCCGACCGTGACGGAGTTGTTTCGGCGACGGAATTCTCTCAGGCCAAATCGCAGTTGGAATCATTGGCTGCCGAATCCATCGCTGTCACTGCCAATGGCCAATCGGTCTCTTTTGCTGTTTCGGGCGTAGAACTCGACAACAGCAATGGCGTGCATTTCCGCTTTTCGTTTGCCAAACCCGAAGGCGAACCGTTTGTATTGCAATCCGCTTTGATCGAACGATTGCCGCGCGGCCATCGCCAGTATGTGGAATTGATCGGCGGCGAAAAGCTGATCGGATCAAAGATGCTGATGGCAGGAGCAACCAGCTACCAACCAACCGCAGCCGCTTTGGCCGAAGCGGCTCAAGCCGGTCAATCGTTTTGGGAATTTTTCAAACTCGGTTTAGAGCACATCGCGTTCGGATTTGATCATCTGGCGTTTCTGTTCGCGCTGTTATTGGCAGGCAGCAAACTGCGCGAAGCCATCAAAATCATTACTTCGTTCACCGTCGCGCATTCGATCACGCTGGCGCTGGCGACGTTTGACGTGGTCAATCTGCCTTCGTGGATTGTGGAACCGATGATCGCCGTTTCGATTGTGTACGTCGGGTTGGAAAACATCTTTCGCCGCGAAGTCAGTCATCGCTGGCTGCTGACATTCGCTTTCGGTTTGATTCACGGCTTCGGTTTCGCATCTGTGTTGCGCGAACTCGGCATTGCCGAACAAGGAAGCACAGCCATCGTCCCACTGTTTTCCTTCAACTTCGGAGTCGAACTTGGCCAAATCGCCATCGCGGCGTTGATCTTGCCGCTGATTTGGAAATTGCGCGAACAGCCGAAATTCGTGACGCAGTATGTGACGGCGTTTTCGTTGCTGATTGCGCTGGCTGGCGGGTACTGGCTGGTCGAAAGAACTATTTTCTAAAAGGAACAGGATTATGTTCGGATTTTACTCCTTCAATTCAAAACGCAGGCGCTTGGTCGGTTGGCTGTTTTTTGCAACCTTGATGACTCAGTTATCAGCTTTCGCGTTGGCTCAAAACCTGCGCTCAATTTCCGGCACGGTTGTCACCGCCAATGGCGAAGTGGTTCGCGGCGCAACGATCACCGTTCGCAGTTCGGCGGGCGACAAAACCGTCACCAGCGACAACGAAGGTCGGTTCAAGCTGGAAGCTCTGCGCGAAGCCGTGAGTTTGCGTGTTGTCGGCAAAAACATTTCCGCCCTGGAATTGACGATCGGCGCAACCGACGCAACGGAAAACTTGCGCATTGAGATTGCTTACATCATTCCGAAGATTCACGATGGGTTGGTGATTTCGGCTTCGCAACTTGATCCGACGATTGATCGCCGCAACGACACCGTTTACCGCGACACGCTGTTTTCGCGCGACGATCAGGTTTTCCACTCGCTGGACGCTGGCATCAACGCAGGCCAGCACGAAGGCGGCGGCAAATCGCTGGAAATCCGCCGCTTCGGATACAACCTTGACCACGGCGGAGTGAACGGCGGGTTAAAAGTTTTGGTGGACAACTTCCAGCAAAACCAAGGCACGCAAGGGCATGGGCAAGGGTATCTTGGCCAATTGAAATCGCTGACGCCGGAACTGGTGCAAGACGTGGAGATTCTGAACGGCCCGTTTAGCGCGCAGTACGGTGATTTTTCCGGCTTGGGTGTGGTTCACATTCGACTGAAAGAATCCTTGCCCGATCAGTTGACCGTGCGGTTTCAAGGCGGCCAGTTCGGCACGTTTCGTTCGTTTCTGGCTTACAGCCCGGAACTGAAACGCGGCGACGCTTTGATTGCTTACGAAGCTTCGCGCACCGATGGACCGTTCAAAAATCCGCTCAACTACAAACGCGACAACGTCACGGGCAATTACGTCCACAACCTGAATGAAAAAACGAAGCTCGGTTTCAAGCTCAATTTTGGCCGCAACGATTTTGTTTCTTCGGGGCAAATTCCGCTGGATGAAGTAAACGCCGGACGACTTGATCGTTTCGACTTCGTTGATCCTGACAACGGTGGCCGAGTCCGCACAGGAGTCGTCAGCACGTATTTTCGCCGTGAAACCAAAAAAGGCGGCGTGTTCAAAGTTGACGGTTTTGTCGCACGGTCGTTGTTTGACCTGTATTCCAACTTCACGTTCTTTCTGAATGACGAAACGAACGGTGACGAAATCATCCAGCACGATTCCCGTTTGCAACAGGGTGTCAACGCGCAGTGGTTGCAACCGTACAAACTCTTCGGCAAACACGCGCTGCTGATTGCCGGAGCGAATTTTCACGACAACCAGATCAACGTCGGGCTGGACAATTCTGTCAGTCGTTCGCCGATCAGCGTCGTCACCAAAGCCAACGCGCGCGTGACCAATTCATCCGGGTACGTGCAGCAAGGCGTTGATCTCGATTACGGCCAAACCCATTTCCACATCGAAGCCGGATTGCGGTTCGATCATTTCCGCTTCCGAGTTGACGACCGCGTCGAGGCGCAACTTTCCGGCGCGCAAACCGCTTCCCGCTTTCAGCCAAAATTCAATTTCTCTGTCACTCCGAACGAACGCGTGCCAATGACGTTGTATTTCAATTACGGCAGAGGCATTTCCAGCCAGGACGCGCGCGGCGTGGTGCAGCAGCCGGATGGCGAACGAATTTCAACGACGGATTTTTATCAGGTTGGCACGTCGCACAATTTCAAACGGCTGAGTTTGAGCACGGATTTGTTTCTGATTGATCGTTCGAATGAACAGGTTTACATCCCGGACGATGGCAGTTTTGAATTTCTGGGGCCGACGCGCGCTTATGGTTTTGAAGCGAAAACTTCGATCAAACTGACCCGGCATCTGGCGTTCAACGGCGGGCTGACGCGCGTGATGAATGCGTTTTATCGCGGTCAACAGCCTAAAATTTACGTGGACAGCGCGCCGCATTTCGTCAGCAACGCGGCATTGACGCTGGCTGGCTGGCAAGGATTCAGCGGTTCGCTGCGTTATCGTCACATCAGCAATTACCGGCTGGACGGCGAAGACCCCTCGATTCGCGCCGCAGGTTTCGACGTGATTGACCTGAGTGTCACCAAACGATTGAACCGCCGCGTCGAACTGAATCTGTCGGTGGATAACCTGACGGACAAACGGTATTTCGAGACGCAGAACTTTTTTGAATCGCGCCTCGCTCCCGGAGCGCCCGTCGTTTCGCGCATTCACGCGACGCCGGGTTATCCGCTGACGATTACTGCCGGAGTCACGTTGCGGCTCGGCGGCAAGGATTGAGCTTTTTATGAATCGTAGGCGCTGAGGTAAAGCAGGTTGTCGTAATCAATCACGGCCAGCTTCAGGTTGCGAAGCCAGCCTCGGCGACCAAGCAAGTTGCGTTGGAGTCCGGGATATTTGGCAAAGTACACAATGCTTTGAAACGCAATGTCTCCGGCCCGTCAATCCACCTAAGCGAAGAGGGATTCCTTGCTCAATCGGGATTCCCAAATCAAGTCCATCTTCGTAACTGAACAAGCAAACAGCGGCGCCTGTATCAACTTTGGCCAGCACATCAATGGCGGTTCTGCCATACACCAACCTGACTGGTAACGAAATGCCTTCGTCGTCATCTTTGTATGGAAACTTTTCGGCAAAAACGAGTTGGTTCATAAACTCAAATACCAATGTACGGAAGGTCATCGGGAGAAGGAATGCGAAGAATAAGCGGAAGAATTGCGCCGCCAGCTTTAATGGCTACGCTGATGTCCGAGCGATTTGAGCTGGCGGCAATCAGTCGGGCACCATCCAATGCTACCCATTGACCAGCATATTCGTGTTTGTGCTGTTCCACCCACTCTAGTTCTTTTGTCCTGTCGGGCATTGGTTGAGGTGACATTCGCTTATCCAGCGGAGGTTTGGTTTTGGGCGGATCGGGCTTTCGTTCTGCCAACAGCTTGTCCAGTCGGCTGCGTTCGGTCGAAGGCATTTGTTCGATCAGCGTAACGATGGTTTCAGCGGTCACTTCCTGAAGTTCCAGAGACATTGTCAGTTCTCCTTTCGGTCTGATTTTCGGGCAGGCGCATTATAGGCCTGTCGCGTGGCCTGAAAAAGAATCAAGCCGCCAACGCTTCTGAAAAGCGCAGCGGCTTGATTGACTGTGGTTTGGGCAGCGCGCTTTCGCTCTCAACCGCCAGCAATCGCCGGGACAATGGAAATCTCGGCTTTGTCGGCCAGGCCGGTGTTCAGGCCTTGCAGAAAGCGAATGTCTTCGCCGTCCACATACACGTTGATGAAGCGGCGAAGCTCGCCATTCGTTTCGCACAAACGAGCCTGAATGCCCGGATAAGCGGCTTCGAGTTGGTTGAAGACTTCGCCGATGGTTGCGCCCTGCACTTCGACGAGTTCGGTGTCTTTGGTGAACTTACGCAGCGGCGTTGGGATGATTACTGTTTGAGGCATTGATGGTTCTCCTTGCAAGCAAAGTGTGACGATTTTTCAAATTGTCACACTGGTTCTGAAAAGCTGGGACAATTTGGAAAATTGTCCCACGCAAGCTAAGCGGCGGCGGCGGTGGCGGCGCGCACAAATCCGGCGGCACGTTCAAACGCCGATAGGTTCGCGTCAATGGATTTCAAATCTTCCAGCGACAACGCTTCCTGAGTCTTCAATCCGTTGCCGGTCAGAGCGATGACGATGCGGTCTTTGCCGGTCAGACGGCCTTGTTCAATCAACTTCTTCGTCACGGCCACAGTAGTTCCGCCAGCCGTTTCGGTGAAGATGCCTTCGGTTTCGGCCAGCAATTTCATGCCGCTGATAATTTCGGCGTCCGTCACGTCTTCTGACCAGCCGCCAGAGTTTGAAATAACTCCGGTGGCGAAATAGCCGTCAGCCGGATTTCCGATGGCCAACGATTTGGCAATCGTGTTCGGCTTGACCGGGCGGATGTCGCGGGTGCCTGCTTTGACGGCGGCGGCGATTGGATTGCAGCCTTCGGCTTGCGCGCCGAAAAAGCGCGTCTGTTTTTCTTCGATCAAACCCAGCGTCTGCAATTCGCCAAAGGCTTTGTAAATTTTCGTAATCAGCGAACCTCCGGCCATCGGCACAACAACGGCGTCGGGCGCTTGCCAGCCGAGTTGTTCGGCGATTTCATAACCAAAAGTCTTCGAGCCTTCGCCGTAAAACGGTCGCAGGTTGACGTTGACGAAAGCGATTGGATAACGCCCGGCGATTTCGCTACACAGCCGATTCACGTCGTCGTAATTGCCTTTGACCGGGACGACGTTCGCGCCGTAAATCTGCGTGGCGGTGACTTTGCTCTTTTCCAGATTGTCGGGAATCAAAATGTAGGCTGGGAATCCGGCGGCGGCAGCGTTAGCTGCGACTGAGTTGGCCAGGTTGCCGGTTGAAGCGCAGCCGACGGCTTCAAATTTGAATTCGCGCGCTTTCGACAGCGCAACGGCTACGACACGATCTTTGAACGATAGCGTCGGATGCTGCACAGCGTCGTTTTTGATGAACAGCTCGTTCACGCCCAGGGCTTTCGCCAGCCGATCGGCGCGAACGAGCGGCGTACATCCGGTTTGCAAACCGACGGTTGGTTCATTTTCCAGCGGCAGCAATTCCCTGTACCGCCACATGGTTTTTTGACGACCGGCGATCTCTTCGCGCGTCAACGTCGCTTTGATCGCGTCGTAATCGTAATCAACTTCCAACGGCCCAAAGCATTCTTCGCAAATCGCCACCGGTTCGACGGCGTAACCGGTTCCGCATTCACGACATTTCAAACCTTTTAGGTAACTCATTCTTTTCCTCAATGGTTGGTCGGACAGTAAAAAAGCCCTGCGCTAAAGATGTAGCGCAGGGCTTTTCGATCCTTCGATTCCCGCAACTCTTTAGCAGTTTTTTGAGTGGAGCAATTCGTTGAAATCGCCACTGTGATTTTCAAACTGGCCAACATTGGCCTGTCTAACTGAAAAAGCCTCGCGCTTTTGAACTAGCGCGAGGCTTAAAACTTTGTGTCTTTCCTCAGGCCGTTTAGCGCTTTGTTTAACGTGGAGCAATTTGCCTTAAATCACCACGAGCCAACTTGACGGGGCGGACAATACACCGTGCTGAAAATTTCTGTCAATAGCCGGAACTCATCCGAACAGAAAATCTACTGGTGCAGATGGCACGTACCTTCCGAACACTGCATTCGCCCGAAGCGATAACGGTGTTCTGCAATCTGGCGATAAAACCATTGCCAGATCGGCAAAGTGCCTGGCAGATGCAAGGGCAAAGCCAGCAACCACAGCACAGGCATCCGCCGGGAAAGATGCCGAACCGCCAGCACGCCTGTGTGTTGTTGTCCCTTGCGGTCAACCACGTACATTTGCTTCATCAATTCCTCGAACGAAAGGTCAGGGTAACGATGCGCGACGCGGCGGTCGTGGAGCGAAAGAAACGTCAGCCGGTTGGTCAGATCGAGCCGCACGAGTATTTGCATCTGCCCAATGCAAATGCGGCATTGACCATCGTAAATCACGACATCGGATGCCGGACGCTCGTCCGGGTCGGGCAAGTTGATTGGTTTCATCGGTTGTTTTCTCCTTCTGTAAACGTAGACACTTGCGGCTAACGCTTCTTGATGAATTTCGCCTGAGCGTTTTTTTGCCGCGAAGGTTGCGCCAGCAATCCGTTCGTATTTGCATCGCGCAGGTATTCGTTGATGGCGAGCGCCTCCGGCGGTTCGGCTCCGTTGTGCGAAGCCTGGTACATTTTGGCGTAACTTTTCAGCAATAAGGCCGCTTCCAACCTTGTCGTGGGTTTTCCGCTGTCGAGCAACGCCAGCGCCAAATGCAATCGCGGCTCGGGCAGTCGGTTGACCGTATCCAGATTGACGGCCTGGCGAAAAGCGTTGACGGCAACAACCTTGTCGGCGGATTCACGCGCTGTCTGCATCCAGACACGGCCTTTGTAATAGTGCGCCAGCGCGTCGTCGTTTCTCAGCCATAAGGCTTCGTTCAGGTTCACGCGCGCTATGTTGAACAGATCGGATTGAAACGCGCGAATACCGTTGTCGCGTTTGATGGTCGCCATCAGTGAAACGAACTCCGGCGCATCGGCGATCAACACGCCTTGTTCGAGCTTCTTTTTGATTTCCGATTCTTGCGCCGCGCTGATTGCCAGAGCTTTAGAGCGCGATGGATTGAAACTTTTTCCAGCGCCGGACGAACTGTTGATGAAATAAGCCAGTTGCTTTTGCGCCGCAGTCTGCCGCGCAGCCAGTTCAGGCTGTGCGGTTTTGTTTGCTGCCAGATTGACCGCGCCGCTGGTCAACGAACGCGCGGAATTCTGTGGCTGGTAAAATTGAATGAAAGCGTTCAGAGTTTGCACGCGCTCGCCAATACGTTCTTCGGTGGCGGTGAACCCATATTGCAGATTGGTTTCTTCCTTCGCGGCGCTGTACAGATTGGCGTAAAAATCCTGCGCTTCACGCGGATCGTAGCTGCGATTGAGCATGTATTTCAGAGCCAGATTGTCGGCTTCGTCTTCGTGAACGCGATCCCACGCGGTCAGCACATTCGGCGAAAGCGTTTTGAGTAACGGTTTCAACCCGAACCGGGAATACACGCGAAACACGACTTGATCCACGCCCGTCCAACCGGAAAACGCCCTGGACATGTTCAGCGACGTGAATGCGATCATGTTGTTGATCTTGCGCTGCCGATCCCGTTTTTTGTCCACCAACCGTTCAATCATCACGTCGTCGAACCAATGGTTCTTTTCGACGTGCGCGATTTCGTGAGCCAGGATGTAAGCCAGTTGCGCTTCGTTATCCATCAATGACAACAAGCCCGTCGAAACATACACCGTGCCGGTTGCAAGCGAGCGCGCTTCGGGAAATGGACTGAGAATCACCTTGAAGCTGTACAGCCGTTTCGATTCTTTCGGAACCAGCGATTGACCGACTCGATTGATGTAATTCTGAATCAGCAGATTTTCGTAAAGCGCGTCTTCGACTTTGAGTTTGTCTTTGGTGCGCGAAATTTGCGGATTGGATTGGTCGCCCAGGTTGATGGCCATGGCGTATTCGGCATGCTCTCGCTGTTTTTGGCGATAAGCCTCGTCCACGTCTTTTCTGAACGAATCGTCTTTCGGATTGTGATACGCCTTCAATGCGTCGAACCGCAGCTTTTCGTATTCGCGCGTCTTTTTGGACGGACGCTCAGCCTGGAGGTTGGCAGGTTGAACTGTCGCTGTCTGTGCCTGAGTTTCGATTGCTGCCAGCGGCGCTCCGCATAAACACGCCGCTGCGATCAAATGAGCTATGCGCGGATTGAAGCGAGAAAAGAGCGTTGGCAGCGTAGTTGAAAACATCGCTCGCGTTACCTCCGCCAGCCGCTCGACCTTGAAAAACGACAGGAAGATGAATCCTGCAAGTTGATACCGAAACGTGATGCCCATGATGAACAAAATGCCCCAGTGCATCAGCCACACATTCACCGCCCAAAGCATCCCCAATCGCCGGTTCGCCAGCACCAGCGGCGCGCCGAGTTCCAGAACCAACGTGCCGACACCGAGCAAGGTAAACAACCAGATTTGATCGTACAGCGCGTATGACAAAGCTCCGCCGGTGTCACCCAACAATTCCTTTCGCAAACCGTCAACCGCGATCTGGCCGCGCAAAGCTTCGCCCGATCCCCAGGACAATCCGTGGCTGGCCAGTTTGGCCACTCCGGCCACAAAATACGTCGTGACAGTGAGCGCGCACATCAGCCGCACAGGCCAACCGTAACGCCAGTTTGACGATTGAGTCGGCAAACCTTGTCTGCGCGAACGCAGCGCATCCAGCGAATACGCATCCGCCGAAGCGGCCAATCCCATTACCAGCACATGCATGACCATGGCGTTGTCGCTGTGAAAAATCATTGACCACGAATTGCGATAACACAGCAACCACATCAGCAATCCGGCAAACAGCGGCCCTGTGAACCGATGCCACCAGCCGAGTATGAATGCCACGTTCGCTGCCAACGTCGCAATCAGAATCGCTTGAAACAATCCGACGCCAATCGGCGCGTTCAGAAACGCCGCCACTCCGACCGGAGCAAACAACGAAGATTCGGTTTCAGCGATTTTGACGAACATGTCGTACCGCACGCCGACGTAATACAGCGCGAACGCGCCAATCAGAATTCGCAGCACGGCCAGTCGTTCGGCGGGCGCTTCGGCAAACCAGTACGCGCTGAGTTTGTTCCACAGGTATTTCATTGTTTGCTCCTTTCCACGTTGCAGGTCGCGTGGGTGGTTTCTTTGACGGGAGTTTTGTTACCGGCAAAGTATTCGTTCAGGTTGTATTCGCCGGTAACGATTTGAATCTGGCTGACCGCAGCCAGCGACTTTTGTTTCGACTTGGCAACGCGAGCAGCGACCGATTCGCAAAGAGTTGCCGCACCGCCTTCGCGTACGGTTTTGCGAATCTGCCGTCGCACCTGATTCAACCCGCCGGTTCCGGCAAATGTGTGACGAACCATGTGCCGGTTCGCTTCGGCATCCAGCCCGACCAGATGAGCGACCTTGTAGGTTTCACCGCGCACTTCCGAAAACATGGGGAAATGCGACAGCGGGAAATTGTCCTTCGGATTCGCTTTCAGGTTTTCTTTGATCGGCAGCAACACTGCGACCAACAAGACAAGACTCAATCCGATGGGAAACCACTTGCCTGCGCCAGCTTGTTCAGCTTTCGCCGCGACGGCGGCGTGCTGATGCGTCGCTTCTGCCTGAAAAGTAATTGTGTTCATTCAATTGCCTCCTTTAACCGGCCAGCACGCGCAGGATCGGATAAAACGAATCAGCCAGCAGCGGCAGATTCAATTCGCCGTAACGGTGCAGACCGTAGTTCGATTTCGGTTCGAGAAACACAGCCAGCGCGCGCCCGCCAGTTTGAGTAATGGGGAAAATGGCGTAACCGTCGAGCGGTGCAAGCGATTGGTTGGTTTTGAGGAAAATACGTTTTGGCGTTTGGCCATCACACGGCGCAGCAGTTACCGATTCGATGAAATACCGCTCGATCCGTACGGCTTCTTCCGAATTCGCAATGTGATGAGCAAAACCATGCAGTTTCAAAAGTTCGATTAACTCACGATTGGCCAGCGGCACGGCGTAAGCGGCAGGTAGGGTGATTTGCCGCGTGACTTTTAACCGTCCTCGAAATTCAGGAAAAACAACTTCACGAACGTCGCTGGTTTTGACATCCCGGAATTTCAGGGCAAGCGTGTTTTCCGCCAACCGATAACAGCAGCGAACAGGAACGATTTCCAATTCGCGCCCAATTGAGCTGGAATTGCCAATCAGCGTTTCGCCGAATCGCCCGGCCAATTTCAAAATACTGTTCAGCGCCAGATGCTGCGCGACGATGGTTCGTTCCGCAGCAACCGCGCCTTCTTTACGTATCGGCGCTCTGCCTTCCAGCAAAACTGTCAACGCGCCATATCGCAAAGCCAGCCCATTGCGTGCGTCCACGACATCCGTCGTGCTGTGGCGAACTCGCCCGGCAGGGCTGACCAACACATATCGCTCGCTTTCGTATCCCTCGGATTTCAATTCCTCATGGATGGTGGTCAAAAACTCGTCTCGTTGTTCTTCGCTTAGTGCCAGCTTGATGGCCGGATGCGTCGGCACATCAACCAGAACGTCGTGATGCGCGACCAAACCGCGTTCGACCAAATGCCGACGGCGCGACGGATAATTGTGAACATCCACAATCACGTGCGGACGCCATTGCCGAACGAAACAGTGAATGGCCTGTATCTCGACGCTGCGAAGCAATTGGTGGTCGCGGTTCAGGTCAATTCCGTCTGTGTTCATCCGCGTGTTGCGCAAAGCTCCGTCCGGGTTTGCATTCGTCAACACAGCCGCTTGAACGCCACGAATGCCTTGTCCGTAACTGGCGATTAATCGCGCGGCGGCCTGCCGCCCTTGCACTTCATCGCCGTGCTGTCCGGCAATCACGAACACCCTGACCGTAGCCGACGAATCGCCGAGCCAGGTCAGCACCAACGGAGAGTTTTCCTTCGACCAGCCGATGATGTCGCCTGCGCGCCGTTCTGTGCTTTCTAGCCGCGAGGTCTGCCGCCGCTGAAATTTGTTTGCATCAACTGCCGTCATTTTGGCCAAACTCCTTGTTTACGCGGCAGCGGCCAGCGTCATTTTCTGGTCGCTGCTCGCCGTGACTTTTTCTTCGCTGACCGTGACGACGCGATCCGCGCCGCGCATTGCTTGCGGGTGATGGCCGATCAAAACAATCGTCATACTGCGCTTCAAATGCGCCAGCGTGGCGACGATTGCGGCTTCGGTTGCCGCGTCCAGCGCCGAAGTCGGTTCATCCAGCAACAGGATTCGTGGTTTGCGAATCAACGCCCGAGCAATGGCAATGCGCTGAACCTCACCGCCGGAAAGATTCGCGCCGCCTTGCCCCAGTTTGGTTTCCACCCCCTGCGGCAACCGGTGTACGAACTCCCACGCTTCGGCATCGCGGCAGGCTTGTTCGATTTCGGCATCGCTGGCCTCCGGTTTGGCAATGCGAATGTTGCCGGCAATCGTGTCGCTGAAAATGAACGCGCGCTGCGGCACGACAGCGATTTGCGAACGCAGCGATTGCAGCGTGACGTTTCGCAAATCCTGCCCATCGAACAAAACGCAACCTGCCGCCGGGTCGTGAAGCCGCGCCAGCAACCCCAGCAAAGACGATTTGCCAGAACCGCTTTTGCCCATAATCACTGTCAACTGGCGCGGCATGATTTCCAGGTTGACGCTGGCCAGCACCTGGCGCTGGCCGTACCCGAACGTAACTTCGCGCAATTCGATTTTCCCTTCGCGCAATTGCAGCGGCCTGGCGTCGGGCGAGTCTTCGACGGAACTCGAAAGCGCAAAAATTTCTTGAATGCGTTCAAGCCCGACCAGCCCGCGGCGGTAAATGTTGACGATGTTCGTGAAGCGACGGAACGGTGTGTAAAGAAACGCCGCGAAGGAAGTGAAAGCGACCAACGCGCCCAAGGTCATGCGGCCTTCCATCACGCGCAATCCCCCCTGCCACCAGGTCAACGCATAACCCAAACTGGTCAGCCCCCAGACCGAAGAGGAAATCATTGCCGAAAAACGGTTCGACCGCAGTTCATAGGTTTCCAGTTGTTCGGCTTTGGCCGAAAGCTTGCAGGTGAAATCCGCCCCGGCATTGATGGCGCGAATGCTTTCGACACCGTCCAGGCTTTCTTTGACGGCGGTGGTCAGTTGCGATTGTGTCTTTCTGGCCGAACGCAATGCGTGGTGAAGCTTGGATTGCATCGCGCGCACGGCAATCAATTGCAGCGGCAAAATCGAAAACGCCACCATCGCCAGCCGCCAATCCATCATCAGCATCATCGCCAACGGATAACCGATCATCACCAAATTGGTGAACGACCGCGCGAACCCGCTTTCGATAAATCGCCGCATGGATTGCGTGTCCAAAATCACGCGGTTGAGCAATTCGCCCGCGCCGAATTTGTTGTGAACATCCAACGACAAAGTTTCCAGCTTGACCAACAAGGCTTTTCTCAGGCCGGAAATGAATTTGCGGCTCAGCTTCGCCGTCGCCGTTGTGCGGAAATAACTGGACGCGCTGTAAGCCAGCGCAAGTATCAACAACCCAATCACCGCCGTGCCGAGCAGTGAAGCCGGACTGCCCGGCAAGTGGATCAATCCATACAGATTCACTCTTTCGCCGTTTAACCCGTCAATGATTGCGCCGGTCAACACGGGAACCTGCATTGGCACAAGCTCGAACAAAGTGCGCCAGAACACCGCTGAAGCCATGCTCCAGCGGTGTGGCTTTAAGTGGGCGAAAGCGAATTGGAGCGCCGATTGCGACTTCATTCCGTTTCTCTCCTTACGCTTGGCCAATAAAACGGCAAACGATCTCCACCACTTCTTTGCCGGAATCGGCGGACGAACCGACCGGCACGTCGCAATTCGCCTGGAACTCCCTGACGGACAACGGCGAAGAAGTCATTGCGCCAGAGGCAGCAATCACCTTGTTGCGCGTCTGTTTAAGTTTCTCGATGGCATACAACGCCGACAAACCGTCTTTCGCCGTCAGCAGCAACCCTTTGATTGCGTCGCACACCGAAGGTTCGTCCAGCAACATCGCGGTTTCACGTTGCAAAATGCCGTCGGCGACTTCCATCACGATCACGTCAGGATTGATCTTTTCGACTTCGGCCAACATCGTGTGAAAAAGCGAAACCAGTTCTTCTTTCGAGCAAAGATAAGTGGACGGAAATCCGTAATCGCTGAAATCAATCACCAGATTCGGACGCGCCGAACGCATTTCATCCTGGTCGCGGTTGGAAACACTGCCCGTCAATTTACACGCCGCCACGCGCAGCCCTTTTTCACTCAGACCTTTGATGAGTTTGGTGCTGGTGGTTGTTTTGCCGCTGTTCATGCTGGTCCCAACCACGACAATCAAATTGTTGATCGCTTTTTGCGGAAAGGAAGAAACGAACGTGCGCTCGATCAAATTGAACCGTTCGCCGCGACGATCATTCAGAAATCCGACAAAAGAAACTTTGGTCGGTTTGCCTGTGTCTTTGTGCTTGGATTTGACGGTTCCGATCATCCCGCCCGCAGTCAGCAAACTGAGGTTGTTCAATCCGCTTACTTCGCCTTCAAAAGCATCGGTGGCGTAACGATTGCCAAACACACCGACAAAATGATCGCCCGGAAAAATTCGTAGCCGTTTATTGTCCGCCGTGACAAGTCGGTAATGCGCGCCGATCTCTTCAATTCGCACCAGCGCCAGATCACCAGCTTTCGGCGCTCGCCTGATGTCACGGTCAATTGCGTATCCCTCGAATGATTCAAGCACGCGGCAGGCCCAAGCCCATTTGATGTCGTGCCCCTGCATTATGACCGTTTCGGATTTGCGTTCCGGCCTGCTGAAAAGCGATGGCATGACAATGGGTTTCAAGCTTTGCAGGGCAACTTGTGCGGTGTTCATCTGTGTTCCGACCATAAAATCTCCTTTTCGTTTTTATCCGGTTGATTTCTTGTTGGGTATTTACACCCACGTCTAAATGTTTACTGCGACCACCTCTGAGCAATTGCGTAACGCCTGAATACACTTCCGCCCGTTCCCAGTATTGCTTGTCGCTAAACCACAGCAATCGGGTTATTACCGGTTTCCGGCTATGTTCAAGGGGAAGCAAACGCTTTGAGGGGAAAAAGAATTGCGCGTTTTAGAAATGCTTGCAGTCTATGATTAACCTGCTCGACAAAAAACAATCTTGCCGTTCGCCTGAAAAGAGACAGTCAGTTGTCGGAAAAATACACAATGGTCTGAAAAGTTTTGTTGAGGCTAAAAAGTTTTATTGAATACGAACTGGTGCTTGCCGCCCGGCCAGGCGCTGCTTTTGGTAAGGCAGTGAAAATCTGATTCGGAAAAATTCCGCGCAATGTATTTTCCATACCACCAACCACCTCTTCCTTGCCGAAGCCGATGAAAACCAATTTTCCGAACGCTTCACTATCCTCCAATTAGCAAGCTAACCAATTTCAACAACCATAACTGGGAAAGTAACAAGCGAAGCCTTTTGCGGCTTTCAGGTTACTTTTCTGCCACCGACAGGTTTGCCCGGGAATTACACCGCTTGGCGGCTTGTCGTTTTCCGAAACTTTAGGAGACCAAAATGAACTTCGCTTTTGCATCAAGAATGAAACTTAATCACGCAATTTCGACAATCGTATCGCTCGTTTTTGCGTTGGGCTTGAGCCTGACCGCGCAGGCTCAAGGCATCAACTCAACCGCTCAGTTGAAACAGGCCTGCGAGACTTCGCCTGGCAACGTGGTAAACATCACGCAGCCCACCAAGATTGAGTTTGGCCCGGCGCTTCCGTCGCCGGAAAACATCGCCACGAAATGTACGATCCAAATCGGCCCGAACGCGAGCTTTGGGGTCAAGCAAGTGGCCGTCAATTTTGCTGGCGCGCTTGTGATTCAGAGCAGTGAGAAAACAAACGTGGCGTTCGAGGACGCGCCGTGGACTGCTACTGCAATTACAATCAATCTTACTGGTTCCGATTCCGAGCTAATCAGCAAACAATCGCGCTTGCGGGCAGGCGCGGGGAATCTTTCCATCTCTCTGGCAGCGACTGGCAAGATGGAATTAATCAATCCGTTTGGGTTGGCCAACCCAAACGGACTGGAAGCCACTGGAGCAGTCAGCATCAGCGCTGGCAACAAATTCTCCGCTGTAATTGGCGATGCCGATGTGCAGGCAGGAACTGGAATTTCCATCAGCATGGGTGGAGCCGATTCGATCCTGAAGCTTGACGAGGCCAGCCTCAGAACCAATGCCGGAGCAGTGATGATTTCCGGAGCTGGCATGAAGACGAATATCGAAATGAATCAGGGAACATACAGTGCGCCCGCCGGAATATCTGTCATTCTTCCTGGTGCAGACACCGGTTTGAAAGTAAAGGATGGGATATTTTCCGGCGGCAGTGGCAGCATCACGTTGCAATCCGGCGGAGCGGCGGCTTCGTTTGGCAATATCGAAGTTAATCAAAGCAGTTTTTCCACTTCTTCGACTGCGAGAATTACGTCCGGGCTAGGTGGCAAAACTATTGTGGACAATGTTCAGCTCAACGGTTCACAAGGCGTTGAAGTTCGGGCGGGAAATCAAGGCAATACGCTGGTCAAAAACAGTCGTGGCACGTCAGCCTCCGTCACGGTTGCATCAGGAACTGGCGGAGTTTGCCTGTCTGACAACAACCTGTTTAACGCGCCTGTACAAAGTCTTTGTCTTCCGTAAACAGGAAATCTGCTGACTAGACTTTGTCACCGCCCTTCCAAAACCCTGCCCTTAAGCAACTCGTTTTCGTGCTCAACGGCCCACCCAATCCAAACCTGCCTTTACGCTGGCTCCGTTCAAATTGACCGGAGCCAGCCCGCATTTGAGCCTGGGAAAAAAAAGTTCGCTGAAATGTATTTTCGGAGGCAATCCGCCACTCCTTTAACCAGCACTTTTCCCGCGAAGGTTCCAAGCCTACAAATGGGGTCTTGAGATGTCGTCACGAAGAAGTATCTTGGAGGTCTTCGATTTCTCGTTAGAGGAGAGGGCCGATTTTGCAAAAAAGGAACGATTCGATATGGCTAGTGTAAACCAGTGTTTGGAAGAAGCGATGCAGATTGAAGGAGCGATGGGAGCCGCTCTGGTGGACTGGAACAGTGGCATGTGTCTGGGCACAGCCGGTGGCAATGGAAATATCAATCTGGAAATTGCCGCTGCAGGCAACACCGAAGTTGTGCGAAGCAAAATGAAGGTCATGCAAAGTTTGGGCTTGCGAGACAATATCGAAGACATACTGATTACGCTGGGTCGCCAGTATCACCTGATCAAGTTGTCAACCGCCCATCCGGATTTGTTTCTTTACCTTATTCTGAACCGGGAGCAATCCAATCTGGCGCTTGCCCGATACAAACTCAATCAGCTTAACGAAGCCTTGAAGGTTTAGCTCTCTCGCAATAGTTGACTGGCTGAGTTTTATTTTGAAATAGAGCCAAGGTTTTGCGTTGGCTAACAGTGAAGTTGTGTCCTCACATCGTCGCGCTTCCAACGGTTTCTTTGTTAGCCCCCAAAATCCCCAACACGAATGTTTTCAGCCTGCCTTCAAAAAGCTGCTTTGCAAATTGACTTCGTTGCAAACCTGACTCTATCTTAGTCTTGATGAAGGATAACAATAAACTTTCCGATACGGAGTTGGTCGCCAAGTGTTTGGATAAAGACGCCGAAGCCTGGGAAACGCTGATTCGGCGCTACCAGCGGCTGATTATCTCGGTTGCATTGAAATCCGGCCTTTCACAGGACGACGCCTTGGATGTGTTCCAATCCATTTGTCTGATCCTTATCCAGAAATTGCAGACGCTGAAATCGCAGGACAAACTTAGTTCGTGGTTGATTGTCGTCACCAAACACGAATCCTGGAAGGTAAAACAGCGTGGCGGAAAAACCGATTTGCTGGATGAAGAAGAATGGGAGCGCGTCGCTGAAATGGACGACCCGACCCGCTCCAAACCAGACGACCAGGTTTTGGCCATACAACAACAACACCTGATTCGCCGCGCTGAAGAATTTCTTTCGCCGCAATGTCGCAAGTTGCTGGCGCTGCTGTTTTCTGAAAGCGATTCAACCAGTTACGCCGAGATCGGCCAGGAAATGAGCATTCCGGTTGCGAGCATAGGGCCAACGCGCGGGCGTTGCCTGTCCAAATTGAAAGAAATCCTCCAGCAACTCGGATTCAAATAACCCGACAAAATAATTTCCTCGCTTGGTATTTTTTCTCCCTGAAACAGTCTCATCTAAATAGACACAGGTTTATAAGCGTTTTGAACCTGTTGTCCGAACCGTTTGCTTGTCGAATTTGTTATAGGAGGCAGTATGAATTGCCCGGATTTATCCAGTTTGTTCGCAACAATGCGCCATCGCACTTCTGATCCCGAAAGCACCGAAATCGCGGCGCATTTATCGACCGGCTGCCCCCATTGCCGTGATAATCAGCAATGGCTGTCGGAAATCGCACGTTTGAAAACCGAAGACGAATCTTTTGACGCGCCGGAAGAATTGATTCAATGGCTGGTCGCTCAGTTCAAAGTGCAATCCGCCGACTTCGCTCCGCAACCATCACGTTTGCGCCGACTGATTGCCGAACTGACGTTCGACAGTCTGACTCAGGGACGTTTGGTCGGCGTGCGATCAGAACTGGCCGGAGCTGAAATTGCCGGTCCGCGCCGACTGCTTTATCACGTGGATGGTTACGATATTGACCTTAGATTCGAACGAGCCAAACGCAACGCATTAGATGAAATGGTCGGACAGGTATTGCCGGAACAAAAACCAATTGCGCTTTTGGATAAATTCACGGTTCGATTACTGAAAGACGAACAGGAAATTATGAGCAGCCGAGCCGACACGGATGGAATGTTCGTCTTCGCGCAAGTGCCTGCCGGAGTTTTCGACCTGAAAATCGAAGTGCCCGAAGGCGAGATATTCATCAATCAGGTCGGCATTTCGCGGACACCTTAGCGTTGTGCGCCAAAGATGCGCAGAGCCGCAAAGCAAAAGCGATCCTTGAAAAGAAGGGCAATCTTTCTTTTTGGAGGGTGGGACGTTTTTGGCAGACTGAATTTCCGTTTTGGGGGATTCGGATTTTCGATCTGGGCGCTGCAGTTTCGATGGCGCACACGCTAAGCCCCGTGCATTCTTACCCCCACTCACCGGAATCTAAAATGGAATTGACTGGTAACAGCGACTCGATTTCAGGCAACGACAATGTCACCTTTGAGATGATCGAATCGCTCAAGAAAGAAGTGGACTCCTGTCTTCGCACCGACGCTCAACAGGCTTTCGAGCGCGCCGAAATGACTTACAGATTGTCACTTCAATCTGCTGATCCGCTGGCGCAGGCGCTCGGCGTGCGAGCCAAAGCGCAAGCGCAGCATGTGCTTGGCCAATACGTCGCAGCAACCGAATCTTACCAACAAGCCCGGAAGATTTATCAAACCAACGACAAACCGGTTGAAGCCGCGCGAGTGACGCGCGCTCTGATTGACACGCTGATGTATCAGGGCGATTACGACCATGCGTTAAAGCTGGCCGATGAAGCGCGAGAAATCTTTTCACAACACGACGAGAAACTGCTGGCTGCTCAACTGGAAAGCAATGTCGGGAACATTTATCACCGGCTGGATCGGTATCAAGAGGCGCTGAATTGTTACGAACGAGCGCAGAAAAGCTTTGCCGCGCTTGACGATCAACGAGCACTGGCAACCGCCGCTTACAACGCAGCCAACATTCATTCCTGTCTGGACGATTTTCGCCGCGCGCGCGAACTTTACCAACAAGCACTTGATCTGTTTCAAGAACAAGGCATAGAAAGCTTCGCCGCTTCGGCGCGGTACGCGCTGGGGTATTTGCGTTTTCAGACCGGCGAATTTCACCAGGCCATACGCATACTGCACGAAGTGCGCGCAGAGTTTTTGCGGCTTGGCGATCAACCGGGAGCCGCGCTGTGCGATTTGGATTTGGCGGAAATCCATCTGCAACTACACGTCACAAATGAAGCCGCTGCCCTGGCACAGCAGGCGCACAATCAATTCCATCAACTGGGCATGCGATTTGAATCGGCAAAGGCCTTAACTTTTCTTGGACTGTCCAGTTTGAAACAGGAAAAGTTCGATCAGGCCGAACGAATCCTGCGCGAAGCTCACGACGAATTCGCCGCAGAAGGCAATGAAGTTTACAAAGGGTTGGCCCGCATTTACCTGGCAGACGTTTTGTTGAAAAACGGCCAGTTCGCCGCCGCACTTTCGATGGCGCGAGAATCTGAGGAGCTTTTTTCGCGTCAAAACCTTAAAGCCAAAACCGGTTACGCCCAGTTGATCGCAGCCAGAGCGTTATTGTTGCAGGGCAAACGAAACCAGGCGCAAGAACTGGCGGAAGCCGCGATGGAAAATTGCAGATCGCTCGAAGCTCCCGGACTGAAGTCACAGGCGCATGAATTGTTGGGCGATGTGTTAGTTGATGACGGCAAGGTGACGCAGGCTCACGAGCAGTATGCTCTGGCAGTCACCCATATCGAACGAATTCGCAGCGGCATCCGCGTGGACGAATATCGCAGCGCCTTTTTCAAAGATAATTTGCGGGTTTACGAAAAACTGATCCGTCTGTGCCTGGACGACCAGGATTCGACGCGACAAGCAGAGGCATTCTTTTACCTGGAAAGTTGCAAGGCACGCACATTGGTTGACCTGCTGGTCAACCAATTAGAAACCGTACCCGCAAACAACGAAGGCATTCCCGATGATTTGATTCATCATTGGCAACAAATCCGCGAAGAGTTGAACTGGTTTTATAGCAAGGCCGGTCAGCACGAATCGCCAAACCAAAGCAGGCGGCTGACTGTCGAAGCTGACATCTGGCGGGAAATTGATTCGCGCGAACATGCTCTGGCCGACGTGTTGCGCCAAATTCAAATTCACGACCCACATTTCGTCTTGCTGAACGCAGCTACGGGCGTAACGGTGGAAGAGCTTAGTGAGGCTCTGGGCGAGGATGAAACCATCATTGAGTATTACTCCGACGACCGGGAATTGAAAATTTTCGTCATAGACCGAAACGGGTTACGGGTCGTGGAAAGCGATTGCGGCAGGCAGCAGCTTCGAGAACAGGCGTTAAAACTGCGGCTTCAACTCGAAAAATTTCAGTACGGCGAAAAATACGTCACGACTCACGCCGCCAGCTTGCTCAGCAGCGTCAATGGCTGTTTGCGTGATTTGCATCGAACGCTGTTTGCCCCGGTCACGTCTCTGGTTGAAGGAAAAAAACTGATCTTCATTCCTTTCGATTTGCTGCACAACGTTCCGTTCCACGCCCTGTTCGACGGTCAAACGTACCTGCTCGACCGTCACGAAATCAGTTACGCGCCAAGCGCGCGGCTGTTGACGCTGTTTGCCGCCAAGCACAATCACCCGCTCGACACCGCTCTGATCTTTGGAGCGGCGGACGAATACACTCCGAAAATCACTGAAGAGATCAACGCAATCCGCGCGCTTTATCCCAACGCCAGTTGTTTCACAGGCAGCGAAGCGTCGGCGCAATCGCTGATCTGGCATGCATCCGGCAAAAGCATTGTTCATATCGCCAGCCATGCGGTCTTTCGACACGACAACCCCATGTTTTCCGCGTTTCAACTGGCCGACGCCTGGCTGAATTTTTACGACGTTTGCGCGCTGGACTTGCGCTCTTCGCTTGTAACCTTAAGCGGTTGCAGCACGGGCGCAAACCATGTTTACGCAGGCGATGAATTGTTGGGATTGGTTCGCGGTTTTTTGTCAGCCGGCGCCAGTTCGTTGGTGGTCAGCTTATGGGAAGTCAGCGACCCGGTGACAGCCAGATTGATGACGGCTTTTTATCAACGATTCCGAACCGGCTTGCCACCGCAAACTGCCTTGCGCGCGGCGGCATTGGAACTCAAACAAGCATTTCCTCACCCCTATTACTGGGCGCCTTTTATTTTCATTGGCCGCGCCTGGTCTTAACAACCGCCCCCGTCGTCAAACTCCCCTGACCACAAACACTTCACGGAGTAGACAACATGAAAAGAAAAAAAATGCCCACAATTTTCAAGCTGACCTGCTTTTGCACCCTGATTCTGGCATTGGCTCTGCCGCCGTTTATTGCCAGTGGGGACGATTTCAATGACGATTATCGCCCTGGTGAAATCATCGTCACGCTCAGGACTGGGGCAAACATCAACCAATTCAATGCTCGAAATGGCACTTTCACACTGGAAACGCTGCCTGGAACGACCACCTATCGGCTGGGACTCCAGGTGGGAACGGACGTCGAGTCGAAATTGAATGAGATTGCGTCCGACCCGGACCTGATTTCAGCCCAGCCCAATTTCGAGCATCAATCGCCGGAGGTCAGGCAACGAAGCCTGGCTTTCATTGACCAACGCAGCCTTGCTTTCATTGACGGCCAATCGCCAGTGAGCTTTTACGGCCAGCCACCGGCTTTGCGCGTACGCATCAACGAAGCGCACCAAATCAGCCGCGGCGCGGGCGTGAAAGTAGCTGTAATTGATACCGGGATTGATTTTTATCATCCGCTGCTGACAGGGAAAATCATTGGCCCGTATTACGACTTTGCCGCAAACGATCCTTATCCGATGGACGAACTGACCGGGCCGGGCGGCGGACACGGCACTTTCGTCGCCGGGTTGATTGCGCTGGCAGCGCCTGATGCGCGGGTGATGCCATTGCGCGCTTTCGGCAGCGACGGTCGAGGGTCAAGCTTCAACATCGCCAGGGCGATTCGCCACGCCGCAAATTATGGAGTCCACATTATCAATATGAGCTTCGGGCTGCTCGACGAAGACGAATTGATTGAAAACGCGATGGAATACGCCGAGGCGCGAAAAGTTGTGTTGGTTGCTTCAGCAGGCAATGCCAATCTGGAGCAGGTGAATTACCCGGCAATGGATGACACGACGATTGCAGTCACAGCCACCAATTCCTGGAACGATTACAAAGCCTCGTTTGCCAACTACGGACTCAGCGTTGACGTGTCCGCGCCGGGCGCAGGAGTTTACAGCGCCTTTCCGGGCAACCGATGGGCCTGGTGGGATGGCACGTCGTTTTCGACCGCGTTGATTTCGGGGGAAGCGGCATTGCTGCTGGCTCCGAATCTTGCGCTCGACCGCAATGTGCTGCGCGGCAAAATCACTGGATACGGCCAGACGCTGGACGCAATCAACAACAATTACGCTGGCAAATTAGGCAGCGTGCGCGCAGACTTTCGCGCGGCACTCGAAGCTCTCTCAATGCTCGAAGCCACCAGTGTTTACGATAACAAAACGGGCAAGGCTTACCGGCCAGGTGGCCCTGACGGCGATGAACCCAAACGTGACCTGAACACCGCCGGCGAAGAGTTCAAGTGCGAAATTGAATCCGGCCCGACATATTGGTGGCAAACCGATTACGCTGATCCGGCTTACAACGCGCCAACCCCGTCGAGCGTGTTTGTAAACATCAACTACCGCTCTGAAACCGGATGGGCTGGCACGCTGAAGGTGGATTACTACCGCGGCTCGACGTTGGTGGCTTCGGCTTACCTGCCCGTGGACAGCGGCCAGGACAACAGCACGGGCAAAGGCCAGAAAGGATTTTACCGATGGAACCTCAGCGGCGTCGTTGCAACGCGGACTGCTGTGGCCTCCGGCAAGGTGCGTATCACCAACCAAAGCATCAATGGCAAAAAAGTGTGGGTGACGTTTTCCAGCCTGGAAGCACGTTGAAAAGCCTTCCTCACATTTGCCGAAACCGGCTTCGGCAAAAACGCCTTTGCGGCCCAACTGAAAAAATGCGCGAAGCGAGATTTCTCTCGCTTCGCGCATTTTTGCTTATCGCGTGCCAAAGCCCTGTCTGCCTGTCATCTTGACAAAAAGATTCGCGGGGCTATGATGCCCCCGTTTTCAACAACGCAATGATTCATTCACGCCAAACAATCTGCTGTTGTCCTTGTACCTGCTCTTGTTGTTGCCGGTAAACAACCCGGCGTCTTCAACTTTTTCCACAACCTCAAAAACCTGCAAAGGAGAAGATTATGTCTATACGTTTAGGCGACACCGCGCCTGATTTCACAGCGCAAACCAACGAAGGCTCAATCAATTTTCACGAATGGCTCGGCGATAGCTGGGGCGTTTTGTTTTCTCACCCTAAAGATTTTACTCCTGTCTGCACCACCGAACTTGGCGAAGCCTCTCGGCTGAAACCGGAATTCGACAAACGCAACGTCAAGATCATCGGCCTGAGCGTTGACCCGGCGGATTCGCACAACAAATGGGCTGAAGACATCAAGGAAACTCAAGGTCACGCCTTGAACTTCCCGGTCATTGCCGACGCCGACAAGAAAGTTTCTGACCTGTACGAAATGATTCATCCGAACGCCAACGACACTTTCACCGTGCGTTCGGTTTTTGTCATCGGCCCGGACAAGAAAGTGAAATTGACGCTGACTTATCCGGCCAGCACCGGTCGTAACTTCCCTGAAATTTTGCGTGTGATTGATTCGTTGCAACTGACGGCGAAATACAGCGTGGCGACTCCGGTCAATTGGAAAGACGGCGATGATGTCATCATCGTTCCGGCTGTTTCTGACGAAGCCGCCAAAGAAAAATTCCCAGGCGGATGGAAGACCCTGAAACCATATCTGCGAATCGTGCCGCAACCCGGCAAATAAAGCGCGCTTTTGGAGTGCTGCGGCTTGACGCAGCTTTGGCATTGGCTGCGGATACATTTGCCGGACCTTGAAACGCTCGGCAATGAACGCCAAAGCGGCGACAAATCGCCGCACTCCAAATTCCCGCCGCCATTTCAAAATCACCAATTTTTATTGTTGCTGTTTCTATGCCTACTGTTGTCGCTACTTCCTCGTTGGCTGAACTCATTGGCAACACCCCACTGCTCAGGCTGACGAATCTCAATCCCAATCCAAGGGTTGAAATTTACGCCAAAGCCGAATGGGCGAATCCTGGCGGTTCGGTCAAAGATCGTCCGGCGTTGAAGATGATTCGGCAGGCAGAAGCATCCGGCTGGCTGACCAAAGACAAAACCATCATTGACGCCACCAGCGGCAATACGGGAATCGCTTACGCGATGCTCGGCGCGGCGCTGGGTTACAAAGTCGAATTGTGTTTGCCGCAAAATGCCAGCGCCGAACGCAAACGCATCTTGCAGGCTTTTGGCGCGCACGTGGTCTTGACCGATCCGATGGCGGGAACCGACGGCGCAATCATCGAAGTCCGTCGTCGCGTGGCCGAACACCCGGATAAATACGTTTATCTGGATCAATACAACAACACGGCCAACTGGCGTTCGCATTACGAAACCACTGCGCCAGAAATTTTCGAGCAAACCGGCGGACGCATCACTCACTTTGTCGCGGGATTGGGAACCAGCGGAACTTTTGTCGGAGTCAGCCGCCGCCTGCGCGAATTGAAACCGTCGGTGCGGTTGATTTCCATGCAGCCGGATTCGCCGTATCACGGTCTGGAAGGCATGAAGCACATGCCCACGGCCATCGTGCCGGGCATTTACGACCCGACGCTGGCCGATGAAGAGATGGAAATTCAAACCGAAGAGGCTCACGCGATGGTTCGCCAACTGGCCAAACGCGAAGGCTGGTTCGTAGGCGTTTCGGCAGCGGCCAACATCGTCGCGGCATTGCAAGTTGCCTCACAGATTGAAAGCGGCGTGATTGTTACAATTTTGTGTGATGGCGGCAGTCGTTACTTGAGCGATAAATTCTGGACAGAAGAATGAGCGTACAACTAACCGAAGAACACCTGAAAACAATTCGTGAGCACGGCGAACGAACCTTCCCTGAAGAATGCGGCGGCTTGCTGCTTGGCGTGATGGAAAACGACGTGCGCGTCATCCGCGAAGTCCTGCCGCTGGAAAACATCCGCAAAGATTCGCGCCACAATCGCGTCGAAATCAGTCCGCTGGATTACGCCAAAGCCGAACGCGAAGCCGCCAAACGCGATTTGGGCGTGTGGGGTTATTACCATTCGCACCCGAATCATCCGGCTGTGCCTTCGGGATTTGACCTGGATCACGCGCCGTTCATCGAATGGTCTTATGTGATTGTTTCCGTCCGCGATGGTAAAGCCGAAGAAGTCCGCGCCTGGACTGTGCGCGAAGACCGTTCGCAGTTCGACGAAGAAGAAATAATTTTATAAACGCGCGTTTGTAGTTCCGCCTTTAGGCGGCTGAAGCCGCGCAACCGCCTAAAGGCGGAACTACAAACGAACTTCAAGAGGAGAAACTTGAAATGCCAAAGATCGTAATTCCCACCGCGTTGCGCCAATACGCTGGCAACACGGCGGCAGTCGAAGCCGAAGGAACAACCGCTGGCGAAGTGCTGGCCAGTCTGACTTCGCAATACCCTGACCTGAAAAAACATTTGTACGACGCCAATGGCAAGCTGAGAAGTTTCGTCAATGTTTTCGTCAATGACGACGACATTCGCGGATTGCAGGGCGAAAACACGCCGGTCAAAGACAGCGATGACATCAGCATCATTCCCGCGATTGCCGGAGGCGCTGACAGTAATGCCTTGCCAGACCTGAGCAAAGACGAAATCGCGCGGTACAGCCGCCATTTGATAATGCCCGAAGTCGGCATGGACGGGCAGCGCAAACTGAAAGCCGCCAGCATTCTGTTGATCGGAACCGGCGGTTTGGGTTCGCCGCTGGGTTTGTATTTGGCAGCGGCTGGCATTGGGCGATTGGGCTTGGTGGATTTTGACGTAGTTGACCACAGCAATTTGCAACGCCAGATCGTTCACGGAACCAAAGACGTTGGACGCCCGAAGATTCAATCCGCCAAAGATCGCCTGTCCGACATCAACCCGCACATTCAAATTGACACTTACGAAACCGCGCTGCGAGCCGACAACGCGCTCGAAATCATCAAACCTTACGACATAGTCATTGACGGCACTGACAACTTTCAGACTCGTTACCTGGCCAACGACGCCAGCGTGCTGCTGGGCAAGCCGAATGTTTACGGTTCGATCTTTCGCTTTGACGGACAGGCGTCGGTGTTTTATCCGGGAGGCGGAGGGCCTTGCTATCGCTGCTTGTATCCTGAGCCGCCTCCGCCGGGATTGGTTCCTTCGTGCGCTGAAGGCGGCGTGCTGGGAATTCTGCCCGGCATCATCGGAGTCATTCAGGCCACCGAGGCCATCAAGCTCATCATAGGCGAAGGCGAACCGTTGATCGGGCGTTTGTTGTTGTTCGATGCCTTGAAGATGAAGTTCCGCGAATTGAAGCTGCGCCGCAATCCCGAATGCCCGCTGTGCGGAGAAAACCCGACGATCAAAGAGTTGATTGATTACGACGCTTTTTGCGGCATCACTCCGCCGGAACCGGCTCCCAAAGTCGAAGTCGTTTCGGATTGGGAAGTGACTCCGGCGCAACTGAAAGCCGAACTCGATGGCGGTCGCAAACTGACGATCATTGACGTGCGCGAACCTCACGAATGGCAAATCGGCAATCTGGAAACTTACGGCTCACGGCTGATTCCGCTTGGCGAATTTCCTTCCCGCGTCGGCGAACTGAATCCAGACGAAGACATCGTGGTTCATTGCAAAATGGGCGGACGCAGCGCCAAAGCCTACGGCGTGCTGAAGGAAGCTGGCTTCCAAAAGATTCGCAATTTGAAAGGCGGCATTCTGGCCTGGTCAGATCAGGTTGATCCAAACGTGCCGAAGTATTGACGCCGATCGAATCAGTAGCCTAAGTGATTTGTGTAGGCGAATAGCTTTTCAAAAAACAAAGGAGCAAAGATTCCTCTGAATCTTTGCTCCTTTGTTTTTTGCGTTTGGCCTCCACAGAAATCTCCGTAGCGCCAGAAAGGCAGGTCAGGTTTTCCAACCTGACCTGCGATGATTAACAGGACGGAATGAACACAGGAATCACCAGTGTCACTGCATCGGTCAGCGTCAGATGATGCAGGTTGTGTCCCTGATTGAATGCGCCTGCGGACGAACTCGCATTCGGATTGAAATTGATCTGTGCGCCCAACAATGCAGTGTCGTTGACCGTCCAGAACTTCATCCAACCTGTGCGACCAGCCGGAAGCACTCGATCAAACGGCGTGAAAGTACGCGGGAAAGTGTTGTCCAGCAAACGACGCAACTGGCACGAGGCCACGTTCGCCGTGAAGCTGAACGAGTTTTCGGCATCATCGTACAACTGGCCGTTGAGGTTGCCGATCAATGCGCCCGATGTGGTCATGTCACCGCCGATGCGATTGACGACCAACATGGTCGAATTGCCTTCGGCACGACTACCGATACTGTCGGCAACCAGAATGCGCGGCAGTCGGTTGTAATTCATACCGTCGAATCGCAACGTCGCAGTCGTCACATTCGGGTTCGGACCCGCCGGGAAAATCATTGATGAAGCAATCGCCACCGCAGACAGATTGGCTTGATGCCCCGAAGAGAATTTGACGTACTCATCGCCGATCAATTCGTTGAAGGCACGCGGAATTCCATTGTTGTCATCCACCGCGACCGCAATCAGGTAGCCCGTGTTGCCCGGATCGAAGTCCGAAGCCAGGAACGAGGACGTCTGATTCGGCGTCAGGCACAGGAAAGCGTCCAGCACGGCACAACTCGCGCCATCCACCGCGAACAGGTGAACGGTGACTTTTTCGGTTCCTGATGTGTTGGTGATATTCAGGCGCGTGTTTTGCGAGTTGGAGTTGGTCGCGTCCGAAGTGTAGATCGGATAGAACAGCACGGAGCCTTCTTTCTGATCGCTGGCTTCGGACAATGCAGGGAACGCACCGCCCGGAGTCGTTGTCGGCGGAATGACTCGCAGATCGGCAAAGGCGCGGTTGTTGGCCAACATTCCCGTGCCCGGCGTGATGATCGCCGGTTCGCCCGACAACGGATTGGTCTGCACCGCCAGCGTGCCAGTTTCGGGCAGGCAGTTGGTCGAAGCAATCGTCGCCGTGTTGGTCACGGTAATTGTCGGATGTTTGATCGGCACGCGCGCCACGATCGTGACTGTGCCGCTGATCGGTCGCGTGAACTGGCATTGATTCGCCGCGCCCAAAACTCCCAGATTGGCGACAACGGTCGTAATGTCTGTTCCCGCCGTCGTGATGGTGAACGTCGTTCCCGGAACTGTCGAAGTCGGTGTTCCAACAACGGTGAAACCTTTCGGCAACACGTCCACAATCGTCACGCCATTGGCATTGGACGGGCCGGCATTCGCAAACGTCAACGTGTAAGTAACGTTCGAGGGCGTGCCCGTCGTGCTGTAAGGCGCTGGATTCGGCGCGACCGTTTTGCTGATCGAAAGATCGGATTGCGCCTGCACCGTCGAAGTGAACGACGCCGTGTTGTTATTCGGATTCGGATCGGTCGTATCCGAACTGATCGTTGCCGTGTTCAACATGTTCGGCACGCACATTTGAGCATCCGTCAGGTTGCGAATCTGCTGGAAGTCCGGACAAACGCGAACAACGATGGTCAGCGTGCGAACGACGCCCGGCCCGGTCAAACCGCCCGCCGTGCCGCCAGCCGCATCCCAGGTAGCTTTGACAATGCCATTGGCGTTCACAGCAGGCGTCATCAAAGTCGCCCCAGCCGAAGCCACTGCCGAGATAAACACCGTCCCAACAGGCAGCGGATCAGTAATCATCAGATTGAAAGCCGCGCTTGGCCCGGCGTTGTTGGCCGTGATGGTATACGTCAACAGGTTGCCAGCAATCACCGGGTCAGGTTCCGCCGTCTTCGTTCCCGATAAATCAGCCGCAAAAGCGACCGGAACCGTGTCGCAGATATTGGTGTTGTTCCCCGGAACAGGGTCTGTGGACATCGAGGTCGCCGTCACACAATTCTGATATGAAATCGGAATCGGTTGCGGCGTAAACGCATCTTGCGTGAAGGTCAGGCGAACAATGAACGTGCCTGCCGGATTGACCGTTCCATCAGGATTCTTGTTCGGCGGCAATTCCGCAGCCGTGCATGTCACGCTTGTGGTATTGCCCGGAGAACCAACTGGCGGAACCGCCGTGCAGATGACGTTCGGATTGCCATTTCCGTCTTTGGCATTCGGCGTCACGAAATTGCCATTACCATCCAATCGCCCAACCTGGATGTTGGTGATTTTCTGGAAAGGCGGCAGCGTGTCCACCAGATTGAACATCTGCGCGGCGCTCGGCCCATTGTTGGTGACTGTGACGTTGTACAAATTGCCGCTGGTTCCGGCTGTCACCGGACCGCCAACAACTCCGGCGGAATTGGTGTGCGTTTTGGTCAGCGCCAGATCGGAAGTCGCAGCCACAGGCGTGGTCAACGTCGTCGAACCGGAAACCGGACGATTGATGTTGTTGATGGTGGCGTCAAACGTCGCCGTGTCCACCAGATTGGCTTTCGTCGCCGGGTCAATGAAAACTGTGACATCAATTGCTGCAATGTTATTAGGTGCGTTGGCCGACAATAGCGGAGCCGTGCAAACCAGAGAACCGCCATTGCCTTGCGGATTATTGCTCGGATTGACGCCGGTCGGCGGCGCGCAGGTAAACGTCGCGCCGGACGGCAGCACAGGAGTCACCGAAACATATTTCACGCCAAGCACTCGGCCCGGCGGCGTTTCCAGCCCTGAAGGCAACACATCCGTCAACCGAATGTTTGACACATCCGATGGGCCGTTGTTGGTCAGCGTGATGCGGTAAGTTAGGAACGTGCCCGGCAAAACCGCCGTGCCCGTCGTGATCGTTCCGTTCGGCGGGGTCGCCGGCCCAAGTGGCCCTGTTTGATTTGGGTTGCTGGCCGAAGTCACAGCCGATTGAACGATCTTGCTGATGGACAGATTTGACGAAGCGATGACTACCGTTTGCGTCGGCAACGTGGTGTTGTTCGATGTGTTCGGATCATCTGTGCCGCCGCAAACGACCGGCGGGAATATCGGCACATTCGCGTTCGGGCAAAGCCCAGAAGCGATATTGGCCGGGTTCGACACAATCGTTCCGCCCGCAACCGATTCATTGACCTTCACAAAAAACGTCAACTGACCGGTGTACCCGGCGGGCAATGTGCCATCGGCGTAAGACGGCGTTAGTCCGGTGTTTCCTTGCGGACGGCAGTAAATCGCCTGGCTGCCGGGCGCTCCGTTGACCGTGCAAGTCAGATTGACGTTCGGGCCAAGCGGCGCAACTCCGTCAGCGGCCTGAATCGTGAAAGAAAAAGGAATTGCCGGAGGTTGGGCTGCCGGAACAAACACGCCGCCGGTGGCCAATGCGCCCACGAAAGCGGTGTTGCCGGGAATCTGATCCGAAAGCATGACATTGATCGCATCGGACGGCCCATTGTTTCCGAACGGCAGATCGTAACGGATATAACCGCCAGCATTGACCGAACCGGGCGGCACATTTGGTCCAACGACGGGCAACGCCACTGGCGGCAACGGCCCTGCTCCATCGGGGTCAACTACCGGCAAAGCCGATTTGCTGGTCGCCAAATCAGCAGACGATGTAACCACAGAAGACGCGCACGAGGTGTTGTTCGACGTGTTCAGATCGAATTGCCCGCCAGGATTGGTAATCGGTCCAGCGGACGGCGCGGAAATCATCGCGCAATTTTCAATGTTGGTTCCGGGCGTGGCGTTCGAGCCAATGACGACTTTCAACACGATTGTCGTCATTGCTCCCGCCGGAAAATCGCCTGCGGCTCCGGCGGCGTTTACGCAAGTAATCTTGACGCCTCCAGCCGGAGTCAGCGGCCCAGCCGGTGTGCAGGTGAACCCGCCTGCCTCGCCGGTTCCGGCTCTCGCCGAAATCAAAGTGAGCACCTGAGCAGGCAACGTATCCATAATCGTAATCACGCCGGGATTCGCGCCACCATTGATGGGGCTTGGGCCGTTGTTGGTCACTTTGATCAGGTAATCAACCGTCGAACCCGCAACAACTGACCCCGGAGCCGTTTTGCTGACTGCCAGATCGGCACAATGGTTTACTCCGGTCGTGACCGTCGAAGAACCGACTGCAATCGTACCGGTCCCGGCGGTAAGGATGGTCGCCGTGTTTTGCAGAGTTCCAAACGGAGCATTCGCGTTGAGCTTCACCGTGAGGTTCAAGGTGTGAAGACCGCTGGGAACATCTATCGCCGAACAAGTTACCGTTCCTGGTATACCGCCATTGTGCGAACATCCGTTGGCAAACGGGCCAGTGCCGTTCATTGAAACAAATGTCGTGTTGGCAGGAAGAGGATCGGAAATGGTCGCATTGATTGCAGTGCTCTGCCCGCCGTTATTGAGCGAAATTTGATAGGTAAACGTATCACCAGTGCAAACCGATGCCGGTCCCGTTTTGGAAATGGACAGCGGCGCGTTGACCTGTAGCACCTGACCAACGGAAGCACTGTTCGGGAAAGCATTTGGCGTCGGTTCTTGCGTATTGGAAGAAACAGTTGCGGTGTTTGTACGGTTACCACCAGCCTGGTTCGCCGCCGCCTGGGCGACAATCGTAATCACCGAAGTCGGAATCGCTGGGCTGGGAGCCGGGAAATTGCCGGTACAACTGACTACGCCATTGGTTCCCACAGGAGGGCCTGAACAAGTCAGCCCCAAACCGCCGACGTTGGAATTCACCACAGACACGTTTTGAAAAACGATGCCCGCTGGCATCGGGTCAGTCACCACAACGCCAAAAGCAGCACCCGGCCCGTTGTTGGTAACGGTCAGCGTGTAGCTGAACGCTGCGCCGCCGTTCACGGGGTTCGCGTTGCTGGTCGCTTTGGTAATTCCCAAATCCGCCTGGGCCACCGGATGGTTGGTCGTGTTGGAACTGTTGGTCGCAACTCCGACGCCGGATTGCTGCTCGTTAAAGAATTGCGCCTGGTTGCTGACGATGGCTCCCGTCGCGCTGCTGTTGACGCGAACCTTGAACTCGAATTTGAAGACAGCGAATTCACGCAAAATCCCGCCTGCCGCGGTCAGACATTCAATGCGATTGTTGCCGCCGTCAAAGCTGCACGTCCACGCTGAAGAACCATTTCCGGGCTGTTGCAAAATGGCGACTGTGCCCGGCTCATAAGTCGTGTTCGTCGGGATGACATCTCGGACGCGAAGCAGGTTGGTTCCGAACGTTTCGTCCACCGCCGCATCATTCGTTACAGTGACGGTGTAGGTAATCAACTGGCCGCCCGAAACCGCCGTCCCATTCGGTGGGCTGGCAATTTTGGTGATCGGAGCATCGAACATCGTCGCCGTTGCGCCAGCAGCGTTAGAAACTGCCACTGGATTAGCTACCAATTGTTTGGCTTCTTCCTTGACTGGCAACTTCGTTGGGATTTGCCGCTCGGATGCCATCAAAAGCTGTTTCACCGGTTTGCTCACGCCCAATTTGGCCATAACCGCTGAAAGCGGTGTGAACGCAAACGACAAAGCAGTTAACAGAACAAAAGCGAAGGCGGCCAACAAGGCGCGCCGCAAGTGTTTTTTGAGTGTGTGTGTGGTTCGCATCGTTTTCTCCAGTTTTAATGAAGCTTCGACTGAAAACGGAGCTTCTGTCACAGATCAAGTGGACGAATCAGGAAAACCAAAATTATCAATCGGCGCTGAATGCTCATTCAGCGGTCTGAGAGCAATGTTATTGAACACAAGCCGACGCGCCGATGTTGTTGTAAGCGAGTCGCAGCAGCCGGTATGCGACAACGCGCTGCGGCCCCGTGCCAGTAAAATTGCCGGAACCATCAAAATAGGCGGACGCTTCGGTAAATCGTGTACTTCCACAATTGGTCGGTACTCCGGTGCCGGTTGCTTTTGTCAGTGCCGCTTGAACCGATTTGTAGGTGAAGGTCAGATAGTAATCATCATCAATCAAAATCGCCGTGGTTGCTCCACTGCTGCCTGTCAGTTCTTCTTCAACAAAAAGGCGAATGGATTCGCAATAGGTGGCATCTGCTGCGATGGCTTGCAGAGCATTCAGAACCTGATCCGCGATGCCTGCGGCAATTGCAAAAGCAATTCGGAGTGGGTTTGGAATCATGACGCAAAAGATCATGAACTCTGAAGGTTGGGCTTCGACCACCGTATGCAACGCCAGAGCGACTCCTCTGGCAATGCCAATATCAACGCCAGACGGATACGTGCTGGGATCATCGAAATTGCATACAGGAGGAATGTACGCCGGCGCCGCAATCACTCCGCGAGAATTCATCGTTTTTGCGTCCGATGAATTCCAAACGGGCTGGCCTGCCTTGAAATGTCTTTCCGCTTTTTGAATCGCAGCTTGAAACTTGGCATCCGTCCTGATGCTCCGCGAAAGCTTGACGAAACGGTCAAGGGTTCTTGCATAAGGCCATTTTTCGGTCTGTGTCGCCAATTCGGCGGCGGTTAATCGTTCCAATCGCAACCGCTCGGCTGCCAAATTCTGGCAAACGGCTTCGTAATCTTTCATCGGGTCGCTTTGCCGAAGAAAACTATATCCGGCCAGAAACCTGATTAAGGCTTCACTCTCTTCGTAAGCAGTGATCAAATCGCGTCGCAATTTTTCTGTTTCGCCTGCATCCATGACCGTTCTGCTTTCCTCTGATCTGGTTCCAATGGCTGGGCGGTCACCAATCTGACGATCTTGTGCAGAATAGGGTGACGGGTAAACAACCAGCACAAAGCCGATGGCCACCAATGCGGTAAGGATTTTTCTGGTCATAGTTCGTATCTGGCATCCGGGTTTGATGGCCGGAGCCAAACTCCTTTCAGAGAGTTTATAGCGGTTTGCAATTGGATACGCCCGCGCGGGCAGGCCGACCTATAAATCGCTATAAGGCCGCGCTGGGCGCAGGCCGATTTTCAATCATCCGCTAAACATCTTATTGCACGCACGAAGCTGCGCCGATGTTTTGATAAGCGGCTCGAAGTATCCGGTAAGCCGAGACTCGATCAGTGCCATTCGCTCCAATGAAATTGTCAGACCCATCAAAGAAAGCCGATGCAGCCGTCAATCTTGCGGAACCACAGTTGGTCGCCACGCCTTCGGTGGTGGCTGTGGCCAGGGACGCACGAACGGATTTCAACATAAAGGTCAGGTAAAAATCGTCGTTCATCAAAATCGTCGTCAGCCCACGATCATCTTTCAGCTTGTCTTCGACAAACAGCCTGACTTTTTCGCAATAACCCGCATCTGCGGCCAGGGCTTCTAGTGCAATCTTCACCAGATCAGCCACGCCAGCGGCGATGGCGAATGCAATGTGAATCGGGTTGGGAACCATCGTGCAGGCTGTCTGGTATTCGCTGGGCGCCAGATCGGCGGCGAATTTCAACGCGATCTGCACTCCGCCAGCGATGCCCAGATCAACTCCCGAGGGGTAATCGCTGGGATCGTCGTAATTGCAATTGGGCGGAATATAGGCCGGAGCAGCAATAACTCCGCGCGAATTTCCGAATCTTTTTGTTTCAGAAGCTACGCTTTGAGGGCGACCGATTGAAGCCTTCCCGTTTTTTTCCACACGTTCAACCATGGCTTGAAACCGGACGTCGGTTCTGATTTGTCGAGAAAGCTTTGTCACGCGATTGACGAACTGTTCGTCCAGCCAGTCAAGTTCCCGTGACATCATCGTCACCTGCTCAGGAGACATGCGCCCGATTCGATCATGCATTTCTGAAAGTTGTCGGCGAACCAATGGGTAATTCTTCATGGCTTCGCTTTGACGAATTGACTCATATTCGCCAAGAAAGTCGAGCAGCGCCATCGTTTCGCTGTAAACGCTGAGGAAATTGGAGCGCGCCTTTTCCGCCCCGGACACGACCGTGCCTTGAGGATTTTCCTGAGCCGAGTGGGGCAAAACAAAGACAAATAACGCAACGCCGATTGTTGCCAGAGTGACAAGGATTTTTCTGGTCATATTCAACTGTTCAGCATTCGGGCTGATGACCCTGTTGCTGATTCCTTTCTTGGGTTTGAAATCGCATTACTCGATTTCAAATTCGATCTGCCGAAACTATGGAACGCAAAACAATCCGCCATTGCAGAACCTGGTTATTGCACACAGGCCGCAGCACCAATGTTTTGATAAGCGGCTCGGAGTTTCTGAAACGCAGTCATCCGTTGCGCGCCCGTGCCGGTGTAAGAGTCAGCCGCATCGAAAAACGCTGCGGCCTCAGCCAATCGCGTACTTCCGCAATTGGTCGGGATGCTCTTGCCGGTCGCTTTGGTCAACGCCGACTTGACGGTCTTGTACATATAAGAGAGATAGAAATCGTTGGTAATCAGCAACGCAACGTGTCCTTCGTCATGCACCAGATTGTCTTCGATATACAGAATCATGGCTTCGCAGTATTCGGCATCCGCCGCGACGGCTTTCAATGCGTTTGTGACTTGATCCACTGCGTAAGCAGCAATGACCAAAATGGTCCTGGCCGGATTATCAAGCGCGACAAGAAAGCCAATGATTCCCGGCAACGCATCGGCAAGCGCATGCAACCCAAGCGCAACCCCGTTGGAAATTGCAAGGTCGGTTCCTGACGGATAATTGCTCGGATCGTCAAAATTGCAGATCGGCGCGATGTAAGCCGGAGCCGCAATAACCGAACGGGAGTTCGATGATTTTCGGGATGAAGTTTCCCGCGACTGCCCTGTCAATTGTGAATACTGTTCCGCCTTGCGAACGACTTCCCGAAATTTTGTATCCGTCCGAATGTTTCGGGAAACTTCAATCATCTGGTCGAGCAATTTCGGGTTCGGCCAGTTGTCAGCCTGCACGATGAATTCGCTGATGGAAATTTGTTCGACTCGCTTGCGTTCGACTTCCAATTTCTGAAGTGCTGTTTCGTATCCATTCATCGCGGTGCTTTCCCGAAGAAAGCTGAATCCGGCTAGAAATTTGATCAGAGCTTCGGTTTCTTCATAAGCGAGAATCATTTCGCTCCGCAACTTCTCTGCTTCAACCGCATCCACGACCGCTCTTGTGTTCTGGGGCTTGGTTCCGGTGGCTGTTCGACTGCTAACCTGACGTTCCTGTGCGGAATTTGGAGCAGGCAAGACAAACAGCAGAAAACCGATTGTCACCAATAAAATAAGGGTTTTTCTTGTCATAATCAGTGTCGGACATCCGGGCTTTACCGTCAGATGCCTGCTCCTTTCAAGAGTTTCAAGCTGTGTTGCACAGTCACACTTTCGGTCACAATCGCAAGGTTATTGCACACAAGAAGCAGCGCCAATGTTCTGAAAAGCGGCGCGCAGTTTTTTATAAGCCGTGACGCGGTCGGCTCCGTTAGCTCCATTGAAATTGTCGGAGCCATCAAAAAATGCCGCTCCTTCGGCCAGCCGGGTTGTCCCGCAATTGGTCGGAATTCCCTGGCTGGTCGCTTTGGTCATGGCCGCCCGAACGGATTTCAGCATGAAGGAAAGATAGTAATCGTCCGTCATCAAAATTGCCGTAAAGCCGTTTTCGTTGGCGAGTTTGTCTTCAATATAAAAACGGATTTTTTCGCAGTATTCGGCGTCAGAGGCCACTGCCGCCAGCGCATTTGCCACTTGATCGGTTACGCCTGCGGCAATGACCAGAGCGATTTTGACAAAGTTCGGAATGCTTACCAGAAATCCCAGCAAATCCGGTAACACATCGGCCAGCGTGTGCAATCCACTCGCCACCCCATTGGCAATGGCAAGATCGGTTCCCGATGGATAGTTGCTTGGATCGTCATGATTGCAGACCGGCGGAATGTAGGCGGGCGCAGCAATCACACCACGTGCATTGAAACCATTGATTGACGGCGGTCTGGATTGCGCTCCTGCCTGAGAAAATCGCTCGGCGTTGCGAATGACTTCCCTGAACTTTTCATCGTTCCTTACCTGCCGTGAAAGCTCAATGACACGATTGAGAGCTTCGGAATCAGGCCAGCCATTGGCTTGAGCGATGATGTCTGGCAAAGACAGTTGTGCGATGCGCCCACGTTCTTTTGACAGGTCTTCAACAACAGTTTCGTAACCCACCATGGCCTGGTTTTGTCGAAGAAAGTCATACCCGGCCAGATATTTCAGCAACGCCTCGCTTTCGGAAAAAGCTGTCACCAATTCGGTGCGTAACTTTTCCGCTCCGGCCATATCCAACATCTGGCGATTTTCCCCAGACCGATCAATCGGCTTTCTGGTGCCGACCTGACGCTCCTGCGCCGATTGTGGCGGAGTGGCGATAAGCAGCATCAGGCTCAAGATCATCAATGCAATTAGGATTTTTCTAGTCATATTTTTTAGGCACCCGGATAACTCACCGGGTGCGTGACTCCTGTCTTGGGGTTACCGAAGCTCGGAAAAGTCCTTCCGAGAAGGTCTGAATTCAATGCTCAGGAAATGACCTTAACTCTCAAGGCGCAAAGTACCCGGAGACATCAATCACCAATTCCGTCGTGGCAAGAGTGAAAATCTTGAAAGCGCCGTCCGCTCCCAGTCCAACCGTAAAGTGGCGATTGAAAACCTGCCCGGCCAGATAATTGGAATTGGCGACCAAAGGTTGTGTGGCGCTGCTGGGCCAGAACGTCAAATACCCGCCCCCTGACGGATTGACCACCGTCGCATTGCCAACGACGGCTTGTGCGGTGGCGGCAATCGTCATGCCGTCGCACACTCCGCGAGCCTGTTGGTTTTGCGTCGAACCGGCGGCGAGTGGCGCTCCCGGCGTGTAACAGCCGGTGGCTCCTGAACGCGAATCCATCAATCGCACAGGGCGCGGCAGCGGATTGAACAGCAAACCTGCGCCGTTCAAATCCACAGCGTCGGGGCTGTAATAACCCAGCACGTCAATCACCAGTTCGGTTGTCGCCAGCGAATAAATCTTGAAAGTGCCGTCCGTAGCCAGCCCAACCGTGAACGGGCCATTCATGATCTGTCCGGCTTCGTAATTGGAAGTCGAGGCCAACGGGCGATTCGGCGCATTGCCGGGATACAAAGTCAGGAAGCCCGCTCCCGCAGGAGCCACAACCGTCGCATTTCCGACAATGGCGGCAGCGTTGGCAGGAATGGTGACGCCTCCGCAGAAAACGCGCCCTTGCTGAATGCGTTCGACGCCAGCAGCAATCGGAGCACCCGGCGTATCGCAACCGGGCTGCCCGGCGCGTGTTTCCAGCATTCGAATCGGATTCGGCAACGGATGGAAGTACAAACCGCCAGCACCCGGCGGAGCGTAATAACCTGTCACATCCACCACGACCTCGGTGTTGGACGTAACGAAAATCTTGAATGCGCCGTCGCCCGCGCCCAGTCCGACCGTGAACACGTTGTTGAGAATCTGGTTCGGCAGATAGTTGGAATTGGCCACCGTCGGTTGAGTCGCATCGCTGGGATACAGCGTCAGGAAACCGCCGCCGGATTGCACAGTCGTGATGTTTCCGGTCAAGGCTCGCGCCGTAGCCGGAATCGTGATGCCATCGCACGTACGCCCCGCAGCCGTTTGCAGCCGCGAAGTTCCGCTCGCAATCGGAGCGCCCGGCGCGTCGCAACCTGTTTGCCCTGCCCGCGTATCCAACAGCCGAATCGGACGCGGCAGCGGATAAAACATCAATCCGGTTCCGCTGATAATCACAGTGTAATTGCGTGTCCCGGTGCAGGAATTTGTATCGGTGGCCGTGACGGCGAAGTTGAATGTTCCTGGCTGGATTGGAATACCAGACAAAAGACCGGCATTGTCCAGCGTCAATCCGTTCGGCAATGTGCCGGTGAAATTAAACGTGTGGGGGAAACTTCCGCCAACTGCGTTCAGATTCTGGCTGTAATTCGTGCCGACGATTCCGCTGGGGAGCAAGGCAGGATTGACGGTGATGGTTGAGCAAATGAACAGCGTATACGCTTGTGATCCCGTGCAACCGTTTTGGTCTGTCACAGTCACAATGATGTTGAATGGCCCAACCTGGCCGGGAATGCCTGACAACAAACCGCTCGGTGAAAGCGTCATTCCGGTCGGCAAAGTGCCGCTGGCCGAAAAACTATAACCGCCAGCGCCGCCCGATGCCGTCAGCGTTTGATTGTAATTTGCTCCAATCGCGCCGTTGAGAAGCGCGTTCGGCATAATCGTAATGACTGGGCAGGTATTGATGACCAGCGTGTAACTTCGTTCGCCGAAACAGCCGTTGCCGTCTGTGCCGCGAACGGTGAATGAATAACTGCCGGACATCACAGGCGTTCCCGCCAACAGCCCGCCTGCCGACAAGTTGATGTTGTTCGGCAATGTTCCCGAACTCAAAGTCCAAATAATTCCGCCAACGCCTCCGGTTTGTGAAAGTTGCTGGCTGTACTGAACTCCCATATTTCCGGGATTCAGCGTCGTCGGAGTGATGTTGATCGTCGCGCAATTGACGACCAGGCTGTATGCCTGCTCGGCGAAACAACCTGTCGTTTGCAACGTTGCTCGCGCAGTGAAGTTGAATGTGCCGGACACGTTCGCCTGGCCGGACAGTAATCCGCTGGCCGGATTCAACGTGATGCCGCTGGGCAAAGCTCCGGCGGAAATCGTCCAGTTGGTAGTTCCGCTGCCGCCCGTCAATGTCAGTTGCTGGGAAAAAGGCGTTGCGATTTGAATCGGACTCAACGACGTTGGAGTGATCCCCAGCGATTGGCAGCCAATGACCAATTGATAAGCCCGTTCGCCAAAACAACCGTTGGCATCGGTGGCTTTGGCCGTGAAGTTGAACGTGCCCACCACAGACGGCGGGCCCGACAACAATCCTGACGAATTCAAAGTTAAATTCGCAGGCAGGCTTCCTGCGCTGACGCTCCATGTGATTCCACCTACTCCGCCGGTTTGCGAAAGTTGCTGGTTGTAATTGACGCCGAAGGTTCCGACATTAAGCGTCGTAGGCGTCACGCTGATTGTCGGGCAATTGACCGTCAAAGTGTAGGCTTTGTCCGTGAAGCAACCGGTGGTTTGTTCGGTGGCTCTGACCGTAATCGGGAAACTGCCCGGAACGTTCGGCGTGCCGGAAATCAGTCCGCCCGGTGACAGCGTCAGGTTCGTTGGCAAAGACCCACTAGCCAGTGACCAAATGACAGCCCCTGATGCGCCGGTTTGCGAAAGCTGCTGGCTGTAACCGACGTTGTAATTCGCTGCCGGCAACGACGCCGGAGTTATGTTGAAAGGCGTGCAGCCAATTGTCAGATTAAAGCTCTTTTCGCCAAAACAGCCGTTGGCATCGGTCGCTCTGAACGTGACCGGGAAACTGCCAGCCGCAGCCGGAATCCCGGAAATCACACCACCCAACGAAAGTGCCAAGGGCGATGGCAACGATCCGGCGGTGATACTCCAGTTAATGGAGCCGATGCCATTGGATTGCGTCAGCGTCTGGTTGTAATTGACTCCAACCGTCGCTTGGCCAAGCAAAGTTTCATTTATGGTGATCGTCTGGCAACCAACCGACATTGAATAAGATCGGGTCGTAAAGCATCCGGTGGAATTGACTGTGGCCTTGACCGTGAAGTTAAACGCCCCCGTCACATGAGGAGCGCCGGAAATCACACCGGAAGTCGGATGCAAACTCAATCCGCTGGGCAATGCCCCGGCAGAAATCGTCCAATCGGTTTGCCCGTTGCCGCCGGACAGCGCAATCGTCTGGCTATACGACGATCCGGCAATTCCGTTGGCAACCGACGCGGTCGTGATGTTCAGCGGTTGGCAATTGATAACCAACGCATACGGCATTTCGCCATAACAGCCTGTGGAATCCGTAGCTCTGGCAGTAAACATAAAAGTGCCCGGAACCGTTGGAATTCCTGACAACAGACCGCTGGTTGGATTCAACATCAATCCCGGAGGTGCTGATCCGCTGGAAACCGACCACGTAATCGAACCGCTGCCGCCGGTTTGCGAAAGCGTTTGGCTGTAATTCGCTCCAAGCGTTCCAGCAGTCAGGTTGGCCGGAGAAACAGTGATCGGGCATCCCGAAGCCTGATTGATGGTGACCAGTTCCCCTGCCGCGAAAATCGTTCCGGTGCGCGGCGGCCCGGTGTTGGCCGCGACAGAATATCCAACCGTGCCATTTCCCGTTCCGGCAGTTCCATTTTTGATGGCGGGATTGTGGCCAATTGAAGACCGTTCATCAGGATTAGGAGCGAGGCTGGATGTGATGGTGATCCAGGAAACATTGCTTGATGCCGTCCACGGGCATCCGCTGGATGTCGTAACTGACGTGGTGAATGCTCCGCCGCCAGCCGGAGCCGCTTGCGTCAGCGGCGATACGGTGTAAGTGCAACCGCCGTCCTGCTGAACGATGTAATTCACTCCGGCGACGTTCATCGTTCCGGTTCTCAATGATCCGCTGCCATTGGTCGCAACAACGTAATTGACCGTTCCATTGCCGGTGCCCGAACCCGAAGTAATGACAATCCAGGGAGTGTTGGTTGACGACATCCAACTGCATCCATTCGGAGCCGTGACGTTTACAGTTGCGGTTCCGCCTTGCACTTGAAACTGTTTGACGGTTTCAGACAAGGAATAACTGCAAGCGCCATCTTGTATGATCGTGTAATTCAACCCCGCAACAGTAATCGTGCCGATTCGCTGAATGCCGGGATTCGATGTGACAGTGAAATTTACCGTACCGTTACCAGTGCCCGAACCCGATGTAATGGTGATCCAGGAAATGGATGTCGTTGGCGTCCAGTTGCAACCCGGCCCGATGTTCACATTGAAAGAATGGCTTCCCGCTCCGGAACCGACAGTCAGATTTTCCGGGCTAAAGGTCGGCTGACAATTGCTCGCCTGAGAAATGGCCAGCGTTTTCCCAGCAACCGTGATGATTCCCGCACGTTGAATGCCGTTATTCGCCGCGACCGAATAATTCAACACACCGCTTCCTGTACCACCGGTCGTTCCCAGATTGATCCAGGTTTCTGTGGTGGTTGCAGTCCAATTGCAGCCCGGCGGGATTGTGATATTGGAGGAATAATTTCCGCCGCCGGGCGCAGCGATTTGTGCATCCGGGCTGATCGTCGCACCGCAGGGCTGGTCTTGAAGCACCGTAAAGGCTTGTCCGCCAATCAAAACCGTGCCGATTCGGAGCGATGTGCCGGTGTAGGCAGCAACCGTAAATTCAACAAAGGTCGGTCCGGTGCCGCTGGTCGCCGAATTGATTGTGATCCATGGGTTGGAATTAGTGATGCTCCAGGCGCATCCCGCCCCGGTGATGAGTTCAACGACTCCGGGTCCGCCAGCAGCGGTGTAATTTCTCACCGCCGGATCAAGTGAAGCAGTGCAGGGACCTTCCTGCGTAACGCCGTAATTTTGTCCGGCAATGGTTATCTGCCCAATGCGTTGGGATCCGGTGTTGGGCGAAACATTGATAACTACCGTGCCGTTCCCCGTGCCGCTTGCGCCGGATTGGATCGTCACCCAGGTCAGATTACTGCTGGCTGTCCACGAACATCCTCCAGCCAGCTTGACGCTGATGGAAGTCGTTCCGCCCGGATGGCGGAAATTCGCGGAAGGCGGCAAAAATGCAGGCGTGCAATTGCTCGGCCCGCTGCCGGGCACAGTGCTACAGCCGGAAAATTCAGATGTGGCTCTTGGCGTTCCGGCAACAACCAGCGTCGCAGTCGCAGTCACAAAAGTCCCAGCAGGTGCGACGAAATCATTCAAGGTCAGGCTGTAATTGGCGATCCCTGTGATGATATTCGTGGTGGCAGTCGTCGTGCCAAGATAGGTTTCTCCCTCACCGCTGCCGCTTGAATCGCATTGGTTGTTCAAAAAGAATTCAAACCGGTAAGTCTGATTCGCTCCGGCCAAATACGACCCGCTAAATGTGGTGGTAGTGCTTCCAACAGAAACCCCTGGCGATGCCGGCGCGTTGGGCACAGCGGGAACCGATCCTTTATCAATTCCCTTCCCGACATTTTCACTGATGTAATTTCGAAGAATGCTGTTTCCAACCGTATTAGAACCGGAAAGAACGACTCCACCATTTTGCAGGTTGTATTTGATGAAGTTGAATTCCCCGTCGGCTGTGCCGCCAATCGAGTTATTGACAGCATCATTGAGCAACACTCCGGGAGCCAGCCCCCCGCCGCCCGAAACCCCATTTCCCAGCGGATAAACCCCAGTGAAATCCGTGCCGATGTAATTTCCGATCACTCGGTTATTTGTCGCGGAAGTGGTTCCCAATCGAACGCCGCCGCCATTGTTGCCGGAAATGATATTGCGCTCGTCTTCGGTTGCGCCGCCAATGATGGACGAATCGCCGCCAGCGATATTCACTCCAAAGCTTGTATTACCGACATCAAATCTGCCGGTAATGTCCGAGCCGATATAACTGTTGATGACTTTATTGCGTGAAGCCGCGATGACAGTTGGCGGGTTCGGCGGATTGGGGACGGACACAGATGCGATCAAAACCCCGTCGGTCGTATTGCCCGAAATCGTATTGCGATCTGCAAACGCAATGCTTCCAATGATGTTGTCCGAAGAACCACGAATCGCCACGCCGACATTGTTGGCGCGCACAATCGTCCCGGAAGAATCCAAACCGAGTATGCAACCTTTGACAGTATTGAATCCGGCTCCGGTAATTTGAATGCCATCGCCCGTGAACCGATTGATAACCAGCCGTTCGATGACGCTGTTGCCCGCGCTGATCGTCAAGCCATTGACGCTGGCTCCTGCGCCAGCGCCATTTAACTCCACGCGAGTCGCTCCGCCCGTGTTTCCCTGAATCGTTACGGGTTCGGTGATCGTCGGCAAAGCGGAAGTCACATTGATGGTCGGCGTCCCAGTTCCCACATTGAAAACAATGGTGTCTGCGCCTGCCATTCCTGCTGTGCAATCCGTCGAACCGGATTGATTGTTCGAATTCGCGTTGATGATGGCTTCACGCAGCGTGCATTGGCCATTATTGGCAGGAGCGCCATCCGCCAGACTGTTGACTGTGATGGTTGCGGCAGGCGCGCTCCTCACCGACGACAACGCTTCGACGGATTTTACTTCGCCGGCATCTCCGCGCCTGGCTTCGATAAACGAAAAACTGAACAACCCGAAAGCCACCAACAAGCCAGGCATAACAATGCGCGCCAAGCGACGGAGCCTAACGATCAAAGATAGACTCAACTTGGGATGTCGGTTTGCCGTGTGCATAAGATTTGTTCCTTCGTCTAGGTAAAGTAAGGGGCGGACAGACCACGAACCTGCCGTTCACAAGACTCGCGTCAATTGCCTGCGGAGCGGAAATTTTGTGTGACCGAACACAAAAACTTTTTCAGGCTTAAACCTGAATATGACATCGTCAGAAATTGCAGTGAAGAATTGAGAAAACAAAAGCAGAACAGACTAAAAAAACATTTCAATTTTGAGCGCAAATCAAGCGGACAAAACTAAAAAGCTCCTGTGAAGTAGTGCCATTCAGCTTACTGCATTCAATTTTCGAAGTTTGTTCGCGGATAAGAAGGAGGTTACTGCTCTCCCAAATGCGGACGGATAATATGCCAGCAACTTTGTTTTGGGAAGGCTCAAAAATAATTTAGTGCCCCAATTTTGAGGACACCATACTAAGACTTGCTCCTACATTTCTCCCGACTTCTCCCCTTCAGCCGACTTTGATCGCTTATGCCAAGCTTTCAGTCATAAATTTTCTGAAACCCACATTGTACCACCGTCGTAGTACAATGTGACAAACAAGGAGAATCGGATGTAACGCCGGGACGGCAGACCAAAAAGAAATGGAAGAACGATTTATCATCAATTTTGACGATCCGACTCCGATTTACGCGCAGCTTGAGCGGGCGATTCGCTTTGCCATCGCCACCAACAAATTGCGCTTAGGCGAGCAATTGCCGACGGTTAGGCAGTTGGCAGTTGATTTGAAGATCAACGCCAACACAGTGGCCAAAGTGTATGCCGAGTTGGAACGCACAGGGATTTTGGAGACACGGCGAGGAATCGGAACTTTTGTCCGAGCCGAACAAACTGTGACGGCTATGCGCGTGATGCGGAGCGACCGCGAACGGGAATTGCGGGAATTCGGCAATCGTATTCTGGTCGAAGCGCATTCGCTTGGAATTCCACTGGAAGAAGTTATTGAAGAGCTTGAGACCAAGCTCGATGACAAGTCCGCTGCCGCCCAACGGCGGTGACGGCAAAGGAGATCAAACATGCCTGATTTCACCTCGTTGACCAAAACCAAACCTGCTACGCCCGCCGTCAACGCTCCACGAGCGAATATCGTGTCGGCAGCGATGTTCACTGCTCCATTTTTACTTGGGCTTGGCTTGACGGTTTTGACGCTGAATCCAATCGGAGCCATCGCAGGTACTCTGCTGGGTCTGGTGGCTTCGCTGGCTCCCAGAATCGCCAAACAATGGGAACGCGCGGTTGTGCTGCGTTTGGGGCGATACATAGGCTTGCGCGGGCCTGGATTGTTTTGGGTTATTCCGTTTGTGGATTCCGTCACGGCTTACGTGGATCAACGAATCATCGCCACGGATTTTGCGGCGGAAAGCACCCTGACTTCGGACACGGTTCCAGTCAATGTGGATGCAATCATGTTCTGGATGGTTTACGACGCCGAACGCGCCGCGCTGGAAGTTCAGGATTACAAACTGGCTGTCAGCCTGGCGGCTCAAACCGCGTTGCGCGATGTAATCGGAAAAACTTCGCTGACCGATTTGCTGCGTGGCCGCGAAAAGATCGAAGAAGAATTGCAGCACATCATTGACGACCGAACCAATCCCTGGGGCGTAACGGTTCAATCAGTCGAAATCCGCGAAATCATCATCCCGGACGCTTTGCAAGATGCGATGTCCCGCGAAGCTCAGGCCGCGCGCGAGAAAAAAGCGCGCATCATTCTGGGCGAAGCCGAAGTCGAAATCGCCAACAAATTCATGGAAGCCGCCAAATCGTACGAGAACAACCCGACGGCTTTGCACTTACGAGCAATGAATATGCTGTACGAAGGTTTGAAGGAAAAAGGCGCGATGATGATCGTCCCCAGCACCGCCGTTGAATCTATGGGAATGGGCGGTTTCATCGGCGGAGCCGCAATGCGCCAGCAGCAACTGACGCAAACGCAGAAGAACGAAGATGAAGCGTAACGAAAGACGCCGGGATTGGGAGATAAGACGAAAGGGTGAAGGAACGTTCCTTCACCCTTTCGTCGTTTTAGCAGCCGGGCGGGAAGACGGGAACGATGAAAATCGAGTTTGTCGTCAAAGTCAGATGGTGCAGATTGTGTCCCTGGTTGAAAGCGGAACTGCTGGCCAGCGTATTCGGGTTGAAATTGATCGCCGCGCCGACAATGCCGCCATCGTCGTCGCGCCAAAATTTCATCCAGCCGGTTCGTCCAGCAGGAATCACAGTGGTGAAGCGTGGCACTGTTCGCGGAAAATCGTTGCTGGATAAAATCGCTCGAAACTGCCGCCGAGTTGTGCTTCGTTCAAAGCTGTAAGCGTGCTCAGCGTCGTCGTACAAAATCCCGAAAAGCTGGCCAACCGTGCTGACACCCGTTCCCAGATTTCCTCCAATGCGATCCACCACCAGCAAGGTCGAATTTCCATCCACAGCACTGGCAATGCTGTCAACAGCCAACACTCGCGGCGCAGCGTTGTAACTGACGCCGTCAAACCGCACTTCCGCCGTCACTGAAACGTTGTCGCAAGCCGGAGCCGCTCCGGTCAGAGCCGAAAATGCTATCGCCGCCAAATTCGCCGCGTGACCGGAATTGAGTTTTACGAATTCATCGCCGATCAAAAAGTTGAAATTGATCGGGCAGCCGGTTCGCTCATCAACAGCAATGGCGATCAAATATCCGGCAACATCCGGGTCGAGATCGGCGGCCAAAAAGCTGGTCGTTTGGTTCGGCGTCAAACACACGTAAGCATCCGCCACCGAAGCCGAATCGTCCTGAACAAAAAATAAATGCACAGCGATTCGCCGCGTGGGTTCGATGTTGGTCAGATTGAACCGCGTGTTTTCGCGCGTCTGACTGGTTCCTATGGAACTGTAAATCGGGAAAACCAACACCGAACCGGCTTTCTGATCGCTGGATTCCGAAGCCGCCGGAATCGCCAAGCCGGGGCCAACCGCCGGACAGTTGGCCAGCAAACACGTTTGCGAATTGACCGTAGCATTGTTGATGCCGTCGTTGTCGGAATCGAAATTGACTGTGGAATTAACGCAAAGCTGGCTGCCTTGCGCCGTGCCGTCTTTGATCTGAGCATCAAATCGAATCGTGATGGTTTCGTTGATGGCGACGGCTCCGTTCCATTCGATTTGCGAACCGTTGATCGCGCAATTGCCCGAAGTCGCCGAGCAACTGTTCGCCACCGCCAATAAGTTCGCCGGAAGCAAGGCGACAAATTCCGAGCCGGGATTGTCGGTTTGTGCGCGATTGCCGACATTTTTCAAACTGGCTTCGATGGTGACGACATTCCCTGCTCCGCTGCACATCGCCGCGTCTGTAATTTTCAGCGACACGCTTGCTTGATTGAACAACGCGCCTCCGCTGCAATCGCCCAGCGGCGAAGCCGTATTTCGCGGCGCAGGCATTCCAGTCACAAAATTCAGCGCGTTTTGATTCGTGTCGCCACAACCTTGCCCAACGCGAAAAATCGAAATTGTGCCACTGGGAGCCGGAGCCGCTCCAGAGCCTTCCACACAATTCACACCGCTGCCGTACCCGACAAAATCAATCGTGTTTGGTCCCAGCGGACAAGTTCCGCTGAGCAATGTAGTGTTGTTGACCAACGCGACTTTGCCGGAAGTCGCCGCCATCGAAATCGTTCCAATCACATCCGGCGTTGGCAAAGCAACGCCGTTCGCTCCGCCTGAAGCCTGCTGAATCAAAAAGTATTGTCCCGGAGCGAGCATTCCCGTCAGGTCGGTTTTCGACCAAGTCGAACCGCTGCCGGAACCATATTGCACAGACCAGCCGTTCAAATTCACAGGCGCTGCGCTGCGGTTAAATAGTTCAATGAAATCGTGCGTGAAGGGCGCTCCGCTGTTACCGCCTCCGCCGTAAACCTGACTGATGACCACATTGCCCGGCGGCGCAGGAGTCTGCACGGTCAAATTGATCGTCAAATTGCTGCTACGCGATTGCGCGTCGGCAACCACGACCGGAATCATTTTCGCGCCTGGCGAAGTCATCGCCTCGACCAACGGCTGAAACGAAAACACGTTGTCGTTCGGCGTCACATCTCCGTTTTGGCCATTGTCATAAAACAGTTGCGACGCGGCTCCGCCGATGGAACTGATGTCGGCGGTAACGGTCAAACCTGTACTTGTCGGATTCGTTCCCGGCGTCACGGTGACGGTCAACAAAACAGCATTGCCGATAACGACTGGATTAGGGCTAGCCGCTCCCAATCCGGTTGGGTTTGTCGGCGCTCCGCAGATGGCGGCAGGCAAAGCATTGTTGCGAGGATTCGGCGCGGAAACGGAAAAATCCGAAGCGTTGTTATCGGTTTCCGTGCAACCATTCATCGCACGCACCGCCGCAGCCGTTGCGCTCAAATTTCCAGTTGGCCCGGAACCTTCAAAACAATTCGCCGTCGTGCCGTAACCCAGAATATCCACGATGGTCGCTCCCGCCGGACAGCTTGTGCCGCTGGCAATCAGCGTGTTGGTGTTGGTCAGCACGACCTTTCCGGCGGTCGCCGCCATCGCAATTGTCCCCGTAATGTCCGGCGTCGGCAGTGGTGAACCGTTGGCTCCGCCCGCTTGTTGAACCAGCAAGTATTTGCCGGGCGCCAGCATTCCGCTCAGATCGGTTTTCGACCAGGTCGTTCCCGTCGCCGAAGCGTACTGCACAGCCCAGCCGGTCAAATCCACTGTCGTATTGCCGCGATTGAATAATTCAATGAAATCGTTTTGAAAGGTCGCGCCGCTGTTGCCGCCTGCTCCATACACCTGACTGATTACCACATCCGGCGAAACCGCAGCACGCGATGACGACGCAACATAGCTCCAGGCCAGCAGGGCTGTCGCAAGAGACAGGAACCCAAAAACACGCAGACGAATGACCTGACCGAAAAATACGGTGAGCATGAGTAGAACCTCCAAGCTGAGTTTTGAAAGCAAGCTCCTGGGGTGGCTAAGGGAGATGCCATGTTTTTGAATTGTCGCAGCAGTCTAATCGCCAGAGCAGGTAACTGACGATTACACCTTCGCCCTCGATTTGGGCGGCTGTCGTTGATTGAAATTCGATTGATGCCGGTTGGTAGTGTGGTACGGCGCGGAGTCTAGCGCGGCAGGATTTCGCCAGTCAATTTTCTGGTAATGACCGGGCAAAAAAATTGGGCTGATGATTGCTCATCAGCCCTTTTAACCTCACCCCTCGGAAGGAACTACGAAGTAGGAACCACTACACACGAAACACAGGAGAAAAACTAATCCTTTTCCACTCGGAGATTGTTGGTGACGGAAAAGACACCAAACACTCCGTTGGCCGCGATGAAGGCGCGCGTCGCATCACTCTTGCTCAGCACAACGCCTTCCAAAGTCACATTACCGTTTTTGACGATGATGTGAATCGGCGGAACGGCTTGCAGACTCAAGCGATCAAGACCCGGCTGGCGATAAATTGCCCGGAAAGTCGCCAGCCGAATCCGATCGTCGAAGTTCGACAAAGGCAGCACTTCTATCTTGTTTTCCACCTCTTCAACCCCTGTGACCTTTGCCACCACACGCTTGGCATCGCCTCTCAGCGACGGGCGTGACACCTGACCGAAAAGTGTGACCTTGCCGTCTTCGAACTTGAAACTCAGATTGTCAAACACGCTGTAAAACGGAAGCGTGACCAGTTCTTTGCGAATCTTTTTGATCGTCTTGTCATACTGGGCAGCTTCGTCCACTGTTTTCGCCGCCACCGGCGAAACACCAATCATCCCAACCATCAAAGCCAAAAACGCTGTTGCAAATATCTTTTTCATTTTCATTGTCTCCTCCTCTTGCTAGTAAAAAGCTCTAAGCGGCTTTTTCATTCATCAACCTCATTGCGCCGCTTCTGATGTGACCTTACGGAAGCAGGTTGTTCGCCAGTTTCCCACAGGCAAGAAAATTTTTGAGTTTGTTGGCTTGAATACCAATTTACTGAGGAGCTTCTAAGATGGGCACTTATTGCGAATTTCAGATGCGTGCGACCTTGTGGAGTGCTGTGACCTGGCGCAGCTTTTCGTTCGAAATCAAACGCCTCAGTTTCCCCACAATGCTTTGCAACCGAACGCAAAAGCGGCGTCGAGCCGCCGCACTCCAAACATCGGTCGCCCCCAACTGCAAACCGCTATAAAAAGCAAAAGGCGCGTAACCGCGCCTTTTGCTTTTTTTGCACCTTGAGTTCGTAGCCCTCAACAAACGATCTTACGGCGCAAAGTAGCCCGACACATCAATCACCAGATGCGTCGTGGTTTGTGCAAACATCTTGAAGGCTCCATCGGCTCCGATGGCCAACCGTAAAGTGGCGGTTGAAAATGGATCCCGCTGCGTAATTCGAGGTTGCTACCAGCGGGCGCGTCGCGTCGCTCGGCCAGAATGTCAGGAAGCCTCCGTTTGCTGGTTGAACGACCGTCGCGTTGCCGATGATGGCTTGCGCCGTAGCGGCGATGGCGCGGACGACGTGACGGATTTGTTGACGATCAGCTTTTCGGCCAACGATTTGCTCGGCCACGCGATGGGGCCGTACAGCCAGGAAGTTCACGATATGACGTTGCGAACCGACCGCACGCTGGCAGAATTGTTCGCTTATCTGGACAAGAAAATCGGATTGGATCAGGTGGTCATTGCGCTGACCGCCGATCACGGCGTTGCGCCAATTCCCGAACAGGTTCAACAGTTGGGATACGGTGGCCGAATCGAAGCCAAACCAATCAACGATGCCCTCACCGCCGCATTGAACCAACGGTTTGGCGAAGAAAAATGGGTGCTGCAAACCGTCAACGGCAATGTGTACCTGGACGAAGCGGCCATCGAACGCCGCAAACTCGACGCCGCCGAAGTCGAAGCGGTCGCCAGCCAAGCGCTGCTGAAACTGCCCGCGATTGTCGAAGCCTTCACGCGGTCACAGATTCTGGCGGGACAAATGCCGAACACTCCCATCGCACGAGGCGTGACCAACGGTTTTCACCCGCAACGCAACGGCAATCTGGTCATCATCACCCAGCCGTTTTATTTCGTTGGTGAATCGGTGACGACAACGCACGGATCGCCCTACAAATACGACACGCACGTGCCGGTGATTTTTTACGGCGCGGGCATTGCGGCAGGGAGCTTTCACACCGTCAGCAGCCCGGCGGACATTGCTCCTACGCTGGCCGCATTGCTGAAGCTGGAAACGCCCAGCAACGCCATGTGCCGAATTCTGACCGAAGCTATCAAAGCGAAATAACTCCCAAACCAGCGCGTTCAAATCGGCCCAACCACTGATTTGAACGCGCTATCTCAGAAACCAAATCCGCCTACACCTGACGAACTCCGACAACTTGCCGATTATCATCGGAGACAAATTGAAAACTCATGGTTGCGGAAATCCTGGCTAATCCTGCTCCCCAGTTGCCGGAAAGAGACAAATTGACAGGCTCGTTTGGATGCACGTCGAAAGATTCAATCGGGATAACTTTGTCACCGTTAAGGGCGACCGTAGCGCCCAGCGTCAGGTCATTGACCAGATACGCCATGCCGGAAAGCCGCATCGCGTTCACCTTGCCAGCAGCAATTGAATTGGCGCGGATCGTCATTTGGAAATTCGGATCGCTGTACCGGTTAAATCGAAGCTCGAAGGCTTTTACAGCTTCCGTCAGTGGATGGAATGGCAACATCTGCCATCCGGTGGATTCAGGCAGGTAAGGCCAGTTGTGAAGCGGAAACGGAAGTTGAAAGCCGTAACAGTCGAAATCCAAGTGGCCGAACGTGGCGAAGGCTTCGTAACGTTCGGGAATCATCTTCGTCTTTGAGCCAATAACTCGGTTGGCTCGCAACGCGTTCAAAGCTGGAATCTGCAATTCATCCAGCAACCAGGTTTCGATCAGTTCGGCGATCAAGACATCCACTTGCACAGGCAATCGCAATTCGCGGACATCGCCCGCGATGACTTCGATGACTTCGGCAAAGCCATTCCGCGCGGCGTTCCGGCGAAGCAGTTCCGCCAAGCCTGGATCGTACTCAACGGAGTAAACCTTGCGCGCGCCAGCCGCCGCCGCGAAAAATGACAGAATGCCGCTGCCCGCTCCGGCGTCCAGAACGACATCGCCGGGTTTGACGACCCGGTTGATGGCTGAACGAAACGCTTCTGTACGCTTTAAGTCGCGCAAACACATCGAAGGAATTTCGGATTTCGAAAACAGATCGTTTTGCATAATCTCAGATCGCTCATGCTCGCCCCATTTCCAGCAAGACCACGGCAATAGCGGCGAAAATCAAGCCGATGATTTCCAACGTGGTGACTTTGGCGCTGGTCATCATCAAGCTCCAGCAAACTCCGATGGCCAAATGAATGACCGTCGCCAGCACGACTGCCGCGCCAAAGGAGAAATGATCCAATTTGAACAGCAATCCGAGCGAGGCGATGCTGACCGACCAGACGGCATACGCCGCCAACAGCCAGCCGAAATGCGCAGCCTTCGCCCATTTGTAAAGCAAGATGTCGCCGACTCCGCTGGTCAGCCCGATCAATATGAGCAGCGCATAGACAACTGCCAGATTGTTATTATTTGGGTTCATAATTGATCTGCCTGTTTCAAAGATTCGCCCTTAATCGGAAAACCTGGCCAGCATTCCAACTGAAATTAGCGCCAACACGATGCCGACGATTTCCGATTTGCTCAGCGTTTCTCGAAACACCAGAAACCCCAGCAGAGCCATCAACAAAACCATCGAAACTGAAAAGACAGCCCCAAGCGTCGCCAGTTTCAAATGACGCATTGTCCAAGCCCAACCCAGTGCAGTGGCTCCATAAATTAACCACCCACTCGCCAACCAGCGATTGAAAATGGACGGTTGCAGACTGGCGCGTTTCAGAAAGTAATCGCCCATAGTCGTCAGTGCGGCCATTGCAATCACGACCAATAACGGGCGCAGAATTTCTTTCATCGCTGACCGCCTTCGCGAAAGGGAAAATCGGTTTTCCCCCAAATGCGGTAATCACAGGTAATTTCTTCGCCCGCCTGAATGTCACGTATGGCATAGCTCTTGTACCCGCCTCCTCCAATTTCTTCCTGTGAATTCGGATTATCGGAATGGTTGGTGAAGCGGTCGTCGTCATTGGAAAGCACGTAAACCCGCCGCGCTTCATCGAAAAAGGCGTAATGCCGTACTTGGTGCTGCACCGCTGCGGAAAGTCGCAAGAATTCGTCTTCGCCAATCAGCAAATCGAAGCCTGACTGAAACCGCCAGATGCAGGTTCCTTTGGGAATGAATTCCTGAGCGATCAGCCCAAAGCCGTGAATGTTGCTGGCTCCCACTCGTGCCTTGACTAACAACATGCGATTTCCAAATCTTCTCCCTTTTCAGAATCTGAGGCTCACCCCCACGGTCGCTTGTCCGCTGCCTGCGGTTGCGAACAGTTGCGCTCGCTGATCGAAATCCAGCGCGAGCTTTGCGGCTGCGCGCTGGATCGTTCGGCTGAGAACGCCTGCGGAAACCCGAAATCGCCCTCGCTCCCACGCAGCAGCCGACGCTTCGGCGTGGTAATAACTGAATGTCGGCGCCATGAACGCGCGTTCAAACGACGCATAGCTTTTCACTCGCCCGTGAAACCAATCCGCTTCCGCGCTGATGGCGGCTACGGGAGAAGCGCCGTTCGTTTGCACTTCGTAATACACGCCCATTCCGCCGCAGCTTTGGATGGCGTGCGCTCCGCGTTCAACGCGGCGACAGGCTTCGAGCCGAAGGGCAAAGTACGGGTCTTCGCCGCCCGCCCAACCGTCCGCCGCCACTTGCCAGGAATAGTTTGGCGCGCGTTGCAAACTGCGATTGAGCGTCAACACAAATTGCGTAAACGGTTCGCCCTGCCGGTTGAAGATGCGTTCGGTTTCGATAAAGACCGATGGCGGCGCGCTCTGTGCCCAGCCCGAGATTGCGCACACCGCTGCGATCCAAACGACAATTACGAACGCTTTGAAACTCGGCATTCCTTCCTCAGTGGGGCGAAACCTGGGTTAAAGCTGATTTGCTTTAACTGACTGGAATGCGAGCGAGGCGGGAAAAACAGCTCACGCGGCGGGAAATTTTTTTGTTGGTGTTGGAATAAATCGGGCAGGTTGGGGGGGATTCACGTTACGCGATGGCAGATCAAATAAAGCGTTTGACAGTTTCTTCGTCCCGGTAGGGACGGTTGAAATTAGCGCGGCGTTTCAACGCCGGGTAGCAGAGCATTTCTCTGCCGCGTCCTGTAAGGACGCTTGAATCCTGTTCTGGCGGAAACTCAAGCGTCCCGACAGGACGCTGATTCATTCGCTGCTTTTCCCGGCAGTGAACTGCCGGGCTAATATCAACCGTCCCTGCCGGGACGAAAACTGTGTCAAACCCAATGTTCGATTCTTTAGCGCATAACATCAGTGACTGATTCAGTGCTTGATAGGCAATGCACGGATTTCTTCTTCCGTTGCCGCCCGCCAAATTTGTAAAGTCCCCTTTGTGCCTCCAGCTATGAGAAACTTACCATCTGGAGAAAAAGCAATAGACGTGGACGATTCGTTATCGCTTTGAAACGTCGTCAGCGGCAACCCGCTTTCGACATCCCATATTCTAACTGTACGATCCATGCCGGCTGATGCCAAACGACTTCCATCTGGGGAAAAAGCAATGGCTTTTACTTCACGCGAATGCCCAATGAGTGTATGAATTTCTCTTCCATTTGTTGCGTCCCAAAGCTTAATCAAATGATCGGCGCTGGCTGTGGCAACTAAATTTCCCTGTGGAGAAAAGAGCACTGCGTTTACCTGATACGGATGACCGTTCAAAGTCAATAATTCTCTTCCGTTTATGACGTCCCAGACTTTTGCCAATGCATCGTACCCACCACTCACCAGTCGCCTGCCATCAGGTGAAAATGCTACAGAAATACTTTGATAATTGTGAGCCTTGATTTGCATATGCAATTGGCCCGACGGAATCCCCCAAACCTTTATCATCGAATCGCCAACTGTTGCCAGCATTCTGCCATCGGGAGAAAAAGCTGCACTTTTGATTTCACTGCCATGCCCTTGCCAGGAAAAACATACTTCCCCTGTTGCTGCTTCGCGTAACCGAATCAAGCCCGACAACCCAATGTAACCGCTCCCTGTCACTAACCATCGTCCATCAGGTGAAAAGGCAATTGTGTAATCACCCGGCGCGGTATAACCTCCGGCCAGTTCTTTGATGTTGGGAAAAGTCCATAATTTGGTGAACCCTCTACCTGTTGAAGCCAGCAATCTGCCATCCAGCGAAATTGCGATGGCGTTTATTTGGTCTGGAGCCATTGCTGTTTCAGAGGTCGCCCTTACCTCGGCTAAGTTCCAAAAAGTGGTTCCATCATATCCACAAGTGACAACAACGTAGTTGCCGATTTGGTTAGGCAAGAAAGCTACCGACATAATTTCGGCGTCGCCATATCCTTTTGTCCATACGTTGTCCTTGTGCTGGGTCAAATCCGAAACACTTAAATTCCCGTCATCCCCACGAGAAGCAACCAATTTGTTGTCGGGTGAAAATGCGACATCCCAAACGATTCCTTGGTGAGCAGAGAACTCATGCAACAACTTTTGTGTGTCAACTTCCCAAACACGCACTTTGCCGTCGCGCGGAGCACCGACCAGCAACTTTCCATCGGACGAAAATTGAAACCGTTGCAGCGCAGAACTTAACTCGATTGTTGTTGTGATCTGGAAAGTATGGGCATTGAGCAGTGTAAGCACACCAGTGGGATAAGCCTTTGCGCTGGCGAAAGCCAATTGCTTTCCGTCGGACGAAAAAGCGACATAACGAACCCATCGTTCGAACTTTCTGTCATGCAAAAGTTGTCCAGTTTCAACGTCCCAAATTTTTGCCGAACCATCAATGCTGCCGGTTGCAAGCAATTTTCCATCTGGGCTGAGCGCAACAGTATAAGTTCCGTTATCGTGAGCATTGATTTCACATAAAGCGCGTCGTGTGGAAATGTCCCAAACCCTGACTACACCATGAACACGGCCACTCGCTGCCAAGCGTCGCCCATCCCGCGAGACATCAAGCTGAGCTATCCAATCGCCTTGGTTTGCTAGCACAAACTCTATTTGCTCTGCTTGCAGGTCATATACGACTATTTCACCAGACCGTGAACGAAGAAAAAGTTTTTTTCCGTCAGGACTTACATCGCCATCGAAATCGTAGCCAGGGTGACGTATTGTTTTCAGCCCAGTGTGTGTTGCGTGCCAAAGTGCATACCATTCAAACCCCCGCCAATCTTCATCATTCTCTTGGGAAGAGCTTAGAAAGTATTGCTCAACCAAATCTCGTGCGCGCGCAAGATTGCCAGCATCCAATTCTTGTGCTGCGAGTTGCATGCGTGAAGCATAAATTTCCTGACGTTGTCGTCGAGCTTCTGCGCGCGCAAGTTTAGCTTGTTGAGCGTAGTAAAAACTCACTCCAAGCAGCGCCAGCAAGACCAAAAATAAAATCGCTACTCTCCCAGAGTTGCGCCTTGTAAATTTGCCCAGCCGATACGACAGCGTCGCTTCGCGGGCAATGACAGGTTCGCCGTTGAGGTGACGCGCGATGTCTTCGCTAAATTGGCGGGCGGATTGATACCGTCGGAGAGGTTCTTTTTGCAGCGCCTTCAGGATGATGTTATCCAGATCGCCGCGCAGTTGTTTTCGCGTGGCGGCGTCAAGCTGAACAGACACCTGGCTGGGGCGAGCAGGTTCGTGCGTTTCGATCAATCGGATCAGTTCCTGCGGCGAACGCGAAGTCGGGTTAAATGGGCGCGCGCCGGTCAGCAGTTCATACAGCAGCACGCCCAAACTGTATACATCGCTGGCCGTGGTGATGCGCTGGCCGGCGATGTGTTCGGGGCTTGCGTATTCCGGCGTCAGGAAATTCAGCAAGGTCGGTGATTGGCCGGAAGCGTCGTCGGTCGGATCGAGAATTTTGGCAATGCCGAAATCCAGCAGCTTCACTTCGCCCGCGTTCGTCACCAATATGTTCGATGGTTTCAGGTCACGGTGAACGATCAGGTTTTGGTGAGCGTATTGCACGGCTTCGCAGACCGATTGAAAGAGCTTCAAACGTTCGGCGATGGAAAGTTTTTGGCGGTCGCAGTATTCGGTGATTGGCACACCATCCACATATTCCATCACCACGTAAGACCAGCCGTCTTCGGTGACGCCGCCATCCAGCAAACGAGCGATGTTCGGATGTTCCAGCGCAGCCAGCACGCGACGTTCGATATTGAATCGCCGATTGATTTCCGAACGAATGCCGCCCGGCCAGACCATCTTGATGGCGACGCGCTTTTCATAAGCGTCGTCGGCGCGTTCGGCCAGATACACTGCGCCCATGCCGCCTTGCCCGATTTCGCTGACAATGCGGTAAGGGCCGATGCGGCGACCTTGTTCGTAGCCGGGATCGAATTGCACACCGTCGAGTCCGAGTTCGACCAGCGCCGGTTCTTCCAGAAAATCGCCGGATTCGGCGAAATCGCTGAGCATTTTTTCCGCCGCTTGCCGGATGGCCTGATCGCCATTGCTGTGTTCGGCGATGAATTGCACGCGCACCGGCGGCTCGCAATCCAACGAGGCTTCGAAGATTTCTTTCACTTGTCGCCACTGGTCAATGTTCATTGCTCAAAGGAGTTGGGTGAGAAACGTTGTTCATCCATTCTTCGCAAGTATAATGCGGACGAATCAGAGCAAACAGCTCACTTCCACGAAACAAATTACGTTAATTGATGGAGGTTACGGCCTTGTCCTCACCGGATTTCACCACATTGCTGCTGGCTTGGCGTGAAGGTGACAACCATGCCGCAGAACAAATTACAGAATTGGTTTATGCCGAATTGCGCCAGCGCGCGAAAAGTTATCTTGCCGGAGAACACGGCTATCAAACGCTGTCGGCCACGGCTCTGGTCAATGAAACCTTTGTTCGGTTGATTGGCGGCGCGCAAGTGGAATGGCAATGTCGCGCGCATTTTTTCGTTGTCGCGTCGAATGCCATGCGACGCATTTTGATTGACGCAGCGCGTCATCGCCAGGTTCGCAACAATGGCGATCAGCGTTGGGTAGAAGAAGCGGCGAACAGCTTGTCGCCTGCAAATTTTCTGAATCGAAAAATTGATTTGCTGTCATTGGATGAAGCCTTGAACGATCTTGCGCTGATTGATCCGCGCGCCGCACAGGTCGTCGAATTGCGATATTTCGGCGGATTGACCGAACAGGAAATCGCCGATGTGCTGGGAGTATCGTTGGCGACCGTCAAACGAGATTGGGCTTCGGCCAAAGCCTGGCTGTATGGACGGATGAAGTCGAATGCTTGATCGCCCACTCGTTGAGCCTTTGCTATCAGCCGTGCTAGATTGCGCTTGTCTTTCCCATACCCAACAATTGATTAAATTCAGGAGGAAGTCGAATGCCCGAACGTGTGTTAATTGCCGATGATGACCGCGATGCTCGCGTGCTGTGGACGGCGGTGGCTGAAGCGGAAAATCTGAAAGTGGTCGAAGCCGAAGATGGCCGACAGGCGATTGAAATTCTGACCGGCGACAGTGATTTCCAGCTTGTCATTCTGGACGTCAACATGCCGTTTGTGGAAGGTTACGAAGTTTTGAAACACATTCGGCAGAACGATGCGCTGAAACATATTCCGGTCATCATTTCCACCGCCGACCGCACAACGCGCGGACTGACTGGCATTCCGGTGGATGACAACACTTCCTTCATCAACAAAGCTTCCGGCCTGGACAACATGCGACGCGGCATCACCGCTGCGCTGGGCAGGCAATAACCCGGCTCGACAATGATGTCTCACGAATCGTGTCCGCTGTGCAGCCGCTCCGGGCGTCAGCCTTTGCACAATGCGGACGAATCGCTCATTTCCCTGATTCAATCCAACGAACCGGGCTGGCAGCCGGAACAGGGGCTTTGTCAGCCCTGTTTCGATCTGTTTCGCGGAGCGCGCGAACGGATGGCCGCCAATCCGAAAATTTTTCACGACGGCGAATATCACATTTTGCCTACGCCGTTGCGCGTCGGAGCCAATGAACGTTTCGCCGGTCGCGGCGTAACCATAGCCTTTCTGGATTCGGGCTTTTATCCACATCCTGATCTGGTCGAACCTCGCAACCGAATTTTGCGCTATGCCAATGTGGCGAATCCGAATTTCGACGAACGCGAATTCAAAGAACCGAATGACTCTAGTTGGCCCTTCTCCGATCAAAAGGAATTTCTCGAACCGAACGATTCTAGTTGGCATGGATTGATGACTTCGGTAGTGGCGGCAGGCAACGGGCATTTGTCTGGCGGCGCGTATCGCGGACTGGCGTGCGAAGCCAATCTGGTGCTGGTCAAAGTCGGTTCGGCCAATCGCATCGTTCACGAAGACATTCAGCGCGGATTGGAATGGGTGATCGAACATCGCGCCGAACACAACATTCGTATCGTCAATGTTTCCTGCGGCGGCGATTACGAAGCTTCGTATCTGACCGACGGTTTGTCCCAAGCCGCCGAACGCGCCGTCAAAGAAGGTATCGTCGTCGTTTGCGCGGCGGGAAATTCCGGCGGCGGAAACGATCACGCCGTATTGCCGCCTGCATCTGCGCCATCGGTTATAACGGTTGGCGGGTTCAACGACAAAAACACGCTTGAGCTGAAAGACAACGCGGCTTATCACTCTTCGTACGGCCCGACGATTGACGGATTGCAGAAACCGGAAATCGTTGCCCCAAGCATCTGGCTGGCTGCGCCAATTTTGCCTGGAACTCCGACCGCCGCCGAAGCCAGACTCTACGATTTGTTGCAGGATTCGCCAGATGCCGAATTGCGCGACGTGCTGAAAGCGCATCCCGGCATTGACCAACAACTCGACGCCGCCAGCGATTTGCCCGCCTATCTGATTCGCCAACTGGTTTCGATCAAACTCCATGACGCCAACGTCATCAGCGGCCATTACAAACACGTGGACGGAACCAGCTTCGCCGCGCCGATTGTTTCGTCCGTCGTCGCGCAAATGCTGGAAGCCAATCCGCGCCTGACGCCTCAGCAGGTCAAACGCATATTGATGGATACGGCCATCCGCCTGGAAAGTGTCGAAGTAAATCGGCAAGGCTGGGGGACGATCATTCCTTCGCGCGCCGTCGAACGAGCGTTGCAGCATCGTTAGCGGCTGATCGGCTGTGTTAAGATTTGTCGCGTTCAAGGCAAACAAGCTTAAAGGAGGCAATACGATGATTGTTGAGCAGCTTATACCGACGCTGAAAGGACTGAACCGTGCCGACAAATGGCGCTTGATGCAAGTTCTTGTTTCTGATCTGGCGGGAGAAGAAGAAAAATTGCATTTGCTGCCGGGAGATTACCCTGTTTGGACGCCGCTGGAATCGTATGACGCGGCAGAGGAAATGATGGCGTTTTTGGAAGAAACGAGGCGAGAGAATGCAATCAGTCGAGCGATTTGATTTCAAAGGCGTTCCGTCCAACTTCGGAACAGAAATTCTCATGCCGTTATTACCCGTCAGGTTAATCGCTGATCAACACGAGTTGGAAGTTCTCGGCTTGCTGGACTCAGGCTCAGCGATAAACGTTTTGCCTTTTAGCCTTGGCCTCGCTTTGGGTGGAGTTTGGAAACGAGAAAAAGCCAAACTCAGATTAACCGGTAATTTGGCAGCATCACCTGCAATGCCGTTTGTTGTTCACGCACAAGTTGGACGGCTTCCTGCTGTAGAGTTGGTTTTTGCCTGGACACAGAACGATTCCGTTCAGCCCATCTTCGGGCAAATCAACTTCTTTGACGAATTTGATGTTTGTCTCCATCGCTCGCGCAAAGAAATTGAAATCCGCACAAAACTCTAACCTCCTCACAGTAATGTGTATTTGATTGATGGCAACAATGTGATCGGTCAGCGCGGCAAAGGCTACGAGAGTTGGTTCAACGATAAACCGGCGGCTCGGCGGCAACTGCTGGAAGACTTGGCGCGGCTGGCGCGCGTGAAAAAGCTGCGGTTGACGGTCGTGTTTGACGGTGCGCCGGATGGAACGTTCCCCGATGGTTCCAGCTTTCGCAGCGTGAAAGTGTTTTACGCGCGACAAAATTCCGACGCCGACACGCGCATCGTCGAACTGGCCGAAGCCGAACGCAACAAGAAAAATCTGACGGTGGTGACTTCGGACGGCAAGCTGACTTCGCGCGTACGAGTCTGCGGCGTCAAAGTCATGCGTTCCGGCGAATTTCGCCAGATGATGGAAGACGCAGTCGAAACCGCCAGCGGCAATGACCGCATCGTCGCCGAAGAAGAAACCGACGAATGGTTGCGCTATTTCGGCGTGGACGAATCCGACGACGAATAACTCCGGGTTCGCATCGCTTCCAGCGTGCGAGCTTCGGCAGTTCATGCATTGAAAAGAAAAAGACGAATGGCCAAGCCTTCGCACGCTGGAAGCGATGCGAACCCACGTGTACAATCCGCCGCGCACCTCCTGACAATCAGGCGCGAACTACATTCAACCCAGAGGAATCTGCATCATGAAGCAAATTGCCAAACGCACTTCGTTGGTCTTCGCTGTGGCGCTGTTCGTCGCCAGCGTGACGCTGTATCACTGGCAACCGACCGAAGCCGCAACCACAGGTTTGAACGATTCAACCGACACTGCTTCGACGAAAACGGCCAAGCGCGCTCAACCGACGCCGACCTTCAACAAAGAAGTCGTTCGCATCTTCCAGAAAAATTGCCAGACCTGTCACCGCGCAGGAGACATCGGGCCGTTTTCGATGATGAGTTATGCGGAAACTCGTCCGTGGGCGAAAGCCATCCGCGAAGCCGTTTTGTCGAAACGAATGCCTCCGTGGAAACCGGCTGCCGGATGCGTTGATTTGAAAGATGCGCGCGGATTGTCGCAGGAGGAAATCAACACCATCGTCGCCTGGGTGGATGGCGGCTCGCCCGAAGGCGCGTTGTCCGATGCTCCTGCGCCGGTCGCGTTTCCTGACGGTTGGCCGCTGGGCGAACCGGATTACGTTGCCGACATCGGCGCGGATTACACACCGCCTCAAGGCAAAGACACTTATCGCTGTTTCAGCATTCCGGCGTCGGCCTTGCGCGGAGATCGCTATGTTCAAGGTCTGGATGTGCGTCCGGGCAATCGCAAAATCGTGCATCACGTGATTGCTTATCCCGATCCGGGCGGAAAGTCTGTCGCGCTGGATGCGGCGGAACCTGGCCCCGGTTACACCTGTTTCGGAGGCCCCGGATTCGACATTTCGACTTCGGTGAATGATGTCATCGCGGGTCGGTCGTTTATGCTCGGCGGCTGGGCGCCCGGCATTCGCGGCTACTTCTCTCCCGAAGGCGCGGGCACGAAAATGCCCGGCGGCCCCAACGACCGCGTAGTCATTCAGATGCACTACCACCCAACCGGCGAACCGGAAACTGACCGAACTGCTGTCGGTTTTTACTTCGCCAAAAAACCCGTCCAGAAAAACCTGCTGCTGCTGCCGTTGGTCAACACTTCGTTCGCCATTCCCGCCGGAGCCAAAGAACACGTCGTCACGCAGAACTTCGATGTGCCCGCGTTGATGGCGGGGAAAGTTGTTGGCGTGACCCCGCACATGCATTTGCTGGGCAAAAACATCAAAGTGGAAATCACTCGTCCGGGCGAAGCGACGCAATGTTTGATCAACGTTCCGGCTTGGGATTTCAATTGGCAAGGCGCGTATTTGTATCAATCGCCGGTCATTGCTCCCGGCGGTTCGCGCATAAAATTGACCTGCACGTTCGACAATTCCACAGACAATCCGTTCAATCCGAACACCCCGCCGAAAGTCGTTCGCTGGGGCGAAGAAACCACAGACGAAATGGCGCTGGCCTTTATTGCTTTCACGCTCGACCTGTTTTCGGTGACGCCTTCGACGCCGCAACTTTCCGGCGTGGAAGTGGACGCTGGCGGCGTGCTGACCGCGACCGGGTCAGGATTTCAAACCGCCGCCGACATCGAAATCAACGGACGCAGCATTCGAGATTCCCTTGATGAAGCGGCGACGCTTTCGACCAAAGTCTTTTCATCCGAAATGTGGAAAGTTTACGCGCCGCCGGGACAGGCAGTTGACGTGACCGTCATCAATCCTGACGGGGTGCGTTCGTCGCCGGTGAAATTCACTCGCAGCGGAACGGCGCTGGCAGCATCGGTGGTTTCTGCCGCGAACTTTTCTGCTGACGCGCTGGCTCCTGAAGCCATCTCCGCCGTGTTTGGAACCAATCTGGCGACCGCAACCGTCGTCGCCAACACGGTTCCGTTGCCGACGGAACTGGCCGGCACCAGAGTCCGCGTCAACGGCGAATTGGCTCCGCTGTTTTTCGTCGCGCCTTCGCAAGTGAACTTCCTGATTCCGGCGTCGGCTTCACCCGGTGACGCCGTGATTGAAATCACCTCCGGCAGCGGTGCGGTTTCGCGCGGCACGTTGAAGCTTTCCACCGTCGCGGCCAGCTTGTTCACGTCGAACGCTTCTGGAACTGGCGCTCCGGCGGCTGTCGTGACGAAAGACGGCGTCAATTACAACTCGGTCGGCAATGCGGACGGCACATCAAACCTGTTGGATGTCGGCGATTATCTGGTGCTGTTCGGCACAGGCATGAAAAAAGCGGCTCCGGTGACGGTGCGAATTACCATCGGCGGGCGCGAAGCCCCTGTGCAATACATCGGCTCGCAAGGCGGTTTTGCCGGACTCGATCAAATCAACACGCAAATCCCGGCGGGCATTACCGGGCTGGTTGACGTGGTCGTTTCGATCAACGGCAAAACGACTAACAAAGTCACCGTCAGAATCCGCTAGCGCGCAGCAAGCTGGCTGGCGAAAACCGACAGCGGTATGTGGCCTGCGCCATTTGCCGCTGTCTTCTTTTACCAACCCTACATTTTTTCTATGTCGTCTGAAAAAAAAGCCAAAGAGCGCAAAGAAATTTTCGCCACTTCATCCGGCATCGAGATGAAAAACCACTTCACGCCGCAAGACGTTGGCGCTGCCGCCCTGTCCGAACCGGGCAAGTTTCCATTCACGCGCGGCGTGTACGGTTCGATGTATCGCGGGCGAATGTGGACGATGCGGCAGTACGCCGGATTCGCCACGGCTGAAGAATCCAATCGCCGTTACAAATACTTGCTGGAACAGGGCACTACAGGTTTGTCTGTCGCTTTCGACCTGCCGACCCAAATTGGTTACGACAGCGATCACCAATTGGCTCAGGGCGAAGTCGGTCGCGTGGGCGTTCCGATTGATTCGCTTGCCGATATGGAAGTTTTGTTCGATGGCATTCCGCTGGACAAAGTTTCGACTTCGATGACGATCAACGCGACGGCTTCGATCTTGCTGGCTTTGTACATTGCCGTCGCCAAAAAACAGGGCGTCACGCCGGACAAGCTCAACGGCACGATTCAAAACGACATTCTGAAAGAATACATCGCGCGTGGAACTTACATTTATCCGCCGCGCGCTTCGCTGCGTATCATCACGGATATTTTTGCTTATTGCGCAAAAGAGGTTCCCAACTGGAACACGATTTCGATCAGCGGTTACCACATACGCGAAGCCGGTTCGACCGCCGCGCAGGAAGTCGCTTTCACTCTGGCCGACGGCATTGCGTATGTTCAAGCGGCGATTGACGCCGGGCTGGCTGTGGATTACTTCGCGCCGCGCCTGGCGTTCTTTTTCAACAGCCACAACAACTTTCTGGAAGAAGTCGCCAAGTACCGCGCGGCTCGGCGAATGTGGGCGAAGATCATGAAAGACCGCTTCGGCGCGCGTGATCCGAAATCGCAGATGCTGCGTTTTCACACGCAAACCGCCGGTTCGACGCTGACCGCTCAACAACCCGAAGTGAACATCGTTCGCACGACGATTCAGGCGTTGGCCGCTGTGCTGGGCGGAACTCAATCGCTGCACACCAATTCGATGGACGAAGCTCTGGGTTTGCCGACCGCCGACGCCGCGCGCATTGCTCTCAGAACTCAGCAAGTCATCGCTTACGAATCGGGCGTTGCCGACACGGCTGACCCGCTCGCCGGTTCTTACGCGATTGAACATCTGACCAACGAAATCGAACGCCGAGCGTTTGAGTACATCGCCAAGATTGACGAGATGGGCGGAATGCTTTCGGCCATCGAAGCCGGCTATGTTCAGCGCGAAATCGAGCGAGCAGCGTATGACTACCAAAAAGCCGTCGAGGCGCAGGAAGAAATCGTCGTCGGCGTGAACCGATTCCAGATCAAGGAAGCCACTTCGATTCCGACGCTGAAAATTGATCCGGCGTTTGAACTGGCTCAGGTCGAGCGCGTGCGAAAGGTTCGCACCGAACGAAATGCAGCGGCGGCTTTGGCTGCATTGGGCAACGTGGAAGCCGCCGCGCGTTCCGGCGAAAACCTCATGCCTACGATCATCGCCGCCGTCGAAGCTTACGCGACGCTGGGCGAAATTGCGGATACAATGCGCGCGGTGTTTGGCGAATACACCGAAGCCGCTTATTGAATTGGTCAACAAAACGGAGAAGAAACATGGTGAAGGTGTTGCGTGATGTTGAAATCTCACCGCCAACGTTCGAGACGTTCGAAGAAGCGTTGGGGTACGCCGAGCGATTTCAGCAACCGCAGGCTTTCGTTACTCGGTTCGTCGCCTCGCTAAATGGACGATTGAGATTTTCCGCACCGATTAAATTCGACTCGTTTTTGTCAGCATCCGGCAGCGCGGTAATTTCTCCTGGCCGTGAAGCCATCAAAATTGGAGAAGCGGCGCTCGTTCGGGATTCCGAATTGTTCAAAACTCTGGTTCACGAAGAAATGCATCTGCGGTTGATACGAAAGGCGAGAGAAGGTAGTCAACGCGCGTTAAACTTTGTGACTGATCCGCAAATTGCAACTGAAGAAGATTATGTTGAGCGAATCGCCGTTAGATACTTGAGAATGTACGAATCGGCTTTTGAGAAATTCAATCATTGAGCCAACGTGAATTCGCAGAAGGGAGAGAGTCTATGCATGACACTATGCTGACAGTTAGTTATGAAAGTTTGGGAAAGTTACTGAAACAAATTCAGGAATCTGAGGCAGTAAACAGCTCGCCTGAACTTGTTGGGCAGGTTGCTCAAGCAATGTCCTTTCATCAGCAAATGGCTTCGGAAATTCTCGCATTGAAGCAGGAGTATCAGTTGCTAAAGCAAAAACTATCAGATGCGACCAGAGAACCAGGCGAAAGAGTTTGCTTTGAACCGAACCCTGACTGGTTCAGCAAATACGAGGTCATGAAAGGGACAGGCGCGACCCCACAGGAAGTTTATTCTGCTGTACGGAAAGACGGGTTTAGTCGTTTGGAAGGAATCATGGCTTTACGCCAAATCTTCAACATTCCGTTGTCAGACGCGAAAGAAGTTTTGGCTCAGATCGAACCTCAATTCCATCAACTGGCGGCTTAACTCTTCAATCCATCGGCGTGTTGTGGCTAAACTTTGTGGTAAGCTGCGCGACTCAAACCAACAAATTTAAGGAGCAAAAAACGAAATGCTGGACGCAATTGCGCTGCAGGATTTGCGCGGAAAATATGACGACCTGAAACCACGAGTCGCCGAGCTTCGGAGGTTTCTTTGACGTTGAAGCCAAACGCCAGGAATTAACCGCTCTGGAAAAACAAGCCTCAGAGCCGGATTTTTGGAACGATCAGGAAAAAGCTCAAAAAGTTTTGCAACAGCGTTCGCGGCTGGAACGCGCCATCAACACTGCCGAAAATCAGCAACGCGCCGTGGATGACATTGCCGTGCTGTTCGATTTCGCCGCCGAAGACGAAGCGTCGGCCAACGAATTGCGCGAAGCCATCAGCAAATTAGCCAACGATGTCGAAGAAAGCGAAACGCAAATGTTGCTGGGCGGACAGAATGACGCCAACAACGCTTTTCTTTCGATCAACTCCGGCGCGGGCGGAACCGACGCGCAGGATTTTGCCGAAATGCTGTTGCGGATGTATCTGCGCTGGGCACAAAAACGCGGCTTCAAAGCCGAAGAAATTGATCTGCAACCCGGCGAAGAAGCAGGGATCAAATCGGCCAGCTATCGCATCGAAGGCGATTACGCTTATGGTTTGCTGGCCGGCGAAGTCGGCGTTCACAGGCTGGTTCGCATGTCGCCGTTCAACGCCGGGCAGAGCCGCGAAACCAGTTTCGCTTCGGTCTTTGTGACGCCGGAAATTGACGACAACATCGAAATCGAAATTCTGGACAAAGACCTTCGCGTGGATACTTACCGTTCGACCGGAGCCGGTGGCCAGCACATCAACACTACCGATTCGGCGGTACGCATCACGCACTTGCCGACGAACATTGTGGTGACTTGCCAAAACCAACGCTCGCAACATCAAAACCGCGACGTGGCCATGAAGGTGTTGAAATCGCGCCTGTTCGAATTGGAACTGGAAAAGAAACAGGCCGAAACCAACAAGCTGGCCGCAACCAAACGCGATATTTCTTTCGGTTCGCAGATTCGGAATTACGTGTTGCATCCGTATCGGTTGGTCAAAGACGTTCGCACCAAGCATGAAACCAGCAACGTTGATGCCGTATTGGCCGGAGACCTGGACGATTTCATCAAAGAGTATTTGTTATCGAAGCGAGTAGACGGTAGTCAGTAGTCGGGAGTCGGAAATTAGCTACCGACTACCGACTACCGATTCCCGACTACTCCCAAAAATTATGGAAGTTCAGACCCCAGAAAAACCTCCCAGAAACAGCCCGTGGAATGAAGTGATGGGCTTGATCCTGATTTCCACCGGATTCGTCTTTGTGTTGGCGCTGATCAGTTATCACGCGGACGATCCGTCGTGGACTTCGACAGGTGCGTACCGGCGCGCCAAAAATCTGGCCGGGCCGATTGGAGCCAACATCGCCAGTTTCATCTATCAGGCGCTCGGCATCGCGGGCTGGTTGCTGCCCGGCGTGCTGTTTGTGATGGGATGGTGGCAGTGGAAAGACATTCGCAAAGACACCAGCAAAGCTGAACTGGTGGGTGTCTTTTTGTTAATTATCGCGTTGACCGGATTTTTGACCTTGATTCCCTGGGAGCCGAATTCGTTTCGGCTGGGCGGATTTATTGGCTACTGGCTGGTAAAGGATTCGACGATTGGCATTTCGCGGTACATCGGCATCGGCGGAGCTTTTGTTGCGCTGGTGCTGTTGTTGATTACCGGATTGCTGCTGGCGACTCCGCTGTCGGTGACTGCGTTGTTGAACACTTTGTCCAACGAATATCCCGACGAAGGTTTGCCGAAGGCTCTGATTCAATGGGTGCAGGGAAAATGGCGAGAACGGTATGTTGAAAAGACCGAACGCTTTCACAAAGACAAAGTCAGCGAAAGCGCAATTCAGCGCACCACCAACACCGGAAAGTTGCCAACAGGCCCGTTGGCTGCTCCGGTGATCGTGACCAACGGAAACGAAGAACCCACGACCAAACCTGGGCGAAAACCTCCCAGCCCCAATCGCCGACAAAGAACCGGATTGCCTGTGGAGCAAAACGATGAAATCACTGGTTACGGTTCAGTTGAAATCGAAGGCAGCACGGGGTTTGACGAAGAAACTCAAGCCGCTTCGGGTTCGCTTCGTTCGTCACGACGGGCAACCGCCAGTTTGAAAACAAGCACCGGCAACGGAACGACTCGGCGTTCGGCAAAATCAGAATTGGACGATGAGTTCGACAATGAAGATTCGACAGACGAATTTGACGATCTGGCTCCTGGAGCCGTTCGCACTGTGGAGGACATGGTTTCGACGGCTTCAGTCAAACGCGCCAATGAATCCGAAGACAAATCGTCGGTCAAACCTACGTCCAAACTCGGCGAAGCGGTGACCAAAATCGCTCGCATGATGGCGGATTACAAATTGCCGACGACAGATATGTTGACGGCTCCGGCGGCGCGTCCAGAAATGGCTGAAACCGATTTGTTGGAACGCGCCCGGCAATTGGCCGAAAAATGTCAGGAATTCAATGTGTCAGGACAGGTAAAACAAATCAGTCCCGGCCCGGTTGTCACGACCTTTGAATTCAAACCCGATCCCGGCGTCAAATACAGCCGCATCACCAGTCTGGTGGATGATTTGTGTCTTGGCTTGAAAGCCGAATCCATTCGCATTGATCGCATTCCGGGCAAATCCACAGTAGGCATCGAAGTCCCCAACGATAAACGCGAAGTCATTCGGTTGCGCGAAGTCATCGAATCGAAAAAATTCCGCGATTCGGAATCGAAGCTTTCATTGGCGCTGGGCAAAACCATTGACGGCGCAAATTATTCTGCCGATCTGGCCAAGATGCCTCACCTGCTGATTGCGGGCGCGACCGGCGCTGGTAAATCCGTTGCGTTGAATTCGATCTTGCTGTCGCTGCTTTACAAGGCTACGCCGGACGAAGTGAAGCTGATTCTGGTTGACCCGAAACGATTGGAACTGGGGCTTTATGCCGATTTGCCGCATTTGCTGACGCCGATTGTCACCGACCCGAAACGCGCCGGGTACGCGCTGAAATGGGCTGTAACCGAGATGGAAAACCGGTACAAACATCTGGCTCAATTCAGTGTCCGCAACATCGAACAGTACAACCAGGAAGTTTCAAACATGAAGCCGAAAGGTGACGAAGAGGAAATGCCTCAACCGTTGCCGTTCATCGTCATCATCATTGACGAACTGGCCGACCTGATGATGGTGGCCGCGCGTGAAGTCGAAGAAAGCATTACGCGATTGGCGCAGATGGCTCGCGCGGTGGGAATTCATCTGGTGCTGGCGACGCAGCGGCCTTCGGTGGATGTCATCACCGGACTGATTAAGGCCAACTTCCCGTCGCGCATCTCGTTCCGCGTGTCGTCCAAAGTGGATTCGCGCACGATCATTGACACCAACGGAGCCGAAGGTTTGCTGGGACAGGGCGATATGCTGTTTCTGGGGCCTGGGACTTCGCGGCTGGTGCGCGTTCACGGCGCTTATGTGGACGAAAAAGAATGCAAACGCATTTGCGATTTCATTCGCTCCCAAGCCAATCCGGCTTACAACGAAAGCGTTGTCTTGAGCGAAAAAGAAGCTGGCGGCGGAGACGGCGGCGATTTCCCCAAAGACGAAAAATATGACGACGCTGTGCGAATCGTGGTCAAAAGCCAGAAAGCTTCGACTTCTTTGCTGCAACGGCATTTGCGAATCGGTTATGGCCGGGCGGCTTCGATCATTGACGCGATGGAGCGCGAAGGCGTTGTCGGTCCCGAAGACGGAACCAAGCCGCGTCAAGTTTTGGTCAAATCGGATTTTGTCGAACGCCTGGATCAGATGCGCGAAGAACCGCCGTTTTGATCTGGCTGATCCATTCCAGCCGCGTTTCATCGCCGTTTCGCCATTGCAACGCAAGAAAAGAAACCGGCTTCAAGAACTACTTTAACTACGCGAAAATCACCGCGAAAACAGTGGGTTTTCAAATTGGCTGTGGAAAATGGATACAGGTGGTTTTACCAAGTCGGCGTTTCGTTGGCGAAAAACTCCGACACAAAGGTTATCTGCTGAAATAATTGGATTTAGCATTGATGTCGAAACCGTGTGCAATCTGCTATAAGTGACGAATTTAGATAGACTTAAACCATTGAAATGGCGACTTTCCACAGAGATTTCCACAGATATTGTGGAAAAGCGAAAAACCCCTTAATTGACGCTGGAACCGTGAAAAGAACCCCAATTGGAGAAGCATGAAGCTGCAACTGGCATTGGACGCGCCGGACTTGATGCAGGAACTGGAGTTGGCCGGAAAAGTGGCGACGCAAGTTGATTTGATTGAAGCCGGAACGCCTTTGCTCATCCGCGAAGGCATCCGCGCTGTGAGAGAACTGCGCCGACGACATCGCGGGCGGCCAATCGTTGCCGACATCAAAGTCGTTGACGCCGGAGAACCGATTGCCGAACTCGCCTTTGCCGCCGGAGCGACGGTTGTCACTGTTTTGGGCTGCGCTTCGGACGAAGTCATCGAACGAGTCGTGAAATCGGCCAGGCGTTACGATGGTCAAATAATGGCCGACAGTTTGGGCGTCTCGAACATTGTCGAACGGTCACGAGAATTGCGTGGGCTGGGCGTGGATTCGTTGTGTATCAACCGGCGCGGTTTCAAGCGAGTCAAGGGATTGAGCCGCGAAGAACGTCACACCGCCCTTGTCGAATTGATCGGGCAGGTGGATTTGCCGGTGTATCTGGCCGGAGGAATTGATGTCACCGATTTGAAAACGCTTCGCAGCTTGCCACTGGCTGGTGTAATAGTCGGCGCAGCCATTGCCGAAGCCGGTTCGCCGCTGACCGTTGCCAAAGAAATGCGCGATATTCTGGACGGCAAACGATAAGCTCTTCCCTAACTTGCCGACGATTTCGGCAACGGCTATGCTACCGCCCGTCCTGAAAGAGTCGTTCAAACTTCACGGATTCGGCAAGCATCGCCGAAAAAAAATTCACTCAACACCAAATCACAGACGTTATGAGTTCAAACAATCAACCTTCGCAAAAATCCTTCTTGTCGCCAATGACCATTGGCCTGATCGGTTCGGCAGTGTTGCTGGTTGCCGCCATCGGCTCGGTGATGCTCAAAAACAAAGAAGCCGAAAAGCCGAATGCGACCACCAATCAACCTACCAGTGTTCTAACCAGAACCGGCCAAACCGCGCAGCAACAAGCGCCTCCGCAACAGCCTGCCGAAATGGCTCCGGCAGTGCTGCAAGCCAATTTCAAGACGCTAGACGGCCAGACCAGGAAGCTGGCTGATTTTTCCGGCAAAGTCGTGATTGTGGATTTGTGGGCGACTTGGTGCGGCCCTTGCCGTCAGGAAATTCCTCACCTGATCGAAATGGCCAAAACTTACAAAAGCAAAGGCGTCGAAGTCATTGGGTTGACCAACGAAAACCCTGCAACTGATTCGCAAAAGGTCAAAGACTTTTCCAAAGAATTCAAAATCAATTACCCGCTTGGCTGGGCTGATCCTTCGATGCAGGTTGGGTTGATGAACGGGCGCAACGGCATTCCGCAAACAATCATCATCGGGCGCGACGGCAAAGTGAAAAAACATTTTGTCGGCTTCAGCCCGATCATCAGCCCGCCGCAAATGAAAGCCGCGCTGGAAGAAGCCATCGCCGCCGGATAGCCAACGACCAGCAAAAAACCGCAGACAGGATTTGCAGGGTTAACCAGGATTCCCCAAACATCCTGAAAAATCTTGTCAATCCTGTCTATTTGTTTTCAGGCTGAAAGCCATTGCCACAGCGCCGAAAATCACCAACAACGCGCCGGGGGGAACCAGCCAGATTGCCAAGCCCGGATCGCCTTCGGGATGCCAGATGCCCGCCAGCAAAAAACCAACAGGCATCAACACCGCGCCGATTCGCAACGCGAGTTGCGCCATTCGTGGCGGAGCACCGAATCGCTGAGCCGTCAACGCCGCAACAATCAACACCACGCCCAGCAATGTCCCGTGCGAATGCGCCAGCCTGAAAAGCTCTCGCCTTTGCGGATCGTTGAGGTAACTCGGCGCTTTGTATCCAAGCAAACCTTCGAGCAATAGTCCGACCGCCATCCAGACGGCGACACTGATCCAGCCTTGCCGCAGCATTGAAGTTTGAGTCTCGTTTGTTCTTTCGGAGTTCGTCATATTTCCAATCGCAAGCGACGACGCCTGCGCTCCCAGCTATTCTCCGACTTCGACATCTACGTTGATTCGTCGCGCGCGTAACCCGGTCGCCAGCGAAAACACCTGCTGCCGGGCTTGCGGATAACGCGCCCACCATTGTTCGACCGCCGACAACCGGACGGTTTCCGGCGCCAGATAATCCGGCTTGGGTAATCGCTGGCCAGTCGCCATCAACCCATTCGCGGCAAAGAACCGCACAATCGGATAGTTGTCGTTGAGTGCTTCGAGCAAAAACGGAGTCGCCCAGTTCGCATCGGGCTTCATCGCCCCGCCCCCGCCCAGAGCTTCCGCAGCCATCGCTCGCGTCAGCGCGTCTCCGGCAAACAGCGCGCGAACGCCTTCCGGCTGATTGAAAACATCGTCGCTGCTCGGTTGTGCGTTGCCGAACCGTCGCGGCCACAAGCGTTTGCTTTCGGCAATCGCCCAGTTGACCGATTTGTCCAGGTGGCATTGGTTGCAGGCGTTCGGCACAAGCTGTGAAGCCGTCAAGCTGGCATCGGGAACCGTTATGTCGTGCGAACGATGAAAAGCCATCACGCCATACACCACGCGCGGCATGTGGCAATCGTAACAACGACTGCCGATGGATTCGGCTTTGTGCCCAGTGTGCGCCGCCAATTGAGCCGGTTGCGCGAACTGTTGGTGGCAAGCCAAACAAGCCTTGTCGGTGCGATTTTCGGGTTTGATCTGCCCTTTGATGTCGCCTTCGTGCATGGAATGGCAACTCAGACAGTTGATGCGGTTTGAATGATCCGCTTTCTGAAAACACGCCGAGCGCAAAATGCCTTGATATTCGTAAGCCGTCAGCCGAGGCGAACCGTTTTGCCAAAACCGGCTGGCAAAGGCGAATTCGCCAATTTTTGTTTCGCGCGATACCGGACGATAAAACTTCGCCAGATCGTCGCCCGCGTTGAACGGGTCGCCTTTGGTCAAAATCTCCTGAATGCGCTCCATAGGCTGCGGCACTCGTTGGCCGTGGCAATGGCCGCACACCATCATCGAACGTTCAGCCGCCAGTTTTTTCGGATTGACGATGTGCGTTTCGGCGTCGGTTCTTCGCCACAATTCGCGCGTCAACGGCGAAGAAGCTTCTTCAGCATGCCTGGCCGACATTCCGTGACAAGCTCCGCACGCGATGCCGAGTTCGGCGACTTCGGTCGCAAACTTGCCACGCACTTTCGTATCCATTTGCGGCTGAGCTTTGACGTTGTGGCAGAACACGCAGTTCTGATCCCACGTGGCCTGGTGCTGAAAGTAATTGTCGCCGTCGGGATAAAAAAACGATCCGTTCAAACTCATCCAGCGGCGGTTCGTCAGGTCATACGCCAGCGGCAACCGAACGAATTGATCGCCTTGTCGGCTGACGTATTGTTCGATGCGGCGCGAACCTACCGTTCGATCAATCGCATACGATTGCCTACGACCATTAGCGAAATTCAGCGTCATCGTGAATTTGTCGCCGCGTCGTTCCATCTTCGCTTTGACGCCTAGATACTCGAACGAATTGTCGCGCGTGAAATCACCCTGCACGGTTTCAGGCCGAGCGTCCTGAGTCATGCGGCTGTGATGCGTTTGCCGCCACGAAGCGAAATGATCGGTGTGGCAGGCCAGACACTTTTGCGAATCCAGATAATCGGCATCGGCCTTCCCTGCCCTGACGCCTTGATAAGTCGGCTGAGAAGCGAACACCAGCGCCGCCACGGCAAGGGCAGCAACAACAGTCAGCACTGCGGATTTGATGACGATGGTTTGCATAGGATGAAGGTGAAGCGCGGGCGAGGGTAAGAAACCGAATTGCTGAAGTCAATCATCTGGCGATATGCTCTTTCCCGTTCAACCAACAACTAAATCAGAGCAAGCAACATTGTGACATTCCCTTTAGACAGGATGAACAAGATTTTCGGCAGGATTTACAGAATCATCAATAGCAATCAAGTTCCAACTTGGTTTGAATCCTGTTCATCCTGAAAAAAATCATGTCCATCCTGTCTCAAAGTTTCTTGCTTCGATTTAGCAGCGAAAAGGAGGAAACATGCAAACAAAAACAACCTTCGTGTGGGCGGCTGTTGTTTGCGCGTCGGCGATGTTTTTCATCGCCGGTTGCGCGGCTGCCAGCTCGTCAAACGAATTCAAACCGCCGGTTCAGGCTGAAACGCCAACGCCAGCCGAACCGCCAAAAGCAGAACCCAATCCCGCCGGAGAAAGCCCAATGTCAGCATCCATTGAAACGCTGGTCGCGGCCAACAATGAATTTGGCTTCGACCTATTCAACCAACTTCGTACACAGGACAAAGACAAGAACGTGTTTTGCTCGCCGCTCAGCGTGGCGACGGCCTTGGCGATGACTTACAACGGAGCCGCTGGCGACACGCATCTGGCGATGAAGCGCGCGCTGAAATACGGCTCGATGAATCACGCCGACATCAACCAATCGAGCCAGGCGTTGCTGGCCAAGCTGAAAAGCCCCTCCGGGAATAACGACCCGAAAGTCGAATTGCTGATTGCCAATTCGCTGTGGGCGAAACAAGGCGTCAGCTTCAATCCGGCGTTTCTGGATCGCAACCGCCAGTTTTTCGGCGCGGAAGTCGCGGCGCTGGATTTCGCTTCGCCCCAAGCCGTCAAAACCATCAATGGCTGGGTCAATCAAAACACCAAAGGCAAAATTCCCACCGTCATCGAACAGATTGACGGCAACATAGTCATGTTTTTGCTCAACGCCGTGTATTTCAAAGGCCAGTGGCAAAACAAATTCGACAAAGCTCGCACGCAGGACGCGCCCTTCCATCTGGCGAACGGAGGCGTCAAACAGGTTCCGATGATGTGGCAATCGGGCAGTTACCAACACCTCAAAGGCGAAAACTTCCAGGCCGTCAGCTTGCCGTACGGACAAGGCGGAACAAGCATTTATCTGTTTTTGCCAAACGAAGGCGTGTCATTGAACAGCCTGCTTGGCGAATTGAACTTTTCGAAATGGCAACAATGGGCGAGCAGTTTTCGCACTGCGCCGGGAGATGTGAAACTGCCGCGCTTCAAGATGGATTACGCGCGCGAGTTGAATCAGCCGCTGAAAGCACTGGGAATGGAAGTCGCGTTCGACCGAGGCAGAGCCGATTTCAGCGGCATCCGCGAACAAAAAGATTTGTACATCTCGCAGGTCAAACACAAAGCCGTCATCGAGCTGAACGAAGAAGGCACCGAAGCCGCCGCCACGACTTCGGTGGCAATCGGCATCACGTCGGTTCGCCGCGAACCGGAACGCTTCAACTTCGTCGCCGACCGCCCTTTCCTGCTGGCCATTCGCGACCAGCAAACCGGCGCGATTCTGTTTCTGGGCGCAGTCTTTGAACCAATGTAAATGAAACTAACTGAACTCTGGCGCAGCCTGTGGCCGGAAAAACAAATTGAAACCGAACCGCTGCTTGATTCACATGACGACCCGTTCGACGAACCGGTCGTCCTGGAAATCACGGACACGATTGACCTGCACGCCATCCCGCCCAAACAAGTCAAAGAAATTGTCGAAGAATACCTGCTGCAAGCCCACGCGCGCGGCTTCGCCGTCGTGCGCATCATTCACGGCAAAGGCATAGGCGTGCAGCGCGAAGCTGTTCGCGCGATCTTGAGCCGGACGGAATTCGTCGTCAGCTTTTATGACGTTCCGGGAAATTTGGGCGCGACCATTGCCGAGTTGAGGAAGTAAGGCAGTCGGAATGGACAAGATTCACAAGATGAACAGGATTGACTGAATCAAAGCTTCATCTTGTTGAATCCTGGAAATCCTGTCGAAAGATTTCGGCGTTCATTTGGCAGGTGCAGTGGATTGGCGAATGATCAATTCCGGTTCGACCGTCACCAGTTCCGGGAACGGTTCCGTCGAACCGTTGGCGATGCGTTTCAGCAAATGTTCGGCGGCGAGTTTGCCCATCTGATACAGCGGCTGGCGGATGGTGGTCAGCGCGGGGTTGTGAAAGGCTGCGGCGTGAATGTCGTCAAAGCCGATCACTGAAACATCTTCCGGCACGTTCAAGCCCGCTTCGCCCAGCGCGCGAATCGCGCCGATGGCCGAAATGTCGTTGAAGGCGAACAGCGCCGTGAAGCTCTCGCCGCTGCCAATCAGTTTGCGCGTTGCCAGATAGCCGGTTTCCGGCGAAGGCGAATCGCTTTCCAGTTGCGCCAGCAATGACGGATGAATCGGCACGTTGAACTTGATCGCCGCATCGTGAATCGAACGCCAGCGGATTTCCGTGTCCGAACTAAACTCCTGGCCCTTGATGACGGCGATCCGCCGATGGCCAAGCTCGATCAAATGCCCCAGCGCCAGTTCGGCGGCGCGTTCGTGATTCAGCACGATGTTCGTCACGCCCGGCGTGTCGTCGTGGCCGGAAACCGAAACCACAGGCAAAGGCGACGGACGACGTTGTGGCGTATCCACAGCGATCAAACCTTCGACACAGCGGTCGAGAAAAATCTTTGGATACTTTTCGATCAGCTCAACCCGATGGCGATGGCTGGCGACGAAGTAGAAAAATCCTTCCTGCAACAAATGATCTTCGACTCCGCCCAACACGCCCGCCGAATACCCGTCGCTCAATTCAGGAACCAGCACTCCCAGCGTGAACGTCCGCTGCGCGCGCAACGAACGCGCGATGTAATTCGGGCTGTAGTTGAATTCTCGCGCCGCCTTGAAAATGCGGTCTTTGGTTTCCTGCGGAATCGAATCAGCGACGGCGGAACCGTTCAGCACCAATGACAACGTCGAAGTGGACAAGCCCAGATGCGCCGCCAGCTCTTTCAGACTGACTGGCCGCCCGTTCGTTGCGGAATTCTCGCCGTTTGCAGTGTCGTTTTTTTTCTTGCGAGGCATGGCGAACCGGAGTTTTGCACAGCCAACCACACGGCGCAAGCAAAGTTTCCGGCAATCTTGACGCTCCGCAAAGTTGAGTGATATAACGCCGACGCCTTACTAAATCGTTTTAGTTATGATTCACCAAAACGCGGCGACCGATTCTGCTGGGATGATTTCGACCGGCCAAAGCTTGTGAACAGTGTCTGGGGGAGACTGCCAACGCAGGCTTATTGGCCGAAACAAGACCGCGGCTGCAAACTCTCTTCACTCTCCCAAATCAATCACCAGCTTTATCGAACGGAGGAACGGTATGCGTAACTCACTTACCAGCAGCACGCGCACAATTCTGGCAGCCCTGCTTTTGGCGGTGTTTTCAATCACAGCCAGCGCGCAATTCAAAGCCAGCATTCAAGGAACCGTCACAGATGCCACCGGAGCCGTCGTGTCCGGCGCGAAAATCACCATCGTCAACAAAGAAACTGCCCGCGAGTTGACCACGACCAGCAACGAATCCGGGTTTTATCGCGTGGCTGGTTTGCCACCCGGCAGTTACAAAGTCTCTGCTGAACGCGACGGTTTCAAACGGCGCGAATTGGAAAACGTCGTCATTGGCGCGGAAACCGCGCAAGGCGTCGAACTGGTTTTGGAAGCCGGTCAGATCAGCGAAACCGTCACGGTGACGGGTGAATCTTCACCGCGGCTGCAAACTGAAAATGCCAACATTGATCGCGGCATCACCACACAGGAAATTCGCCGCTTGCCGCAATACGGACGCGATCCTTATGAATTGCTGCGATTGGCTCCGGGAATTTTTGGGCAAGGCGCGCGGTCGGGCGGCGGCGGCGCGGTCAATTTGCCGAACACCACAGGCCCCGGCGGATCGAACACTTCGATCTTTCAGGTGGAAAATGTCGTGCCGATCAGCGCCAACGGCCAGCGCGTGTCAGCCAACAACTTTTCAATTGACGGCGTCAGCGTCAACAGTCTGGGTTGGGGCGGCGCGGCCATCGTCACACCGAACCAGGAATCGGTGAAAGAAATCCGCGTCACTTCAACCAGCTATTCCGCCGAAGACGGGCGCAACAGCGGCGCGCAGGTCAAAGTCATTTCGCAAAACGGAACCAACGAATATCACGGCAGCGCGCTGTTCAAATACAACGAACCCGGTCTGAACTCCTTCAACAAATGGGGCGGCATAGGCGGTTCGCCGACGGTGGACGCTCCGCCGGTTCGAGTCGAAAACAAATTCCGCCAATTCGGCGGCAGCATTGGCGGACCGGTCATCATTCCGCGTTTTGGCGAAGGCGGAAAAGCTTACTTCAGCGGCAAGAACAAACTGTTTTTCTTTTTCTCGTTCGAGGGGCTGCGCGAACGCACGAACAACACTTTCAACAGCTACATTGAAACCGAGCAGTTTCAACAAACGATTCGCACGCAACGCCCGAACAGCACGACGGCCAAAATTCTGGCTGCCGCCGGAGCGCCGCGCGTCGTGCAATTGCTGACTTCAGATTGTTCAGTGTTTGGCGGAGCAGCTACGGCGCGTTGCCGGGCGGTCAGTGGCGGATTGGACATCGGTTCGTTGGGAACGGCGCAAGGGCAATACGTTCCTTCGCAAATCGGCGGAGGCTTTGACGGCGTGCCGGACATTGTTTTCGCTCAGTTGCGCGCGCCGAACCGCACACGCGGCGATCAATACAACCTGCGATTCGATTACAACCTGAACGAACGCCACAACTTCGCCGTCAGTTTTTACCGCACCAAGCGCAATGACTTTCTGAGCGACACCGGCGGGCGCACGCGCCAAAGCGGTGATTTGCGTTTCGCGCCGCTCACAGGTTCGGCGATGGTGACGTGGAATTACACCATCTCGCCGCGCGTGCTAAACGAAGCGCGCGGCAATTTCACGCGCTTCTTTTCCGATCAGGTCAAAGATTCGGGCGACGTGAATTTCGGTATTCCGCGCGTCGAAGTCGAAGACTTTCCCTTCGACCGCATTCGCTTCGGAGCGCCGCGCGGAGAAACCACGCCTGCCGTGTTCGCGCAAAACACTTTCGATTTCCGCGACACGCTGAGCATCGCCTGGGGAAACCTGGCGGCGAAATATGGCGTGGAAATTCGCCGCGAACACAACAACAACAATCTGGTCGGCGGCGCGCGTCCACTGTATTCGTTCCAGGGATTGTGGAATCTGGCGAACGACGCGCCGATCTTCGAAGCCATCAACGCCGATCCGCGCACAGGCCAACCGGCCAACGCCCAGCGATATTTCCGTCAAGGCGATTACGCAGTCTTCGGCCAGCACGATTGGAAAGCTCGGCAGAACCTGACGCTGAATCTGGGCGTGCGGTACGAATACTTCACGCCGCTGCGCGAAGCTCGCGGCCAGATGAGCAATCTGTTTCCCGGTCCGAATGGCTTCATTGATTCGCAATTGAAAATCGTGGATCAACTGTACAACCCCGACCGCAACAACTTCGCGCCGCGCATCGGTCTGGCGTGGAGTCCGAAACTTTTCAAAGACAAACTGGTTTGGCGCGGCGGCGGCGGCATCGCTTACAACCGCGTGCCCAGCGTGCTGTTCGGCAACACGCGCGGCAATCCGCCGTTTATGGCGCGCTTCAGCATTTGCTGCGGCAATGCGACGAATCCGTTTGTCGGCGGGCAAATCAGATATGTGCTGGGCGCGGACAATTCGTTGACCAGTTATCCGGTCAATCCGCTGTTGTCGCTCGGCATTGATCCGGCGACGGGCGGCATCACCGGTCGCACCGTCGAAATTTACGGTTCGCCGCAGGATCAACCGAACGCCTACGTTTACAACTTCTCGCTCGAAGGCCAGTACGAACTGCCTTGGGATTTGACGGCGACGCTGGGGTATTCCGGCAGCGCCGGTCACAAACTGATTCGCATCGTCAATCAGAACTTCATCTTCACGCGCAATCCGCGTTTCGCGCCGGTCTTCTTTTTGCAGCCGGACGTGAACTCGAATTTCCACGCCTTGAATTCGCGGCTGTCGAAACGATTTACCAAAGGTTTTCAGTTCGACGCCAACTATCGCTGGTCGAAGAGCATTGACACGTTGTCGTTTGAAGGCCCCGGCGCGGTGACCAATCAAACGAATCCCAGCAATCTGGCTTCGGAACGCGGCCCGTCGGATTTCGACGCCACGCATTACTTCAACTTTTCCGGCTTGTGGGATTTGCCGATCTTCCGCGATCAAAAAAGCGTGGTCGGCAAGATTCTGGGCGGCTGGCAATTGAGCAGCATCGTCACGCGCAACACCGGTTTCCCGTGGACGCCGAAAATCTTCCAGAACCTGCGCCAGCCCAGCGGAGAAACTTTCGGTCCGACGCGCCCGACGGTTTATCGCTGCTGTGCCGGGAACGATTCCAGCGACGACGCCTTCCGTCGCGTAGGCGTCAACTTCCCCGGCGGCGGCGCGAACTTCTTCAATCAAACCGTCGTCACCGACAGCACAGGCGCGGCGACGTTGGCGCTGAATCCGCCGGGCATCGGACGCAATTCCTTCCGCGGGCCGCAATACTTCAGTGTGGATATGGCTGCCGGAAAACAATTCGGCTTTCCGCGTTTGGGCGAAGCGACCAAGCTGGATTTGCGCTTCAACTTTTTCAACGCCTTCAACATGCTCAATCTGGCGGCGATTGGCTTCAGCGACACCGGCGTCAACGTTATCAATCCGAACCTGGGACGTTCGTCGCGCGGTCTGGCCGGTCGCGTGATTGAATTCCAGGCGCGGCTGAGCTTCTAACCACTCAACCTTTTTCGACAGGATGAGCAGGATTTGGCAGGATTGCCAACTTGCTCATCCTGACTGTTTTTATGAAGACAATTTCTCTCAAGCTGATTTTTCTGACGATCTTGCTTTGCCTGCCTGGCTTTGCACAAGCCAATTATCGCCTGACCAAACAGGATCAAGCTTTTCTGGAAGACCTGGAGCGGCGTTCGTTCCGATATTTTCAAGAACAGACTGATCCGAACACCGGTTTGGTTTTAGACCGCGCGCGAACAGACGCTGCCATCCACGATGAAGGCCATCGCAACACGGCCAGCATTGCGGCGACAGGTTTCGGCCTGACCGGCTGGTGCATCGCGGCGGAACGCGGTTGGGTCAGCAAAAAAGAAGCGCGGCAGATGGTTTTCAACACGCTGACGTTTTTTGCCGACACCGCCAAACACGATCACGGATGGTTTTGGCACTGGATGGATTGGCGCAACGGCGAGCGCGTTTGGAAAAGCGAAGTCTCTTCGATTGACACGGCCTTGCTGCTGGGCGGCGTTTTGACGGCGCGGCAATACTTTCAGAGCGACAAGGAAATCGTCCGGCTGGCGACGAAAATTTACGAGCGTGTGGATTTTCAGTGGATGCTAAACGGCCATCCGCATCTGCTCTCGCACGGGTTGCGCGAAGAAACGGGCTTCATCAAACATCGCTGGGATCATTACAGCGAACACGCCAGTTTGTATTTGCTGGCCATCGGTTCGCCGACGCACACCATTTCGCCGGAATCGTGGAAAGCCTGGAAACGCGATTGGGTCAGCTACGGCGAATACAAATACCTGAGCGGAACTGCGCCGTTGTTCATCCATCAATACCCGCACGCCTGGGTGGATTTTCGCAATCGCCGCGAAGCCGACGCGCCAAACGTGGATTACTTTGAAAACTCAGTCATCGCCACGCGCGCACACCGGCAATTCTGTCTGGACCTAGCGAAAGAGTTTTCCGGTTATGGCGAAAACATTTGGGGTATCACTGCTTCGGACACGCCGAAAGGTTACAAAGCCTGGGGCGGCCCACCGCGCCACGCGGCGATTGATGGTTCCGTAGTTCCTTGCGCCGCCGGAGGCTCGCTGATGTTCGCGCCTGACATCACCGTTCCGGCTTTGCGCGAAATGAAGCAGAAGTTCGGCGAGAAAATTTATGGCCGTTATGGCTTCGTTGACGCATTCAATCCAACCACCGGCTGGGTAAACTCGGATGTCATCGGCATTGATGTCGGCATCACGTTGCTGAGCGCCGAAAATCTTCGCAGCCAATTCGTCTGGCGCTGGTTTATGCAAAACCCGGAACTCCCGCGCGCGATGAAATTGATCGGTTTACTCCCTACCAAAGCAAAGTAGCTCTTTCAATTCAGGCAAAGAGATAACGGAACACACGGAAATAACAGAATAGACGGAAAAGGTTGGACTTTCCGTCTGTTCCGTTATTTCCGTGTGTTCCGTTATCTCTTTTTCCCTTCGCGCTGAAAACCTCGCGTGTTTATTCAGGGTGTAGCGCGTCGCCGTTCGGTCGAGTAGAATCCTCGGCCTTACAGAGCGAAACCAAATCCAATTCATCCAAAAAGGACTTTTTCAGCTATGGTCAATCTGCATCCGTTCAAGAACGAACCTTTTGCCGATTTCAGCGATGAACGAAACGCACAAGCAATGCTCAAGGCTTTGGATCAGGTCGAAGCCCAGCTTGGCCGCGAATATCCGCTGGTCATCGGCGGCAAACCAGTAACGACTGGCGATTTGCACGCTTCAGTCAATCCGTCGGCGATTAAACAAGTCGTCGGCAAAGTCCACCACGCGACTCAAGCATTAGCTGACGAAGCGATCAAATCCGCTTGGGAAGCCTTTGCAAGCTGGCAATATGTTTCGGCGGAAGAGCGCGCCAATTATTTGTTCAAAGCCAGCGCCGAAATGCGCCGCCGCAAAAACGAATTCAACGCCTGGATGGTGTACGAAGTCGGCAAATCCTGGGCGGAAGCCGAAGCCGACACCGCCGAAGCGATTGACTTCATGGAGTTTTACGCGCGGCAGGCTTTGCGTTACGACGCGCCGCAACCGTTGACGCCTTCGCCGCTGAAAGACGAAGCCAACGAAGTCCGTTACATCCCGCTTGGCGTCGGCATAGTTATTCCGCCGTGGAATTTCCCGCTGGCGATTGCCGTGGGAATGGCTACGTCGGCCATTGTCGCGGGCAACACCGTCGTGCTGAAACCTTCGGACGATTCGCCAGTCGTTGCCGCCAAGTTCGTGGAGTTGATGGAACAGATTGGCTTGCCGCCGGGAGTCCTGAACTTCCTGCCTGCGGATGGTCCAACGGTTGGCGAATACCTGGTTACGCATCCGAAGACGCGGTTTATCTCCTTCACGGGTTCGATGGCCGTGGGTTTGCGCATCAACGAACTCGCGGCGAAAACTCAGCCGGGACAAATCTGGATCAAACGAGTTGTCGCTGAAATGGGCGGCAAAGACACCATCGTCGTTGACGAAACCGCCGACCTGGACTCCGCCGCCGAAGGCATCGTCGCCGCTGCGTTTGGATTTTCCGGCCAGAAATGCTCGGCGTGTTCGCGCGCTGTCGTTGTCGAATCGGTCTATGACGAAGTGCTTCAGAAAGTCGCCGAACGCGCCAGCAAACTGACCGTCGGCAACGTCAAAGACATTCGTTATTTCACCGGCCCTGTTTCCAGCCAGCGGTCGTTCGACAAAGTTTCCAGCTACATCGAAATCGGCAAACAGGAAGGCCGCGTAGTCGCTGGCGGCGCTCGCCACGAACTGGCCGACGAAGGCTGGTTCATTCAACCGACGGTCATCGCCGACGTTGATCCGCAAGCGCGCATCTCGCAGGAAGAAATCTTCGGCCCGGTGCTGGCCTTCATCAAAGCCAAAGACGTGGACGACGCGCTGAACATCGCCAACAACACGATTTACGGATTGACCGGCGGCTTTTACTCCGGCAGACGCGACCGCATCGAACGCGCTCGGCGCGAATTCCACGTCGGCAATCTGTACATCAACCGCAAATGCACCGGAGCTTTGGTGGACGTGCATCCCTTCGGTGGATTCAACATGTCCGGCACCGATTCCAAAGCGGGCGGACGCGATTATCTGGGCTTGTTCCTGCAAGCGAAGTCGGTGGCTGAAAAACTGTAAGTCAGCGTGCGGTTCGCAGTTCGCGGTTCGCGGTATCCTGCGTTCGCCTTGTTGAATGGAGATTTTATGGTTGCGGCGTTAAAACAGCTTTTACACACCGAAGAAGAATATCTGGCAATGGAACGCGAGACCGACGAACGGAACGAATACATTGACGGGTATATTTTCAGAATGGCTGGCGAAAGCCAGGAACATGGGGAAATCGTCGTCAATCTGGGCTGGATTCTCGGCTCGCAACTGCGTGGCACACCGTGTCGCGGGCGAAGCGGAAATTCCAAAATCCGTACTGGCCCGCGCCCTCAATTCGCTCGCAGCCAAAAGGGCATGTATTCGTACCCGGACTTTTTTGTCGTCTGCGGCGAGTTGGAATTTCACGATGAGTTTCAGGATGTAATAACCAATCCGACGGTGATTTTTGAAGTGCTTTCGCCTTCAACCGAAAGCTATGACCGCGGAGAAAAGTTCTTTCGCTATCAAAACTGGAGTCCGACGCTGAAAGATTACATCCTGATTTCTCAGACCAGTCCGACAGTTGAACATTTTTCGCGCCTGTCTGACCGCAGTTGGAATTACCGTGTTTATCAGGGGTTGGATGTCAGATTCACCATCAAATCAATCAAGTGCAAACTGACGCTGGCGGAAATTTTCGACCGCGTTAAGTTTCCAACCGACGAACCTGAAAAGAAGCGCGGCACGAAGAAAGCCGCAAAAAAGAAAACGACCGCCACAGTTAAGGAGAAGAAAAAACGATGAAACGAGTCGCCTTATTTTTGCTCATTGGTTTTGTCCTATTGGCTAACAGCATAGGGTCACACGCCCAGGCAAGCGCGGTTTTGGCGATTGGAAATGCAGCGCCTGAGTTTGAATTGAAAGACCTGTCTGGCCAGCCGCATTCGCTGAAAAGTTATCGCGGCAAACCAACAATCGTCGCGTTTATTTCGGCTCGATGCCCGATCTCGAATCTGTACACAGCTCGAATCAAAGCCGTCGCCGACGATTACACCAAGCGCGGCGTCAACTTCGTCGCCATCAATTCCAGCGCGGATGAAACTGTTGACGAAGTTCGCGCTCACGCCGAAGAAAACAAGCTCGGTTTCACGATTCTGAAAGACGATGGCAATGTCATCGCCGACGCTTATGCCGCCGAACGGACTCCGAAGGTTTACGTCGTTGATGCCGAAGGCGCGCTGCGTTACAGAGGCCGAATTGATAATTCGCAAAACATTCGGCTGGCGAAACAGCACGATTTGCGCTCGGCGTTGGATGAATTGCTAAGCGGAAAAACCATCACCAACGCCGACACTCAAGCGATGGGTTGCGTCATTCAGCGTGCGCAGGATTTGGCGCAAAGCAAAACCGCCAAACCGCCCGTCAAACCAGTGACACCTAAACCGGCAACGCCTGTCGCTGCGGGGCCGAAAGTATTGCCCTTGAAACCGGCGGCTTATGCCGGAATGATTAAAGCTTCGGCGGGCAAAGTTTTGGTGGTGAATTTTTGGGCGACGTGGTGCGGGCCGTGCGTGGCGGAGTTCCCTGAATTCGTCAAACTCACCGACGAATACAAATCCAAAGGTGTGCGTTTCGTTCACATCACAGCGGACGATATGTCTGATTTGAAAAAAGCCGTCGCCTTTCTGAAAGCTCAAAAATCAAACGCCGACCAGTTCATTCAGGACACGGATGATCCGCAGCAAATGATTGACGCCGTGTTCAAAGACTGGCCGGGCACGCTGCCAGCGACTTTTGTTTACGACAAAACAGGCAAGATGACTTTTCATCGCTTGGGCATCATTGACCGCGACGTGCTGATTGCAGAAACCGAAAAGGCTTTGAAAAAATAACCCTGCCGATGAATTCAGCATTCAGCATTCAGCATTCAGCAATCTTCCTGGTCGGCTTTATGGCCAGCGGCAAAACGACGGTTGGAGCGGTTTTGGCAAAGCTGCTCAACCGTCGTTTTGTTGATTTGGACGACCTGATCGTCGCGCAAGTCGGTTGTTCGATTGGCGAATTCATCGCCCGCGAAGGCGAAGAACGATTTCGGCAAATTGAAACCGAAGTCTTGCGCGAAACGGCAAACAGTTCATCAGTCATCTCTCCCGGAGGCGGAGCAATCACTCGACCGGAAAATCGCCAGGCAATGGCGAAAGCGGGCGTGATGGTTTGGCTGGATGCTCCGTTTGAACTTTGCTGGCAGCGAATCAAACAAGATGCTGTGGTTCGTCCGCTGGCGGCGACGGAAGAAGCTGCACGTGAACGGTATGAGCAACGATTGCCGTTGTATCAGGCGGCGGCAGTAAGGGTTGTTGTTGGCGAAGAGGAAACGGCGCAGGAAATTGCGGCGAAGATTGTTTCTTTGCTGGATGGACAGGCGGACTGGAAGTCCGCGGACCAGGCGGACGGAACGTCCGCGCTTCGGCTGCTGATTCGAGGAACGAACTGGCTCGGTGACGCCGTCATGACGACTCCGGCGATGGAGCGATTGCGAGCTTCTTTTCCAAAAGCGCACATTGCATTGTTGGCAAATCCGCTGACCGCCGGATTGTTTCAAGGTTCGCCGCTGGTCAACGAGACAATCGAATATCGTCGCCGTGAAAATGGCGTCAAAGCGTTTTTCGACGCTGTCAGCCAAATTCGTCAGCGCCGATTTGATCTCGCGCTGCTTTTTCAAAATGCTTTTGAAGCCGCGCTGTTGGCTTCGCTGGGCGGAATCAAACAGCGAATCGGTTTTGCCGAACAAGGCCGCAGCCTGTTGTTGACTCACAAACTTCATCGCGGCGCGGAACATCGCAATCGCCATCAAACCAACGATTACCTGGACATCGTCGCCGAATGCGAGCGAGTTTGTTTGGGTGAAACCTTCAAACCGACGAATGAAAAACCGCTGCCTTCGCTGGTGGCGACTTCGGTTCAACGCCAGGCGGCCAAAAACAAACTGGTTCAATTCGCCATCGCCGACCGTCGCCCGTTGATCGCGCTGAACACCGGAGCCACCAACAGTCGCGCCAAATGCTGGCCAGCAAATTACTTTGCCGAACTCGCCGGCCAAATGGCAGACGAACTCAACGCCCAAATCGTTTTGATCGGCGGAGCGGCTGAAAGCGAATACGCCGACAACGTCTTTCGCCAAATCCGCAAAGGCCATCCTGTGAATCTGGCCGGCAAAACCTCAATGCCGGAATTGATTGGTTTGCTGGCTGCATGCGATTTGCTGGTCAGCAATGACACTGGCCCCGCTCACATAGCCGCTGCGTTGGGAACTCCGACTTTGACGATCTTTGGCCCGACCAACGAATTTGAAACTTCGCCCAGCGGTTTGCGCTCCGAACTGATTCGCGCCGACGGCATCGAATGCGCTCGCTGCATGCACCGCGACTGTCCGATTGACCACCGCTGCATGACTCGAATCGTAGCAAACGACGTGCTGGCGCGGGCGCGAAAACTTTTGCAAACCAAAACCGTGTGACATACTGCGCGCTCTTTTTTTATGCTCCGATCAATAATGCATCATCTGGAAAAACGCCTGCACGCGCGCGATATGGATTTGCGCCAAACGCTGCCGTTCGAGTGGGGACTGGAATTTCTGGCCGAAAGCAGCGAACCATTGCAGATAAGTGCAGCCGCAGGAAGCAACCGGGTCGCTACCGCTCTCCGTACCGCACCGGCGATTGAACCGCTTGAAGTCATTCGCCAATACAACGCCAAACACATCGCCAACAGCGAAGCTTTCTTCGCACCAGCACCCAGCGAGCCAGACGATTTCAGCTTTGACGGATTCCGGCTGCGGTTCTCCAGCAGCATCACGACGCCTTACGAAAACAACAACACGGTCGAAGCGCGCTTCTTTCCAGTCACTGGCAATAAAGCCGTCATAGTCTCTCCGCAATGGAACGGGCAAGCCGATTCGCACATCGCGCTTTGCACAACGTTGAACCGGTTCGGCATTTCGGCTTTGCGAATGAGCCTGCCGTATCACGACACGCGAATGCCCGACGGATTCACACGAGCCGATTACACAGTCAGCGGCAACATTGGCCGCACCATTCAATCAGTCCAGCAAGCAGTTCAAGACATTCGCCGAGCCGCCGATTGGTTATTCGCTCAGGGTTACAAAGAAGTCGGTTTGATCGGAACCAGCATCGGGTCGTGCGTTTCGTGGCTGGCGTTCATTCACGACGACCGATTCACTGGCGGAGTTTTCAACATGGTTTCCAGTTGGTTTGGCGATGTGGTTTGGCGGGCGTTGACGACGTCGCACATTCGCCGCGCGCTGGAAAGCGAAATGACCGCCGAAGAAATCCGCGAAGCGTGGAAAGTCATCAGCCCGGCTGCGTATGCTCATCGGCTGAGCAACGTGCGACGACCGGCGCTGTGCATTTCGAACAAATACGATCTGACATTTTTGCCTGACCTGTCGGAAATCTTTCTGGACGATTGCCGCCGTCACAATGTGCCAGCGGAAATCAAATACTTGCCTTGTGGGCATTACACAATTGGTCGAACCCCGTTCAAATACGTTGACGCTTTTTACATCATCAATTTCTTTCGCCGGTTGTGGTAACTGTCCCAAACCCTCGTTATCCAAATTTCGCAGGCGAAAGAGACTCCCGAACACACCATGAAGATTTGCCTGCGAACAATTCTGCTGATGCTTTTTATCGCCGGGTTAAGATCGCCGGCGATGGCGCAACGCCGCGACGATCCGCAACGCGATTCGCAACTCTGGCCGGATGTCATCACGACGATTGAACTCAACGAAAAACTCAATTTGGTACTTTTCGGCACAGCGCGACTGGGCAGAGACGATTCGGCGTTGATAAACAAACAGCTTGGCATTGGTTTGAATCGAACATTGAGCAAAAATTTGTCCACAGCTTTTCAATATCGCTTTATCAAAAACGAACCGACGCCGAACCGGCTTTCAACCGAACATCGCCTGCACGTTGACCTGACGCCGCGCGCGCCGCTGAAATTCGGCTTTCAACTTTCCGACCGAAATCGGTTTGAATGGCGCAATATCAACGGCAGCGTTTCCTGGCGATACCGCAATCGGCTGCAATTCGAGCGCCCGTTCGACATTGGCGAACGCCGGATCACACCTTACGTTTCCGGCGAAACCATGTACGACACACGCCAACATAACTGGACGCGCAATCAGCTTTACATTGGCGCGCGCGTACCTGTCGTCAAACACTTCACCTGGGATGGGTTTTACCTGCGGCAATGGGATGCTCGTACTCAGCCCGGATTCCTGAACGTCGTGGGGACATTTATCCGACTGGATTTTTGAGTTAGTACCGCGCGCGGCAACAAGCCGGTTACAGATAAACACGATGAAACTTAACTGGTGGAATCAACACAAAGGCAGCCTGGCTGTCATTGCAGTCATAGTCGCTTTTTTCGTCTGCTTCTTTGGGCCGACGATTTTCAGCGGGCGCGTGTTTCTGGCTGGCGACCAACTGGTTTACACCTGGCCGCTGCGCACCGTTGCATGGGAAATGATTCGCCACGGTCAATTGCCGCTATGGACTCCGTATGTGTTTTCCGGCTATCCGCTGCTTTCGATGGCGCAGCTTGGTATTGGTTATCCGTTGACGTGGGGTTATTTGTTTCTGCCGGGTCATTGGGCGGAATCCATTTACATTTTCGCGCCTTATTTGCTGTCGCCGATTTTTACCTATGTGTACTTGCGCAAAGTCGGTCGCAGCCAACTGGCCTCGTTGCTGGGCGGATTGAGTTTCAGTTACGGCGGTTTGATGCTCAGCGGCATTGGCCTGAATGGAATGCTGCCGAACGCCATGATGTGGACTCCGCTGTTGCTGATCGCCATCGAACGTTCACGAGAAAACAGCTTCGCCAAATGCGTCTTGCTTGCGACGGGTGCGTACGCAATGTCTGTGCTGACCGGTATCGGGCAAGGCTTTGTCTATGCCGGAGCATTGGCCATTGGATATGCATTATTTGTCGTTTTTTGCTGGCCGAATTCCGACTCACCAAAACCAGGTTGGAAAAGCTTCGCGCGATGGAAACCGTTGGCGGCAATCATTGCCGGAATGTTGCTGGCTGCGGGCGTTGCGGCGTTTCAGATTCTGGAATCGCGGCAAGCGCAACGGCTGAGTGTGCGCGCGCGTATCAGCTACGACCAATTCAGCGAAGGCGCGTTTCGCGTTTCGATGGCGTGGAAATCGTGGCTCGACCCGTTTCACATTTTCGGCGACGTGACCGCGTACGTTTCGCCGCTGGTCGTGTTGCTGGCAATCATCGCCGTCGTGATTGCTTGGCGAAAACTCGAACCGCGAGTGTGGTTTTGGTTGCTGGTTGCCGTCATCGGTTGGGTGTTGATGGTTGGCCCGGCAACGCCGCTGTTCAAGCTGGTGTTTCAACTTCCGGTCATCAATCACTTCCGGGTTCCTTCGCGGCACGCGTTTGAATGGACGCTGGCCGCCAGTGTTTTGGCAGCTTATGGCTGGGACGCTGTTGGCGTTTGGCTGAATGGCAAACAACGAATCCTCAAAAGTAGTTTAATTACCAACGCCAACGCCATTGTCTGGTTGGCGGTAAGTCTGGCGATTGGCGCCGTCTGGTACCGAGCGACGGCAGCAATGATGCCTGTGCCGGATACCAACCTGGAACTGCTGAACTTCGGCTACCTGGGCTGGAAGCTGGCATTCCTGATCGTGACGGCATTGGCATTGTGGGCGATCTGGCAACTCGGCAATGCGACGCTGCGCAACGCGATGCTGACGCTCACGATTGCCGCGGTTTGTTTCGTCGAACCGTTTTGTTATCTGATGCGACACGCGACTGCCTACAGCACGCCGATCAACCGATTGAGTCATTTTTCGCCGACAACCAAAGCCGCGCAACAGTCGCCGCCCGAACAACACCGAGCTTATTTCCAGTTCTCGATGGATGCAGACCACAATTCACCGCAACCGCGGCTCGATCCGCCGAACATCTCTGCGGTCGCTGGATTGCACAGCGTGTCGGGCTTCGAACCCTTGATGCTGGAACGTTACAGCCGCGCCTTGAACAGTTCGAACTGGGACACGGTCAATCGAGCGCCGTGGCTGTACGCCGATCAATCTTTGTTTCAGCCGCGTTCGCACGTGCTGGATTTGCTGAATACCACACGCGTGATTTCCTACTCCGACTTTGTGTATTCGCCCGGCCCGGCGATGAAAAAAGACGGTATAGAGTTTCCGGTCAACGCCGAGTTCATCGAATTGCCGTTCAACTTTCCGATCATGCTGCATGCTAAAAACGTGGCCGCCGACACGTTGGCGATCGTCAGCAATCTTTCCCGGTCGAAACACATCGCCGATGGAACTCCTGTCGTAAGCGTGACAATTCACACCGTCGAAGGCCGCATCATTGAAGACATTCTTCGCGCAGGAACCGACACCGCCGAATGGGCGCACGAACGCCCCGACGTGAAAGCCACCATCAAACACGGCTTGCCGCCGATTTTCGATCGTCGTCCGGGCGATGCGGCAAACAGCTTTCCATCGTTGCGGTATTTGAAGCGGATCAGTTTTAACCAGCAGATTCACGTGAAGCGTGTTGAAATCACGAATTTGCTCGAAGATGCCGATGTCGGAATCTGGCACGCGACGCTGTTCCATTCAGCGACGCAAACTTCAACCCAATTGCGCCCGATTGATGCCATCATTTGGGAACCGGTTTACACCAAAGACGAAGTGCTGGTTGCTCGTAACAATCGCGCTTTGCCGCGAGCCTGGCTGGCAACCGAAGCCGAAGCGTTGGACGGTACGGAAATCTGGCGGCGCATTCGCGGGCTTCCCGACCCGAAGACCAAAACCATCACTCCCTATGACCCTCGCCGAACGGCGCTGTTGGAACTCGAACCATCCAAGCTGCCTAAGCTAAATGGTGGCGAATTGCCAACGGATGCGTATGCGCGCATCGTGCATTACGAACCGAACCGCCTGACCATCGAAACCAACGCCGACCGGCAAACCATATTGGTCGTCAGCGAAATTCATTATCCCGGCTGGGTGGCGTTGCTGAACGGCGCGAAAACACCGATTCATCAAACGAACTTCCTGCTGCGCGGCATCGTTGTTCCGGCGGGTAAACATACGGTGGAAATGAGCTATCGTGCTCCGCAAGCGCGCAATGGCGCGATCATTTCACTGCTGACGATTGGGTTGATTGGCTGGATCGGATTTCGTTCTCGCAGAAGGTAGAGACGCAAAATTTTGCGTCTCTACAAATTGAAATTTATGTTTGACGTAATTGCATTCGACGCCGACGACACGCTTTGGCACAACGAAAACATCTACCGCGACACCCAAAGCCGCGTGGTGGAAATTCTGGCGCAATATCACGACACCGACTGGATCGAACGGCGCATTTACGAAACCGAAATCCGCAACATCGAACATTACGGTTACGGATTCAAAGGCTTCACGCTTTCGATGATTGAAACGGCCATCGAATTGACCGAAGGCCGCATCAGTGGAGCCGAGATCGGCCAGATGATCGAAATCACGCGCGAGATGATGAAAGCACCCGTTGTGTTGCTGGATGGCGTAGCGGAAACACTGGCGCAACTTTCTGCCACACACGAGTTGATGCTCATCACCAAAGGCGATCTGTTCGAACAAGAAGCCAAAATCATTCGCTCCGGGCTGGCCGATCATTTCCGCAAGATCGAAATCGTCAAAACCAAAACACCGGAAACGTATTTGAACGTCGCCGCCCGCCACAAACTCGATCCCCAACGATTCCTGATGATCGGCAATTCGCTGAAATCAGATATTCTGCCCGTGTTGGCGATTGGCGGACGCGCGGTTTACATTCCTTACGAAACCACCTGGGCACATGAAATCGTTCCTGAAGCCGACCTGATCGGCAAAGAGTTCATCGAACTGACTCACATCAAGGAAGTGCCGGAATTGATCGAACGACTGAAATCCACAAACTGAGTTTTTATGCGACCACAAGATTTGATTGAAAAGAAACGCGATGGCCGAGAGCTGACGCGCGATGAAATCGCTTTTTTGATTCGCGGCTATACACGCGACGAAATTCCCGATTACCAGATGTCCGCCTGGTTGATGGCCGGATTCCTGCGCGGAATGACCGAAGCCGAAACCGTCGCGCTGGTCGAAGAGATGCTTTATTCCGGCGATGTGTTGACGCACGATCACGTACCGCTGCCGAAAGTGGATAAACATTCCACAGGCGGCGTGGGTGACAAAACTTCCATCGTGATTGCGCCGATTGCGGCGGCTTGCGGAGTCGCCGTGCCGATGATTTCCGGGCGCGCGCTGGCACACACCGGAGGCACGCTCGACAAACTGGAATCCATTCCTGGTTTTCGCACCAATTTGTCGCTGGCGGACTTCAAGGACGTGCTGGCGCGTTGCGGCGTGGCCTTGATCGGCCAAACCAAAGAAATCGCTCCGGCAGATCGCAAACTGTATGCGCTGCGCGACCTGACGGCGACGGTTCCCTTTCGTCCCTTCATTTGCGCTTCGATCATGTCGAAAAAAATGGCGGAAGGAATTGACGGCCTGGTGCTGGACGTAAAAACCGGTAATGGCGCGTTTATGAAAAGTTTCGATGATTCGCGTTTGCTGGCCGAAGCTCTCGCCGCGATTGGCCGTCGAATGGGAAAGCGCGTGACGGCCTTAATCACGGACATGAACCAGCCGCTCGGTCGTTGGGTCGGCAACGCCGTCGAAACATTTGAATCCATCGAAATTCTGCAAGGCCACCGGCTGAACGAAGATTTCGGCGAGTTGTGTCTGGAACTGGCGGCGCACATGTTGTTGGTTGGCGGGGTCGAAACCGATTTGGCGAAAGCGCGCCAACGCTCGCTCGACGCCATCCGTTCCGGCGCGGCGATGGAAAAACTGCGCGAAGTCATCGCGGCTCAGGGCGGCGACGCCCGCGTCTGCGACAATCCGAAATTGCTGCCACAAGCAGCTCATCAACACACGGTCAAAGCCACGAGCAGCGGTTTTGTCGCCGGCATCGAAACCGACGAAATTGGCCGCATCGTCATGGATTGGGGAGGCGGACGTCGCCGGTTGGAAGACAAAATTGATTACGCCGTGGCGCTGCACATTCACGCCAAGCTCGGCGATGAAGTGAAAGTCGGCGACGCGCTGGTCACAGTATATTTCAATAACGAATCGAAACTTGCGGAAATGCAGGCAAGAGTTTTGGCTGCGTACCGAATCGAAAACGCCCAGCCCCAACTTGAGCCTTTGGTCAAAGCCATCGTGTAAGCCTATTGCTCACAAACATCACTTCGCCGTCCAGCCGCCATCCGCAGCCAGCGCCTGACCGGTGATGTAACTGGCTTCGTCCGAACAAAGCCACAACACCACGCGAGCGATTTCGATGGAATCAGCGACGCGCTGCATCGGCACGATGCCGGAAATGAAGTTGTGCAGGTCGGGATAAGCTTCCAGCGCGCCATCCACGATTTCCGAATGCGTCCAGCCGGGACAAACCGCGTTGATGCGAATGCTCTGCGTCGCGTATTCGTGCGCGGCGGTTTGGGTCAGAGCAATCATGCCGTGTTTGCTGACTGCATAAGGCACGTGCCCGACCGTGCTCGACCGCAAACCATACGCCGACGAATTATTGACGATCGTTCCGCCGCCCTGTTTCAACATCTGGCCAATTTCGTGCTTCATGCATAGAAATACGCCTTTCAGATTGGTGTTCATCACCGTGTCCCAATTTTCTTCGGTGTGATCGGCGGTGGGCGTGAACACGTCACCGGCAATCCCGGCGTTGTTGAACGCGCAATCCAGCCGTCCGTAAGCCGCCACCGTTTGTTCGATCAGCGCAATGATCGAAGCCTGTTGCGTAACATCCGTTTGCACAAACAGGGCTTCGCCGCCTTCGCTTTTGATTTGATTGACGACCTGTTGGCTTTCTTCGGCGCGCCTAGCCGCCACAACGACTTTCGCGCCCGCGCGAGCAAATTCAATCGCGGTGACTTTGCCAATACCTGAACTCGCGCCAGTGACGAGCGCAACTTTGCCTGCGAATCTTTTTTCCATAAAGCGTCCTTTCCTGACGGTTGAGGATTCTGCGGTACAGACTGGGCAGATCAGTTTTTGGATTTACGCGGTAGCGGAATCTACCACGCAGCCTTCTACGAGCGGTTTTGCTTACACGGATTCCTCTAAATTCATCTATCACTCTCTGGTCAGATAGTCGCGTTCACCCAGTTCTATCCGGTCAGATAGCTTTTCGGCGATTGACGACTGGCGTCGTTGGTTTCTGTCGGCGAAGAATTTTCAACTAACTGCAACACAAACTTGCATTTAAGCTCAGTCAGGCAGCTTTGATGGCGACGGTTCCATTCAATGGCACGGCGATTGAGATATGTGTTTGCGTGAAAGCGAGAAAGAAGCGAGGACGCATCGGAAACGCCCGATGATTGTTCGCAAAAAGAGAGAGGCAACTTCGCGGCTGACGAAACGCTGTCGCCGCATCAGAAACCAAATAGGAGAAAATATGAAAAAGCAGATCACCACCACCGTCGCCACATTGAGTTTGTTCATCGTCCTGGCCGCCATCGGATTTGCGGGTTTGGGAACCAAAGTGACCGCTGACATTCCGTTTGATTTCGCCGTCAATGGCAAAACCCTTGCCGCAGGCAAATACGACGTGACCAACGGGGCTGCACCTGGCTCAGTGATTATCCGCAATCAGGATACCGGCTCTGCCGCCGTCGTCATTGTCCGCAAGGAAGACGCCAAACAGATTGGCAAGGCCCAGTTGACGTTCCACCGCTACGGCAACAAGTACTTTTTGGACAGCGTGAACGATGGCCAACATATTTCAGAACTGCTCAAAAGCAGTGCCGAACGCAAAGCCGCTCGCGGCGCAGACAATCTGGCAAACAATAAAATCAAACCGGAAATCGTCTCCGTCAACGCGACTGTCGGCCAATAACGTTTCGCCCACAATCATCACAGCCAGGTTGAAATAAAAACTTCAGATCAGATGGCCAAATCGAAATCATTAATTGATGATTTCGATTTGGCCATACGCTTTTTTCCAACCACATGTCTGCCTTTTGAATTCTGACATCTCTTTTCAATATCGCCATAACCTGTACAATAGCGATTCGCTCGACTAAACGAACTTTTGAAAAAAGTCTGGCTGCCCTATGTCTACCATTGTTCAAATCGAACCGAAGAAAGCACCGATTCCAAAAGACAAAATTCCGCGTCTGTTGCTGGTTGGAAATCCGAATGTCGGCAAATCCGTCATTTTTGGCTACTTGACCGGCAAATACGTGACGGTTTCCAACTATCCCGGCACGACTGTCGAAGTTTCGCGCGGCAAGATGAAATACGGCGGACAGGAATGGGAAGTCGTGGATACGCCCGGCATCAATTCACTGGCTCCGCAATCGGACGACGAACGTGTGACGCGCGATATGTTGTTGGACGCCGAACCGGACGTGATTGTTCAAGTCGCCGATGCCAAGAATTTGCGCCGGACTTTGCTGATTACGTCACAACTTGCCGAACTGAAAATCCCAATGGTGCTGGTGCTGAACATGATGGACGAAGCGCGGCATCGCGGCATCGAAATTGACTCCAAAGCCATCAGCGAACTGTTCGGCATCCCAGTCGTCACAGCCGTTGCCACCGAAGGCGAAGGGCTGTATTCGATTTTCAAATCCATCGTTCACGCCAAAGTTCCCAACGACCCGCTAGAAGCTCAGCGCAATCGAGCGCTGGCCAACGAAGACTTCCTGCAAGTTTTGCGTCCCAAAACCGACAAACCGCTGCCACTGCAACTGGCTGTCGAATGGCTGCAAACGCAGGATTCCGGTTTCCGTCGCGGAGCCGAACTCTGGTTGAAACAGGTGGCCGACGGCGAGTTGGAAAACGACGCCGCGACACGAACCCGCATTCGCAATTGCGCGGCCAGACTGGAAGAGGCTAGAAATGTCTTCCTGGAAAAATCCGTCAGCCAATATAAAAAAGTTATCCCCAGCGTCTTCCGCGAATCCAACGGCGCGGGGTTAAAAGTCGGCATGGCTTGTTTGATCGCCGGGTTGTTGCTGTTTGCTTACACCGAAATTGGCCGCTTGGTTGGTTTGCCGACTCCTTATGGTTGGCTGAATTCGTTGATGGATCGCAGCGTCATTCCCGGCGCGTTGTCGTTTTTCCAAAACATTCATTTGGGATGGTTAGGTTCGTTGCTGTTCGGAAAGCTGGCCGATGACGGCAAGGCTTATGAAACCGGATTGCTGTATCCGGCCATCACTCAGTTTCTGGTCTTGATCGCGCCGATCATGTTTCCGCTGGCATTTGTGCTGCGCCGTTCGGAACGCTTTGCCGAACGGCTGGGCCATTGGACGCGCGATTGGCGAACCGGCGCTCCACTGATGATCGTCATCCTGTTGTTGATGTATGAATTCGTCGGCGTCATCGGAGCCGGAACATTGGTAGACGCCCTGGAAAATAATGTCTTCAATGTGTTGCTGACGCCGAACCTGCAAAAACTGATTCCTGCGGGAATCCTGTATGACTTTTTCGTTGGAGAATACGGACTGGTTTCTGTTGGCTTGACGTACGCGCTGGCGATTGTTTTGCCGATTGTCATGACGTTTTTCATCGCCTTCGGTTTGTTGGAAGACAGCGGTTATTTGCCGCGACTGGCGATTCTGTCCGACCGAGTATTTCGCGTCATGGGATTGAACGGCAAAGCTGTCTTGCCAATGGTTTTGGGTTTGGGTTGCGACACGATGGCCACGATGACTACGCGCATTCTGGAAACCAAAAAAGAGCGATTGATTGCAACAATCCTGCTGGCGTTGGGAGTTCCCTGCTCTGCCCAACTCGGAGTCATTCTGGCCATCAGCGGTTCGTTGAGTGGTTGGGCGATGCTGACAGTGTTCGGCGTTGTTCTGTCGCAAATGTTTTTGGTGGGTTACTTGTCCTCCAAAATCGTCAAAGGCAAACGCGGCGATTTCATTTTTGAGATTCCGCCGATTCGCGTGCCGGTATTCAAAAACGTCTGGACGAAAACTCGTTACCGCATGAAGTGGTATTTGAAAGAAGCTCTGCCGTTGTTTCTGCTCGGCACACTGATTTTGTTTGTGCTGGATCGCGTCAAAGTTCCTACGCCGTGGGGACGTTTGAGCGGGCTGGATATGATTAACAATTCGCTGGCTCCGTTGGTGACTGGCGTTTTGGAGCTTCCCGAAAAAACTGCTCAAGTGTTGGTGCTTGGATTTTTGCGGCGCGATTACGGCGCGGCAGGTTTGTACGACATGGTTGGACAGAACCTGATGACTCCGGTGCAGATCGTCGTTTCACTGATCGTGCTAACCCTGTTCATTCCCTGCGTGGCGAACTTCTTTATGATCGTCCGCGAACAAGGAACCAAGAAGGCGCTCATCATCCTGGCATTCATTACTCCGTTCGCCATCGCGGTCGGCGGAGTCGTCAATCTGATTTTGCGAGTTTTGAAAATCAACTTTTAGGCCTATCTGACTTCAACGCAAAGGCGCTAAGGTTGATCAGCTTTGCGTCTTTGCCACTTTGCGCCTTTGCGTTAAAGGCTGCTCTGTTCAAAAACTATTTATGCACAACTGGCTATCTCAAGACATTGTCGAAGTTCTGGAATCCGTCTGGGCAAACGAAGAGCGCGGCTCTTCTGCCGTCGCGGAAATTTCGCAGGAAGCCAAAACCGAAGTCACTGAAGACTTGTTGGCTGAGTGCGAACGCGAAGGTTACTTGACGCGCAATGGCGATGGCGAAATAAGGTTGACGGCGCTGGGGCGACAAACCGCCGGAGAAATTATTCGCCGTCACCGTTTGGCCGAACGATTGGTGGTGGACGTGTTGGGCATGACTTTGGAAGAAAGCGAAGCCGACGCCTGCGAATTTGAACACTTTCTGGCGCAAGGCGTGACCAATGCCATTTGCACCCTGCTCGGCCATCCGCGTTTTTGCCCGCACAACCATCCAATCCCCGAAGGCGAATGCTGTCGCCAGATTGAAGCTCAGGTCAATTCGCTGGTGGCTTCGATTGATCGGTTGGAAGTCGGCGAAGAAGCGAAAGTCGCTTACGTCAGCGCCTCCAACTTTCCGCGCATTCGCAAACTTTCCTCGTTCGGCATCACGCCCGGAGTCCCGATCAAGCTCAAGCAAAAATTTCCGAGCTTTGTTATTCAATGCGATGAAACTCAGATTGCGTTGGAAAACGACATTGCCCGCGACATTTACGTCTGGCGAAAGAGTGACGACCTGTAGAACTTATTCCCACCCATTCGTTCACGGCAATACCAAATCATTGTCCAAACAACAAATGAACTCGATGCGCCTGACACCAACGAATTACCGCCTGCTTCGATCCAACATTCCGTCACCGAAGCGACGACCGATCTGCTCCATCAAGAAATCAAACGCGCCAGTTAAACAAAAAAAGTGGGACAATTTTTCAATTGTCCCACCACGCATTATCCAATGGGACAATTTGAAAAATTGTCCCACAGATTTATTCAAGTTTGGTTTTAGTTCGCTGGCTTGTTGAACTTGGCGTCTTCGACCGGAGCGTTGTGTTTGACCTCGGTCATTTTGATGCTCATCGAAAACATCGGCGTGACTTGTTTCAACGTGTGAGGAATGTTGACTCCGTCCACCATCTTGTAATCAGACATATAAGCTTCAATCGCCATTTTTCCATCCGGCGATTCACGTTCGGTGTCGGTGCGAATCAACAGACCTGTGGTTACGTCGAAATACAATTTTTCCGGGCTGCCTTCTGTCGGAACTGCTTCGACAACAAACGCTTCGGCAGTGCCGACTTTTTCTTTGCCTTTGACGGTCATCTTGGAATAGTGCGACTTCATGTTGATGGTTTGATAAAAATCGCCATCGCGTTTTTGAGCCGCCAATTCCGCGCCAGCCAATTCCCGCAAACCGGTTTGCGGATTGCTATCCCAGGCTTTAGTTCCGTCAAACACTTGCTGGACAGTTCCGAATCCGGGGATTTCAATCACCGTTGCGGTTTTGTTCGGCGCTTTAGCAAAGCTTTGGAAACCGCCGCTGATGCCCATAGATTCAATTTCGAACGTGCCTTTGGATGTGCGGGAAGTCAATTTCTGAATCGCTTCTTTGCCGCCGCTGGCTTTGACGAACTTGTCCAAAATCTCGTCAGCCGACGGCAAAGCCGCTGCCGGTTTGGCATCGGCTTTCGGAGCGTCAGCTTTCTTTTCCTGCGCCGCAACGGACAAGGTCGCCATCAGCGCAAACACCAACATCAAAACAATTTTCTTCATAAGGTTCATCCTTTCTGATTGGTGAAGCAAGCTTGCTTCCCGCTTCACTTTGTTGAGTGCGAACGTCATTTGATTGCGCGTTCGCGTTTTCGCGCTTGAGCCAGTCGCTCAATCGCTGTTTCAAGCTGTGCGTCGCGCCCCGACAACAAGCTGGCGCGATTCCATTTCACTTCAAAATCGGGAGCAACTCCTCGCCCTTCGACCAAAATTCCTTTTGGCGTCTTGAAATCGGCAATGGCGAATTGAAAGAGAGCGCCAGTCGGCAGCTTTTCAAAAATGGATGGCAAACACGCTCCGGCACTTGCCTCGCCTATGACGACGGCTCGACCAAGTTCTTGCATTCCGCTGGAAAAAACTTCGCTGGTCGAGGCGCTCAGACCATCAATCAAAATTGCCACCGGCCCCAAATAAGCATTCTGTTGAGGAAAAATTGCAAACTTCAATTCGCTCGAACGCATCTTCATCGTGCCCAGCATACCGCTTTTATCAGAAAGTCGGCTGGCAATACCAGTGGCAATACCTGCGACTCCGCCGGGATTGCCACGCAGATCAATAACGATTCCTTCGGCATCACGAAGCTCGTTGAGCGCCGCACGAATCTTTTCAGAGATCGGCGTCGTGAAAATGTTGAACCGAATGTAGCCGATGTTGCCCGGCAAACGCTTCCATTCCAGTTCAGTGTATTGCGGCGGAAAATTGCCGAGTCGCGGAGATAACTCACCTTTCAACCTGGCGCGAGCGACAGTCACTGCCTGCAACTGATCTTTGCCATTCAAAAAACTCAGCGTCACAGAACTTCCCGGTTCGCCGTTGAGTTCGCGCATCACACGGCGCGTGGAATGCAGCAAGCGAATCTTTTCCGACAATTCGCCTTTGCCAGGCTGCACCATAATTTGCTCGACTTTCGCGTCGCCGACTTGTTTGATGATGAATCCCGGTCGCAACCCGATCTGCTCTGCCGGCGAACCAGCTTCGACACGAACGATCACCGCTTGCCCGTCAATGATTCTAAGATCAACACCGATGCTGCCGTTCGGAGGCTCCGCTGTGTTGTCGGCAATGATCGCTTCGGGCGGAACGATATTGAAATGAGACTGCTTCAACTCGCCGAGCATTTGCTGCAACAACTTATACAACTCGGCGTCGCTGTTGAGTCCGGCCAGACGCGGTTCGTATTGTTGACGCACTTTATCCCAGTCAGTGCCACCAAGCGTCGGATCGAAATGCTTGTCTTTGACAGTGCGCCAGACGATGTCGAATGTCTTTTGGCGAACGTTGTAGGGCTTTTCGGTCGAAGCAACTCCGCCAACAACTGCCTGGGACGGAGCTTGCGCCTGCCCCACAGCCAAAAAACACACGAGTGAGATCACAAGCTGCGCTGCCAGCAGTAATTTCCTTAGCTTCATGGTGATTTCCTGATTTGAACTCATTCGATTGATACAAGTTTTGTAGCCGGAACCGGCTTAAACGACTCTGCATTACGAAGCCAATTCGCCAGTAGTTCTGAAAAGTATTTGGTAAGAAGCAAACACGGCGATTCACTTGCGCCGATTGTTTTGATGGGTTAGCATCCCGGCCATCAACGAGCATCAGTATTGAGCTATGGTCGCTGAGGCGCTGACGCAGGCGCCGTTGCAGATTCCCGCAAAATTTCCTCCGTTGTTCTTCATAGTGAGGATAATTCCAGTACCCTGAATTTCAATTTCAGGGCAAAGGTCACCTTTTCTCAATCTAGTCTTTTGATTGAGCGTCAATTTTCGGTAACGCGGCGCCTTCTTCGGCTGTGCTTGCGTGCCGAACAACAAACCTGAGCGGATAAACTGCTTCATCAATCTTTTTAGCTTAGCTCATCGCTGAGCCCCGGCTTTTTAAGGAGCGGACAGTCAGACCGCTCTCTAGCCACTTACCGCTACTCGCAAGAAGGAGAAAGAAAGTGAACCGAAAACTGATTCGCACCACTTTGGCTGAGGTCAAAGAAAGAGAGCATTATCAACAACAAGCTCGTCGCATTGAGCCGCCGCAACAGCATCGTCAGGCTCACCCGCAACCTGCTCAGTCGAAAAAGAAAATTCCACCGGAGCAGACCAACGCCGAAAGCTTCTATTACAAGAAGCAGATGGACGCTCACACGCCGATGGTGCTGGTGTTGCAGGACAACGAAGCTCTGCACGGAACCATTGAATGGTACGACAAGAACAGCATCAAACTGCATCGCAACGAAGGTCCGAACCTGCTGGTGCTGAAACACAACATCAAATACCTGTACAAAGACGAAGAAGCGAAAGAGCAGAAATCGTCAAAGTCCAAAGTCGTTGAATACGACGACGAAGACGACGAATAAGCTCATTGCCGCTCGTGTTTGATTATGCCTGATTCAACTGGCAACGAAGCTCCGGGACGAAAACCGCGCATCGGAATCACCATTGGCGATCCCGCTGGTATCGGCCCGGAAATTTCGCTCAAAGCCATTGCCGACGAAGAAATTCAATCCATCTGCGCGCCGGTTCTGATCGGAGACGCTCAATACCTGGCTCATTGGTCGCGCGTTTTCGGTTTGGCGCGCGGATTGGATGTACTGAACGTCGGTGAACCCTGGCCTGACCACCTTAATTCGCCAATCATCTACAATCTGGCCAACGTTCCCGGTTCAATTCAAATGGGACGCGAACAAGCCGAGTGTGGCAAGTCGGCGGCGGAGTTTATCGAAACCGCCGTGGCGTTGTGCGGAATCGGTCAGATTGACGCCATCACCACTGCGCCGATCAACAAACGCTCGCTCTTTCTGGCTGGCTATCATTTCCCTGGCCACACCGAATTTCTGGCGAAGCTGACGCATACAGACGAATTCGCCATGACTTTCATCGCCCCGGCGTTGCGGGTTTCTCTGTTGACGACTCACGTTCCGCTGACCGAAGTTTCCAGCTACGTCAAAAAAGCCGACCTGGAAAAATTGATCCGGTTGATTCACCGCGAACTGCTGGCGCTTGGTTTCAATCGTCCCCGAATTGCTGTTGCGGCGCTGAATCCTCACGGCGGCGAAGGTACTCTGTTCGGATTTGAAGAAGCCGCCGAAATGATTCCTGCCATCGAAACCTGCCGCGAAAGCGACGACATCGAAGTCAGCGGTCCGCATTCCGGCGACACCGTTTTCCTTAGAGCCGCGCGCGGCGAATTCGACATTGTCATTTCCTGTTACCACGACCAAGGACTGATTCCCGTCAAATGTCTTTCCTTCGGCGAAGCCGTCAATGTGACGTTGGGCTTGCCGTTCGTACGCACCTCTGTGGATCACGGCACAGCCTTCGACATTGCCGGTCAAGGCAAAGCCGATCATTCCAGCATGATTGCCGCCATCAAACTGGCCGTCGAATTGTTCCGACGCAAAAATTCCATTCAGTAAAACCAAAGCAAAAAAGGCGAGATCATTCGATTTCCTCAAATGACCTCGCCTCGTGTTTGGCAGTCAGACTAATCGCCGGACTGTCTGAGTGGTACTACTTCTTCTTGGCCGGAGCTTTCTTCGCGGCCTTCTTGGCCGGAGCGGCTTTTTTGGCCGGAGCGGCTTTTTTGGCCGGAGCGGCTTTCTTAGCCGGAGCGGCCTTCTTGGCCGGAGCGGCTTTCTTGGCCGGAGCCTTTGCGGCCTTCTTGGCCGGAGCTTTCTTCGCAGCTTTCTTGGTTGCTGGCATGGGTGTTGTGCCTCCTTTCTTTGATGTTGGTTTCACTGCTTTTCGGGAAGCTTTTTTAGCGACCTTCTTCGCAGCGTTCTTGATGGCCTTTGCCTTTGCGGGCGTGGCAGCTTTAACAACTTTTGTCGTTTTCACAGCCTTGGAAGCTTTCGCCACTTTTACAGCAGCTTTCTTCGCAGCCTTCTTTGCCTTTTTCGCAGGCTTAGCCGATTTCTTTGCCGATTTCGTTACAGCCTTCTTCTTAGCTTTCTTCGTATCCTGTGGCTTTGCTTTTCCGGCGAATTTCTTCGCGGGTTTGCTGGGTTCTTCTACTGGCGATGAAATCACTTCAACCGCCATTGGAATTACGACCGGCTCAGGCTCCGGTCTCGCTTCAGCGATAACTGGAGCAGGTTCGATGTCGCTGAAACTTGCAGGCTCAGGATGATCCTTTATCTCGACAGCTTCTTCTTCGCCGTCTTTATCTTCCTCATCCTCTGCCTCTTCAAAAAACGATTGGCGAGCAGTGCCGTCCAATTCTTCTTCGTCATCAACTTCTACTTCTACCTTTTCGACTTCTTTGACGATCAATGATTCTTCTTCGTCATCGTCGAAATCATCATCATCCAAATCATCATCGTCCAAATCGTCATCATCGTCTTTCAAATAATCGTCATCGTCATCGTCTTCACGAAGATCGTCGTAATCCCATGGGTCACGTTCTTCGTCATCAAATTGCGCGGAATACCCGCGCGGGCCACCGCTTTGAGGAGTTGCGTACATTTTGGGCGATAAATCATCAGTGCCGTAAACACCAAGCTTCATCTCGTTTTTCAAACCACCAAATTTGACCATAAATCCTCCTAGATCGGTTTTGGGTGTTGTGTTTGAGTTTGATGATGTAGATCAATTTATTACCTGTTGGCAAAATGCGGCGGGATTATAGCATGCGACTTTTTCGCCGCTAGTGCAGTGCGTAATTATCAAAAAATTGAAGCGTCGTTGCTTATTTTGCAATTGGCGGCTGGCGTGTAAAATGACGCATCGTTCCCCGAAGAATCGGTTCAAGGCAGTAAAGCCAAAAGGTGAAGATTTACGATGAAGCATGAAAAGATCGGAATTGGATTGATCGGCACCGGTTTCGCACGCAGCGCGCAGGCTCCGGCTTTTCAATTGTGCGATGGAGCCGAGTTGGTGGCTGTGTGCAGCGGACAACATGAAAACGCCGTCAAAGTCGCTTCGGAATTCAAAATCGCCAACGCTTGCGAAAGCTACGAACAGTTGCTCGCGCTGGAAGAAGTTTCGTTGGTTGTCGTTTCCGCTCCGCCGTATTTGCATCATCCGATTTCGATTGCCGCGCTCAACGCCGGCAAACATGTCATCTGCGAAAAGCCCATGGCGATGAACGCCGCCGAAGCACGCGAAATGACCGAACTCGCCGCAACCAAACCGAATCAGCTTTCGATCATAGATCACGAATTGCGATTCAATCCGACCTGGAGACGAATGAAAGAATTGGTTGATGGCGGATTCCTGGGCGACCTGCATCACATCAGCGTAACGATTGCTTCGGGCTTTCGTCATTCCGCTCAGCGCCCTTGGAATTGGTGGTCGCAAAAATCCGCTGGTGGTGGATTGCTCGGCGCGCTGGGTTCGCACGCGATTGACGCAATTCGCTGGATGTTCGGCGAAATCGAAGCTGTATCAAGCACCGTCGCCACGCTGGTTCCTGAACGCAAAGACGCCAAAACCGGCGAGATGAAAAAAAACGAAACCGATGATTACTGCTCGTTTCTGGTTCGGTTCGGTTCCCAGGAAGGTCGCATTTCGCACGGCGTGGTCATGCTTTCGTCTTTGTTCGCCAGCGGCGGAAAAAATCAAATCACAGCGGTTGGCAGCAACGGAACGCTGGTGCTCGACGGTGAAGAAATGTTGTTGGGCGCAATCGGTTACAACCATCCGTTTGAAGAGATGTCGCTGGCAGATCGTGCCCGCGAAATTTCTGTCATTCCAGACAACATCTGGGCGCGATCTTTTTATCATTTGGCGCGAGAAACCGTCCAAGCCTTGCGCGAAGATCGAACCGAAATCGCCCACGCTGCGACTTTCGCCGACGGATTGCGCTGTCAGGAAGTCATTGACGCCATTTTGCAGTCTGAAGCGGAACAACGCTGGATCAAAATCGGCGAGACTGACTAAGCTCGCTTCAATAAAACCCGAACAATAGAACCCGAACGCACACAAATGGTTTTGGCAAATTGTGAGCGGTCGTGTATATTCCCGCCCTTGCCTGCACCACGCCACAACAGGCTGGTCAGGCAAATCAGCATAGGATTTCAACGAAAACACAAAAATCAAATCAGGGAGTAATTCGATAATGGCAACAGTCAAGAAATACAATATCTTCTGTCAGAAATGTAACCAGAAATTTCCGATCTTCGCGTCGCTGCATCACACCATTGATGTTGACGGATGGGTCAAGGACAAGGCCGAAAATCACGATTGCAAAGCCTACGCCGACCAATTGGCGAAAGAACGCGCGCCGCGCGCTTTGAACCCGATCAAGGCATCGAAAAAGGGCAAATAATTTTGTCCATTGGTTTATGCCAGGCTGCCGGGCGATGTTCCCGGCAGCCTGAAATCTGATTATCCGATCTATTCTGGGAGTCCACGAAATGCCAACCAAAATTACCGTCAACAACAATGGCTCACTGCGAGTCGAAGGCGACATTGAAATTTACGACGCCAGCGGCAACAAATTCGGATTGGCCGGTCGAACCGTGATCGGTCTGTGCCGTTGCGGCCAAAGCGCGAACAAGCCATTTTGTGACGGTTCACATGCTCGTTGCGGCTTCCAGTCGCAAGTCGAGGCTAAAGACCTGCCTGCGCCAGCGCCTAAACCGGCAGCGTAGTTACCAAACTAATAAAAGGCTGAAAGCAGCCGAGATTCTAAAAAAACAGGTAAAAAACTCATGAGTAACGCAGCACCATCAGCAGGAGCCGGATTGCGCGACGTGGTCGCAGCACCGAGCCGCATTTGTTTCATAGACGGCGAAAAAGGAATTTTGATTTACGGCGGTTACGACATTCACCAACTCGCCGAAAACTCAAACTTCGAGGAAGTGGTTTTTCTACTTTGGAACGGTCGTTTGCCGAACAAAGCCGAACTTGACGATCTGAACAAACAACTGGTCGCCAACCGCGCGCTTCCGGCAGAAATCATTTCGCTTATCAAATCATTTCCAAAAACAGCCGTCCCGATGGATTCACTTCGGACGGCTGTTTCGGCATTGGCCTTCTTCGACCCTGACAAAGGCAACAACTCGCCCGAAGCTCGGCAGCGTCAGGCGACTCGCTTGACGGCGCAATTGGCCACAGTCGTTGCGGCAATTGATCGCATTCGCAATGGCAAAGAACCGGTTGATCCGAAACCTGAGCTTTCGCACGCCGGTAACTTCCTTTACATGCTCAATGGCAAAGAGCCGTCCGACGTGGAAACCAAAGCCTTCGACATCGCGCTGATTCTTCACGCCGACCACGAATTCAACGCTTCGACTTTTGCCGCTCGCGTCACCGCCGGAACTTTGGCGGACATTTACGCCGCGACAACGGCGGCGATTGGAGCACTGTCCGGCCCACTCCACGGCGGAGCCAACGAGCAAGTGATGAAGATGCTGCTCGAAATCGGCTCGCCAGAAAAAGTGGACGAATACGTGGCCGCCAAATTTGCCAAAGGCGAGAAGATCATGGGCATTGGCCACGCCGTGTACCAAACCGAAGACCCGCGCGCCACTCACCTGCGTCGCATGTCCGAAGCCACAGGCGAACGACAGGGCGATACAAAATGGTTCGACATGTCCAAACGCATCGAAGACATCGTCGTCGCCGAAATGGACAAGAAAGGCAAAAAGATTCGCGCCAACGTGGATTTCTACTCGGCTTCGACTTACTACATGTTGGGAATCCCGGTTGATCTGTACACGCCGATTTTCGCCGTCAGCCGCATCAGCGGTTGGACGGCTCACGTGCTGGAACAACTCAGCAACAATAAACTGATTCGGCCCCGTTCCGATTATCAAGGTGGAATGGATTTGAAATATGCCCCAATTGAACAGAGGTAATGACTTCAATGAGCAACGTAATCATTTACACCAAACCCGGATGCCCTTACTGCGCGAAGGCCAAAACCTGGTACACCGAACAAGGCGTCGCATTTGACGAACGCAATGCACAGGATAATCCGGTTTATCGGCAGGAAATGTTCAAACACTCCAACAACGACCCAACAGTTCCGGTCATCGTCGTTGACGGTGTTTACAAACAAAGCGGTTGGGAAGGTCGTGGCTGAACGGTTCATTAACGATCAGCCGTGAGTTGATCCACAACGAAAACAAACAAGGCGGTTCGGCAAAAAGCTGAAACCGCCTTTTTGATTTGGTGAGCAAATGGGAAACCAATCTAAACCAACTCGCCGGGAAATTCTGCAAGCCAGTGTCGCAGCTTCGGCTACGATGTTTGCAGGCCAAGGAGCATTCGCAATGACAAATGCAATTCAACCCAATCGGAAAAGCTCGATTACCGATGTTGCCGGAATCAAAGTCGGCCACTTCACCGATTCGCGTCGCCTCACAGGCTGCACCGTGATTCTGTGCGAAGACGGAGCGGTCGGTGGCGTAGACGTTCGCGGTTCCGCTCCCGGCACGCGCGAAACCGATTTGCTCGATCCGAAAAATCTGGTGCAGCAAGTTCACGCCATTGTTCTGAGCGGCGGTAGCGCCTTCGGTCTGGAAACGGCGACCGGGGTGGTTCGCTGGCTGGAAGAGCGCGGCATCGGTTACGACGTTGGAGTAGCGAAAGTGCCCATCGTTCCTGCAGCCATCCTGTTCGATCTGGGAGTCGGCGATGCCAAAATTCGCCCTGACGCCGAAGCCGGCTACAAAGCCTGCAAAGCCGCGACGGCCAACGCGCCCGCCGAAGGCAACGTCGGCGCTGGCGCAGGAGCCACAGTCGGCAAAATGTTTGGCGGCAAACGTGCGATGAAAGGCGGCATCGGAACAGCTTCGATCAAGCTTGGCAAAGACCTGACCGTCGGAGCCATCGTCGCCGTCAACGCAGTCGGCGATGTGATTGATCCCGCGACCGGCAAACTCATCGCCGGAGCGCGCACCTCTGACGGAAAAAAACTGGCTGGCACAATGGCTGGAATTCTTCGCGGAGAAGCTTTGCCGCCAATGCTAGGCGGCACGAACACGACCATCGGTTTGGTCGCCACCGACGCCAAACTCGACAAAGCCCAGGCGCAAAAAGTCGCCGAGATGGCTCAGGACGGTTTGGCGCGAGCGATCAATCCGGCTCACACTATGTTTGACGGAGACACGATTTTCGCCGTCGCCACAGGCAAAACGACTGCAACCAAACCGGCCAACGTCACGCTGATCGGCGCGCTCGCCGCCGAAGCGATGGCGCAAGCTGTCGTTCGCGCCATTCGTGCCGCACGCGGGATTCCAAACTTGCCCAGCGCGGCGGACTTGGGGTAGAAAGCATTTGCGATTCTCAGTCGCATCCCTGCGAGGAGTCACACTTATGAGCAAAGCAACTGGCCGCAAAATCAAAGTTGATCCCACCATCATTTACCCGGAGTCGGACGGGAAGCCTATGGCCGAAAACACCAAACAGTATCAGTACATAGTCATGCTGCACACCGGCATTGACAGTCATTTCGCCAATCAGCCTGATGTCTTTGTCGCCGCCGACCTGCTGTGGTACGCGGTCGAAGGTTGGCCGAGCATTCGCGTTGCGCCAGACGTGATGGTCGTTTTCGGTCGCCCGAAAGGTCATCGCGGCTCGTATCAGCAATGGATGGAAAACGGAGTTGCGCCTCAAGTCGCCATCGAAATCCTTTCGCCCGGCAACACTAAAGCCGAAATGGACGACAAGTTGGCGTTTTACGAAGAACACGGCGTTGAAGAATACATCGAATACGATCCCGACCGCGGCAAGCTGCAAGTTTGGCAACGCAAAGGCCGCAAACTCATGCCTGTTGTGTTCGGCAAAGAATGGAACAGTCCTTTGCTGCAAATCCGACTGCGACTGGAAAGCGACGGCGAACTGAGCGCCTTTCATCCCGATGGCAGACAATTTTTGACCGCTGTGGAAATTGACCAACTTGCTCAGCGCGAACACGCTCGCGCTGAACGTCTGGCTGCCAAGCTGCGTGAGCTTGGTGTTGACCCTGAAACGTTGAATTGACCGGGGTTTAGGCTAATCGCGTTGTGGATTGACGGAGCCACTGATTGGTTTGCGAGTGGTTTCGCCGGTGTGCAGGATCGGCAGGCCTTCGTCTACTTCGCCGTGCGGGCGCGGGATGACGTGAGTTGAAACGACTTCGCCGACTCGGCGACCAGCGGCGGCTCCGGCTTCGACGGCGGCTTTGACCGCGCCGACTTCGCCGCGCACGATGGCTGTCACCAATCCCGCATCCACTTTTTCCCAGCCAACCAGAGTGACTTTAGCGGCTTTGACCATGGCGTCGGCGGCTTCGATCATCGCCACCAAGCCTCGACATTCGACCATTCCCAGAGCTTCCATTGTGAACCTTCCTCAGTTGTTGAATTGATTTCTGCGGGCGCGATTGTAGCCCACCACTTCCGCTCTGTCGAAAACTAAACCAGATTGTCGCTTCGCCCATTTCAGCCATGCGAAGCGGCAACCCGAAGTTTACTGACTTGAGCCGATCTTGATTATTTGACGTTGACCGTGACCGCGTTCGATCCGCTGCCATCAACATTGCAAGCAACTGATATGTCGCCACGGCCTTTCAGCGAGCGAGGCAGTTCGACATTGACCTGATCCAGCCCTGCATATTCTCCCTGCGCTCCGGCAAAAAGCACTGGCGCATCAATTCCGCCGACTCTCACTCTGACGGCTGATGGCTGACTGCGCCCGCGAATGCCCGTGCCGAATAAAAGCAGAAAAAACCTGTCAGTTTCGGCTCCCAGATCAATCGGTTGAGCCACGAATTTATTCTGCGCCTCATTGAACATCGTCACCGGCTCATAACTTTGCGAACCGTCGGCTTTGACCCGCAACACGACCGCCGCCGCCAGGCCTTTGCCGCTGGCATCGGCAGAAAACAATCCTGGATACACTGGCGAAAGAGTGGTGTATCCGTCAGCGACCAATTGCCCATCAACATAAACTGACAACGAGTGTGTTGTTCGAAACATTGAAACCTATTGGCCCACTGCCTTTGCCCTGCTTATTAGCGACTTCAATCCAGGCAGCATTGCTGACGGCAGTCCATGGGCAATGATCCTCAGTTTCCAAAGTCAAACCGTGCAGTTGATAGGCGCTGCTTTCGTCAAATTGCCTGCCCGCGCCCAGATTCAAAAAGTTACTTTGCGACAGTTTGTAACTGCAACCGGCGACGCGAAACGCCATCAAGTTTGACGCTCCGCCGCCAGGTGACGGCGTTATGACGCTGATTTCGCCATTCATCGCAACAGCAAAATCACTGGCTGGCAATGTCACTTCCAGCTTCGTGCTGTTGATGAATTTGGTCGGGCGATTTCCGCCGTTCAATTGAGTGACGGAAGGTTTGCAGCAAATTCGGAACCGGCGCATTCGGCGTCACGGAGAGTTCAACCGGCACGGATTCAACAACTCCATTCGGCGTCGTTGTCGCCACAGTCACGCGCGCCGAAGCCAGCCCAGCCAAGTCCTCCGCTGAAACCTCCGTTCGCAACTGTCTGAGCGACAGAAACTCAGTCGTTTTGTCCTGGCCATTGATCCGAATGACTGATTTGTAACGAACTCCGGCGGCGTCAGCCGAATTCGGGAAAAAGTTTCGCCCGAAAATCGTCAGCTTGAAATTTGAGCCTGTGGGCGCGGCTGTCGGGCTGATTTCCTTCACTTCGGGAACGAGGTTGCTGACGGCGTTGAATTTGGCGTTGACCACCGCGCGCGCAATCGCGTTGGCCGTTGCGCCTGAAATTCGCAACGGCTGGAAACTCGCTCCGTTATCGTTTGAAACGAAAGAACGATTACGCGCCTCGCCATTTGTATCGGCAACAAAGCTCAGATTTCCGTCAACCGATTGAATTCCAACGTAAAGGTCGCCACGGTTGACCGTCACTGGTTCCGGCAACATCACTTCCAGCATGCGATTTTCCGGCAAGGCCAAAATCGTGATTGTCCGATCAACCAGATATTGCGGATTGGCGGGCGGCTGGCCGGAACGCGCGATGTCGGCAAATACCACCACGCGCAATCGCTTGCCCACCACCGAAACGCCATCGGCCAACGCAGGCAATTGCACACGCACACTTTCCGCATTGAACGGCGCGCGCGTCGGAGTCAGGCGATTGACCACTATGGCATTGCCTGGCGGCAATGCCTGTTCATGCGACTCCGGGTTATCCGTTGACGGTGACCGCTGGCGTAACGCTCCGGCTCGGCGGCAAGGACTAACCAATCCGGCGCATTTGAATAAACAGGCAGCCTCGTCTGGCAATAAAAACCAGACGAGGCTTTTTGCTTTTAGCAATTCGGCGGAAACACCGGAATCACATAGCTGGCCGCGCCGGTCAGCGTCAGTTTGTGCAGGTTGAAAGCGTGATTGAACGCTCCACCTGCCGTCGCCGAGTTCGCGTTGACGTTGAATTGCGCGCCGAGCATTCCGACATCGCTGTCCGGCCAGAATTTCATCCAACCTGTGCGCCCGGCGGGAATCACCTGCTCGAATCGCGGCGTCGTTCGCGGGAAATTGTTAGTCAGCGAACCGCGCAACTGACATCCGCCGGTGACGCTAAAACTGAAAACGTTTTCAGTGTCGTCGTATAAATTTCCAAACACCGCCCCCAGAGTGGCAGCGCCGGTTCCCAAATTGCCGCCAACGCGATTCAAGACGATCAAAGTGTCGTTGCCGTTTGACCGCGAACCTAAGCTGGACAACGCCAACGCGCGCGGCGCTCGGTTGTATTGAATTCCGTCAAACCGCAAAGTCGCCGTCACCGATTGAGGTGTGCAAACAAACGTCGCTCCTGCCAGAGCCGAAAACGCTTCCGCCGTCAGGCCTCCGGCATGACCGGTGGCGAATTTCGTGTGAGCGTCGCCAATCAAATAGTTGAAATTCACCGGACAGCCCGTCACGCGATCAATTGCCACCGCCACCAGATAACCCGTCACGCCCGGATCGAAATCCGAAGCCAGAAAGCTGGTCGTCTGGTTCGCCGTCAAACAAACGTTGGCGTCGGCCACGGAGCAAGTTGCGCCGTCCACGAAAAACAAATGCACGGTTGCGGCTCGTTGCTGATTGACGTTGGTGATGTTGATGCGCGTGTTTTGCGCGTTGGGCGCGGACGAACTGGACGTGTACACATTGAAGATCAACACGCTGCCGGGTTTCTGGTCGCTGACTTCGGCAAAATCGGGCAACGCCAATCCAGGCGCGATAGGATCGCAATTGCCGCCCGAACAATCCAGCACGGTCGTCGAATCGCTGCCGGAATTGTTGGCAATGTTCGTTTCTCCCGGAGTCGAAACCGTCGCGGTGTTGGTGATGCTGTTCGGTCCGACCGGAGTCGTCGCCGTGACGTTTACCGTCAGCGTCAACACAGGCAGGCTGGCTCCGGCGGCGAGCGTCGCGTTGTTAGTGCAATTGACGTTGCGAGTTCCCGCGCCCGTGCAATTCCACCCCGAACCGCTGAAAGCTTGCAGAGTCAACCCGTTCGGCAAAGTGTCGGCGACGGTGATAGCTCCGGTCGTAGCTCCGGCTTCGGCGGCGTTGCTGACTGTGATTTGATAGCTGCCGGTCTGGCCTATGACGAAATTTGTTCCGCCGTCGGATTTCGTCAGCGAAAGGTCAGGCGCGGCTTGCGCCGGGCTGAGTTCGACGACGTATGCGTTGCGAGCCTGCCCGGAATTCAGCGTGATGTTGTCTAAATCCACTGTGCCGCTGAAATCTCCGGTCAAATGCATGCGTCCTGTCGCCCGATTTCTCACCAACCGATAAGGAATGTATTCGACCGGCGCGTTGTCGTCGCCGGTCAGATTTTGACCGTTGTCGCCCTGACTGCCGACTGATTTTGCCCATTGGAAATTGCCCGCCGCATCCCACTTGGCTACGAATTGATCGGCGTCGCCCCCGCTGGACAGGATTTGTTGAGTCGGCGGATTTTCGCCGCCGAAAACAATCTGGTCGGCGAATGAACCGGCGATGATCGGATTGCCCGCGCTGTCGGGGATCACGCGCTCCGCAATAACCCCGGCGATGTCCGTAGCGTCGGGCTGCTGGCCTATCACCCGCGCCCATTGGGCAACGCCGCTGGCGTTGTATTTAACCAGAAACGCGCTGCTCAGTTGCGAAGTGTCGGTCAGTGTGATGCCGTCAAACGTCGCCTCACTGTTGAATCCTCCGACGACGTAAAACTCGCCTGCGTTGTTGACTGCGATGTGAAAGCCATCCAGGTAATCTTCATTGCTCAGCGCCCTGGCAAACAGACACTGCCCGGCGGGGCTGTATTTGACGACAAAGGCGTCTTCAAAATTGTCCGGATTGGGCAAAATCGTAGGCGGATTCGTGGGGAATTCCAGGTCGTCAAGATAAACCCCAACCAGATAAAGATTTCCGTTGCCGTCCAGGCTCATTGAGTAAACACCGTCATCTCCCAGACTGTCGGCCAACGAAACCCAGACGGGCACACCGGTGGCCGGATTGAGCCGCGCAACAAAAGCATCCTGATTTCCCGCGGGTGAAACCGCGACGCCCAGAAAATTCGTTCCTTCAATTCCTCCGGCGACGAAAGGATTGCCTGCTGCATCCAGCACGATGTCTGTGATGCTGTTAAAGCCGGAATCAAGATCGGACGCCGCTTCGGGATCGTCCGGCGCGCCGCTCATTCCGCCTTTAGCCCAGACCAGATTGCCGCTGGTGTCGTATTTGGCGACGAACGGCTCGAAGTTGATGTCAGAATCGCTGTCTCCGAGCGTGGCGACGGTCGTCCCCGCCGCGTTTTTGAACAGCAGCGAAGAAACAAAGCTGCCGCCTACATAAGCGTTGCCCGCGGCGTCAACCGCCAAAGCTGTTGCGCCGTCCAGCGCAAGCCCCGCCGGAATGATACCTTGCCCATTTGCCTGGCGCGCCCATTGACATTGACCAGCCGAATTGAATTTGGCGACGAAAACATCGAAATCCTGCGCGCTGGTCAAAGTTGTTGGCGGCGTCGTGTCGAACGTCACCGAACCTGTGTAACCACCGGCGACATAAAGATTGCCCGCCGCGTCGTAATCCGCGCCGCCAATCTGAGTTATTCCGTCGCCGCCGATTTGCAAGGCAGAGACGAAAACATCAGGCGGAGCGGCTGTTTCCGAACTCTTTGTCGAACCGGCGATAACGCGGTTCGAGGCGGCGCTTTGATCCAACCAAGGCCAGGCCGGAGCACACAATAACCCAAGGATCGAGGCAAAAATAATGACGCGCTTTCGCTTGCCGCCATGACTGTGTTTGCCGAATCGAGGCGACAGCAGAACGCCCGCCAACAAGAAACCTCCAGCCAGAATTGAGAATGACAGCCCTCTAGCCAAGGCTCGACGCTCCGCCGTTTCACTGGCAACGCCGACAGAGTGAGAATTTCGCATTGCCCGCTTCAGATTGGCCTGCTGACGTTGTTTAATCGCACCTTGGAATGGCACGTCCCTGCGGCAGCCCTTGTCGTTTTGTTTGGTACACATCATCGGCGTAGCTAGGCCGTGTACCTGGCTCGGCAACAAAATGTCGGCCAGGCCAACCAGCAACAAAGCCAGGCTGATTATGCAAACAGTTTTTTTCATGTTGTTCATAATGGTTTCTCCTGATGACGCGGTTGAGCATCGGATAAGGCGGCTGCGCCAAGGCAAACCGTCGGTTTTAGCGCCCTTCGAATAAGTTTGTTCAATTTGTTAATGCCCTGCCGTCTACCGGTGACAGTTTCAGCCAACCTAGCAATGCTCGCCAGTAAACGGCCAAGGTCAGAATCAACGCCGTCAGCAGCGCGCAAACCTTTGGGAAAAGATCGGGATGTCGAACGTAAAAGCTGAGCGTGGACGAAAGCTGCGCCTGGCCGCTGAGCGTTTGCTCCGCCCACCATGGAGTTTCGGCGGTGACGCGCCCCAACGGATCAATCATCGTGGTTTGCCCGGTGTTGGCCGCGCAGACCACCGAACGGCGCAACTCAATCGCCCGCATTTGCAGAAAAGCGGCGATTTGATGTTGGCCGTGCGATTGCGAAAACCAGCCGATGTTGGTCATCAGGGCGATCATTTCTCCGCCCTGCCTCACCAAACCGGCCAGATGCGCCGGAAAGAATTGTTCGTAACAGATGGCCGCCGCGACTGTGACCGGGCGACCCGTTCGAGTGGTGAATGTGAAAAGGTTCGATTCGACGCCGAGATCAATGCTGTTGCCGGCGCCGAAATCCAGCGCCAAACTCGCCAGCGCAGGAAATTGCTCAACCAGCGGAACCTGTTCGACAAACGGCATCAGCTTTTGTTTGTGATAAGGAGCCGAGAGCGTGGCGGCTTCCTGAAGCTTCGATTTCGGCGCGCCGCCTTCAACCGAATGATTTCCCGAATTCGATTTTTTCCGCCTGAAAGCGGAGCTTTGAACGTCATTTCGCGGCGTGAACAAAAAAGCGGCGTTGAACAATTCGTAATCCCGATTCTGAAACTTCAACAACTCCGAACGCTCGGCTGGGTCGGGATAAGAGCGCAAATTCAACGCGCCTGACAGCAGCGGCGTTTGCCAGCGCGAAACGTGATCGCCAACCAACATTCGCGTTTGTTCGTCTTGCGGCAGAACAAAAGGAATTGCCGTTTCAGGCCAGACAATCAGGTCAAAAGAATTCGGCTGAGCGCGCAACGCTCGATTGGTCAGCGTCAGGCTGCGACGCAATTCCGCCGCGCGAGTTTCCAGACTGGTTTTCAACCACGGATTGACGTTCGGCTGAGTCAGCAAAATCGAGAGTTCGTTTTTTTCCGCGCGCGAATGCTCGATCCATCGAAAAGCCGTGTAACCAAGCGGCAGGCCGAACATCAGCGCAACGATCAACGCCAGTCGGCGGAAAATTGCGGATTGCGGATTGCGGATTGCGGATTTCCAACTGACGTTGTCCTCGCACAGCACAACGTCATTCGGAAATTCTCCTCTTCCGCAATCCGCAATCCGCAACCACCAGCGCTGGGCGCAATCAACAATCAACACGTTGAACAAAACTATCCAAAACGTGACGCCCCACACGCCTGTCAGGTCTACGAACTGAATCAACCACCACAAACGCGATTGCGGCAATCCCAGCGACAACCAGCCGATGGCTCCCGGAGTTTGGTGATAAAGCCATTCACAAGCCGTCCAAATCACCGGCAACGACCACAACGCCGCGCGCCAACCCAGACTCCGGCGCAAAAAATGGAATGCGACCATCGGCACGGTGTAAACAAATGCACCGACAAAAAACAACAAGGCTCCGCCCGCCGCCGTCGCCCACAACAACCACGACATGACCAATGCCCAACCGATGAACATCGTCAGATAGCTGCGCCATAACAGCCCGCCAAGCGTATGCACGTCGCGCAACGCCAACAACAGCGGAACCATCCACACCCATTCCAGAAATTCCAGGTGCAGCGACGGAAATATGGGAAGCGCCAGCGCAAACAACAACGCGCTGAGCAAATAAGGAGAAAATCGTTTCATTGCATTGCCGCCTTTCAGCACAAAGTGACGGCAAAGCAAAAACGTATCGCATCAATGGATGATTTTTTTGACAAGGTGTGCGGAAGTTTCAGAAACGGTTTGTTATAGTGCGCCATCTTCAAAGGGCTGAACTTAATTATGCTGTTCCGAAAAACTGAACTGAACTGGCTGTCTAACGAAATGGTCAATGCGAATCGCCTCAATCAATTTTTGCTTTTGGTTTTTCCGGCTGTTGTTTTGACGCTGGCAATCAATGCAATCAACCCTGTCGGCGCTGACTCCGGGGAATCGTCAGCGCAAACCACCGAACTAAAATTGGGTCAAAAACATCAGCGCGAAATCATCGGCCAGCAAGTTGATGAATTCTTCGTGACTCTGCGCGCCGGCTATTTTTGCCAGATCACGCTTGAACGTCCGAGACTGGGTTTGTTTTCGGTCAATGTTTACACGCCGGACGATCAGCCGTTGCGCCGGGCAATCACACAATCGCCGAGTCGAATGGAGCAGATTTCCTTCATCGCCAATGCGCCGGGACGTTACCGGTTGGAGATAAGCCGCGCCGCCAGCGCAACGTTAAACAGAAAAAAGTACCAAATTGAATTAACGACACTGCGGGCAATCCAACCGGCGGACTCGGAATTGATCGCTTTGGAAGAAGCCTTGTCCGACGCCGAGCGATTGCGACAAGAAAAAACCACGCCGTCCTATCAGCAAGCCATCGCTCAACTTCAAACCACACGCGAAAAGTTCAAATCCGTGATAACCGCCGCGCATGAAATAAACATTCATTACGGCTTGGGAATAAATCGGCGTTTGCTGAAATTGCCGGAATCGCGCGCCAATTTCGAAACAGTTCTGTGGTTGGCGCGCCAGACCGGCGATCAATTCAATGCCGCAGCCATGCTTTTTCATCTGGCGGAATCAAGTCAGGGGGCAGAACGACTGGCGTTTTACAAAGAAGCGTTGGAGCAGGCTCTGGCAAGCGACAATCTGGTGACGGCTTCGTTCACGCTGATTAACTGGGGCGTGACGCTGGAACAACAGGACGAATACCAACAGGCCATAGCCAATTATGAACAAGCGGCGACACTATTCCGCGAATATCACGATTTGGGCGGCGTGATGACCGCCCATGCCAATAAAGCGATTGTTTGGCAGAAACTGGGCGACGTTACATCGGCTCTGAACGCTTATTTCCAAACGCTGGAAATTGCCCGGCAAGTTAATTTCATTCCCAGCCAAATCAGTTCTTCCATCGGAATCGCTTTTCTTTATTACTCGTTGGGAGAGATGAAAACAGCGCGCGAATACTACGATCAAGTCAATCAGTTGAGCGTCGCGGACAACAACCGTAAACAACAGGCAATCGCTTTGACCGGATTGGGAGCGACGGCGGCGGCTTTGGGCGAACGCGAACAGGCGCGAAAGTTTTACGATCAAGCCTTGTTGTTGCAACGCGCGCTCAATGACCGGCGCAACGAAGGCGTGACGCTAGGCGCGCTGAGCCTGCTGGATTTTGCCGAGGGGCGTTTGGCCGAAGCGCGCGCGAATTTGATGGCCGGGTTGAAACTTGTCGGCGCGGCGCAAGACCGATTGTTTGAAGCGGCTGGATTGGCCAAACTCGGCAGCGTTGACGCGGCTTTGGGCGATTGGAAATCGGCGGGAGAAAATTTCCGTGCGGCGCTTGCGCTCAGCCAGCGCATTCACGATTTGCGCGGACAAGCCGAAGCTCGTTACGGTTTGGCGCGAGTCGAACAGCAAGCCGGAAATCAGACCGCCGCTCGCCATCAAATCGAAACGGCGCTCAATTTGATTGAAACTCAACGCGCGCGCATTCCCAGTCACACGCTGCGTTCGGCGTATTTCGCTTCGCTGCAAAATTACCGCGAACTACAAATCGAATTGTTGATGGCCGAACATCGCCAAAAGCCGACGGCGAATTTTGCCGCGCTCGGCCTGCAAGCCAGCGAACGCGCTCGCGCTCGCAGCTTGACCGAAATGCTGGCCGAAGCTCGCGTGGATTTGCGCGAAGGCGTCGAACCAGCGTTGCTTCAACGCGAGCGCGAATTGCAGCGATTGTTAAACGCCGCCAGCGAACAACAATTCCAACTGCTCAGCCGCTTGCATTTGAAACCGCAAGCCGACGAAGCTCAGCGACGAATTGATCGTTTGACGGTTGAACTCAACGAAATTCAATCGCGCATTCGCGCAGCCAGCCCGCGCTTTGCCGCGTTGACAGCACCGCCCTTGCTGGGTCTGAAAGACATTCAGCAACAACTTGATGATGAAACAACTTTGCTGGAATTTTCGCTCGGCGAACCGCGCAGCTATTTGTGGACGGTGAGCAAAGATTCGTTCGCCGGTTACGAACTGCCGCCGCGCAATCAAATCGAAACGCAGGCCGCGTTGGTTCGTTCGCTGTTGACGGCCCGCCAACCGGTCGCCGGCGAAACGGAAACGCAACGCGCTCGGCGAATTTCCGATGCCGACGCGCGTTTTCCCGCTGAAGCCGCCAAGCTGAGCCGTATGCTGATCGCGCCCGCCGCCGACAAATTGAACAAACCGCGATTGGCCATCGTCGCCGACGGAGCTTTGCAATACGTGCCGTTCGCCGCTTTGCCGGATTGCGGATTGCGAATTGCGGATTGCGGATCGAAAAAGCCGATGATTACAGACCACGAAATTATCTATCTGCCGTCGGTTTCGGCTTTGGCGACTTTGCGACGCGAAGTTGTTGTGCGCGAAAAAGCTCCAAAAACTTTGGCAGTGTTTGCCGATCCGGTGTTTGAACGCGACGACCCGCGGTTGGTCAGGCAGCGCAAATTGCCAACAGCGACAACTCAGCGCGACGACAATTCCAAACAGCAGTTTTCTCGGCTGTTGTATTCGCGCCGCGAAGCCAACCGAATTTTGTCTTTTGTGCCCGACAGCAATCAGCGATTTTCGGCAATGGATTTTTCGGCAAACCGTGCGGCAGCTTTCGATTCGCGGCTTGGCCAATATCGTTTGCTGCATTTCGCCACTCACGGAGTGTTGAACGAACTGAACCCTGAATTGTCCGGCGTAGCCCTTTCGCTGTTGAACGAAAAAGGCCAGCCGCAAGACGGTTTTTTGCGATTGCACGAAATTTACAACCTGAAACTGAACGCCGAACTGGTCAGTTTGAGCGCCTGCCAAACCGGTTTGGGAAAAGACATTCGCGGAGAAGGCCTGGTCGGATTAACGCGAGGTTTTATGTTCGCCGGAGCGCCGCGCATCGCCGCCAGTCTGTGGAAAGTTCAGGACGACGCCACGGCGGAATTGATGGCGGAGTTTTATCGCGAAATGCTCAACGAAGGAAAACGACCAGCGGCGGCCTTTCACCAGGCTCAATTGTCAATGCTAAAAAAAACGACTTGGCGCGAACCGTTTTTCTGGGCGGCTTTTGTGCTGCAAGGCGAATGGCGATAAACCGGCGATGCAAAATCAACCGATAAATTTTGACCGCTTGTTGAATTGGCTCGCTGCCGACCACGAACAGGCTGCCGAAAGTTATCAGTTGATTCGTCGCCGATTGATCCGTTTTTTTGAAAGCCAGGCTTGTCCGCTGTCCGAAGATTGCGCCGACGAAACCATTCATCGCGTGGCGGCCAGGCTGGGCGAAGGCGTGAAGATCGAAGCCGGCGATCCTTATGCTTACTTTCGCGGCGTGGCTCGCAACGTGCTGCACGAACAATGGCGCAGGCAACAACGCTCCGCTTCGCTGGATGAATTGCCGACGCGCGCGACTCCAAGCCTTGATCCGGCGGAAGCCGAACGTCGTAGCGAAGAAAGCGACAACCACGAACGACGGTTGCGATGTTTGGAAAAATGTCTTGGCGAATTGCCGAACGACGCGCGGCAGTTGTTTTTGGATTATCACCAACAACAAACGGCGAAAATTGACCAACGCGCCAAACTGGCCGAGCGGTTGGGAATTGACATCACTGCGTTACGAAACCGCGTCACGCGATTGAGAAAACGCCTGGAGCAGTGCCTGCTGGATTGCATTGGCAGCGATACGAATTGAAGTTTCCGACACTGATATGCGAACGAAGGAATTGGAGGAAAAAGTGAATTCGTATCTGCTCGGCAAATTGACCGAAGAGGAAGCCGCGCGCTTTGAAGCCGAATGGTTTGACGACGACACTCGGTACGCGGAATTTCAATCAGCGCAAGACGATCTGTTTGACGCTTACGCGGCCAATCGGCTGTCAGCCACCGACCGTGAGCTGTTTGAACGCCACTTGCTAGCTTCGCCGTTTTTGCGCCAGCGAGCCGAATTTGCTCAAACCCTGGCCGTCACTGCTCAGAGTCCCGGCTTCAGCCGAAATCAATCAACTGGCGAAATTCAGCCGCTTAAAAGCGGAACTACAAGCGCGCAAAAGTTGAAAGAATTTTTGTGGCCTTCGGGATGGCGTTTGGGATTTGCGGCGGCAATGTTGTTGATCGCGTTCGGCGGCGGTTGGCTGTTCAAAGAAATCCGGCAGTTGCGCAATCAAGTGAAGCAAACGGAATCGCTGCTCGCTGCTGAAACTGAACGATTCGATAAAGAGCGGGAACGCACAGTTCAGATGGTCGCTGAACTCGAAATTGAAAAAGCTCGCGTCGCACAGCTCGAAGCAGAAAAACAAACTCAACCGGCGAACGCTCTGGCTTCGATTTTTTCATTTGTGCTGACGCCTTTGGCGCTTCGTGACGGCGCAAACCTGCCGCGCCTGAACATTCCGGCAAACGCGCAAACGATCCAACTGCGGCTGCGTTTCGACAACCAGCAAACTTTCAACGAATTCGCCGTCCAAATAGAAACCATCGAAGGCGTCATCATCTGGTCGAAAAATCGGCTATCGGCAAACGGGCGACAACTGATTCTTGCCTTACCCGCGCAATTGTTGCCGCACAACGATTATCTGGTGAAATTGTTGGGGCGCGCCGCCGACGGCCAGCGACAGGAAATCGCCAACTATCAAATGCGCATCATCAGACAATAAAAACTTCAACCGCTCACAGTTGCCCTCGACGTAATAAACCGGCAAATTGCTGAAGACTTTTACATCCTGTCCGTTCCTGAAGTAGTTACTAAAGTCGCGCTATGAATCCAACCACCACTGCCGCACTTGCGCTGCTGATTTTCGCAGCCGCCGCGTTGTATTCCTCCGTAGGCCACGCCGGAGCTTCAGGTTATTTGGCAGCGATGGCGCTGTTCAACCTGGCTCAGCCGGTGATGCGACCGACTGCGTTGGCGCTGAACATCCTGGTCGCGTTGATCGCTTCGACAAAGTTTTATCGCGCAGGCCATTTTGTCTGGCGATTGTTTTGGCCGTTTGCGTTGACTTCAATTCCGCTGGCATATCTGGGCGGGCGCCTGACGCTGCCGAACGCTTACTACAAATATCTGGTCGGAGCCGTGCTGCTGTTTTCGGCATATCGCTTGTTGAGAAACCCCGCCGTAGGCAATCAGGCTTCGCGGCAAACTCCGGCGTTGTGGATGATGTTGTTGCTGGGCGGAGCGTTAGGATTGCTGTCGGGTTTGACCGGCGTAGGCGGCGGCATTTTTCTTTCGCCGCTGTTGTTGTTTTTGGGCTGGGCAGAGATGCGTCAGGCTTCGGGCGTGGCCGCCGTGTTCATTCTGGTCAATTCAATTGCGGGGCTGATTGGCTTGCTGTCCAAAGCGCCGACTTTACCGGGCGAGATTGGCTATTTCGCTGTGGCGGCCATCGCCGGCGGCTTCATCGGTTCTGAATACGGCAGCAAGCGAATCGCCGGAACAAATTTGAAACGGTTGCTGGCCATCGTGCTGGTCATCGCCGGAATCCACATGATCCGAAATGCGATGACACAAAAATAGGGGCAAAAAAACTTTTCGCTTTTCTGCCCCATCTTTCTGCCAGCATTGCCTCAAACCATTAAGGTCTGCCGCTTTCCAAAAACGCTTTCAGCTTGCGCGACCGCGAAGGGTGGCGAAGCTTACGAAGCGCCTTGGCTTCAATTTGGCGAATGCGTTCGCGCGTGACGGCGAAATGCTGGCCGACTTCTTCCAGTGTGTGTTCGCTGCCGTTCGGGCCAAGACCGAAACGCATCTTGATGACTTTTTCTTCGCGCGGCGTCAGCGTCTTCAACACTTCTTCGGTGATTTCCCGCAGGTTGATGTTGATGACGGCTTCTGCCGGGTTTTGAATCGTTTTGTCTTCGATGAAATCGCCAAGGTGCGAATCTTCCTCTTCTCCGATGGGAGTTTCGAGTGAGATCGGCTCCTGGGCAATCTTCAAAACCTTGCGAACTTTCGACGCCGGAATGTCCATCTTCTTGGCGATTTCTTCCGACGTTGGTTCGCGTCCGAGTTCCTGCACCAGAGCACGCGAAGTCCGAATCAATTTGTTGATCGTTTCAATCATGTGAACCGGAATTCGGATTGTTCTGGCTTGGTCGGCAATTGCGCGAGTAATCGCCTGGCGAATCCACCACGTGGCGTAAGTCGAAAACTTATAACCACGACGGTACTCGAACTTGTCCACAGCCTTCATCAATCCGATGTTGCCTTCCTGAATCAAATCCAGAAACTGCAAACCGCGGTTGGTGTATTTCTTGGCGATGGAAACCACCAGTCGCAAGTTGGCTTCGACCAGTTCTTTCTTGGCTTGCTGGGCTTCGGCTTCGCCAGCGATGACGGTTTGCAAAGACTTTTTGATGTCCGCCAACGGCAACCGATGCTGCTCTTCCAATTGCGTCAAATGTTTTTTTGTCGCTCGAAGCTTCTTCTCGGCTTCTTTCTTTTCGTCTTCATTGCGTTTGCGTTCGTACGAACGTTGCAGCTTGTCAACTTCGCGCTCGGTTTCTTTGACTTCCATCGAAGCCCGCCGCATTGCGCCAACCAAACGTTCCTGCACCTTCGGCGTGAATTCCAGCAGCCGGAACAGGTGCGACAGTTCGATGCGCTGCCGAGCCAGTTTGCGCTTCAACTTGTTCAGCTTCGGCGAACGTTTCGGTTCGGCCAATAACTTTTCGTACATCTGGCTGGTCTTTTTGAAGACCTTGCCGGTTTCGGCAATCGTTTCCAGCGTGTAGTTGTGATATTCGAGAATTTTCTCTTCGGTGATGCCTTCCTGCTCGGTAAAGGTCACGACTTCACGCACCGAAAGATATTCTTCGTTCAACTCCTTGCCGATTTGAATCAATTCGGCAACGGCAATCGGCGAACGGGAAACCGCTTTTTGAGAGCGAATCTTTCCGCGTTCAATGCGTTTGGCGATGGCGACTTCGCCTTCGCGCGTCAGCAGCGGCACAACGCCCATTTCGCGCAGATACAACCGAACCGGGTCGTTGGTTTTTTCCAGATTGCCCGGAGAAAGATCGAGTTGTTCGACCTCTTCTTCCTGCGCTTCGTCCATCTTCTTGTCGGCGTTAGCAGCGGCAACGGCGCCTTCCAAAAACTTCTCTTCTGAATCGCCGATGGTGATGCCTTCCCCGCCGAGCGCGGCAAAAATATCTTCGATTTCGTCAGCCGAAACCAAACCTTCAGGCAGCTCATGGTTGATGTCGTCATAGCTCAGGAAAGGTTTTTCCTTCCCCATGCCCATGTCCAAAAGCTTCTGAACGTCTTCTGTGTATTTTTCTTCCAATGTGGACTCTCCTTTCGGTGCGGCAGCAAAAATGCCACAACCGCAGCTTTCACTCCTTGTGTCTTACTTCCCTTTTTGTTACGTGCCGGACAGGTCAACGGTTTGGCGACTTGTTTTTGATATTTTTGGGCTTCTCACTTTTAGCCGTTCCATCGCGCCAGTTCTCGTTCCTGTTTGGCCAATTCAAATTTGAGCATAGATAATTTAGCCATAAGCTCGGTGTCGTTGCTTCGTTGCGCCTGGTTTAGCTCAGCTTGGAGTGCCGATTGTTTGTCGGCCAATTTTCCGCAGCGCAAACTATGAAGACTTTCCGACGCCTCGCGTTCGGCTTGATTCAAAGATTTCTGATCCGTCAAATCAAACTCGGCATCACTGATCATCAGTTGTGGCAGCAAATCGCTGGCCATCTCTTCGTCGTCGAGTTGTTGACTCAATGCCGGATACGAAATCTCAATCTGTTGACGCTCAAACTCAAAAATCGTGTGAAAAAGTTTTTCGGTTCTGAGTCCGAAATAATCTTCTTCGGTCATTTTCAAACTCAACTGCCGCCGGATGGGCTGGCAGCCGAGCAAAATCTCTAGCAACTTTCGCTCCGCCGGTTTCACAGCCACACTGGCGATGACAGCGCGTTCGCTGACTTTCTCTTGCCGCGTGTCGGCGGCTTTCTTGAATTCCTGGCGAATCAGTTTGCTGTCAATTTTCAGCCGGTCAGCAATGCGGTCGAACTGTTCCGAACGTTCGATGCGATCTTTCACCAACTTTAAGTACGGCAGAATTGAGTTAATCGTTTCGACTTTACCGGAAGGGGATTTCTGGTCATTCGCGCCGACGGCCTGTTCAACTATGTAATCCAGAAACGGTTGGGAGTTCTTGAGCAATCGTAAATACCCGTCCGCGCCGCGCGCTCTGATGAACTCATCCGGGTCCAAGTTGTCCGGCAAGGTCAGCACGTTGACCTTGAACCCTTCGCCCAACAGCAATTCCAAACTGCGTTTGGTGGCCGCGACGCCTGCTGAATCCGGATCGAAATTGACAACGATCTTTCGCGTATACCGCCCCAGCAACCGCACCTGATTTTCGGTCAAAGCCGTTCCCAGACTAGCGACCAAATTTCTGACACCTTCCTGAAACGGAATCAGAAAATCCAGATACCCTTCGACCAAAATCGCAAAGTCTTTGTTGCGAATCGAATCCCGCGAATATCCAAGCCCGAATAAGTGCTGGCCTTTGGTGTAAACACTGGTTTCAGGCGAATTCAAATACTTCGGTTCGCCTTCGCCAATGATGCGCCCGCCGAAAGCAACCGGTCGCCCTTGGGTGTCACAAATCGGAAACATCAACCGTCCGCGAAACCGGTCGTAAAAGCCGCCCGCCTCTTTCAGTGTCACCAAACCGCTGCGTTCAATCTGCGTCGTCGAAGCTCCGCGCGAACGCAAAAAACTGCTCATCGCGTCCCAACTGTTCGGCGCGTAACCGAGCCGAAACTGTTGCTGAGTCGCTTCGGTAATTCCCCGCCCTTCCAGATAAGCCAAACCTCGCCGGCCTTCGGCGGTTTCGATCAGGTTTTGTTCAAAGAACTCAGTCGCCCATGCATTCAATTGCAGCAAATCGGCTCGCTGCCGGTCGCGTTCTTCATAATCGCGCTGATCATCGGCAACCACCGGAACAGCGATGCCGCATTTTTCGGCAACGGTTTTGACGGCTTCGGGAAACGGAGCGCCTTCGATTTCCATCACAAAGGTGATCGCGTCGCCACCTTTGCCGCAGCCAAAACACTTGAAAAGGCCTTTTGACGGATTGACGCTGAAACTCGGCGTCTTCTCATTATGAAATGGGCAACACGCCCAATAATTATTCCCCTTCTTTTTCAACGAGACGTAATCGCCGACGATTTTCAAAATGTCGGCTTGGTTCCGTAACTCTTCGCTGAACCCGCGCGGGATTTTCATTACAACTGAATCCGTTTCTCAAAGCCTGGTTTACTGTTTTCGCTGAGACAAAACGTCCTGACGCAAATCATCAAACCGCTTTTCCATCTGTTGACGATTCTCTTCATATCGCTTTTCCATCTGGGTAAAGCGTTCATCGAATCTTTTTTCCAACACGCCCGTCGCCCAGTACATTGAACCGAGTAATGATCCGACAAGGGCCAACACGAATACGACAAATTGCCAATTGGTCATCCGATTGCCGCTGGCAATTGACCTGTTCATTTGCTCAACAGTGCCTTCGTTTTTGTAGAGCCGGTTGAGTGCATCAGCAAGTTTGGTTTCCAGCTCGGAGTTGCGCGCATTAGCGTTAAGATCAGCATTCATAATTGTTCCTCCTTTGTCCTTACCAGATTACAAACCAGGCCAGGAAAATTACTTTTTCAGTTCAACAATCGTCGCCCCATTGCCGCCTTCATTTTGCTCTGCCGGATAAAACTTTGCCACGTGCGGATGGCCGGAAAGCAGATCGGCAATCGCTCGTTTCAGCGCGCCCATTCCCATTCCATGAACGATGCGAACGCGGTCGTGATTATCCAGATAAGCCGCATCGAGAAACTTGTCGGCTTCGTAAGTCGCTTCGTTCGTCGTCTTGCCGATTACATTCAACTCTGAACTGACGGATTTTTGTTCCTGCAAAGAAACCGAAACGCCTTTTGGCAAACCGGCAACAGCTTTGCTGGCCTTTGCACTTGCTTGCTTGCGTTCGACGAAGCGCAGGTTGTCAGCGACTTCGCGGAACCGTAGAGCGCCAATTTGCACGACAATCTCTTCGCCTTTGATCGCTTCGATCAGGCCTTCCTGGTTCAGCGACAGCACGCGAACGCGGTCGCCGATTTCAAAGTCCACGATTTCCGGCACGGCTTCTTCGGCGGCAATCGCGGCTTGTTCTTCGGCGGTCAGAATGCCTTGTTGTTGGCGCAACTCACGCGCAGCGGAACTGGCTGAAGCTTTCAACTCGACGGTGCGGCGTTCGACTTCTTTTTTGATTTTGCGAGCCGTCGCAGCGTCTTCAATGGTAGAAGCGAATTTTTCAGCCTTCGCCGTGAACTCTTCAACAACTTTTTGCAGTTCAGCGCGGAATTCTTTTTCGCGCTCTTTTTCGCGCTTGATGAACTCCAGTTCCAGCTTGGAGTATTTATCCGCTACCAGGGTGCGTTCTTCTTCCAAAGCGACAACCAATTGCTGCTGGTTGTCGAACTGATCTTTCAATCTCCGCAAGTATTCCGTCGCGTCGGCACTGGCGGTTTGGACTTTTTCCGCCGCGCGTTCGGTGATTGCTTTGGGCAAACCGAATCGCCGAGCGATTTCGATTCCCGACGAAGACCCAGCCAAGCCAATCAGCAATTTGTAAGTCGGCTTCAGCGTGCGTTCGTCGAACTCCACGCTGGAGTTGAGCACTCCCGGCGTGTTCGTGGCGTAAACCTTCAATCCGCTGTAATGCGTGGTGACGATGACGTGCGCGCCGCGTTCGCGGAAATAATCCACCATAGCCACGCCAAGCGCCGAGCCTTCTTCGGGATCGGTTCCGGTTCCCACTTCGTCCAGCAGGATCAACGCAGGCGGATCGAGTTCGTCGCTGATATTGCGGATGTTTTGAATGTGCGCCGTGAAGGTCGAAAGATTGGCCGCGATGGATTGATGGTCGCCAATGTCTGCCAACGATTGATTGAAAACCGGCAAATCGGCGTCAACCGCCGGAATGTGCAATCCGGCCTGAGCCATCAACGACAACAGCCCGACAGTTTTCAGCACAACGGTTTTGCCGCCTGCGTTCGGGCCGCTGATGACCATCACGCGATGGTCGCTGTCCAAATCGAGCGAGAGCGGAACAATCGGCAAGCGTTGCGCTCTCAAGTTTGCTTCCAGCAGCGGATGCCGAGCGTCTTTCAAATGCAGTCGTCCGTTTTCGTTGATCGTCGGTTCAATCGCGTCGTGATTGATCGCCAGTCGAGCTTTAGCCGCTATGAAGTCAATCTGCGCGACGGCATCTGCCATTTGCTGAAGAGCTTCGCGTTCGTCGCGCAATTCTTCGGTGATGGCGAACAACACTTTGATGATTTCAGTCTGTTCAACTTCGCGCAGCCGAACCAGATCGTTGTTCAGGTTGATCGTTTCCAGCGGTTCGACAAAAGCCGTCTGCCCCGAAGAAGACATGCCGTGAACTACTCCCTGCACGGCTCCGCGATTGTCGTTACGAATCGGGATGACGTACCGGTCGTTGCGAATGGTGACGTATTCATCGCGCAGCGCGTGGTCGGCTTCGGCGCGTTTCAGAATAGTTTCCAGCGAGCGTTGAATCTGCGCGCGCAGTTTCGAAATTTGAAAACGAATCTCGCGCAATTCCGGGCTGGCGAAATCTTCGACTTCGCCGCTGGGAGAAATGCGTCCGCGCAGCCTTTGATACAGCGAGCGCAGGTTCGGAATCGGTTCGGTAATTTCGCGTATCAGCGGAAATTTCTCGCGCTCTTCGTGGAAGGTTTCGCGCAATCCCATCGCCACGGAAATCAGCCGCAACAGGTCAATGATTTCCAGCGGTTCCAGATTGATGTCGGCGATTCCCAGCTTGCCCAAACTGGAGCGCGGATCAGGCAGATCGTGAATGTCCAGCGCAGTGCCTTCACGCAGATAAAGCACACCTTCGCCGGTCAGCCGAAGTTCACGTCTGATCTTTTCTGCATTGGTAGAAACGCGCAATTCCTCCGCGAGCGACGCTCCCAGCGGCGTGCGGATTTGTTGCAGCAGAGTCTCCTTGAGCCTGTCGAACTCCAGAGTTGTAGTAGCTTGGCTTGGCATTCGTTATTTGTTCAGGCCGCGAGGGGGATAAAAGCTTCCGGCAACGGCTGCTGAAACTGCGAGATTGTAGGGACGGCTTTCTGAGGTGTCAAACGAATCATCATCGCTGCTGAAAGTTATCCGAAGCGGTGTTGCGCGCCGTTGTCACGATCAGACGCCTGTATTATCGTTCGCCTCGAATCGTATCCGCACCGGTTGAATCAACAGCCGGAAGTTCAATTCCAATTTTCCAGAGATAAATTGCCATGAAAATCAGACGCATCCTTGCAATGTTGTGCGCGGTCGCGGTTGTGAGCGGCGCAGCGTGGTTTACCGCGAACCAGTCGGCGGCTCAGCAACAGAGCGGTTTCACGATTGAGCAGGTGTTGAGTTCGCCGTTCCCGTCGGAACTGATTGCCGCTCCAACGGGCGAACGCATCGCCTGGGCATTCAACACCGAAGGCAAGCGCAATATCTGGGTGGCCGATGGACCGGATTTCAAAGCCCGGCAACTGACGCAATTCAACGAAGACACCGGGCAGGAATTGACCCAACTGGAATTCACGCACGACGGCGAATGGGTCGTCTTTGTGCGCGGCGGCAGCACCAATTCCGCCGGAGACATTCCCAATCCGACCAGCGATCCCGCCGGGACTTCGCAAGCCATTCACGCCGTTTCGGTCAAAGATAGTCGGTTGATGCGATTGGCCGTAGGCGCTTCGCCAGTCGTTTCGCCTACTGACCGCCGAGTCGTTTTCAGCAAAGACAGCCAGATTCACATCGTCGAAATCGTTGACGGTTCCGAACCGCATCAACTGTTTTCAGCGCGCGGATCGAACTTCGCGCCGCAATGGTCGCCGGATGGAAAACAACTGGCGTTCAACAGTTCGCGCGGCACGCACAGCTTCATCGGCATTTACGATTTTGAGAAACAGACGATCCGTTACATCGCGCCTTCGGTGGATCGAGACTCCGCGCCGCGCTGGTCTTTGGATGGCAGGCGACTGGCCTTCATCCGCCAACCGGCACGTGGCAACGCGCCTCGTTCGCTGACGCAGGACGCGCCTGATCCGTGGACAATCTGGGTGGCCGACGCGGCTACAGGAATCGCCAAAGAAATCTGGCGCAGCGGCAATCGCCCCGAAGACGCTCCGCCGCGAATGGCCGGAGAAAACTTGCTGCAATGGGCTGCGGGAGAGCGGCTGGTCTTCGCTTCGGAAATGGACGGCTGGATGCGGCTGTATTCGATTGCGGCCAGCGGCGGCGAAGTGAAAGGATTGACTCAAACCGGCTGCGAATGGGAAAGCATGGGCTTTTCGCCCGATAGACGTGCAATCAGTTATTCGTCGAATTGCGGCGACATTGACCGGCGACATCTTTCGCGCGTTTCAATTGCCGATGGGCAAACTCAGGCAATCAGCGCAGGCGCAGGCATCGAATGGAATCCGGCGTTGACCAGCAGCGGAAAATATCTGGCGTCTCTTGTTTCCAGTTCAACCAATCCGGCGTCTGTGCATGTAACGTCGTTAGAGGGACCATCAGCACTAATTGCCGTGACTGCGACTCCGCGCGACTTCCCCGCTTCAAAACTCGTCACTCCGCAGCAAGTCATTTTCAAAGCCGCCGACGGCCAGGAAATTCACGGCCAACTGTTCCTGCCCGCCAACGCCAAGCCTTCGGACAAATTGCCTGCCGTGATTTTCATGCACGGAGGCCCGATGCGGCAGATGTTGTTGGGCTGGCACAATCGGTACTACTACCACAACGCTTATGGCTTCAATCAGTTTTTGGCCAGCAAGGGTTACGCGGTGTTGTCGGTCAATTATCGGCTGGGCATAGGTTATGGCCGGGCGTTTCGCCAGGCCAAAAACGGCGGCGCGCGTGGGGCTTCGGAATATCAGGACATCGTCGCCGGAGCAGAGTTTCTGCGTTCACGCGCGGACATTGATCCGGCTCGGATAGGTTTGTGGGGCGGAAGTTACGGCGGGTATTTGACTGCTTTAGGATTGGCTCGTAATTCGGATTTGTTCGCCGCCGGAGTTGACCTGCACGGAGTTCACGATTGGTCGTTGCGATTGTCAAACTCTAACTGGATCGAATACGGCAACCGCGACGCTGTGAAAATCGCCTTTGAAGCTTCACCGGTCTCTTCGGTTGAAAAGTGGAAATCGCCCGTGCTCTTCATTCACGGAGACGACGACCGCAACGTGGCGTTTTCTCAGACGGTGGATTTGGTTCGCCGATTGCGCGAATTGAAAGTCCCGCACGAAACGATTGTCTATCCCGACGAAGTTCACGACTTTTTACTGCACAAAAACTGGGTCGAAATTTACAAAGCCGCGTTTGATTTCTTCGAGCGCAACCTGAAAACCGCCAAGCCAAAGACTGCAAAAGTGGACACACTGATTCGCGGCGGCTCGGTCATTGATGGAACCGGCAGCCCCGCGACAAAAACCGACGTAGGAATCACCGGCGACCGCATCACCTTCATCGGCGATTCAGTCGCCGCCAACATCCAGGCTGACCGAGTGATTGACGCAGCCGGTTTGATCATCGCGCCGGGTTTCATTGATCCGCACACTCATGCCGACGAAGACCTGTTCGATCCCAAACGAAACGCGAATCTGGCGTTTTTGACGCAAGGTGTGACGACGGTGTTCATCGGCAGCGATGGCCGCAGCAAAATTCCGCTGGGCAAAGCCTTGCAGCAACTCGACACGCAAAAGATCGGAACCAACGTCGCGTCGTTCGTCGGGCACGGAGCCGTTCGCTCCGCCGTGATGGGAATGAGCGACGCCGCGCCGACGGCGGAACAGCTTGAGAAAATGAAGCTGCTCATCCGGCAAGGAATGGAAGAAGGCGCAATCGGACTTTCGACCGGGTTGTATTACGCGCCAGGCAGTTATTCCAAAACCGAAGAAGTCATTGAACTCGCCAAAATCGCAGCGCAATTCGGCGGCGTGTACGACACTCACCAACGCGACGAAAGTTCGTACACCATCGGGCTGCTGGGTTCGATTGAAGAAGTCATGCGCATTGGCCGCGAAGCGAAAATTCCGGTTCACATTTCGCACATCAAGGCGCTCGGCGCGGACGTGTGGGGGCAAAGCGGCAAAGCCATTGAAATTTTCAATCGCGCTCGCGCCGAAGGAATCAGCGCGACGGCAAATCAGTATCCGTACATCGCTTCGGGTACTGGACTGGGCGCGTCGCTGCTGCCTCGCTGGGCGGAAGCCGGCGGCAGAGCCGAATTCCTGAAACGAGTGGACGACCCGGCGATTCGCCCCAAGCTGATTGCCGAAATGGAACAGAACCTGAAGCGGCGAGGCGGTGCGAATTCGTTGATGATTCGCGGCGGAGACAAAGCCTTGATAGGCAAACGACTGGACGAAATCGCCAAAGCGCGCGGCAAATCGCCTGTCGAAACCGCGCTGGAAATTTTGAAAACCAGCAATCCCGGCATCACTTCGTTCAACATGACCGAAGCCGACATTGAAAACTTCATGAAACAGCCCTGGGTCATGACCGGTTCAGATGGTTCCGGCGGCCATCCGCGCAAGTGGGGAACTTACCCGCGCAAGATTCGGGAATACGTCATCAACCGCAAAGTCATTTCGATGGAGCGGATGATTCAATCCAGCAGCGCGCAAGTGGCCGAAACGTTTCGCCTGAAAGATCGCGGCAAACTCGCGGCTGGCTATTTCGCCGACGTGATTGTCTTTGATCCGAAAACCATCGCCGACAAAGCGACTTACGATCAGCCGGAGCTTCCATCCGAAGGGCTGCGGTTCATTTTGGTCAACGGCAAACTGGCTGTGGACAGCGGCAAATTCAACGGCACGTTGGGCGGGCGAACATTGCGGAAATTGTCATCGGGCGAATGAGATGCCTTTCTGATGAACGACCAGAGAAGCTTACGGAACAAACGGAAATAACTGAAAACACGGAAAAGCTGAAAAGAGAAAATTCCGTTTGTTCTGTTATTTCCGTTTCTTCCGTATTCTTTTTCCCTTCCCCGATCAGCTACTTTGTTTCAACTCAATAACCGCCATCTCATACCAGGCTGGCGGCGTGCCGCAATCGTTCGGCGGAGCGTTGCTGGCCGATGGCGGGCACAAGTTCAAACAGGCTTGGCCCGACGGATTGCCCGGTCAGCGCCGTGCGCGTGGCGTTGATGAGCAAACCGGCTTTGACGCCGTTTTCTTCGGCGACGGCGCGTAAGGCGGCTTCGACCGCATCGTGCGAGAACTCCATCATCGCCGCAAAGCGTTCAGCCAAAACCGGCAACAAGGTTTTCAGCGCCGGGTCTTTCTGCAAATTCTTTTTGACGGCGGCGTCTTCAAATTCAAAGTCCAGACCATCCACAAAATACGGACGCCCGTGTTTGGCGAAATCCAGCAAGGTGCGAGCGCGTTCGCGCAACAGCGTGATCGTGTGTTCGTACCAGGCTTTTTGCTCGCCAGAGTATTCGTCGCGCCACAGCCCGGCTTTTTGCAGTTCGGGTTGAATCAGCGGCAACAGTTTTTCCAGCGGCCAGGTTTTGATGTACTCGAAATTCATCCACAGAGCTTTTTGATCCGTCCAGTTGCGCTCGTCGCCTTCGGTGAAGTTAAACACCGCGTTCGATTTGTGAATGCCTTCCAGCGAAAAAATGCGAATCAGTTCTTCGCGCGAGAAAATTTCCTGATCTTTGGCGGCCAGCCCTTCTTCGGGCGCCCAACCGACCAGCGCCAGAAAATTGACGAACGCATCGGGGATGAATCCGGCGTCGCGGTACGTGGTGACGCTGACGATTTCGCCGTGTTTGCGTTTGGAGAGCTTGCTTTTGTCAGGAGCCAGAATCAGCGGCAAGTGCGCGAATTTCGGCACAGGCTTGCCCAGCGCCTGATACAGCAACACCTGTTTGTGAGTGTTGTTGATGTGATCCTGGCCGCGAACGACGTGCGTGATTCCCATTTCGATGTCGTCCACCACAACCGACAGGTTGTACAGCGGATGCCCGTCGGAACGCAGCAGGACCAGGTCTTCGATGTCGCTGTAATCGCGTTGCTGCAATCCAAAGACAATGTCGTCAAATTGCGTTTTGCCTTCCGCGGGAACTTTGAAGCGAATCACGAACGGTTCGCCGGTTTCCGCCCGCGCGTCGGATTCGATTTTGGGCAGGTCGCGGAACGGATTGACGACGCGCTCTTTGGCGATTTGATCTTTGATGTTGGTGTCGTCGCGCTCCTGTTTCGGCGTGAAGTCTCGATACGCCCAGCCGGTTTCCAGCAGTTGATGCGCCGCCGCGCGATGTTTGTCGGCGTAATCGGATTGGAAAAACGGGCCTTCGTCGTAATGCAGCCCCAGCCATTCCATCCCTTCCAGAATGCCGCGCACCATCGCTTCGCTGGAACGTTCGGTGTCGGTGTCTTCGATGCGCAGGATGAATGTGCCGCCGACTTTGCGAGCGAACAACCAGTTGAACAACGCCGTGCGCGCTCCGCCGACGTGCAAATACCCCGTCGGCGACGGCGCAAAACGAACTCGAATGTCTGACATAAATTGCTTTCTTTCCTGTCTGTTGATGAGCTTTGAATTCAGGCGCGGCAATATACTGAATGCCTTCGCACGTCAGCAAGGCAGTGAAATGCTTTAAGCCCAAACACGAAAGCCTACTGTTTCCGGTGGTTACGCTGCGCTCACTACCGGCTAATATCCGCTGCGCCTCCGGCGCAAAGAAAAAGATGTGAGTAATGGCAAGGATTTAACCCCGCCTTACACCTCTCGATTATGAAGTCGCCCTCAACTGCATACCGCCATAAATCTTGTCCTTGCCGAGCAAATTTCTCTTGCCAGCCAACCGAAGCTCGCATGACAATCGCAGCGCAGGAATTTCAGACGAACAAAAGGACGACGGTTATGAACTCGGCCAAAGGCAAAAAACTCTTTCCAATTGTGCTTACGGTTTCGGCGGCTGTTTCGGCAATCCTGATTGGTTTGGCGGGCGAAGCATTCGGCGACCAGTTGAAAGAACTCTTCACGCCGCTGCTGGCTTGGTGGAAATGGCTGCTCGGTTCGTTGGTGGTCATCAACGTTGTGGCTTTTGGCTGGGATCGCTGGCACACCGAACAACCCGCCGAAGCCGCAACCGAAACGAACTCACAATCCGGCAACCGCAACGCCATCATCGGCAGCGGAGCCAGCGGCAACACCACAGTCACCGGCAACGCAAACTTGACGGCTTCGCAAACTCAAGGCGACTTTGTCGCCGGCACCAAGATAGAAAATCATTATCACGGCTCCCAACTCTCGACTCCTGACTCCCGTCTCCCGACTCCTCCACCAACCAACCGACTCCGCCAAATCAATTCCCCGCCCCGCGATTTCGTCGGACGCCAAACCGAATTGCGCGAATTGCTGGCCGATCTGGAAACCGGCGCGGTCATTTCCGGCGTGCAAGGCAAAGGCGGCATCGGCAAAACGACTTTGGCGTTGAAACTGGCGGAAAGGCTCGGTCAACAATTCACCGGTGCGCAACTCTTTCTGGATTTGCAGGGAATGAGCGCGACTCCCGTCAAAACGACTTCGGCGATGGAACACGTCATTCGGTCGTTTCACTCGGAAACCGGCCAATTGCCCAACACCGTTGCCGAATTGCAGCCGCTGTATCAATCCATCCTGCAAACCGAAGTCAGCGCAGGGCAGCGCGTGTTGCTGTTGTTTGACAACGCCAAAGACCGCGCGCAGGTCGAACCGCTGATTCCTCCCGCCGGATGCGTGATGCTGGTCACGTCGCGCGCGCATTTCACGCTGCCAGGCATGAAGGAGCGCAATTTGGAAGCTTTGCCGATGGCGGATGCGCGCGATTTGCTGACGGAATTGTGCGACCGCTGCCAAACCGAAGCCGAAGAATTGGCGACATTGTGCGGACGATTGCCGATGGCGCTCCGCATCGTCGGCAGTTTTTTGCGCGAACGGCGCGATTACCCGGTGGCGCGGTATCTGGAAAAACTCCGCGCGGCGCGGCTCAAACAACTTCCCGAAGTCGCGGCTTCGCTGCAACTCAGTTGCGAACAATTGCCGCCGGAATTGCTGGCGCACTGGCACAAACTCTCGGTCTTCCCGGATTCGTTTGATCTGCGTGCCGCCGCTGCTGTGTTGGAAATGGACGCGGACGGAGCTTTAGACCCGCTGAGCGAATTGGTGCGATTCAGTTTGCTGGATTGGCTGGACGCGGAGCAGCGATACACGATGCACGATCTGGCGCGCGATTACACCGATTCGTTTCTGACCGACGACGAACGCGAAGAGTTGAAGCTGAACCACGCTCAACATTTCTGTCGCGTGCTGGCCGAAGCTAAGGCACTTTACAAAGCTGGCGGAGAGCAGGTCGTCAAAGGAATGGCGCTTTTTGACCGCGAACGCACGCACATTGAAACCGGTCAGTTTTGGGCAGCCAATCGCCGCGAAGCCAGTCCCGCCGCTGCGGAATTGTGCGTTGAATACCCCAACGCCGGAGTTTACGTGCTCAGCCTGCGCCAGCATCCGCGCGAATGGATTGGCTGGCTGGAAATTCAACTGACCGCCGCGCGTCGCTTGAAGCGGCAAAGTATGGAAGGCAATGCGCTCGGCAATCTGGGCTTGGCCTACGCCAACTTGGGCGAGACGCGCAAGGCCATCGAGTTTTACGAACAAGCTTTGGTTGCCAGCCGAGAGATTGGTGACCGCAGAAACGAAGGTGCGTGGCTTGGCAATCTAGGCTCTGCCTACGCCAACCTGGGCGAGACGCGCAAGGCCATCGAGTTTTACGAACAACGCATTGTCATCGCCCGCGAGATCGGCGATCGACGCGGCGAAGGCAATTCGCTTGGCAATCTGGGCGTGAGCTACGAAATGCTGGAAGAAACAAATAGAGCTATTGAGTACTACGAGAAAGCAATGATCTTGTCTCGTGAAGTTGGTGATATGAGGAATGAGGCATCGCTTCTTGGCTCATTGGGTATGTCATATTTCGTCAGCAACGAGGATGATAAATCGTTTGAATACCTCGAACGTGCTCTAGCCCTTTCAAGAGAACTCGAAGACCCTGGTCAGGAGGCAACTTGGCTTTTTATGCTGGGGGGCAATTATTACTTCATTGGTGAAAAACAAAAGGCAATTGAAAAAATGGAAGCGGCGTTGAAGATTTACGGAGCCATCGAATCACCCCACGCCGCAATGGTGCGCGAGCAATTGGCGAAATGGCGATCTGAAGGATGAAGGCGGAAGAATGAATGATGGATGAAGGCGCTGGCGTAATTTGTGTGGGCTGGCAATCATCTAAACCAGCTCCGTCAGGAGCGGCCTGTTTATAGCAATGACGGACAAAAACGGTTCAAGCTCCATCAGGAGCGGCCTGTGTTGATTGGCTGGCACAGACCGCTCCTGACGGAGCTTGAAGAAGCGATTTGGCTTCAAACTATAAACAGGTCGCTCCTGACGGAGCTATAACCCGCTCGAACTACGGTAGCGCCAAAAACGAAATCAGAAGGATGAATGATGAATAAAGGCGTTGGCGATCTCCGCTGGGAGCGCAGGCGTCCCGCCTGCCATTGCTGAAAGCTATAGTAGAATGACGATCAGGAGGAATCGAGATGTTGCCAGTACCCATTGACCGCGCCAGGATTGCTGAGTTTTGCCGTAAACATCACGTTCGCAAATTGGCCTTTTTCGGCTCGGTCTTGCGCGAAGACTTTCGCCCTGACAGCGACATAGACGCATTGGTTGAGTTCGAGCCGGAGCACGTGCCCGGTCTGGCTTTTTTCTCCATGGAATCAGAGCTTTCAGAAATGCTGGGGCGCAAGGTTGATTTGAACACGCCACAATTTCTCAGCCCTTACTTTCGCGCCAAAGTCGAAGCAGAGGCGGAGGTGCAGTATGAGCGAGCGTAACCGCACGACGGCTCTGCAACACATGCTGGATCACGCCCGCGAGGCCATTGCATTAACACAGGGTAAAAACCGAGCCGATCTGGACACTGACCGGTTGTTGAATCTGGCTCTCGTACGGCTGCTGGAAATCGTTGGCGAAGCGGCAGGCCGTGTCCCGAAAGAATTGTGCGCGCTCCACCCTGAAATTCCGTGGCCGCAAATCATCAGCCTGCGCAACCGCTTGATTCACGGTTACGATTCGGTTGACTTCAACATTCTGTGGCAGATTCTCGCCAACGACTTGCCGCCTCTGATCCCAGCGCTGGAAGCAATTATCGCCTCCGAACTATCCACGAAAGAGGATTGACCGAAGAAGAACGACAAGCCATCGGCAGACGAAGACGCCTGCGCTCCCGGCTTAAAACTGCACTGTCGCGGCGCGGAAAGTGGCGGCGGCTTGTTCGTATTCGGCCTGGATTTCGATCAGTTTCAGCCGCGCTTCGGCGGTGGCGCGTTCGCGCTGGTTGACCAGAAACAACGTGCTGTCGCCAAGCTGAAATTTGACGCGTTCGCCTTCTTCCAATCGCTGCGCCAGTTCGACTTCCTGCACGGCGACTCGATACCGTTCGTAAGCCGTGTTGATGGCGTTGATGGCGTCCAGCACTTCCAGCGTGATGCGCTGGCGTTCGTTGACGGCGTCAAAATCCACTTTTTGAATCTTGGCCAACGCCGCTCCGATCTGGCCTTCGGCGGCGCGCTGCCGCAACGGCAAGGTGAAACTGACGCCCGCTTTGACCGTGTTGCCGATGGCTCCCAACCCGGTGTCGCGCCCGGGACTGACGCTGAAATCAATGGCGGGTTGGCGCTGGTTTTTGGCCAAATCCAGATCAATCTGGGTTTGCTGGCGATTCAAATTCAGCGCGCGCAATTCAGGCCGACGCTCCAAGGCCAGCCGCTGCCCGTCAGAAGCTTGCTGGCTGCTGAAAATTCGCGGCGCGTCGAAACTCGCCGGAGCCTGGCTTTCTTCAGGGCTGGCCAGCGGGCTGCCGTCGGGCGCCCACAAAAACATCGAAAGTTTGAACGCGGCTTTTTGCAAATCGCGCTCGGCTTTGACGATGGCTCCCTGCCGGCGCTGAACTTCCAGATCGGCTTCGGTGGCGTCAATCTGCGGCAAATCGCCCGCCGCAACGCGATCGCGCACCGCCGTGGCGCGAAATTCCGCCAGCCGCAACAGATCGCGCGCCACGTCCAGTTTGATTTTCGAAGCCGTCCAATCCCAATAACTTGTCGCCGCTTTGAGCAACAAATCCAATCGCGCCAGTTCGATTTCCGTCTGCGCCAGCGGTTCGCCCAGCCGGGCCTGCATTTCCGCCGCAGACTTTTCGTTGATGCGCGCGCCGCGCAACAGCGGCAGTTTGAATTCCAAAAAGTATTCGCCGCCGCTGCCCGTGGGCGACAACGGAGATTTGACCTTGCCCAGATTGAACCGCGTACCCGCGCCGATCTTCACGCCGTAGCGGGTCAGAAACTCAATCCCAGCGTCGGCCACGCGCATTTCGCCGACTTTGCCGCGCTGCGTTTTGGCGTCGAATTCCGTGTTGAACCGCAGGTAATCGCTCCCGGCGGAAACGACCGGATCGAACGCGCCTTGTTTTTCCAGCAACTTGGCGGCGGCGATGTCGCGTTGCAATCCAACGCCACGCAATTTCGGATGATTGCGTTCGACATTGGACAACACGTCTTCGAGCGTGATTTTCGGCAATTGCTGACCGGATGGTTTTGCCGCCGGTTCGACCTTGCGCCCGCTTTGCGGTGGCAGGAATCTCTTTGCGGAATCGCTCAACGTCGCACGAATCGAATCCGTCATCGCAGAATTTTGTTCGGAAGAAGTCGCAGAAGATTGGGCGTTTGCCTGCAAACTGAGCAAGCAAAGACAACTGATTGCCGCGATAAAAAAACATCCGCCAACAGAATTCTTTTTCACCGCAGAGTCGCGGAGAACGCAGAGGCGGCGCAGAGTGTTCAAGAAAGCCTCTGCGAAACCTCTGCGGCTCTTTGCGCCTCTGCGGTGAATTGATTTCGCTGCTTTCTCTCGCCACTCAAAACTGATGATCCGTAAAAAACTCCGTTGATCCATCAAGCTACTTTTCTTCCTTCTTTTCGACAGATTTTGGTTTTTCGTCTTTGTCTTTGATGATCGAACCGCTGTTTTTGCGCTCTCCGACAGGCGGGCGGTCAACCGTCGGCGGAAACGCATTGAACTGCCGCCACAACTCGAATCCAAGCGAAACCTGATCGAGCATCACCCATCCGTTGACTTCGCCGCCGGGACGTAATTGATCCAGCGACGGCCAGGGTTCTTCTTTTCCGGCTTTGATGAGTTCTTCGTCGGGCGTGACGATGATGCGAAACCGCGCGTTGCCATCGTCCACAGCATCAATCACTTTCACCCACCCGGCAAAAGTGCCCACCGCAATCGAAGGCCAGCCGACAAACTGCACCGCAGGCCATCCGGCAAAATTCAACCGCACCTGCCGCCCGACCGAAACCAGCGGCGCGTCGTAATCCGACAAATACAATTCAACGGCTTGATCCGTCGTTGCCGGAGCCAGCACAGCCAATTGATCTCCGGCCTTGACGGTTTCGCCGGAGCCGACTTTCAACAGGCGCACGATTTTTCCGTTGCTCGGCGAACGCACAAACCGTTGTTGGGTTCGTTGGCGGACGTTGTTGATTTCGACTTCGAACTTTTGCAAATCGCCGTTGGTTTTGGCCATCGTTTCCCGCACTCCGGCCAACGAAGCGCGCAAACTGTTCAGTTGCGCCGACGTGTCGTTGTCCACGCGATCACGATCTAGTTCGGCCACTTGCAAGGCTTTGCGCGCCACATCCAACCCGGCCTGCATGCTTTCCAGCCGGGTCGTCGCCGTGACGATTTCCAGTTCGGCCAGTTCCAAATCGCGTTTCGACCGCAAACCTTTTTCAAACAATTCCTGCAATCGTTTCTGGTTCAAACCCGCAGTGGTCACGGCTTGTCGGGCTTGAGCGACGTTTTGTTCGGCTTGTCGAACGGCGTCGGCAGCTTGCCGGGCGCGCTGCGTTGCGGCGGGAATCGCCTGTCCGCGAGAACTTTCCAGGTCTTTCAACTGCGCCAGCATGGCCGTTTCGCGCGCGGCGGTTTGCGTCAGACCGGTTTGAGTAAATCCAAGTTGCGATTGCAACCTTTCGACCTGATCGTCGGCCAGAAACTTGGAATCAATGTCTTCCAGTTCGGCCAGAATTTCTCCGGCGGTGACGGTTTGCCCTTCGACGATGCGCCAGTTCACCAATCTGCCGGGAATTTGCGCTTCGATGGTTTGCGGACGCTCCATCGGCGAAAACACGATCACGCGCCCGTAACCCGTGACCGATTGCTGCCAGGGCACGAAATACAAACTCAGAATGACCAGCATCAACAGCATCAACATGACCATCGCCGCCGGGCGAAGCGCGTGCGGCGTTTTGAGCAGGTCAATGGACTTCAGATTTTTCATGTGTGGAAACGCTTCAACCATCAGGCTAATTTCACCTCCCGGCGTTGCAGACTTGGGAAGAGCTGCGTGAATTGACTGCTTCGCTGGCCGATCAATTCGGACGAATGTCCAGATTCCAAAATGCGCCCTTCGGCCAGCACGTACACTTTCTGTGAGCGCAGCACCAGTTCAGGATCATGCGAAATATCAATGATCGTCCAGGAATGTTGCGGGCTGTAAAGCTGATCCAGAATTCGCAGCTTGTCGTGTTCATCAATGCCTGTGAACCCTTCGTCCAGAATCAGCAACTGCGGACGGGCGACAATGGCACGGGTAATCAACAATCGCTGCAATTGTCCGCGCGAAAGGTTGCGACCTTCGGCGGCAAGTTGCGTTTGCAATCCGCGTGGGAACTTTTCCAGTTCAGCGGACAAATTGGTCAGTTCCAACGCCCACTGCAAATCTTCGTGCGCGATGTCGTCACGTCCGAGCAAAATGTTTTCTTCGATGGTTCCGGCAAACACTTCATTCGAATCTCCAACCAGACTGACCACGCGGCGCAAACTGTCCAATCTGGCGTCACGCACATCCATGCCGTTGATCTGCACCAGACCGAACTTGGGCGCGTGCAATCCGCACAGCAAAGCCGCCAAAGTGGATTTGCCCATGCCGCTTTCCCCGACCAGACTGACGTGTTCGCCGGGTTTCAAATTCAACTCCAAGCCCGACAAAATTTCGTGGCTGTCTTCATACGAAAAATGAACTTTGCGACAAACGACGCTCGCTCCTGTTTGTGAACCGGACATCTGCCGCCCCGAAGTTCGCTCGACCGGCAGATCGCTTAAATGGCCGACCTTGTCCAAACTGGTCAGCAAATCGTATCCGTTTTCCATCAACCGAATCAGCTTTTCCAGATTTTCCAGCATGCCGAAAACGATGATTTCCGCCGCGACCACCTGCCCCAAAGTGAATTGCCGATTGATGACCAGCCAACCGCTGATGGCCAGAACTCCTGCGCTGGCGACGGCTTTGAAAAAATACGCTCCAAATGCCTGACGAAACAGCACGCGAAAATGGCGGCGTCTGGCTTTGGTGTATTCGACAACCAGTTGATCGGCGCGTTCGACGGAAAAAGCTGGAGCGGCGTTCAACTTGAAACCACGCTGGCATCGAGTCACTTCCTCCAACCAATCGGCGACGCGATATTTGCGGATGGATTCTTCGATGCTGGTTCGCAACCCGCCATAGCCCAATCCCCAAACCACCAACACGACAAACAGGATCAGAAAGAAATCAAACGCCAACAGGTAAGGGCTGTAAAACGCCAGAATCACCAATCCCACCAACACCTGTAACAACGATCCAGGCCCGTCCAGCAAAATTTTTGCCGCAGTCTTTTGAATCATAATCACGTCGAAAAACCGGTTGACCAGATGCGGCGCGTACTGGCTGGTCAACACATCGTGTTCGATGCGCGGCAATCTTTCGGCCAATTCCAGGCTGATGCGGGCAAAAATGCGCTGCTGCAATTTTTCCAGCAACGTCAGTTTTAACAATCGCAACACGCCTGCAATCAACAGTGCTCCGAGAACGCCTGCCGTCAAAACAATCAGCGGTTGCATCAACACGCCTGCGGCAATGGTGTTGACCAACGCCTGCGCGGCCAACGGAACGGCCAGAGCCAGTAAACCAATCAGGCTGGTGTAAATCAGAATTGCCACCAAATCCGGCAATTCCAGACTCAACAAGGCGCGAAGCCGCTGGTAAGGCGTCAAGTGATGCGAATGTAAATTCGGTAAGTGTGGTGTTGTTTCCATCGTTCCCTAAAGCCACGCGAGTTACGAATCAAGTTCGCCTGCCAAATCAATTTGCGAGCCAAACCCAAGTCTAGGCGGATATGTCGTGAAATCAAGCTGCTTTGCAGATCGGAAGAATTGGCAATGATGGGAAAAGTTGCCGCAAGCTGTCGCAATTCTGAGGCAGAACGCCCCAGAATTGCCGGTAAAAGCTGAAGATTAAAAAAATTGTTTACAGCCGAAGAGCGCCATGTATAATCCCGCTTCGTGGCGACCGACGGTAAATCAAGCGCCACAAGCCCCGAAAACAAATCCCCGATTCTCATCCTGCCAAACAGAGGAATCGAACCTTCCAACCCCCACCTGACGATTCGGTCAGTCGTGTAATCAATGTTGAATTTGCTATTCTCTCCATAAATTCCCAGTAGTACCGGTCTGTTGAAATTCAGGTGCTGCCTCGGCATGAGGTTTCCTATCAAGGTCTGGCTGTTGGGCGGAAGTGTGCCCGCAGCCCAACACCAAATGCATCAATCTCAAACCACCAAACTCGTGAAACCAAATTCCGTCCAAAACGAACCCATAGCCAAATTGCCTGTTATTCGCATTCAGCCTTCTCACGGCTGGGTTTCGCTGCGACTTGGCGAATTATGGGAATACCGCGAACTGCTATATTTCCTGGTCTGGCGCGACATCAAAATTCGTTACAAACAAACCCTGCTGGGCGCGGCTTGGGCAATAATCCAACCGTTTTTCACGATGGTCGTGTTCAGTTTGTTTTTCGGCAAACTGGCGGGAATGCCTTCGGACAAAATTCCTTATCCGATTTTTTGTTACGCGGCGTTGGTCCCCTGGACGTTTTTCGCCAATGGGCTGACGCAATCGTCCAACAGTCTGGTCGGCAGTTCGAATTTGCTGACCAAGGTTTACTTTCCTCGCCTGACAATTCCAATCGCCACAGTGTTTTCAGGCATCGTTGATTTCCTGCTGGCCTTTGGAATTTTGCTGGCGATGATGGTGTTTTACAGCGTGCCGATTACGTTGAAGCTTTTCTGGTTTCCGGCGTTTTTACTGCTGGCTCTGGTGACATCGCTGGGAGTCGGATTGTGGCTTTCGGCGTTGAACGTTCAATACCGCGATGTTCGGTATGTCGTTCCGTTCATCACGCAATTCTGGATGCTGGCCACGCCGATTGCTTATCCCACCAGTTTGTTGAGCGATCCCTGGAAAACGGTTTACGGATTGAACCCTATGGCAGGCGTCGTCGAAGGATTTCGCTGGGCGTTGCTGGGATCGAAAATTTCCGTTGGGCCGATGCTGGCGGTGTCTTCGCTGGCGGCGTTGCTGATTTTGATTGGCGGCGCGTTTTATTTCCGAAAGATGGAAAAAACTTTCGCCGACATTGTTTGATTGCTCCTGAAACTCATCCGCCTTTACCCATCTTTATTCATCTGTGGTTAGAGTCATGAATTTAAGAAAGAAAATCGCTTATGCAGGTCGCCACTTCACACCGACCTGGCGATATGGATTTAACCTAAAATCCACGATGGCTTATCTGTTCGACCACACAGTTGCCAACGACGAAGCCGCGCGCATTTTGTCGGAATTGAATCAAAACGGCATAGCCATTAGTTCGGTGGACAAACTGCTGCCGGATTCTTCGCTCTTTGCCGAAATGTGCCGCGAAGTCGAACAACTGGAACTGGCTTTTGCCGACAGGCTGGCCGCAGCGCGAGTGGCCGCCAATCAGGACACCGAAAGCCTGAAGACCTTCATCTTCAAATTGCTTGGCGAAGTTCCGGTGCTCGATCCGCAAAGCGTGTACGCTCGGTTTGCGTTGCAACAAGAAATTCTGCACATCGCCAACGCCTACTTCGGAATGTTCACGCAGCTTCGTTATTACAACGTCTGGCATACGTTGGCGTCTCAATCGCGGGCGCGCGAATCTCAATTGTGGCATCGTGACCGCGAAGACCACTTGATACTGAAACTATTCGTTTACTTCGCCGATGTGGACGAAGGCGCCGGGCCGTTCACTTACGCTCCGGGAACGCATCGCAAAGGCGCAATCAAACGCGAACCGGAAACTTTCGTCGAAAAAGGTGTGCAACGCTGGCAGGACGAACAAATGATTCCCATCGTGCCGGAAAACAAATGGATCAAGGCTTTGGGGAAAAAAGGCGACATCGTTTTTGCCGACACGCGCGGTTGTCACAAAGGCGGACTGGCCAGAACCAGCGACCGATTGCTGTATACCTGCCTGTTCACTTCGCCCACGTCGCAGGTTTCGGAATTGTTCGACAGATCGAAACAATTTCCGGTTCCAGCCGACAAATCGCAGGCATTCGCTTTAACACGAGGCTGATCTGATTTCAGTATGAACTCCCCCACGCCAGTTTCGGCGTCTGACCATTTCTGGTTGGAAATCAAAAAATACCTGAATCGCAAACAGGGCTTGCTGAGCGTCGCCCGTGCGATTCGCGCCATCTGGTTGTTAGGCCCCTGGCGAAAACTGCTGGTCAGGTATCACCAACGGTTCAACCACAACGAACCGTTGCAGCGAACGCACAGCTCGCTTTTTCAAGAATTGAATGTTGATGTGACCGTGAATTCTCTGCGCAGCAATGGATATTCGCCCGGCCTGCAGTTACCGGAATCGCAAATTGCCGAAATTCTGCAATTCAGCAATGGCTCGAACAAACGCAAACACCGCAACCCGCATTTGTTCTGCGAACCGGTTCGACAAATTGCTCACGATCCCAAAATCATCGAAGTCGCCAGCCGTTACCTGGGCGCTGAACCGATACTGTATCAAACCGATTTGTACTGGACGTACCCAACAACTGACGAAGAAAAGTATCAGCGGCTGATCGCCCAAAAATCGCGGTTTCATTACGATGTCGGAGACTTTCGCTCGCTGGCGGTGTTCATTTACCTGACCGATGTCGCCGACGATTGTGGCCCGCACGTCGTCATCGAATCCACGCATCAGACCAAATCCGCCTGGAACCTGCTCAGTCGTTTCCTGACCGATCAAGCCGCCAAACAAAAATACGGCGACCGCATACGAGTCATCACCGGCAAACAAGGCTTCGGCTTTTTTGAAGACCTGACCTGTTACCACAAACATTCGGTCAGCAGAAAAACACGGCTGGCGTTGACGATTACATATATGCTGCAACGAAATCCGTTGTAACAAGACTGAAGGAAAATTTTTGCAAAACTGGTTCGACCAATTCGGAAACACAGAAAACCCTTGTTTGGTCATCGGCGAAATCGCGCAAACCCACGATGGCAGTTTGGGAACAGCGCACGCTTACATTGACGCCATTGCCAACGCCGGAGCAGGCGCGATCAAGTTTCAAACGCACATCGCCGCAGCCGAAAGCACTCCAGGCGAACCCTGGCGCGTGAAATTCAGCCGACAGGATGAGACTCGTTACGATTACTGGCGGCGAATGGAATTCACCGAAACGCAATGGCACGAATTGGCCCAACACACCCGCGAACGCGGATTGATTTTTCTGTCGTCGGCGTTTTCGATTGAAGCAGTCGAATTGCTGGAACGAGTCGGCGTTCCCGCGTGGAAAGTCGGCGCGGGCGAAACCTCGAATTTGCCGCTGCTGGAAAAAATGGCGCGAACCGGCAAACCCGTTTTGCTGTCGAGCGGCATGTCGGATTGGAACGAACTCGATGCGGCAGTTGCGTGCGTTCGTCAGCACGGCGCTCCGGTCGCGGTGTTTCAATGCACGACTTCGTATCCTTGCCCGGCGGAAAAACTGGGATTGAACGTGATGGCCGAATTGCGCGAACGCTATCAATGCCTGGTCGGGTTGTCCGATCATTCCGGCGTGATTTATGCCGGATTGGCGGCGGCAACGCTTGGCGCAAAGCTGATCGAAGTTCACGTGACGTTTTCGCGCGAATGTTTCGGGCCGGATGTCGTCGCTTCGATCACCACCGCCGAATTGAAACAACTGACCGAAGGCGTTCACTTCATCGAAACCGCTTTGGCAAACCCGGTCAACAAAGTGGCGATGGCCGAATCCCTGAGCGAATTGAAGCGCGTGTTCGGCAAAAGCCTGGTTGCCGCGCGCGATTTGCCCGCCGGAAAGCAACTCAGCGGCAGCGATCTGGCCATCAAAAAACCCGGCACGGGCATTCCCGCAGCGCGGTACGGCGAGTTCATCAATCGCACGTTGCGGCGCGCGATCAAGGCAGACACTCTGTTTTCGGAGGAAGATTTTGAATAAACGAAAAGTGTGCGTGGTGTTGGTTGACCGCGCCAATTACGGGCGGATCAAACCGGTGGTGCAATCCATCGCCAGTCGTCCCGAACTGGAATTACAGATCGTCGCCGCAGGCACGATGGTGCTGGAACGGTTCGATCAACCGGTCAACGTTGTTCGCAAAGACGGTTTCAAGGTGGACGGCGAAGTTTACCTGGAATTGGAAGGTTCGACTCCGGCGACGATGGCGAAATCGGTCGGTTTTGGCGTGGTCGAATTCGCCAGTGAGTTTCAGCGGTTGAAACCTGACGTGGTGTTGCTGATTGGCGACCGTTACGAAATGCTGGCGGCGGCGATTGCGGCGGCTTACATGAACATCTGCATCGCACACATTCAGGGCGGCGAAGTCTCCGGTTCAATTGACGAAAGCGCGCGCCACGCCATCAGCAAATTCGCGCACTTCCATTTTCCCAGTACTCATCGTTCGGCGGAGTATTTGATCCGAATGGGCGAACGCCCCGACACGATTCTGGCTGTCGGCTGCCCTTCGTCAGACATCGCGCGGACTTTCGACCGCACGCTGAGTTCGGAAATCATCAACACTGGTGGCGGCGGCGTGCCGATTGATGTCACCAATCCGTTTCTGCTGGTGCTGTTTCATCCAACGACAACCGAATACGGCGGCGAACGCGCACAGATGGAATCCGTGCTGGAAACACTGCGGCGATTGGCGATGCAAACCGTTTTGCTGTGGCCGAACATTGACGCCGGGTCGGATCACATCAGCAAGGCCATTCGCAGTTTCCGCGTCAACCACCAACCCACATGGCTCAGAAACCTGACCAACCTCTCGCCGGAAAATTATCTGAAGGTGCTGGCCAACGCCGCTTGCGCGATTGGCAATTCCAGCAGCTTCGTGCGCGACGCGGGTTATTTTGGAACTCCGATTGTGCTGGTCGGCAATCGCCAGGAAGGCCGCGAAACCGACGCGCATGTGACGCGCGTCGAGCCAACAGCGGAAACGATTTTCGCCGCTGCTGAGCGCCAACTGAAACATGGCCGTTACGCGCCAAGCACGCTTTACGGTGACGGTTTTGTCGCTGAACGTATCGCAAGCGGTTTGGTCGAATTACAGCCTTACATTCAAAAGCGGCTGAATTACGTTTACGAATAAGATGCGAGTTTTAGGATTGATCCCGGCGCGCGGCGGCTCCAAAGGCGTGCCGCGCAAAAACATCAAGCTGCTGGCGGGCAAACCGTTGCTGGCTTACACGGCGGAAGCGGCGCTGACTGCCAAACGGCTGGCGCGCGTGGTGCTCAGCACGGACGACACCGAAATTGCCGAAGTCGGAAAAGACTGCGGTATCGAAGTTCCCTTCCTTCGTCCGGCAGAGTTGGCTGAAGACAAAACGCCGACTTTGCCTGTGGTGCAACACGCGCTGGATTTCCTGGAACGACAAGGCGACCGGTTCGACGCTGTTTGTTTGCTGCAACCGACCAATCCGTTGCGACGCGCGGGCGACATTGATGCCTGCATCGAATTGATGGAACGCCACGCGGCAGATTGCGTCATCAGCGTGTTGCCGGTTCCCGCCGAATACAATCCGCATTGGGTTTACTTTCCTGGCAGCGACGGCAGCTTGCGATTGAGCACCGGCGAAACGACTCCGATTCCTCGTCGGCAGGAATTGCCGCCAGCGTTTCACCGCGAAGGTTCGATTTACATCACGCGCTGCGACGTGGTGATGACGCAAAACAGTTTGTTCGGTGCGCGCGTGGTTGGATACGAAATGGATCCTGCGCTAAGCGTCAACATTGACACCACTGCTGACTGGAAACTGGCGGAGCAGTTGATTGTGGCAAAGTCACCAGCAGCGAAGTGACATAGGAAATTCAATTCACCGCAGAGGCGCAGAGCGGCGCAGAGGTTACGCAGAGTCTTTTTAAGAATCTCTGCGCGTCCTCAGCGTTCTCTGCGCCTCTGCGGTGAAAGAGATTAACTTGATACGCTCATCTTCAATTCTCTTCTACCTCTGAAATGTGTGGAATCGCCGGCTTGTTCGGTAACAATTGGAATTCGGCTCAACTGGCGGCGGCTGTAGGCAGTCAGCGGCATCGTGGCCCGGACGCGGACGGCGTCTGGTTTTCTCCGTCGAAGCGTGCCGGATTGGGTCACAACCGACTGAGCATCATTGATCTCTCCGAAGCTGGTCGCCAACCGATGAGCAACCACGATGGCCGATTGCAGATTGCCTTCAACGGAGAGATTTATAACTACCTGGAACTGCGCACAGAACTCAGCGATTACCCGTTCCGAAGCCACAGCGACACCGAAGTCATCCTGGCCGCTTACGAACGCTGGGGCGAACGTTGTCTGGATCGGTTGATCGGCATGTTCGCGTTGTTGATCTGGGACGAACGCGAGCAAAAACTGTTTGCGGCGCGCGACCGATTCGGCATCAAACCGCTCAATTATCATTTGAAAGCCGATGGTTCGTTGGCGGTTGCCAGTGAAATCAAAGCCTTGTTCGCCGCTGGAGTCGTTTCCGAACCGGACGAAATCGCCTGGGCGAATTATCTGAACGCGGGTTTGTACGATCACAGCCCGCGAACTTTTTGGCGCGGAATCAATTCCCTGCCCGCCGGTTTTTGCCTGACGTGGCAAGCAGGCGAGATGAGCATTTATCGCTGGTACGATCTGGCCGAACGCAGCGGCGAAGCATTCGATCAGCGCCACGAAGCCGAAGTCCGCGAAGAATATCTGGCCTTGTTAAAAGACAGCGTGCGTTTGCGATTTCGTTCGGACGTTCCGGTCGGCATCAATTTGAGCGGCGGGCTGGATTCATCCACGTTGCTGGGTTTGGTTCACGCCGTGCAAGGCGCGGAAAGCGATGTCAAAGCTTTCACCTTTGTCACAGGCGACGCCAATTACGATGAACTGCCCTGGGTTCGACAAATGCTGTCGCGCACAAATCATCCGTCTGTGGTTTGCCAATTGAACGTCGGCGAAATTCCGCACCTGGCCGAATCCGTTCAACGCCACCAGGATGAACCGTTCGGCGGTTTGCCTACGCTGGCTTATGCGTGCGTATTTGAACGCGCGCGGCAGGAAGGCGTGATTGTTCTGCTCGACGGACAAGGGATGGATGAACAATGGGCGGGTTACGATTATTACCAAACTGCCGTGGCGTCGGGATGCGGCAGCGTCGGCGTAGTTCAAGGAACCAAAGATCGCCCGGTCAAACCAGAATGCTTGCAGTCGGAATTTCGCGCCTTGGCTGAAGAATTTCGCGCGCCGCAACCGTTTTCTGACCGGCTACGCAATTTGCAATACCGCGACGCAGTGTTTACGAAAATTCCGCGCGCGCTGCGCTTCAACGACCGAATTTCGATGCGGGCTTCGACGGAATTGCGCGAACCGTTTCTGGATCACCGGCTGTTTGAACTGGCGTTGCGTCAACCGCCCGAACGGAAACTCCGCGACGGCGCAAGCAAATTGTTACTGCGAAACATTGCCGCCGAATTGATGCCGCAGAGACTGTCGGAGGCTTCCAAACGTCCCGTGCAAACTCCGCAGCGCGAATGGTTGCGCGGCGAATTGCGCGATTGGGCGGCGGCGCAAATCGAAATCGCCTTGCACGGTTGGGGCGCAAGTTGGTTGGACGCGAAAGCAGTGCGCGCCGTCTGGCAACAATATCTGGCCGGTGAAGGCGACAACAGCTTTTACGTCTGGCAATGGATTAACCTGGGATTGATGAACAAACAATGAGTGAAGTCGCAATAAGAGTCGAAGGAGTTTCCAAGCAATATCGCATTGGCGTTCGGCGCGAAAAATACAAAACGCTCAGAGATTCGCTGGTCGAAACCGCTGCCGCGCCTTTTCGGCGAATGAACGATATGTTTCGCGGCAACGGAAAAAAATCGGATGACCGGTCTGGTTCGGAAACCGATTCATTCTGGGCGTTGAAAGACGTTTCGTTCGACATCAAATGCGGCGAAGTCGTTGGTGTCATCGGTCGTAACGGGGCGGGCAAAAGCACGTTGCTGAAAGTGCTGTCTCGCATCACCGAACCGACCGAAGGGTTCGCCGAAATTCACGGGCGCGTCGGAGCTTTGCTGGAAGTCGGCACGGGATTTCATCAGGAATTGACCGGGCGCGAAAACGTCTTTTTGAACGGCGCGATTCTGGGCATGCGCCGCGAAGAAATCGCCCGCAAATTTGACGAAATCGTCGAATTCGCCGAAGTCGGCAAATTCATTGACACTCCGGTCAAACGTTATTCGAGCGGCATGCATTTGCGGCTGGCGTTTTCGGTCGCCGCACATCTGGAACCGGAAATCTTGTTGGTGGATGAAGTCCTGGCGGTCGGCGACGTGGCGTTTCAGAAAAAATGCGTCGGCAAAATGGAAGACGTTGCTTCGCAGGGACGAACGGTGCTGTTCGTCAGCCACAATCTGGCGGCGATCAAGGAGCTTTGCCAGACCAGCGTGGTGATGAATAACGGCCAGTTGGATTTTCGCGGCCCGGTGGTTCAGGGTCTGGCGCATTACGGCCAATTGATCGCCGCCAACCCCAAGTCCGAAGAAATGAGGCGCGGAACCTACTGGCATCGAGTGCGGATCAACGGACACGGCAGCGGGTTTGCCACCACGCTCAACAACGACGACCCGCTGTTTGCCGAAGCCGAATTCAACGTTAATCAGGAAATATCACACGGCTATTTTTTCTGCATCATCAACGACGCCACAGGCAACCAACTTGTTCACCAACGAACCGACACCCGCGCGCTGGGATATGAAACGTTGCCAACAGGCACATACAACTTATGCGCCGATTTTCCCACGCTGTGGTTGGCGCCGGGCGTTTACACCGTGCATTTCAAATTCGTAGGCAACAAAGTGGACGGCACACAGCAAAGTTTGTTGTCCGAACGGCTTTTGCTGGATGTCATCGGCAAAGAAACGGCAATCAGCCGATCGTTGCTGGCGCCGCCGTTGCGCTGGACGGTAGAACCCAAATCTGCGTCAACAGAAACCGCTGAAATCTCAGTGTTCCAATAACTCTTCGTCACCATGAAAACCATCTGCTGTCCAATTTGCCAAAGCCGTCGTTCGCTTCATTTGTGGTCGCACGGACGAGACCGTTTTTTGATGCGCGTCGGGAATCGCAACCGCATCCGTGACGTGGTGTGTTCCGATTGCGGCGTGGCCTATGCCAATCCGCAACTCGAAACGCAGGAAATCGAAAGCCTGTACACGGGCTTTTACCGCGAAGAAGACGAATTGAGCGACAGCCATTTCGCCAACAAAGAACGACAAGCGCATGACCGTATCGGCTGGCTGCTGGCTCGTTGCCCGCTGAATTCAGGACGGATGCTCGAAATCGGATGCAGCGAAGGCACGTTTTTGCGACAACTGCGCGATAACCACGGATGGACGGTCAGCGGATTCGAACCAAACAGTTACTCAGCGCGACACGGTTTGGAAACCTGGCAACTGGACATCGAACCTGGTTTTTTCCGCAGCGAACATTGCGCAGGCAAATTCGACGTGGTGACGCTGATTCACGTCATCGAGCATCTGCCAGACCCGACGGCGTTTCTCGTCGAAATCGGGCGAGTGCTCAACGATGGCGGATACTTCTTTTTTGAAACACCGAACATGGAATCGCCGCGCGCAGGTCGCATTAGCGCCGATCTGTTCGCTGCGCCGCATCTGGTGATCTTTTCTCCTCAGACCATTGAGCGGGCACTGCGCAAAGCAGGCTTTGAACTGGTCGCGTTGGAAAGCACGCACAACCTGCGCGGGCTGGCTCGGTGGCGTGGCGAACAATTGCCGGATAATTCGGCCAAACCGGTTCAAGCTCTGCGAACGGCGCTACGGTATCGGTTCTGGGCGGTGCGAGAGTTTCAGTATTTCGCCACGCAGCGGTTGAAATCCTCGTTGGTTCAAACCGCCATCTTTTGTTTGGGTGAACAGCGGTATCGGCAATTCCGACCACGCCGCTAAAAAAATGACTATCGAAATTGCCACCATTCCAACGCTGATGATTCGCCAACAACCGGAAACTGCCAATGACAATTCAGATCGAAAGTTAAGCGTGTTGACGTTGTCGTCATCGCTGCTGACCGATCGCATGTTGTTGTACACAGGCTTTCTGGAAACGTTGTGCCGGGCGGCGGACGTGAAATTGTGGACGATGTCGGCGCGACAATCCGACGCTACGGCCAATCTGTCGGCGACAATGAACGGCGCAATCGAACCAATGCCGGAAATCAAACCGTTCAAGGAATTTCCATACAATTACCTGCGACGGTTGAATGACCTGACGTGGGATTTCCGGCTGCGTTCGCCAAGCAGGATGAGCAAGATCAAGCATCAACCCGGTTTCAAAAATCTGCGAATGCGCGCTCTCAAACCGCCTGCGCGATTGTTGGCGGCGCTCGGCGTCGAAACCATTTTGGAAAATCGGCTGGAACAAGTGCTGTTGAATTATCCGCGCAGCCCCGAAGCCGAGCGACGGTTACGCGATCTGCGCCCGGACATTTTGCTGACCACAGGGACATTTCGTTACGAAGAACCCGCCATTTATGCCGAAGCTCGCAAGTTGGGCATTCCCTCGCTGGCTTTCATCACATCCTGGGACAACGTTTCGACCAAAAACCGCATGGTGTTCAAATACGACGGTTATCTGGTTTGGTCGGAACGAATGAAACAGGAACTGCACGAATTTTTCCCTTACACCAAAACTGCGCCGATGTATGTGGTCGGCGCGCCGCAATTCGACGTGTTTTTCCAGCCGCGTTTTCACCAATCGCGCGAAGAATTTTGCGCTGAACAAGGGTTGCGCCCTGATTTGCCGATAATCTTGTACGCGCTGGGTTCGCCCAATTTCCTTAAAGAACATCACGGCGCGATTTACCTGGCTGAACAATTGCTGCGCGGCGAATTGGGCGAAGCGCAAATGCTGGTGCGCCCGCATCCGTTGCACGATAACGGGCGCGAAGCCCGGATGCTGAGCAATTTCGGCGATCGCGTTGTTGTTCAACGCACAGGGCAAACCGGCACAGCCGTTCCCGCTCGTTCGCAAGACGAAAAGCAAATCAAGGAATGGATAAATACTTTTCGTCACGCCGATGTCGTTATCAATCTGTCGTCAACGGTGGCGATTGATGCAGCAATTTTCGACAAACCGGTGGTCAATTTGGATTACGATCCGCAACCGAGTCAGGCCGATCAGCAATTGATCGAAGACATCAATCACCGCTGGACACATTTCAAACCCATTGCCGAATCCGGCGGCGTTTGGTTGACCAAAACTCCTGCGGAAACTCTGGAAGCCGTTCAAGCTTACCTGAAACATCCTGAGCTTCATCGTGAACGTCGGCGCTGGATGGCCGAATTTGTCTGCGGTTTTCTGGACGGACGTTGCGGCGAACGCATGGCTGAAAGTCTGTTGGAATTCACATCTCGATTCGTCAGTAAGGAGCGCAACCGATGACGGTGATGAATCGCGCCAGCGAACTATCTGCCGCCGTTGCGCTTGATGCCGGTGCGGCGCGGCGAACGTTCAGTGACGCGCACGGCGGTCTGGTTGCCATCCTGCCGCGCGGCGAAGCCATACGGAATTTCATTTACTCCGGCGCGTTGGATGCCGTCGCCGAACAATTGCCGGTTTCGTTGCTGACGGTCGTTCCCGATGACGAATACTTGCAAATGATCGAACATCGTTTCGACGAATTTCACGAACTCAACGCCGCCGCCGCCGCTCCTGAAAGCCTGCCGGTCAGAATCCTGCGCGAACAATTGGATGTCACACACGGGCGTTATTTGTGGTCGGAAGCCGCCAAGGAGCGTTGGCGTTTGCGCGATTACGATGCCAAAACTCCGTCGCAAAAAATTCGCCGCGCCATCAAAAAGCTCTTTGCCACAATGCTGGCGAATCAAACCGGATTGAATTTGCTGATGCAGTTGGAACGTCGCACCAGCCGGTGGTTCAGTTCAAACACCAACGATCTGGAATTGTTACGACGGTTGAAACCTGCGCTGGTGTTCAATTCGTCGCATTCGCACAGTCCCAACGCCGTGCAAACCGTGCAGGCCGCACAATGGCTCGGCATTCCGACTGCAACGTTTTTGTTTTCGTGGGACAACCTGACTTCTCAGGGGCGGATCGTTCCGCTGTACGATTATTATCTGGCCTGGAACGAAGATATTCGCCAGCAACTGCTCAACATTTATCCTGCAATTCGCCCGGAGCAGGTTTTCGTCACAGGCACGCCGCAATTCGATTTCCACTTTCACCAGGAGTCATATTGGTCGCGCGAAGAATTCTGCTCGCGCGTCGGAGCCGATCCGTCGCGCCCAATCGTGTTGTACTCAACCGGCATGGACAACCACATGCCCGGCGAACCGCTCATCATCGAAAACATCAATCGCGTTTTGAAAGAAATGTCGGAATTCGGCAAGCCGCAATTGCTGGTGCGTTTGTATCCCAAAGATCGAAACCCGCAGCGGTTCGATGAAGTCAAACATCGCAATCCCGACATACTGTTTCCTGAAATCCCCTGGAGCGCGAAATTCAATACGCCAAAGCTGGAAGATGCAGCGTTGCTGACCAACACGCTGCGTCATTGCGCCGTCGGCATCAACGTGGCTTCGACCGTGTCACTGGAACTGTGCATGTTCGACAAACCTGTCATCAACGTCGGTTACAACCCGCCGATGGATATTCGCCCCAAAAATTACGCGCTGTATTACAACTTCGACCATTACCGTCCGGTGGTTGAAAGCGGCGCAGTGCGCGTTGCGTGGGCGGAAACAGAAATGAAGTCACTGTTGACCGAAGCCCTTGCTCATCCTCAAAAAGATAGCGCCAATCGAAAAGCCCTGCTTCGCCGAATGTTCGGAAACACGCTGGATGGCCGCTCCGCCATTCGCGTCGCCCAAACGCTGGCGCAACTTGCTCAAACCCGGCACTAACGGGAATTCATGAACTCGCCCGAAGTTTTATACGTCGTCAATTCTTCTCTGGCTTCTCCCACCGGCGGAGGCCGCACTCGCGTCATTGCCGCGGCGCGACAGGCCACCAAACCGGGCGAACAGCCGTTGAAAGTCCGCATTTTGTGTTTTTGTCCGCCGCAACAATTCCTGCTCAATCGGTCGCGGCTGAGCAAAGGCAAAACCATGTTGGCGAACGAATCCGGCTGCCCGGTGCATTATGTTCCCAGTTTGCCGCTGACGCGCATCGGCTGGTTGCGAACCCTGAACAACTGGCACGGCGCATTGTTGGTGGCGCTGTGGTGCTGGTGGCACGGCATCGTCATCGCGCACGGGCACGGACTGCGTCCGACGATCTTTGCTTTGCTGGCACGCCGGTTCAAACGCGATTTGCGCGTCGTCGCCGATGTTCACGGAGCGACAACCGCCGAATATCTGTATGAACGCGAAGTGATCGGCTTCGACAATTTCGCCAGAGAGTTGGAAGCGCAAGAACGTTTGATGCTGCGCGAATCTTCCGGGCTGATTTTCGTGTCCGAAGCGATGCGCGCTTATTACGAATCGCATTTCGGAATGGCGTTTCCGCTATCTTCGATCATTCCTTGTGCGACGGAATCGAATTTCACGCCGGACGCTGCGCGAAGAACAGAGTTGCGCCGCGAACACAAACTCGACGACCGTCTGGTCGTTTGTTACGTCGGCGCGTGCGAAAGTTATCAACTGCCCGATCAGATGTGCCGATGGTTTCAATCGCTGCGAACGGAATTTCCGCAGGCGTTCTTTCTGGTTTTTTCGCATCACCGCGAAGCGTTTTTGAGCCATTTCGCCAAACACGGCATCACGCCGGATCATTCGCGCGTGATGAGCGTCCGGCACGACGAAATTTTCGACTTGCTGCAAATGGCCGACCTGGGTTTGCTGCTGCGCGATCAGTCCGTCGTCAATCGCGTCGCGTCGCCAACCAAATTTGCCGAATACTGTTTGTGCGGAGTTCCCGTGCTGGCGGCAGAGGGCATTGGCGATGTCAGCACGCTGATCTACAGCTACCAATTGGGATTGATCGTTGACCCGGAAGCTCCGCAGGTGAATAAAGCGTTGCGCCAACTTATCAGCGACACACAAACCCGGCGAAGCGTAGTTTCTGAACGCTTGACCAACTTCGCGCGCGAGCATTTTTCGTGGAACGCTTACGGCGCTGAGTTGCGACAGTTGTACCGGCAAACCGCGCAGGACTCTTCATCGAATCCAATCGCTTCAACGCCGATTGCCGAAAAGCATGTTGTTCGCCAACCAAAGTGATTTCGACGCAATGCATCTGGTCGTTTTTTCCCACAAACTTTGTTGGCCGTCTGAACATTCCGACTGTGGATTCGCCACCGACGGCGGTTTCCCTATGCAAATGCGGGCGTTGTCCGAACTGTTCGACAAAACCACTTTGGTTGTGCCCGTGACGCAAACCGGAAACGTGAGAGGCGAATTGCCGCTGACAGGTCGAAACATGAGCGTCGTTCCGCTCAGCAATCCGGCGGGGCAGGATTGGCAGCGCAAATTGCGAATGCTGCCATGGTTGTTGACCAACGGCCTGACCATTTGCCGTCAAACGTTACGTGCCGACGCAGTGCATGCGCCGATTCCGGGCGATGTCGGAACATTTGGCATGTTGGGAGCATATTTGTTGGGCAAACCGTTGTTCGTTCGATACTGCGGCAACTGGCTTGTTACGCACACCGCAGCAGAACGATTGTGGAAACGGTTTATGGAACATGTCGCAGGCGGTCGAAATGTGATGTTGGCGACGGGCGGCGACAGCGCATTGCCTTCGGCAATCAATCCAGCCGTGCAATGGATTTTTTCCACCAGCTTGACCAATCAGGAAATCGAATTGGTCGGCCAGGCTCGTAAGCTGGATGAACGCAAAGCCCCGCGATTAATCATCGTCGCGCGTCAGGAACACGGCAAAGGAACCGACATCGTGATTCAATCGCTGCCCAAATTGCTGGCGGAATTTCCTTCGTTGCAATTGGATGTGGTCGGCGACGGAAGCGCGCTGGCCGGATTAAAACGACTCGCGTCGGAATTGCTGGTTGCCGAACGAGTGAAATTTCACGGCAAAGTGAATCACGACGAAGTGCTGCGGCTGTTGCAACAGGCCGATCTGTTTTGTTACCCGACCGATTCCGAAGGATTTCCGAAAGCCGTTCTCGAAGCTCTGGCAACTGGACTGCCTGTCATCACAACGAAGGTTTCGATTTTGCCCAACTTGATCGGACAAGGCGGCGGCGTGTTGCTGGACGCTGCAACTCCCGCAAATCTGGCGGACGCCGTGTATCGTTGTTTGAGTGATGAACCGCTGTATCGCCAAATGTCCGCCAGCGCGATAACCACCGCACGCGAATACACGCTGGAAAATTGGCGCGATACGATTGGCCGCCATTTGCGATCGGCTTGGGGAAACTTGAATGGTTGAACTGGCACGATTGCGAGTATGTTTTCTGGCAGGCACGCTTGGTCAGGGCGGCGCGGAACGGCAGTTGTTTTACCTTTTGAAAACGCTGCGCGAACAAGGCGCGACAGTTCAATTGCTGTCGCTGACGCGCGGCGAATTTTGGGAATCGCCAATTGCCGAACTCGGAGTTGATGTTCGTTGGGTGGGTCAGGCTCAATCTCGTTTGACGCGACTGGCCAGCATCACCCGCGAAGTAAAAGGATTCCGACCAGACATTTTGCAGAGCCAGCATTTTTACACCAACCTGTACGCGGTTGGCGCAGCTCGCTTGTTGAAAATTCGAGAAATCGGCGCGTTGCGTTGCGATGGAATCAGCGAAGTTGCCGAACACGGGCGCGCTCTGGGAACCTTGAGCTTACGTTGGCCGCGCGTGATTGCCGCCAATTCTCAGGCGGCGATTGATTACGCTGTGCAAGCCGGACGCTCGAAAACAAGTCTGTTCTTTTTGCCAAACGCGATTGATGCGACACAGTTTTTTGCTCGCAACGGAAATGCTCAACCATCAAACGGCGTGGCGCGATTGCTGGCCGCCGGGCGATTGGAAGAGCAAAAACGCCTGGATCGGTTGATTCGCCTGTTGGCACAGTTACGGCGACAAAGCCCCATGCCATTTCGAGTCGTAATTGCGGGTGACGGCCCGTTGCGTTCTCAACTGGAACGACAGACCGCAGAAGCCGGGCTTTCCGATCTGGTGGAATTTCGCGGCCTGGTGCGCGAAATGAAAACCGCATATCACGAAGCCGATATTTTTCTGCTGACTTCCGATTTCGAAGGCACGCCAAACGTCGTGCTGGAAGCAATGGCTTCGGGGCTGCCCGTTTTGGCAACCAACGTGGGCGGAGTGCCCGATGTTGTAGAACATGGAGTGACCGGATTTCTGGCGGCTCCGCAAGCGGAAACAGAATTGACTTCGCTGTTGCAACAACTGACTGAACAACCTCAACTGCGAGCGCGGCTAGGAAACGCCGCACGTGCCCGAATCGAACAACAACATGCATTGCACCGCTTGCCCCGAATGCTGACTGATTTATATCGCCTGGCTTTGGCTTAATCTACTTTGCAGTTATGGCAATACCTGTTTTTCAACCTCAACTTTTCGCGCCGCGACAGAGAACTTTTCCCTTGTCCCAACCGACGGTTCAAATGTACGCCTGGATCATCGGGCATCTTTTGTTGGGGCTGATGATGGCCATCGAACCCATCAAACCGATTCTGGGAACTGCACATGCCGTCATCACTCTGGCCGTTGGATTGTATTTTGCTGTGGGCAATCGGCACGAACGTGTGGTGTATGTCGGCGCTTACATCGTCAGTTCCGAAGTGCTGTGGCGCATGACTCAGGCGTATACGTTCTGGGAATACGGCAAGTACGCGTTGTCGGCAGTGTTAATGACGGCAATCATCCGCCATGGAATGTTTCGCGGCTCCATGTTGCCGTTGCTGTATTTTGCGCTGTTGCTGCCTTCCGCCATTTTCCCTTTGGCCAACATTCCGTCGGATTCTCTGCGGATGTATCTGAGTTTCAATCTTTCCGGGCCATTTGCGCTGATGGCCAGCGTTTGGTTTCTGTCTCAAATTCGACTGACGACAGATCAAATTTATCGAACGTTTTTGTCGCTCATCGCACCGGCAGTCACCATTGCGACGGTGGCGGCTTATGGATTGCTGACAGCCAGCGCAATTCGATTCGGGCGCGAATCCAACGCTCTGGCCAGTGGCGGATACGGCCCCAATCAGGTTTCAGCGTTGTTGGGGCTGAGCATTCTGTCTGCGTTTCTTTACCTGTTGCTGCAAAAACGTGGCTGGAACGTCAAGGTGCTGCTTTTCCTGGTGATCGTGGGGCTGGCGGCGCAAAGCGCGTTGACGTTTTCGCGCACGGGTTTGTACAGCGCGGGATTGTCTTTGCTGGTGGCGCTGTTTTATCTGGCGCGCGATACCCAAGCACGGTTCAAACTGGTCTTGTTCGGGCTGAGCTTATTCCTGCTCGCCAACTACCTGGTTTTCCCGGTTCTGGATGAATACACAGGCGGCGCGTTGGCAAACCGATTCCAAAACACCAGCCTGACCGGACGCGAAACGATCTTGCAATCCGATTTATTGATCTGGTCGCAAAATCCTGTGTTCGGCGTCGGACCGGGAATGAGCACTTTCAGTCGTGGCACTTTTTACCGCGAAAGCGCCTCTCACACGGAATTTTCACGGTTGCTGGCTGAACATGGTTTGTTCGGATTGTTTGCCTTGATGGTCTTGGCGTTTATGGGCTGGCAACATTGGAGGTTGACGCGCACCGTTCAGGGTAAGGCGCTTTCGCTGGCCTGGCTGAGTTGGAGCGTATTGTTCATGCTCTCCACCGGAATGCGGCTGGCGGCTCCGGCGTTCATTTTTGCCCTGACGGCAATCATCCTGTTGCCCGAACAATCCTCTCAACCTGACCATTTGGCAGATTCCGACAAAACAGATTGGCCGACTCCATCCGGCCAACCCACCTTCGATAAACGTTACTGGGCGGCAAGATAAAACGCGCTTCGAAGCTTTGCGCTAAAGCGATTTCAATGGCTGGTTTGACAGAAATTATTTACCTGAACAGTCCCGTTCCTGTGCAGCAGATGATCGTCGGGATGTATGGTTGGTGGTGGTATCGCCGCCGGTTCAGTCGCAGCTTTCATCAATTGGTGGCGGAATTCAAAACCCGCGAACGATGGTCAGCGGAACAGTTCGCCGATTATCAAACTGAACGACTCGGTCAATTAATGACGGCGGCTTGGCGCGCTCCGCATTATCGCCGCGTGTTTGAGCAAACCGGGCTGACGCCGGACACACCGCCGCGAATCGCGCTTTCCCAACTTCCGCTGCTGAGCAAACAAACCTTGCGAACTCAGGCGCGCGAACTGCTGACCGAATCGCCCGTGCCGCGTGGCGTCATCATTCAAAAATCCAGCGGCACAACCGGAACTCCAACCGAAATTTATTACACGCCGGAAATGCATGCTTTTGAGCTGGCCGTGCCCGAAGCCCGCAACTTGAATTGGGCGGGCGTCAATTACCGCGACCGCCGCGTCATGTTCGGCGCGCGCAAAGTCTGCCGATTCGATCAACCCCGTCCGCCGTTTTGGAGATTCAGCCCGGCGGAAGATTTGGCTTACGCTTCGATCTATCACCTGTCGCCGCAAAACCTGCCGAGTTATTTGGCGTTCCTGCGCGAATTCAAACCTTCGGTGGTCATGGGTTATCCGAATGCACTGAACATTCTGGCTCAACATGCGCTGGCCACTGGCGATTTGCCCGCGCCCGCCAAAGCGATTTTCACCACGTCCGAAACCGTCACCGAACAAATTCGCGCCAATCTGGAAGCCGCGTGGCAATGTCGAATTTACGACCGTTACGGCGCAGTCGAATGCTGCTTCTTCGCCTCGCAATGCGAACACGGGCGCTATCACGTCAGTCCTGAAGTCGGCTTGATCGAGATTCTGGACGAAGCCGGGCTTCCCTGCCCTCCCGGCGTCATCGGCGAAGTCGTCGCCACCGGGCTGCAAAACACTTTGCAACCGTTGATTCGTTATCGCACGGGCGATGCCGCGCGTTGGGCGGTGAATCAATCCTGTCCGTGCGGTCGCCAAATGCCGATTCTGGAATCCATCGAAGGCCGCATCGAAGATTTGTGTTACACGCCAGACGGGCGACAGGTGCTGAGGTTCGACACCGCGTTCAAAGGCGTCAGCACGATTCGGGAAGCTCAAGTTGTACAGGAAAGCTTGAACCGGTTCGTCATCAAACTGGTTCCGGCAGAAGGTTTCAACGAAGAAGACCGCGCGCGATTGCGAGAAAACATGAAGCTCCACGTTGGCGAAGTGCAAACCGACATCGAACTGGTCGAAACCATTCCGCGCCGTTCGTCGGGAAAATTCCAGGCCGTAGTCTGCAAACTGTCGCGCGAAGAAATTGAACAACTGAAATGTGTGGTTTAGCCGGACGATTCCATCCTCAACATTTGCCGCCTGATTCGCATTGGCTGGCCGAAACCAATCGGCGATTGGCTCATCGCGGGCCGGACGGCGAAGGCGTGTTCAGCGACGAACGCTGCGAACTGGCGCATAGGCGATTGGCGCTGCTTGATCTGTCGCCGACCGGCCATCAACCAATGAGCAACGCCGACGGCAGCATTTGGATTACTTACAACGGCGAGGTCTACAACCATCCCGAATTGCGCCGCGAACTGGAATCGCGCGGTTACAGGTTTCGCGGCACATCCGACACCGAAGCGCTGGTTTACCTGTATCAGGAATTTGGCGCGCAGATGGTCGAACGCTTGCGCGGGATGTTTGCCTTTGCCGTGTACGATCAACGGCGGCGGAGCCTGTTGCTGGCGCGCGACCGATTCGGCATCAAACCGTTGTATTACGCCGCGCTCGGCAATCAATTCGTTTTCGCCAGCGAGATCAAAGCTATTTTGGCGCTCGATAAATTTTCGCCGAAGATGGATCGGCAAGCTTGTTTCGATTTTCTGGGTTTGAGTTACGTGCCCGAACCGATGACGGCTTTTGCCGAAATTCGCGCTTTGCCACCCGGCCACACTTTGACGATTGAAAACGGCCAGCCGCAATTGCGCGAATACTTCCGGCTGGAAACTCACATCAATGAAACGGCGCAATTGCCGGAAATTGCACGCCAAACTTCCGAATCGTTGCTGCGCGCAGTGGCCGCACAATCGGTCGCGGACGTTCCGGTGGCGGCGTTGCTCAGCGGAGGCATTGATTCTTCGCTGGTCGTCGCGGCGTATTGCCAGACGGCTGCCGAGCCGCCAACCACGTTCAACGTCAGTTTCCCCGATCAAAGTTACGACGAAACGCCTGTGGCATTGGCGGTTTCGGAACAGTACGGCACGCGGCATCAAACAATCACTTCTGCTGATTGGGAAATCACGCCGGAACTCGTTCAACGTTTGCTGCTGCATTTCGATCAGCCGTTTGCCGATTCCAGTTTGATTCCGACATTTCGTGTGTCGCAGGCGATCCGGGAAGCTGGAATCATCTGCGCGTTGTCAGGCGACGGTGGCGACGAAGCCTTTGGCGGTTACGAAAGTTTTTGTCGCGCCAATCGCTTTGCGCGATTGATGCAATTGCCCGGCTGGTTGCAAAGCCTGTTGATGACCGGAGCCGATGCGTTGCGCGAGCACACTCAAGATTTCGGTCGCCAAATCGCCAAAGCCGTCCGGTTGGCACAACTCGGCGCGCGCGACGGCGCAAAGATGCTGGCCGGAATGTCGAATTACCTGAGCGAAGAACAAAAAATCGAATTGGCTTTGCCCGATGCTTTTGCCGCGTTGCAACCGGCAGCGCGGCACTTCGACGGTTATCAACCTGCCGGCATCAACGGCCTGGAAGATTTGTCGCGCCGACTGACTGAAACGCATTTCACCATCAACCTGGCTTCGGACATGCTGCGCAAAGTGGACATGATGAGCATGCTGGCCAGCATAGAAGTTCGCGTGCCGATGCTGGATGAAGAAGTGGTTGCGATGGGATTGGCGTTGCCGCATCGGCTGAAAACCGATGGAAAAACAGGCAAGCTGGTGCTGCGCGACATTGCGCGCGAATGGTTGCCGCCGGTCGTCACCAATCATCGCAAAATGGGTTTCCGCATTCCGCTGGATAGAATGGTAACGCCGCAATTTCACGAATTGCTGGCGGATTTGCTGCTTGCGTCTTCCGCTCGCGTCGGAGCATTTCTCAATCGCGGCGTGGCTGAAAAGTGGCTGCGGCAATTCAAACAAGCGCAAACCACGACTCACGGCGGGGCGATCAGCCGCGAAGGACTTTATCAACGAATCATCATTCTGCTCGCGCTGGAATTATGGATGCGCGAACATCATCTAACCTGGTAAACCAAGATTATGCTCAACAGAACTCCGCGACTCTGTTTTATCGGGCCGCTGGTCGGTCGCCATCCGGGGTATGTCACCACGCAAGGCGAAATTCTTTCGGATCGGTTCACCGAAGCCGGCTACAAAACCATTGAAGCTTCGTCGCACCCGAACCGTTATGTTCGTCTGGCAGACATTGCCGCGACAATCATCAAACATCGCAAAGAAATTGACGTTCTGGTGTTGAACACTTACAGCGGGCCGAGTTTCGTTGTCGAAGATGTGGCCAGCCGTTTGGGACGGTTGTTCGGCCATCGCATCGTCATGGTCTTGCGCGGCGGAGCGATGCCGGATTTCATGGCGCGCTTTCCGCGTTGGACGACGCAAGTGCTCAAACGGGCGGACGCGATCATTGCTCCGTCGGGTTATCTGGCCAAGGCGATTGCGCCTTATGGTTTTCAGGCGCGTGTTATTCCCAACGTGATTGAAATCTCGAATTATCCGTATCGCCGACGCGAACGATTGCAGCCGAAACTGTTTTGGATGCGCGCGTTTCACGACGCCTGGAATCCGCTGATGGCGATTCGCGTGTTGGCCAAACTGCGCGAACATCGCCCAGACGCGACGCTGGTCATCGCCGGGCAGGACAAAGGACTGGAAAGCGAAAGTAAACGATTGGCAGATGAATTGGGCGTCAGCGACGCCGTGCGCTTTCCCGGTTTTTTGAACATGGAATCGAAAACGCGCGAAGGCGATGCCGCAGACATTTTTATCAGCACGAATCGCATAGACAACATGCCTGTTTCCGTCGTTGAAGCCTGCGCGATGGGTTTGCCGGTCGTGTCCACCGAAGTCGGCGGCATGGCTGATCTGATTACCAATGGCGAAAACGGATTGCTGGTTCCAGACAACGATGACGAACGAATGGTCGAAGCGATTTTGGCGCTGTTGGATGATCCGGCACTGGCCGAAAAACTTTCTGAACAAGGACGCGAACTGGCTGAGCGTTCTTCATGGATCCGCGTAAAACAACAACTGGACGAAGTCTTTTCCGAAATTCTTTAATCGGAAACGAGGAACAATTTGAATGTGTGGATTATGCGGAATTGCTTTTAACGACCGCTCCTATTTGCCGAGCGAGCGGCAATTGACAGGCATGCGCGACAGCCTGGCGCATCGAGGGCCAGACGACGCCGGAAACTTTATCGCGCCCGGCATTGCGCTCGGTTCGCGGCGATTGGCAATTGTAGATTTGTCGCCGCGTGGTCACATGCCTATGGCCAGCGAAGACGGTCGTTATCACATTGCCTACAACGGCGAAGTCTACAACTACCGCGAACTGCGCCCGGCACTGGAAGCCCGTGGCTTTCAGTTTCGCTCGAACACCGACACCGAAGTTCTGTTGAACCTGTATCGCGCGGAAGGCTCGGCGATGCTCGACAAGCTGAACGGCATGTTCGCCATCGCCATTTGGGACGAGCAAGAAAAAAGCCTGTTCATCGCACGCGACCGGCTGGGCATTAAACCGTTGTATTACGCCGAACGCCCGGAAGGTTTGTATTTCGCGTCGGAAGAAAAAGCGTTGTTTACTGCCGGAGTTCCTGCGGAATTCGATCAGAGCTGTTGGGAAGAATTGCTCTGCTTTCGGTATGTGGCAGGCGAGCGAACGCCGTTTGCTGGCGTCAAACGATTGCTGCCCGGTCATTACCTGACGTGGAAAAACGGTCAACTGGCAATCAAACGCTGGTGGAATCTGGCCGAACGCGCGATGGAGTTGCGAGAAAGTTTGCCGTCTGACCCGGTTGACTGGTTTCGCGTGACGTTCGACAGCGCCGTGAGCTTGCGACGCATCAGCGATGTGCCGGTCGGCGTGTTGCTCAGCGGAGGTTTGGATTCGAGCAGCGTAGCCGCGTCGTTGGCGCTGCAAGCCGGTGAAGGCATTTCGACTTTCACCGTGCGATTTGACGAAGCTGCCTACGACGAAGGGCCGCTGGCACAACAACTCGCCGCGCAATATCGGCTGGATTACCGCGAGCTTCGCGTCAAAGACGACGATTTGTTGTCGCGCATTGAACAGGCGTCGTGGTTCAACGACGAACCGCTGGCACACGGCAACGATATTCATCTGCTGGCGATTTCGGAATTCGCCAAATCGCGCGTCACCGTGTTGCTGTCCGGCGAAGGCGCAGACGAAACTCTGGGTGGATATGTTCGCTACAAACCGTTGCAACATCCGATGCTGCTGAACGCCGCGCGGCCTGTGCTGCCGGGCGTTTCGTCGGCATTCAAACTGAGCGGACGGCTGGACAAGCTGGCGCGATTTTTGAAGTTGGGCGCAACGGATCGAATGGTTTTTTTCAATTCCTGTGATCTGCTGCCACATGAACTGGATGTGTTGGCCGAACCCGCTCGCCAGACGTTTGAATACCGCGAAAGTGTTTTGGCTGAGGCGCAAAAACTTTACCCGAACGATTTCGTCCGGCAAGCGATGTACAACGATCAACACACGTTTTTGTGTTCTGTGCTCGACCGCAACGACCGCACGACGATGGGCGCTTCCATCGAATGCCGTGTGCCGTTTCTGGATTACCGCCTGGTCGAAGGCCTGGCGGCGTTGCCCAGCGAAAAGTTGCTGTCGAAACAGGAAAGCAAACATGTGCTGCGAAAAGCCGTCGAAGATCGCTTGCCCACTGAAATCCGATCGCATCGTAAATGGGGGTTCGGCGTTCCCTGGAAAACTTATTTTCGGCAGCAACCGGATTTTCACCAATTCATTCGCCAACTTCCCGATCACGAGGCGCTACGCAATGCGCCGTTTGTGCCTGAACGATTGCGCCAGACAGCAAAGGCATTTTTGGAAGGCGACGACCGCCACGAACCGCTGATCAGACAGTTGGTGATGGTTGCGTTGTGGCGACAAAGTTATTTTGCGCGTTTGAACGCCAACCGGTTTCGCACCGCTCCGGTGGCGGCGGATTAACCGTTTAGAGAATCTCCAATGGCCAACGCTTCGCAGATAGAAATTCGCCCGCTCACATCGGCAGATTTGGAATCCGCCGCGCGTGTGCATCTGGCGGCCTTTCCCGAAAGCGCGTTGACGGCGTTGGGACTGGAATCGGTTCGCCGATATTACGACTGGCAACTGACCGGGCCGCACGATGCGTTGGCCATCAGCGCGTGGTGCAATGGCGAATTTGCTGGCTTCTGTTTTGGCGGCGTGTTTCGCGGAGCGATGTCCGGCTTTTTGCAGCGCAATCGCCTGTATCTGGCTTGGCGCGTGCTGACGCATCCGTGGTTGGCATTGAATCCGCTCTTTCGTGATCGTCTGGTCAGCGGATTGAACATTTATCGCCGATTTCGCGGTTCTGCCAAAACGCCAACGACGACGAAAGCTGCCGCTCAACCGCGATTCGGAATTCTGGCCATCGCCGTCAATCCCAAATTTCAAGGATTCGGCGTTGGAAAACAGTTGATGCAGGTTTCAGAAACTGCGGCCCGCGAACGCGGCTTTACGCTGATGCAATTGAGCGTGAACACTGAAAATTTCCAGGCGATCAAGTTTTATGAATCTCTGGGATGGCAAAAATCGCTCGTTCAGGAAATCTGGAAAGGCGAAATGCTGAAGCCGTTGACCGAACGTCAATGACAAATCCGATTGCTCAACCTGAAACCAACTGGCCATTTGTCTCGGTCGTCATGCCCGTTCGCAACGAAGCCGCGCACATTGCCGACTGTCTGGCGGGCGCGCTTGGTCAGGATTATCCGCAGGATTGTTTAGAGGTTTTGGTCGCTGATGGCGATTCGACCGATGCGACGCCGCAAATCATCGCCGAACTTCACGTGCAGCATCCGAACTTGCGGCTGATTCCCAACCCGCGACAAATCACGCCGACAGGCTTGAACGCCGCCATCCTTGCCGCTCGCGGAGAAATCATCGCGCGAATGGACGCACACACCGAATACGCGCCCGATTATCTGCGCCAATGCGTGATGGTGTTGAAAGAGACCGGCGCGCAAAACGTCGGCGGCGCAGCACGAACGAAAGCAACGGGCTACTTACAACAAGCAATCAGCCTGGCTTATCACTCGCCTTTTTCTGCCGGAGGCGCGCGCTTTCACAACGTCGAATACGAAGGCGAAGTTGACACAGTGACTTATGGTTGCTGGCGCAAAGAAACACTGCTCGATCTGGGATTGTTTGACGAAGAGCTGGTTCGCAATCAAGACGATGAACTCAACCTGCGACTGACGCGACAAGGCGGCAAAATCTGGCAATCCGCACGGATTCGGTCGTGGTATCACCCACGCGCTTCGCTGACGGCGTTGCTGCGGCAGTATTCGCAATACGGATATTGGAAAGTGCGCGTCATTCAAAAACACAAGATTCCGGCTTCGTGGCGGCATCTGGTTCCCGGCGCGTGGTTGGGCAGTTTGTTTGTGTTGCTGGCGTTGGCTCCGTTCAGCCGTTGGTTTCTTGTTTTATTACTTTTACATCTTTTCACCTACCTGCTGGCCAATCTGACGGCGACCGTGCTCACCTGCCGCCGAACAGGCCAGCTTCAATTCCTGCCGATTCTTCCCATCGTGTTCGCGTGTTATCACTTCGGCTACGGCTTTGGATTTTTGCGTGGACTGGTTGATTTCGTGTTGTTTCGACGTGGAGCGCGCGAAAGTTTCAGCACGCTGACACGCGGCAAAACCCGCTAATTGTCATTTGCGGCGTCGCGTATTTGCCGTTCGGGAAAAAAGCGTTGACCGATTTTTTCCCGATGGGCTACACTCCGGCTGTCGGTGAAGCTTTTCTCTCAACGGTTTCACTTCCACCCCATTCAATTTGATGCGCATGCCTCGCAGCATCAGTTCCCCTGTATCTTTGGTTTCTTAAGCAGTCGCAGACTATGCTGACGAACGTTTCGTCTTATGGTCTGATACTTTGCGCGAACCGCCGGATCGCGTCTGCGTTTCGCGCCTGTAATCTTTTACGGTTCGGAATCTTCCCCAGCGTGTACCATCACGCAAGTCATAACAGGTTTTATGCAATACAGTTTTTCCCATTTCCGCCGACTCTCTGCGATTTCGTATTTGAAAAAGCGTGTGACTCCTCATCTGACCTTAGCTGCGCTGAACGGCTGGCGAGTTTCAGCATTGACGTTGAGCCTGACGTTAATCATCAGCGCGCTGTACATTTGGCGACCGACAACGGCACAAATCAACAATAACAACATCAGTCTGACCGGCTCCGTGACTGGTTCGGCAGAGGTGCAATTGAATTGGCGTGTCGTCGGTTCAATTTCGGTGACTTCGTTTCGCGTGATGCGTGCATTGTCTACTGCTCCTCAATCGTTTCAATTGCTGACGACGCTTCCCACCAATATCACCAACTACAAAGACACGACGGTTTCACCGGGAACCGCATATCATTACGTCATTCGTGGAGTTCTCGCCGGTTCATCGTTAATTACAATTCCATCCAATACGTTGACGCTGACTATTTCTGGGACGCCAACTCCAACTCCAACTCCAACTCCAACCACCACACCGACTCCAACTCCGACGCCAACTCCGGTTGCGACACCAACGCCTTCGCCGACTCCGGTTGCAACGCCACCTTCTGCACCAACCAGCGGAATTTTCGTTGCGCCGAATGGCAGTTCGCGCAATCCCGGCAGTTTGCAAAGCCCGATTGACCTGGCAACGGCATTGGCTGGCAACAGCCCTGCGCGTCCCGGCGATACCATCTGGCTGCGCGGAGGCGTGTACAGCGTTCCGGGCGCTCCGCTTTCCGGCACGGAAAACTGTGCTTACGCCTGCTTTTTGAATGGCACGTCCGTGTTGCCCATTACGATTCGCGCTTATCCCGGCGAGCGAGTAACCATTCACGGCGGCATCCGCGTTGAAGGTTCGTACACAGTCTTCCGTGATTTTGAAATCACCAACCCGAACACAGACCGCACGCGCGAACGCCCGAAAGGAATGAACGTACTTGGCCACCATATCAAGATCATCAATATGGTCATCCACAACAACGGCGACGGCATAGCATTTTGGGCGCCCGCCGTTGATTCGGAAATTTACGGCACTGTGTTGTATCGCAATGGATGGGAAGGCGAAGCTCGCGGAAACGGACACGGCATTTATTCGCAAAACCGCGACGGCACAAAACAAATTCTGGATTGCGTCTCGTTCGACAATTACGCAACCGGAATGAAAGGTTTTGCCGAATCAGGTTACGTCATCGGCTACAAGTTTGAAGGAAACATCTCTTTCAACAACGGCTCTCCGGCTCGCCCGCGAGAAGAATTCGACCGCCAACCCAACATTTTGGTTGGCGCGGCAATCAATCCGTCTGACCGAATTGAAATTCTCAACAACTACACTTATCACCCATTGAATTCGCGCGGCGCATCGCTCGGCCTGGGCTACATCGCCAATCCCAATGGCCGCACAATCGTGCAAGGCAATTATCTGGTCAGCGGAAATGCCGTCACGGCTTATTTGAAATACTGGAAAAATCTGAGCTTTACAGACAACACGGTCATCGGCAACGACCAGATAATTTCGGTGCATCCTCCGGCCAACACTGTTTGGAACGTTTATCAATGGGACAATAACCGGTATTTTTCCAATGCGCCGAACCCCTGGGACACTCCGGGGCGAGTGTATAGTTTCAGCAATTGGAAACAGGCCAGTTCGTTGGATCAAAACAGCCAATTCGGCAGCAGTCGTCCGACCGGCGTCAAAGTTTTTGTTCGCCCCAACCGATACGAATCAGGACGCGCAAACATCGCTGTGTACAACTGGGATTTGCAAAACCAGGTTTCGGTGGACGTGTCTGGCGTTTTGCAACCTGGCGCACGCTACGAAATTCGCAATCCGCAGGATTTTTACGGCGTTCCGATTTTGTCCGGCACTTACAACGGCCAACCGTTGAATCTGCCAATGACCGGTTTAACCACCAGCCCTGAATTCAACGCTTTTGTGCTTATCACAACAACCACGACCTCTGCCCCGCCCGCGAACCCAACACCAACTCCGACTCCGACTCCGCCGCCAAATTCAGCGACGGATATTCCGCTCGAAGACGAAGAAAGGCGCTTGCTGGAGTTAATCAATCAATACCGGCTTCAACGTGGCCGCAGCCCGCTTGGCGCAAGCATCAGTTTGACCAAAGCCAGCGACTTTCTGGCGCGAGAAATGGCTACGGCCAATTACACAGACACCATTGATCTGGCTGGACGCGGCCCGGCGGAGCGCGCGCACGATTTCGGCTTTGAAGGCGGAGCAGCGCCAATTCCCGAAGACGCATTGGTTTCCGATGTCAGCAATTCGGCTCAGGACGTGTTCATGGTTTGGCGCTCTTCGACCATCGGAAAAACCCTGTTGCTAACGCCGGAGTGGAAAGTCGCCGGAGTCGGGCGAGCTTTTAACGCAGCAACCAATCGCTGGCACTGGAACGTGACCTTCGCCGCTTATTGGGATGCAACGATTCGGCTGGCGGGCGAAGATCAGGAAGGCAGAATTGACGGCAACGAATTGATTCGAACTCGACCGCCATCAAACTCTTTGCTGGAAAATCACAGCTTCAGCGGATACGGCGAAGACGGATTTCCTTATAGTTCGGTTCATTGCGATGTGGATGTGACGCCACGCGTTTGTTGGCGAGACCCGCCGCCGCAAACCAACTCAAGATTGGCGGAAACTTCGACGGCGGAAAACTTCATCGGCCTGTGGAAAGTGATGTACACGATCAATTCGATTGGTGTTGTTCACGCTGAGTATGACGGCTGGGATCGCACGGGTTATGCGATGGAACTGCAGATCAATCCCGGCGGAACCTGGACTATGCGCGGGTACAGAAGCGGCACGGGCGCACCAGCGACGGAATCCGGAACCTGGAATCTGACTCACATCGCCAACCGCAACGAGGAAGTCATCAATTTCATCCGAGCCGGTACGCTGCCGCGAGCGACCATTCGCGCTCACGTCGTAGCGGGTCAATTGACGCTTTTCGCCATTGACGGTGGCGGTTCGATGAAAAACTTCCTTCGCGGAGTAACCGGCGACGACAACAACCGTGACGATCCGCAGGTGATTTTTGTGCCGAAACAGTGAGGGCGGGAGAGATAGAGCGACGGCGAGACAAGGGGACGGAGAGAAATAGAGGGAAGGAGAGAGATAGGGAGTGAGAATGCTTTCAACAGCCCTCAATCTCTCTTTCCCGCCTTCCCTCTATCCCTCATTCCAGCCATCCCTCCTTCTCTCTTTCCCGCCATCACGCCTTCCCTCATTCCCGCCTTCTCTCATTCCCTCTTTCCCTCAATCAGCGCCGCAGCAGCCATTGTCATAAAGGCATTGAACTCATCCGCCAGATCGCCGTCGCTGCTTAATCGTTGCAGCAAAATCACACCAACCAATTCTTTTTTCGGATCAACCCAGCCGTAGGTTTTCCACAATCCGCCGTGTCCATAAGTTCCGATTGAATTCAGCCGAAAGGTTCCTTCGGTGTTGCGAACGACCGCCCAGCCCAGTCCAAATCCGATGCCGGGCGAGAACCCAGCTTTCAATTCTCCGGTGTGGTTGGCCGTCATCAACTCGACGGACAACTTCGACAAGATACGTTTGCCGTCGAGCATGCCGCCATTGAGCATCATCTGGTAAAAGCGAAACAGGTCTGGCGCAGTGGAATACAGCCCGGCTTCAGGGGCGGGATATTTCGCTTCGGAGCGAAACAAATCCACATCGGCTTTGACCAGCTTGTCATTGTCCAGCCGGTAAATCGTCGCAATGCGGTCGCGGTTGCTTTCGGGAACGAAAAAATGGCTGTCGTGCATGCCCAGCGGTTTGAACAATCGTTCTTCTAAAAACTGCTCGTAGCTTTTGCCGGAAACCAATTCAATGATGCGCCCCAGCGTGGCAATGCCCATGTTGCTGTAGCTCCATTTCGTGCCCGGCTCAAAATCCAGATAGCGCGCTGGGAAAGCTTCCACGGCATCGGCCAACGTGCGGTCACGTTTGGCAAACAAATCCGCGAAACCTTCGGGATAACCGCCGCTCATTCCCGACGTATGCGTCATCAAATCGCGGATGGTGATTTTGCGCGAGGGCTTGCGAATTTCTTCGATGTCGCCATCGCCTTTTTCTCGAATCTGTAGCTTGGCAAAGCCCGGCAGGAATTTTTCCACCGGATCGCTGATCGCCAGCAATCCGTCTTCGGCCAACATCATCACGCCAACACAAGTGATCGGCTTCGTCATCGAAGCGATTTGAAAAATCGTGTCTTGCGTCATCGGCTTTTGGCTTTCCAAATCCTGCACGCCGAACGCCAACGATTGAACCGGTTTGCCGCGATGCGCCAGCAACGTGACGATGCCTGCCGCGCGCCCTCGGTCCACAAACGACTTCATCCGCTCCGAAAGCCTGGCCAGTCGCTCTGCGTCAAAAAACGGCGAAGGTTTTTCCGTCGCCGTTTTCACTGCCGCCGGTTTCGGCGGACGCTTTTTGCGCTGCGGAGTCGCCGTAACGCCACTCGCCAACAACACAACCACCAGACTGAATGCAAAAGCTCGTTTCATTTCGTCGCCCTGATGCCGTGGTATTTCACGTCTACGTTGAACTTCCCCGCCCATTTTTTCGGCACGGTTTTGCCCGCCGCCCAATGAATGCCGTTGACGATCAGTCGCTGCACCGATTCCACCTGGAAATCTTCGGGATGGCCAAGCGTCGTGACAAACACCTTCGCGTTGGCCTTGTTTCGCCAAGCCCACGCGACAGGATTTTCCACCGCATCTTTGCGCTCCGAATCCACCGAACGTCCGATCAACAATTGTTTGGCATCTGCGGGTGGAAAGTTCGGCAACACATGATACAGCCACGACCGCACGTGAAAGCTGGATGCGACGCCAGTCAAAATCGAGTCGCTTTCCGCTCCGGCCACAATGCGAACGTCCGTGCTGGATTTGTGGCCGTAATGATAATGACCATTCCCCCAACCCGGCGGAGCGCCCAAGTATGCCGGAGCAAAGCTGTTCCAGATTTCCATCGGATGGCCTTTGGGATAGTTGAAGGCATGCGTCGTCGTTCGGAACGCAACGACCGGCTTGCCCGAATTCAGGTATTTGCGAATGTGTTCGACTTGCTCAGCAGGCAATCGTCGCCACCGAAGAAAAAACACCGCCACGTCCGCATTGGCCAGGGCTTCCAAACCGGGAATGTTCTCTTCGGCATTTTCATCCGGAAAGGATTTCAAGACGGTCGTCTGCATGCCGTAATGCTTTTCCAGTTCAGCGGCAAGTATCGGAAACGTGCTTTCCGATCCGTATTCGTGGTCTCCGCTGACAAACACGATATGAGGTCGTTTCGGAGCCGCAGCCAGCTGCCCCCACAACAATACAACCGCCACGCTTACCACACAGACAATTCCCCACAGCTTTTTCATGGCTTCAAGCTCCTTACGCCTTGACGTAAATTTCCGCTCCGGCCTGTTTGAACTCTTCAGACTTGGCAGCCATTCCGACGGCCAAAGCCTTTTGCTCATCCACGCCTTGCTTGGCGGCGTATTCGCGCACGTCTTGCGTGATCTTCATCGAACAGAAATGCGGGCCGCACATCGAACAGAAATGCGCTTGCTTTGCGCCTTCCTGCGGCAAGGTTTCGTCGTGGAATTCGCGCGCGGTTTCGGGGTCGAGCGAAAGGTTGAATTGATCTTCCCAGCGGAATTCAAAGCGCGCTTTGCTGACGGCATTGTCTCGCAACTGCGCACCGGGATGACCTTTGGCCAGATCAGCCGCGTGCGCGGCCAGCTTGTAGGTGATGACGCCGTCTTTCACGTCTTTCTTATCCGGTAGCCCCAAATGTTCTTTCGGCGTGACGTAACACAGCATCGCCGTGCCGAACCAGCCGATCATAGCCGCGCCAATTGCCGACGTAATGTGGTCGTAACCCGGGGCAATGTCTGTCGTCAGCGGCCCCAGCGTGTAAAACGGAGCTTCGTCACAGACGGCCAACTGTTTTTCCATATTCTCTTTGACCAAGTGCATTGGAACGTGACCCGGGCCTTCGATCATCACCTGACAATCCATTCCCCAGGCGATTTTGGTCAGTTCGCCCAGCGTGTCCAGTTCCGCAAACTGAGCTTCGTCGTTGGCGTCGGCAATCGAACCTGGCCTCAAGCCGTCGCCTAAACTGAAGCTCACGTCATAAGCTCTCATGATTTCGCATATTTCAGCGAAGTGCGTGTACAGAAAACTTTCCCGATGATGCGCCAGACACCATTTGGCCATGATTGAACCGCCGCGACTGACAATGCCCGTCGTGCGTTTGGCCGTCAGCGGTATGTACGGCAGCCGGACTCCGGCGTGGATGGTGAAGTAATCAACTCCCTGTTCAGCCTGTTCAATCAACGTGTCGCGGTAAATTTCCCAAGTCAGTTCTTCGGCTTTGCCAGAAACTTTTTCCAGCGCCTGATAGATTGGCACGGTTCCAATCGGCACGGGCGAGTTGCGGATGATCCATTCGCGCGTGGCGTGAATGTTTTTGCCGGTGGACAAATCCATCACGGTGTCAGCTCCCCATTTGGTCGCCCAGCGCATCTTTTCGACTTCTTCTTCAATGCTTGAAGCCACAGCCGAGTTGCCGATGTTAGCGTTGATCTTGACCAGAAAGTTGCGGCCAATCGCCATGGGTTCGATTTCGGGGTGATTGATGTTGGCGGGGATGATCGCCCGCACGCGAGCGACTTCAGCGCGAACGAATTCCGGCGTGACGTGCGAAGGCAGCGAAGCTCCGAACGATTCGCCTTTGTGCTGGAAGTTCAATTTGCTGCGGTCGTTCATGGCTTCAAACGCGGCTTCGCGTCCGAGGTTTTCGCGGATGGCGACGAATTCCATTTCTGGCGTGATTAGCCCACGGCGGGCGTAATGCATCTGCGTCACGTTGTGACCGGCTTTGGCGCGCAACGGTTGGCGGCGCAGACCGGGAAATTCTTCCAGCTTGCCTTTGGTTTTTTGCGCGGCGTAATTCGCTTCTTCCGAAGAGCGATAGCCATTGTCTTCCGGTTTGACTGAACGGCCTTCGTATTCTTCGACGTCTCCCCGCTCGATAATCCACTGTCGGCGCAATGCCGGAAGCCCGTCGCGCACATCGCCGCTGAACTGCGGATCGCCCCACGGGCCACTGGTTTCATACACGCGCACGGGTTCGTTGACTTCGATTTGTCCGTTGAAGCCTTTGGTGACATTCAAACTGACTTCACGAAATGGCACGCTGACGCCTTCGGCCTGGCCGTTGATATACACGCGCTGCGAATTGGGAAGTTGAGTTTCGATGGATAGAGAATTGTGATTTGAATTGTTTCCGTTGTTTTTCATTGTTTGTCCTTTCTTCCTACGACGGTGCTAACCGTGTCAGGTTCCAAGGGTCTTCGTCTTACGACGAACTCTCAGCCGTTGATTGGCTCCCCTGAAAAGATAGAGATACGATTCAACAAGCGTTCATTAAGCGCCAAAAGCTTGTTGCGAGATAGCAGACAGTTCTTTTTCAATACTGTTAGCGGTTGCCGAGTAATGGCTAAAACTTTGCTCAATCGCTTCCAGCATCATTAGCGATTCGATCTTCTCGATTGCCTTGTTTTCGGCTGCGGAAAGAGCACGTTCCAAACGTGATTCAGCCAACCGGACAATGTTTCCTTGTAGCAAACGCCTAGTCTGTTCAACATCTTCATTCATACTTTCGCCTCAAAACTCTTCATTAGCGACCAATGCAAAACATCGTTCGCAGCGGCTGCACGAACTCTGGGTCGTTGATTCGCTCAGGCAGCAGCGTATTCCGTCAAGGGCCTGACTTCTGCTTGGTGGAACCCTAAAACAATCTGCTCTCGTGGAATGCCTGCCGCAACCAACTCTCGCGCGATGCCGTGTTCGGTGCCGTCACGTTGAATCCAAACCTTGCCAGCAATGATGTCTATGTGAATCAGCGCGCCGTGGATTCGCTTGGCCGAATCCCAACCAAGCGATACGACCAGGTATCGGTTGCGCTCTTCGTCGAATACGGCTTCATTTTGAATATCGCCATTGGCATAGCGAATTTCGACATAAGCCGAAAGCACATCACGAATGATTTGACGAAATGTGTCTAGTCTATCCATTTCAGAATCACCTCCTTTTGCGGATCGAAGACGATCAGTTTGATGCGCCGGTTCTCCAACAGTATCTCGCCTATCGGTTCTTCAAAAATATCTGCGTAAGTAGATTCGCGGACGGCCAGGTACAGCGTTCGATCCGGTTCCAAGCGCAACATGATGTCGTGATAAAGAATGAATTGCCCAAGCGCATTTTTCAGGTCTTCGACTTCGGAATCGCTGATGAAGCTTTTGATCTCAACAGCAATGCGCCGTCCGCGTTTTTCCGCCGCAATAATTTCTTCTGCGCCAAGATCAATGTAAATGTCTTTCTTGCCCCATTTGAATGTCAAAGGGTCAGCCGTCACATCCCAGCCATCTTTGATGAGCGCCTGTTTCAAACTGTCGTGGTAAAAATCTTTAGCTGGCATTTCCCAATCACCCTCCTATGCACGACATCGTCCGCAGTGGCTGCACAAACTCCGGGTCGTTGATGTGGTGGCGTTCTTCTTTCTTTTCGATGGTCGCGGCGATGAAGTCAATCAGGTCGTCGCGCGTAGCTCCGGCGCGCAAGAGCGCCTTGATGTTGTGTTCGACGTTGGAAAACAGACACGTGCGAATCATTCCGTCGGCGGTCAGGCGAATGCGGCTGCAATGGCCGCAGAACGGTTGTGTGACCGGATTGATGAAGCCGATTTCGCCGGGCGCTCCGTCGGCGAAACGCCAACGCCGAGCCGTCTCACTCAAGTTGTCGGATTTCACTCGCTCCAGCGGGAAGGCTTCGTGGATGCGGGCACGGGTTTCTTCGCCGGGCATGACCATCTCGCGTTTCCAGACTTTGCCGTTGTCCAGCGGCATAAATTCGATAAAGCGAACGTGGACCCCTTTGGCGCGGGCAAATTCGGCAAACACGACGGCTTGGTCGTCGTTGATGCCGCGCATCATCACGCAATTGACCTTGACCGGATGCAGCCCGGCTTCGAGCGCGGCGTCAATGCCGTCCAGTACTCGATGGAGTTCGTTTCGTCCTGTCAGCAATGAAAAACGATCCGGCGTCAGCGAATCCAAACTAATGGTGATGCGTTGCAAACCGCCGCGCTTCAAGGCTTCGGCGCGACCGCGCAAAAAGTGCGCGTTGGTCGTCATCGCCAAATCCGCAATGCCCGGAATTGCGCCCAACCGTTCGACCAGACTTTCCAAATCGCGCCGCAACATAGGCTCGCCGCCGGTCACGCGCAGTTTATTGACGCCCAAACCAACGAACACTTCAGCCAGCGTAATGATTTCTTCGTAAGTCAGAATCTCCGGCTTCGGCTTCCATTCCATAGCTTCGGTCGGCATGCAGTAAAAGCAGCGAAAGTTGCAACGGTCAGTAATAGAAATCCGCAAATCGCGGATGGCGCGGCCAAAACTGTCTTTGAGCACTGGTAAATTCATGTTTGCTTGCCTTTGGAATTGTTCGGAACGTATTCTAGCAGCCGCCTAACGGAAGTCACAAAATCACTCAATTTAACCGAACTTGAAAAACGTTGAGACAAAGAAAATAGACAGGATTAACAAGATGAACAGGATTGGCGTCAAAACAATCCTGAAACAGCGTTCATCTTGTTGAATCCTGTAAATCCTGTCTGAAAAGTTTTAGCTGGTTCGGGCAAAAGGAATCCGAGCAATGTCCGAACAACTGGAATCGAAGATCGTCGCGCGTCTGCGCGAAATTCTGGGCAAAGACGCTGTCGCCACCGACGCTGATGAAATGTTGGTTTATGAATGCGACGCGATGACGACGCACAAATCGCGTCCGCTGGCTGTGGTTTTCCCCAGCAACACCGAACAGGTTTCTTTCATCGTCAAACTGCTGGCAGAAAACGGCATTCCCTTCGGCCCGCGCGGAGCCGGAACCGGTTTGAGTTCGGGCGCGGTGGCGGTCGGCTGTGAAAAAGGTGAGCGCGCCGTCATCATCGAAATGGCGCGAATGAACAAAGTGCTGGAAGTGGATTACGTCAATCGCCGAGCCGTCGTGCAGCCGGGTTTAATCAACGTCCGATTGTCCCAAGCCGTCGCCGAACGCGGATACCATTACGCGCCCGATCCTTCGTCGCAAACTTCATGCACCATCGGCGGCAACGTAGCCGAAAACGCTGGCGGCCCACATTGTCTGAAATACGGAGCGACGACCAATCATATTCTCGGTTTGGAAGTCGTGCTACCAACGGGCGAAATCGTCAATCTGGGCGGAGCCGGAGCCGATTCGATTGGTTTTGATTTGCTCGGCGCGTTTGTCGGCAGCGAAGGCACGATGGGCATCGCCACCAAAGTCACCGTCCGGCTGACGCGCACGCCGCAAATGGTCATCACCTTGTTGGCGGACTTTCTGGATTTGAACGACGCCAGCCGAGCCGTTTCGGCCATCATCGCCGCCGGCTTGCTGCCCGCCGCGTTGGAGATGATTGACAAGGTCGTCATCGCAGCCGTCGAAGATTCGATTTATGCTGCCGGTTATCCGCGCGACGCGGCGGCGTGTTTGATCGTCGAACTGGATGGGTTGCAGGCGGGATTGGAAACCCAGGCCAAACGCGCGACAGACATTTGTTTCGCCAACGGCGCTCGCAACGTTCGCGCGGCTTCGGACGAAACGGAGCGCAAGAAACTCTGGGCGGGCCGCAAAGGAGCGTTCGGCGCGTTGGGCAGAATCAGCCCTGACTTGTTCGTTCAGGATGCCGTAGTTCCGCGCACTAAATTGCCCGATGTGCTGGCAGGCATTTACGCCATCGGAGCCAAGTACAACATCCGGCTTTCGACTGTCTTCCACGCTGGAGACGGCAACCTGCATCCGAACCTGAATTTCGATGGACGCGACCCTGACGAAGTCGCGCGCGTTCACAAAGCCAGCAAGGAAATCATGAAGCTTTGCGTAGACGCGGGCGGTTCGATTTCCGGCGAACACGGCGTAGGCCTCGACAAGATTGATTACATGCCGATGATCTTCGATCAGGCGTCGCTGAACGCGATGCTGGCTGTCAAAGACGTGTTCAACCCGCTCGGCCTGTGCAATCCCGGCAAAGCCATTCCCGCCCAGAAAATGTGCCGCGAACATAAAAAAGGCTTCGAGCATTTGCTGGCCAACTAAACATTTGAATGACTGAGGTCAGACTCAATCTCGTTGGAGGTCGTCTATGCCGTACCGATTGGTCAAAGGTGAGTTTCACCTGTTTTACAAAAAGCAGAAGCTGGTTGGGTCGCAACCGGATGGAGATTCCGTGTGGTTCAAACCTGAAGATCGCGCCTTGCTCAGCAAGTTGGGCGACGGCAAACGCGACGCCGATTTCAATGCCGGAGGGTTTGTCCAGTTGCGACTGGAAGCGATTGACGCACTGGAACTGCATTTTCGCGGCTCGCACCAGCATCTGGACTTCGCCACCAAAGCGCGCAACTTCGCGCTGAATGCCATTGGCTTTCGCACTGTGGAGTTTTCCGACGGCGAAGGCTTGAGCGTTCGCAATGCCGAACCGCACCCTTTGCCAGGGTACATTCTGACCAAGGCGATTGATCCCGACGGACGACCGGTTTCGTTCGTGTTTGCCGAAAAAACGTCACGCGCCAGCGGCAGCGAAGTCTTTCTCGATGTGCTGTGGATGAGCCGCAGCATCAACGCCAGGCTCGCCGAAACCGGTTGGGCGTATCCGGCGTTTTACGAAGGCTTGCCGACCGATTTGCGAAACCAGTTCACGGCGCTGGCCAATGCTGCGTGGGGCAACAAACGCGGGTTTTGGAGCAAGGACAAAACGCTGAAAGGCGCGAAAGTTCCTGACCTGGCAAGTTTGGAAACACTCGCCATCTGGCCGAAGCTCTATCGCCGGTTGCTGGCTTATTTCAAAGACAAAAATTCGGGGCTGGCCAATTTCGAGCAGTGGCTGCGCGCTGCGGCCAGCCGTGACGACAAGCTGTGGATTTTGTCCGAAGCCCGCGTCGGTCATTTGCACAGCGTCATCCAGATTTCGCGCAACACGATCAAGCTGACGCATCCGCCGGAAGATTTGATCCTCGTGCCGAGGTAATCGGCATCACCTTACTTTTTTGGAGACCACTCATGCGATTTCGCCACTTTGCCCTTGGAATGTATTTTCTGCTGCTGACCGCTGTCGCCGTCGCCCAACAACCGGCGACGCAAACGCCTGCGCCGGATTCGCCCGAAGCGTTGAAACAGCAGATTGATCGGTTGCAACGCCGAATGCAGGACTGGCCGCAACTCAACCGCTACAAGGAAGCCAACGCCAAAGTTCCCGCTGCGGAAAAGAACGAAGCTCGCGTGGTGTTCCTGGGCGATTCAATCACCGACGGCTGGAAGCTGGCCGAATACTTTTCAGGCAAACCGTACATCAATCGAGGCATCAGCGGGCAAACGACTCCGCAGATGTTGATCCGCATGCGCCCGGATGTGCTTGCTCACAAACCGAAAGCCATTGTCATTCTGGCCGGAACCAACGACATCGCAGGCAACACCGGCCCGATGACAATTGAGATGATTACCGACAACTACGCTTCGATTGCCGAACTGGCCAAAGCCAACGGCATCAAAGTCATCTTTGCATCCGTGCTGCCGATTCACGATTACGGCAAAAACAAAGTCTCCGAACGACGTTCGCCGGAAAACATCCTGAAGCTCAACGATTGGTTGAAAGCGTATTGCAAAGCCAACGGTCACACTTACCTGGATTACTTCAGCAAGATGGTGGACGAAAAAGGCATGCTCAAAGCGGAACTGGCCAACGACGGCCTGCATCCAAACGCCGAAGGCTACAAGCTGATGGCTCCACTGGCGGAAGCGGCGATTCAACAAGTGCTGAAAAAGAAATAGGAGTTAGGAGCTGGGAGATGGGAGATAGGGTACAAAGAGGCACATTCAGATAACGCCTCTAACTCCCAACTCCCAACTCCCAACTCCCAGCCATGCACAAAATCACTGTCATCAAAGGCGACGGCGTTGGCCCGGAAATTTGCGACGCAGCGATTCGCGTCATCGAAGCGACCGGCGTCAAATGCCAATGGGACTTCGCCCTGGTCGGCGGGCAAGCGGAAAAAGAATTGGGCACACCGTTGCCCTCCGAAACCGTCACCAAAATTCGCCAGAACAAAGTCGCGCTGAAAGGCCCGGTCATCATCGAAGCGATGGGCGAAAAGGTCTTGGTGTCGCACACCGATCACACCCAGCGCGTATATTCCAACGTCAACACCGCTTTGCGAATCGAGCTGGGAGCCTTCGTCAACGTTCGCCCGTTGCGTGCGTTTGAAGGCGTCAGTTCGCACGCGCCCAAACTCAACGTCGTCGTCATACGCGAAATCACCGAAGACCTGTACAGCGGATATGAACACGCCATCGGCCCCGACGCCGCCGAAGCCATCAAAATCACTACGCGCAAGGCATCCGAACGCGCCGCTCGATTCGCGTTTGAATACGCCACGCAACGTTGGCGGCGGCGGTTGAGCGTCATTCACAAAGCCAATGTGCTGCAATTGACCGACGGGTTGTTTTTGCGCACGGCGCGCGAAGTCGCCGCGAATTACCCCAAAGTGAAATGCGACGACGCGATGATTGACGCTTGTGTCTATCAACTGGCTTGCAAACCCGAAGGCTGGGACGTGTTGCTGATGCCGAATCAATACGGCGACATCATTTCGGATTTATGCGCCGGGCTGGTCGGCAGTTTCGGCCTGGCACCCGGAGCCAGTTTCGGCGACGACGTCGCCATCTTTGAAACCGCGCACGGAGCTGCGCTTGATCTGGCCAGGCAAAACAAAGTGAATCCGGCGGCGATGATTTTGTGCGGCGCGATGTTGATGGAGCATCTGGAAGAATTCGAGGCGGCGCAACGCATCCGCGACGCCGTCAAAGCCGTCATCAAAGACGGACGCGCCGTTACGCCCGACCTGGGCGGCAACGCCAAAACTACTGTGATGACCAACGTCATCATTGATCATTTGTAAAAAGTAGACAGAAGACAGCAGCCAACGTTCGTAAACACAACTTTGGCCAGTCACTGCTGTCTACTGTCTACTGTCTACTTCTGCTATGAATAAACGTTTTGATCTCGTTGGAATCGGTTCGATGGTGGTGGATTTGATTTACCGCACGCCGCGTATCATCGGCAGTGAAGAAAAAATCGCGCTCGACCGATACGAAAACGGTTCGACCACGCAAATGCTGGTCGGCGGAGTGACGCTCAATCATTTGTCTTGGGCGAGCTTGCTCGGTTTGCGCACAGGCATTTTCGGCAAACAAGGTGACGACGAATACGGACGTTTTCTGCGCGCCGGAATGGATCGCTACTCGATTGATAAACACATCACGCTGGACGGCGCGTCATCATCGTTCGCGCACATCTTCGTCGCTCCCGGCGGAGGCCGCGCGATTTATATGAGTCCGGCAGCGACCAGCGAAACCACTGGCGATTACATCCGCGCCCAGCACGCCGAGTACATTCGCAGTTCAAAAATCATTTCAACCGAAATTTCTCAACTGCCGCTCGAAGCGGTCGTCGCCGTGCTGGAAATCGCGCGCGAAGCCGGAGTGACGACCGCGCTCGACGTGGACATTCCGCGCAGCGACGCGCTGCAAGCTCTTGGCAACGCCGACCAATTCGAGCGCGCTTTGTCTCTGGCCGATTACATCAAGCCTTCCAAAGCCGCCGTCATCGAAATCACCGGCGAAAGCGACGCGCTGAAAGCAGCGCAAATCTTGCGCGAAAAATATAAAGCCAAAGCCGTCGTCATCACCGACGGCGAAGCCGGTTGCGCGATTGCTTCGGACGAACTAAACGACCGCGTAGCGTCTTATCGTGCGAACGCGATTGATTCCACCGGAGCGGGCGATGCGTTTTTTGGCGGGATGTTGGCCGGATTACATTTCGGCCTGGCGTGGACGGATGTGCTGAAACTGGCGAATGCTTGCGGCGCAGCCTGCTGCGAAATTTTGGGCGCGACGCCTGACCTGACGAACAGCCGGGCGCGCGTGTTCGAGCTTTACGACGGCGCAAACTTCACTGCTACACCAGAGTCTACGGCTGTTGCCGTAGACTCCGGTGTAGCCCGGTCGCCTTACGACAACGCGATTCCGTTCTTCCTGGATACGGCGATTGCTGAACTGTCGAAGCTGCGCGCCAAAATCGGCGGCGAGGCGTACTTTCAAAAAGTCGCCGACTTCATCACCGCCGCCGAAGCCAAGGGCAAACGAGTTCACGTCACGGGCATCGGCAAACCGGAATACGTGTCGGGCTACATCGCGGCGCTGCTCGCCAGTGTAGGCACACCGACGTACTTCCTGGACGCCACCGAATGCGTTCACGGCAGCGCCGGGCAGGTCGTTCCCGGCGACATAGTCATCGCGCTGTCGAACAGCGGCGAAACGATGGAACTGAAGGCCGCGATCATCGCGTTGAAGCGAAATGGCGTGAAGATCGTCGGCGTCTCTGGCAATCCGAATTCATGGCTGGCACAGCAAAGCGATGAGTTTTTATATGCCGGAGTCGAGTGCGAAGGCAGCCCGCTGAACTTCGAACCGCGCGCCAGCATCCTGGCGGAAATTTACGTGCTGGCCGCGCTGAGCATCGAATTGCAAGCACGCAAAAACATCTCTCGGCGGGAATACAACGCTTGGCATCCGGGCGGCTCAATCGGCAAAGCGACCAGCGACTGATTCAGCGTTGCGTTTCAGCCCCGTAAGTTTGGCTCGCTTGACGGGGCTTTTTCGAAAGCGGGCGGAGAATTCTTCCTGCGACAGTTCGACCATCTCTTGCAGCTTCGGCTCGACGATTCCTTCTCGCGGCGTGAAGCGTTCTTCCCTGCTCTGTTTGGAAAACCGCGACCAGGGGCAAACGTCCTGGCAAATGTCGCAGCCAAACACCCAGCCCTCCAGGTTGGATTTGATCGGCTCCGGCAATTCCGGTTCGCGCAGTTCAATCGTCCCGTACGAAATGCAGCGCGTCGCGTCCAGTTGGTAAGGCGCGATGATCGCCGCCGTCGGGCAAGCGTCAATGCAGGCTGTGCATTTGCCGCAGTGGTCAGCTTCGATCAGTGAGTCGTAATCCAGTTCCACCGACAACAGCAACTCACCCAGAAACACCCACGAGCCGAATTCTTTGGTGATGACGTTGGTGTGTTTTCCCAGCCAGCCGATTCCGGCGCGCACCGCCCAGGCCTTGTCCATCATCGGCGAGGTGTCTACGCAGATTTTCCCTTCGACTTCGGGAGCTTGCTGCTGAATCCAGGCGAGCAAAGCTTTCAACTTGTCGCGCAGCACGTCGTGATAATCATCGCCCCAGGCGTAGCGCGAAATTTTCCCTACTTCGGGCGAGTCGGAATGCTTTTCCGGCTGAAAGTAATTCAACGCCACGCAGACAACCGATTTGGCCGAAGGCATCAACAAGCGCGGATCGCTGCGTTGTTCCGGGTCACGAGCCATGTAATTCATCTGCCCGTGAAAACCGCGCGCAATCCATTCACGCAAACGCGCGCCCTCTTCGGTCAAAGCTGCGGCAGGAACGATGCCGACTTTGTCGAAGCCGAGCGCGCGGGCTTGGCGTTTGATTGTTTCTGCAAATGAAATGGCCGTAGCTGTGCTCATTGCAACCGGCTTTCCGTCCATCAACTGTTTTGATAATCCAGTGTCAATTCGCCGCCTTCTTCTGTGACGATGACTTTGCCGCCGTTTTGCAGACAGCCGAACAGAACTTCGTTGGCGAGTTTTTCTTTGACCTGAGACTGAATCAGCCTGGCCATTGGCCGAGCGCCGAATTGTTTGTCGAATCCTTTGTTCGCCAGCCAGGCGCGCCCGCTTTCGGTCATTTCCAGTTCGATGTTTTTGTCTTTCAACTGCATTCGCAACTGACCGATGAATTTGTCTACGACACGTTCGATGTTTTCAAAACTAAGCTGGTCAAACGCGATCCAGGCATCCAACCGATTGCGAAATTCAGGGCTGAAGGCGCGCTCAATCGCACCTTGCGCTTTGCTGCCTGTGCCGCCGATGCCGCCGTCGTCGGCTTGCTTGAAGCCCATCTTGGTGCCGCTCAATTCCCGCGCTCCGGCGTTGGTGGTCATAATCAGAATGACGTTTCGGAAATCGGCTTTTTTGCCGTTGTTGTCGGTCAGCGTGGCGTGATCCATCACCTGCAACAAAATGTTGAACACGTCCGGATGTGCTTTTTCTATTTCGTCCAGCACCACCACAGAGTATGGCGTTTTGCGAACCGCGTCGGTCAGCAAACCGCCTTGATCGAAACCGACATAACCCGGCGGCGCTCCAATCAGCCGAGACACAGTGTGTTTTTCCATGTACTCGCTCATATCGAAGCGCAGAAATTCCACGCCCAGACTTTTGGCCAGTTGTTTGGAAAGTTCGGTTTTGCCAACGCCAGTCGGACCGGAAAACAGAAACGAGCCGATTGGCTTTTCAGGGTTGCCCAGCCCAGAACGCGAAAGCTTGATCGCATCCACCACCTGTTTGATGGCGTGGTTCTGGCCGAAAATCACCATCCGCAAATCGGTTTCCAGGTCTTGCAACCGCTCTTTGTCCGATTTGGAAATCGAACGTGGCGGGATTTTCGCCATCTTGGCGACGACCAATTCGACTTCGTGAACAGTGATGGTTTCGGGACGTTCTTCCGCCGGTTTCAGTTTTGTGGCCGCGCCGACTTCGTCAATCACGTCAATGGCTTTGTCGGGCAAGTAACGGTCGTTGATGTGTTTTGCCGAAAGCTCAGCGGCGGCGCGCAGAGCTTCGTCGGTGTATTTCACGCCGTGATGTTCTTCGTAATAGCTTCGCAACCCTTGCAGAATTTTGTAGCTGTCTTCGATGCTAGGCTGGGAAATTTCAATCGTCTGGAATCGCCGAGCCAGAGCACGGTCGCGCTCGAACGAAGCTTTGTATTCGTTGTAAGTCGTCGAACCGATGCAGCGCAATTCGCCGCTGGCCAACGCCGGTTTCAGAATGTTCGACGCATCCATCGAACCGCCCGAAACTGCTCCCGCGCCGACAATGGTGTGGATTTCATCAATGAACAAAATCACGCCGGGCTTTTTTTGCAAGGCGGTGATGACGGCTTTCAGTCGTTGTTCGAATTCTCCGCGATAACGTGTTCCGGCCAGCAACGCGCCCATATCCAGCGAATAAATCTCCGCGCCTTTCAACACGTCGGGTACTTCTTCTTTATGAACTTTCAGCGCCAGGCCTTCGGCGATGGCGGTTTTGCCCACGCCGGGATCGCCCAGATAAAGCGGATTGTTTTTCCTTCGTCGGCACAACACCTGAATCGTTCGTTCCAGTTCGATCTGGCGACCGATCAGCGGATCAATTTTGCCTTCGGCGGCACGAGCAATCAGGTCGGTAGTGAAAGCCGTCAACGGATCGCGGACTTTTTGCGGTTCGAATTCGTCGTCATCGTCGCCAAGCGGAAGCTCTTCGCCTTCGCCGCTGAGTTTGGAAATGCCATGCGAGATGTAATAAAGAATGTCTGTTCGCGTGATGCCTTGTTTTTCGATCAGAAACTTGGCGTGTGAATGATGTTCGTCAAACAGCGAAGCCAGAATGTTGCCACCGTCAATTTGATCCTGCCCAGAAGATTGCGCCTGCATCAACGCGCGGTCAATCACGCGCTCGAAAGCGGCGGTTTGTTCGGGGTAACGATCCACTCCGCGCGGCAGCGGCGTCATGGTGTTTTTGAAAAATTCATCCAATTCGCGCCGCAACAATTCGATGTCGCCGCCGCAATTGAACAACACATCGCTGGCCGTCTGGTCTTGAGTCATCGCGTAAAGCAGATGCTCCAACGTCAGAAATTCATGCCGACGCTTGATTGCTTCGTTGGCGGCGTGGGTTAAAGTGGCTTGTAATTCTCTGGTAATCATATTTCTGTTTCCAGTTTCCAGTCGCCAGTTTCCGGTTGCCCTTTACTGGAAACCGAAAACTGGCGACTGGAAACTTCCTTCATTCTTCTTCCAGCGTGCAAAGCAGTGGATACTCGTGCTCCTGAGCCAGCGCGGAGACTTTGGCGATTTTCGTTTCCGCGATTTCAAATGTGTACACGCCCGCAACTCCCAGCCCCAGGTTGTGAACTTGCAGCATGATGCGAATCGCATCGTTTTCCGAGTGATGAAAGATTTCCATCAGGATCAGCACGACGAATTCCATCGTCGTGTAGTTGTCGTTGTGCAACAGCACCTTGTACAGCGGAGGCTTTTGCAGCTTCTGCTGGCTTTCTGGCAAAACATCCGTGCCAAGTTGGTGATCGAAATTCGGCATTGTGTGATTCTTCGGAAAATTGCGGTTACGTTTGCCGCCAGATGCTAACAAATTTTGCGCTTCAGGCAACAGCCGAAACCACACCGCAATGCCAGCAACAAACAAAGTTGAACAAACCGCTTTTTCCCAGATTGCTATTCAGTCCAAAAAGCATTTTCCCTAGCCCAGCCGTTCACGGCTGGGAAAAGCGTCAACCAATCATTCAGCCCGGTTTACCGGGCTTGCCCCGTCGGCTTTAGCCATCTCTTCTTCAGAGAGCCAATCATCCTGGTCAATTTCCATTCGCTCCATCAAAACTGAAAGATTTCCGTTTCCATGATGCTTTTCCTACTGGTCAATGTAACGACAGACTAATTCGAGTTCATCCTTGCGAAGACTAAACACGCCATAACCTTCCTGCCAAACCAATTTGAATTTGGGCTTCAGGTCTAGGTTAACGCGAAAAGAAGTTGCGCCTTTCACCTGACCAATAAACTCGGACAGATTGATTTTCGGTGGAAGGCGCACCAATAAATGAACGTGATCTGGCATGGCGTTATGTCGAATCGGCTGACCGCCACGCTTTTTGACTTCTTCATTTTCATTCAGAATGTTCAACAACTGCGGTCGCCATTCACGCTCAATCAAAGATTGTCGGGAATGCGTCCCCCAAACAAAGTGAAAATAGAGTTGATGAAAAGTATGCGGCATTGCTGCTCTCTATTTGGCTGAAGCCGATCATAAGCCCGGTGAACCGGGCTTATTCCTATTCTTTCCGCTATTCCCAGCCGTGAACGGCTGGGCTAGGAGAAAATCAAATTGCGCTCGAAAACGTTTAAGGTTTCTTTGTAGCTTCTCCCTGACTTTCCTTTATGGATGGTTCATTACCAACAGGCTCCCGCATCTTCTCTTTGATCGCCTTGAATTCCGGCATCGCCGCCAGCGGTTGCAGGTCGGGGTCGTCCGCGTCGAAAAACACAGGTTGTTCGGCTTCGGTCATCAATTTCAAAGCGGCGATGGCTTCGCGTTTGCGGCCAAGCTGAGCCAGCGAACAAGCGCGTTCAAATTGAATGTATGTCGCAGTGTCGTCAAGCTTCAGCGCCTGGTTTGCGGCTGCCAGAGCTTCTGTGAAGCGGCGCTGTTGGCGATACAACCGCGACAACGATTCGTAATCTTCGACGGTAGCTTCGATGGCGATGGCGCGTTGTGTGGATTTGATTGCATCGGCGATTTTGTTTTGGGCTTCCTGCAAATCGGCCAGCAAACGCTGAGCCGACTGGCTGGCGGCGATTTCTTTCGGGAACGCCAGTAACAAATCTTCACGCAGTCTGGCCGAATCTGGATCGAAGCCCTCTTCATCGGCCAGATATTCAAACGCTTCGTCAGTGGCGTCCTGTTCGGCGGCGATTTTCAACATCTGAGCAAACGCCGTTCTGGCTTTGGCGGGTTCTTCCTGATTGAGCAGGAAATTGACCAGCGCCGCGTGATGATCCAGATAAATGCGGTCGCGTTCGATGGCGGCGCGGTAAGCAGTTTCGGCTTCGACAGGTTTTTCCAGTTGTTCGTAAGCCTGCGCCAGTTCACGCCAGACGCGCGGATCGTCAGGCACAAGTTGAGCGTAACGCTGCAATGCGGCGATGCCTGCTTCGGCGTCTTTGCTGAGCGGCGAAAGAGCTTCTTCATCAAAAGGGGTCAGCAGTTCACGCCCAAGCGTCAGTTGCGCCAAAGCAAAGTCAGGCCAGCGCGTGGCAATTTCTTTCAGCAATTCCAACGCACGATCAATTCGTGGTTCGGGGGGCGCTGACTGCGTCGGCGGTTGATTGGCGGGCTGAGCGGGTTGCGGCGAAACCGGTTTGTCTTTGTCATCTTCGGCCTCTTTCATCATCCGGGCGAGTTCTTCTTCGTTTTGCTGCGAATCCAACACGCGATACTTCAGCAACAACAATTCAGGCTTCTCGCCTTCGGCGGCGATCAATCGCTCGACCTGTTTCATCGCTGCTTCCAGCGAAGTTTCGTAAATCACGCCGCGCCGAGCAGCCGGATTCAACGCGCCATTCAAAGCATCGGCGAATTCCGGCAAAGCATCGTCAACGAGTTCGTGTTCGGCGATGAACCATGCGCCGTCGCGCTGGCTCAGCGTCAACCGCAACATCGCTTCGCCACGCAAAATGGTCAGAACGACCAGATTGCCTTTTGGTTCGTTGCGAATGACACGCACAGGTTCGTCGAATTCAGGGTTCCAGGTATCCCACATTCCGGCGACTGTTCGCTCGAAGGCTTTGATAACCGCATTGCGTTGTTTGTCGTCGAGTTGGTTCCAGCGTTCCGCGCCGAGCGTTTGTTCGACCGTCAGCGATAGGTCAAACGCCAGCTCGCGTTTCGATTCGTCCTGGCTGAATTCTTTGACCAGTCGAACCGGATCGCGCTGGAATTCAGCGACAGTTCGCCGAGCAGCGGTGATTTCCAATTCGATCTGATTCAGCATCGCGTAGCTGGTGAAGGCGTCGCCGTCGAATCGCAAATGCGTGGCGTCCACGTGATCCATCAAGCCCCAGGTCGGATCAAGTTCGACCCATTTGCCCAGATAAACTTCAACCCAGGCGTGAGCGCCAAACGCGCCACCGCCGAGCGCGGCTCCGGTCACCACTCGCGCGGGTAAACCCAGCGAACGCGCCAGCGCGACGTAAAGCTCCGCGTGTTCCAGGCAATCGGCTTCGCGCGAAGCCAGCGTGTCCACCACATCGCTTTCGACTTTTTTCCATTTCAGGTTTTGGTAAGTCCACTGGCCGATTTTGCGAGCTATGCTGCGACCATCTTTGTCGTTGCCCGCAATCTGTTTGCCGAGTTCGACAATTTGCGGCGCGCTGGAATTGATCTGCGGCGTCGCCGACAAATACGGAGCGAACTCTGCGCCCGTCACTGGCAATTTCACCGTCAAGCTTTCGGGAATTCGGCGCGCGTTGGCCGTGACAACGACGTTGTTGTCGTTCGACGATTCGATTTTTTGCCAGGGGAATTTCGCCAGATCGTCGCGCACGCGCTGAGCCAATCCGGGTCGTTTGGCAACCACGCGCAAAGTCATGGCTTCGACCAGCGGCGATTGAATGACGCTCAATCCTTTGGGCCGAATCGAAGCGTTGGCCACATCAAATTCGCCTGATCTGGCCGCCAGATCGCCAACGGCATAACGACCTTCGCGGTCAAAAGACACAGACAAATTGCCGCGCAAACCGTCTTTGTCCGACGTGAAAAACACTCGTTGGCTGTGAAAAGCGTTGACCAGCGCGCTGATGAACGGCAGCAATTGCTGCGATTCGCCTTTGCCAATCACCTCAGCAGCTTCTTCAAACGCGGATTGCAGGTTGTAAGTCGCAAACAGCGTCACGCTGTCTCCGTTATTTGGCGCGTTTTGCAGCGAACGAACGAAATCTCGCGAAGTCGAAAACTTCTCTTTCGGAGCAGCTTCCAACTGTTTCAACGTTTCGACGCTGTCGGCCAGCAACAGATATTCGCCGGTGACGGCGGCGAACATCGAATCTTCTTCTTTGGCCAGCGAAATCACCGGCGAACCAAAAGCGGTGATGCTTCCCAGCCGCTTCGATTTGGGAAAGAGCTTGCCGGATTTCATTGCCTCGGCCAGAGCGCCGTTTTTCAATCGCGCGGCAAACACCGTCGCAGGCCAGTCGCCGTTGTCGTACAGCGGTTTGAAACTGACGATTGCCAGACCGATTTCGCCCTGCATTTCCGGCACAATCTGTTTTTCAAATACGTCGTCGGTTTCCTGACTGTCGAACATCAACTTGAAAGTGGATTCGCCAGCCATCTTTTTCATGGCGTTGAACAGCTTCGTCGGATCAACAACCGCGCCTGCGTACAGTGTCGTAGTCGCGGGCAACAGTTCGCGCGGCACAACCAGCGAATCGGCGCGAAACGGTTTGAAACTGCCTGTAAACTGATTGTCGGCCAGCGCGATGTTGAACACCGTTTCCCACGAATTCGCCGTCAATCGCAACGCGCCGCTTTCCGCGCCAAAAGCTTTCAACAACGATCCGACGAATTCTTCACCGGCCAATTCATTGTCGGTGTCGGCGATTTTCAGAATGCTTTTCAGGTCGCTGAAGAAAACAATTTCGCCTTGTTCGCGGCGGGCCTGCGCAAAGCCAGCCGATTCAGCGACGGCGGGTTTGGCTCCGGCGGCGGTTTGCAGCGCGTCAATCAAAGCCGATTGCGACGAAGCGACAATTGCCGTTTCACCCAGATAGGTCAGCCACAAACTTTCCCACCCAACGCCGCCGTTGGCATTGATCGTCGGTTTGTCGAACACAGTCACCGCCAATCCGCCAAGCGTTTCGCGGCGCACCCATTCAAACGGTTTGATTGGCGAAGGTTCCGGGCTGGATTTTGAAAGCGGTAATTTTCCGGTGATGGCGTTGCGAGCTTCGTCTGAAGCAACCGCCGCAAACACCACCGGAACCGCAGCCGGAATCAAACCGGCAAAACGCGACAGCGCAGCCGTAATCACCGTAAAGCTGTTCAGGTCGCCAAATTGATCGTGATAAGTCAGCAGCAAACGTTCAAACCGCGCGCGGTCTGTGACTCTGACGACGACAGCCGAACGCGAATCAAATGCCTTGCCGGAAATTTCCCCCGTCCAGTTGGCCATCGAAATCGGCGCTTTCAAATCAATGCCTGTCGCCGTCGAAACATCCCCCGTCGAGCTGACTCCGGTTTTGTCGGCCAGATTGGTTTTCAAAATTTTCAGCACCAGCCCCAGCGTCATCTGGTCTCGCACGGTTCCCATTTGCACGCCGGACAAAGCTGCATCCAGTCGTTCCATAGTTGCGGCAAAATTCGGAGCCATCAAATAACTGACGGAAGTTTTTGGAAAGATCGTTTCGCCTGTCGTCGGCGCGTTGGCCATTTTCGCCGCGTCGAATCGCAACTCCGCCGCGTTGACTATCGAATTTTCAGCGCCAGCCATCGAAAACGATTTCGCCCAATCGCTCAGATCGGAATTTTCCTTGCTGAATTCTGTTTGGAGTTTTTGGCGGTCTGCGTCGGTGGCGGTTTTGCTCCAGCTTTCGCGGAACGCGATTTTGCGAACGGCTTTGTCCAATTCGCCGCGCGCCAACGCCAGCCGCATGTCTTCGGATTTGGTTTTGAAATCGGCGAGCGTCGTCACCGAAAACGATTCGACTTTGCCGACAACAACCGTTTCATTGCTCGAAGCTTTTTTGCGACGACCGTTTTTACCGTTGGCTTTTCCATTCGTTGCCGCTTTCGGTTTGCCCAACGCCGCCAATCGAGCGTCCACTTCGGCCATTCGTTTTTTCAACTCCGCGCCGATTTCCGGCGGAGCGATTTCGCCAAGCGCAAACACCGCCCACCATTCCTGCTCGCCGCGCAGCAACTTGACCAGTTCGGCGGTCGCGTCCGAAACCATCTTTTGCCCGGTTGCGCCGCGAAAATGTTTTTGCATCACGGCGGCAGTCGCATTTTTCAAACCGGGTTCGGTTGCCGTCAGCAACTTCACCAGCGGCAACGGTTGATCGAATTTCGGCAAAGCCAACGCCAGAATCATCGCCGCCAGATATTGTTTGCCGTTGTCGCCGCCAAGCAGTTCGGCAATCAATTCGCGCGAAGCCGTTTCGCCCGCCGCCATTCCCAACCGCACCAACGGCGCAGGAGTTTCGGCCAACGCGGCAAGTCTGGCCTTGATGATTTGTTTCGCCGCCTGACCGCGCGCCGCCAAAGCCGAAGCCGCCGCCGAACTGGCAATGGCGTCTTTGTCGCTGAGCGCCCAAACCAGAGCTTCGTTGCTCAAATCGTCGGCAGCGGCTTTGCCCAGAGCAGTAATCGCCGCCGCACGAATTTGCGGATCGGCATCGGCCAGCAAATCCAACGCTGCCGCTGCGGAATTGCCAATCGGCAAAGACGGCGAAAACAACTCTGCAAGTTTGGTGACGGCAGCGGCGAAACTGATTTTTGCCGCACGAAGTTCGTTGGCCAAAAGCGCGGCTGCGATTTCCTGGCCGTCAGGCGGAGCGGTTTTGGCGAATTTACTGTGCAGTTCTTCAAACTCTTCGTCCCAGTGACCGGCTGCGCCAATGCGAACCGTCAGCATTATTCGTTTGAATAAGGCTTCGTCTTTTTCCAGATCGGCAGGCAGCGTCGTCAACGCAAAGGCATACGCGCGCGTGCCAACCGCCGTCACCCACATTGTTTGATGAACCGGCGAACCTTGCCGATCAATGTCATAAGAAATCTCGCGCCATTCCAATCCGTTCATGACGGCTCGGCGAACCAGCACGGAATCTTCCACAGTCGGCTGATTGCGAAGCCCTTGCAAGTAACTGCTGGTGTAATTGGCCACGCCGAAACCTTCCGGAATGTCTTCGGTCAAAACCAGCATATTCACCGACTGCGGCGCGGGCTGAAACAACCGAATGCCGTTCGGCGATACGCGGTCTTTCCAGTCTGCCGGATGCCAGAGTGCATATCCTTTTTGGCGATCCACGAACCGAACGAATTTGCCTTCGGGCAGCTTGTAACCGTCCCATTGTGCGGCGCGCGTTTCGCGGTCAACGGCTTGACTCATCCCCACGACACAAAACGCGACGGACATTGCGAACAACAAAACGATTCGGCTGAATTGAAATGGAAGCGGGTGATTTCTGCGGAACATACTGCTTACCTCGAAAAAGTTTTACCTTGCGGCGGCTGAGTGGGGGAAGCCTTTCAAAGGTTTTTCAACAGGGCAACTTGCTGACAGCATCAGGTTGATCTCCGTGAACGAGCGCGGATGATACCAGAAGAAAGAAGCGTTATGACAATCGAACAATTATTCGGAAGGCCGGCACCGGAGATCAATCCTTCGCTTCAATTCAAATTCTTTCCACCGGATTGAATGATGGTTAGCAAGATTTCGCCGCGCGGCTCAGTTGAGGATTCATTCCCATTGAACGCCCTCTTCCTTCAATCGGCTTCGTGCAATAACATGGCAGGCGTTAATCGTCGCCTGTCGTGATTGGCATCCCGGTTTCTGACTTTTCGACTGAAGATCACCTGATTCGATACAGAAAGGAATTGACCAATGGAAAAAACTGTTATCAGAAAAAAGTCTTTGAAAGATGAAGACGACGAGGATTTGAAGGAGAAGACTCCGCAACAACTCGTCGGGATGATGTGGCAGTTGGCGCTCAGCGCCTGGTCATTCAAGGAAAGACTTTATGTTGAACCCAGACTTCAAAGACATGTTGTCGTGCTTAAACGGCGAACAAGTTGAATTCATGATTGTCGGCGCGTATGCACTGGCGGCGCACGGTCACGTGCGAGCAACGGGCGACATTGACATTTGGGTACGCAATTCCGCCGACAACGCCCCCAAAATAATGCGCGCTTTGAAAATCTTCGGCGCGCCCACGGCTAACATTTCCGAAACAGACTTCCTGCTTCCCGACCTGATTTTGCAAATAGGCGTTGCGCCATGCCGCATAGACATCATTACTGGAATTGACGGGGTCGCGTTTGATGACGCCTGGCAGAATAAAATGGTCGTGACAATTGATGGCATAAACATCAACATACTTTCCAAGCCTGATTTGCTAAAGAACAAAACGGCTGCCGGGAGAGAAAAGGATCAGGGAGATATTGCCTGGTTGAAGAAAAATCCATAGCCTGCCCGTTGAAACCCAAACTTGAATATGCAAGAAACTCTGATCGGCACAGTCAAAGGCCCCGGCGAAAACCCGCACGAATTCACTTTCATCACCACCGACAACGCTCAATCGCGCGTCGGCGAATTCGTTTATTACTCCGCCAGCGACGGCGAACACGACTTGAAAATCGTCGGCACGATTGCCGAACGTCGTTTGGTGCGAAATCTGCCGGATAGTTTTTTGTCCGATCCAAACACGCCGCCGTCGTTGGTTGCCAGCCTGATTGGCTTGGAAGCCGACTCCGCCGAGATTTACGAAATCATGGTTGAAACCATTGGCTACTTTCACGAAGTCATCGGCGATTTCATCAACCCGCGCATTCCGCCTACGCCAGGCCAGCAAGTCTTTCTGGCCTCGAACGAAATGCTGGCCAAAATGCTTTCGCCTAAACAAAAAGGACAGCCGGGCGGCGCGCACATCGGCTGGTTGCTGACGCGAAAGAAAGACGACGTGCCGGTGGTGCTTTCGGTCAAAGACGTGGTTTCAACGCATTTGGCTGTGCTGGCTTCGACCGGTTCCGGCAAAAGCTATCTGGCGGGCGTGTTGATCGAAGAGTTGATGCGCCCGCACAACCGAGCCGCCGTGCTGGTCGTTGACCCTCACGGCGAATACCACACGATGCAGGGCATGCATTCGCTGCCCGGTTTCAGCGAAGGTGCGTACACGCCCGAAGCCAAAATCTTCACGCCGAACAAAATCAAAGTCCGATTGTCCAGTTTGACCGAAGCCGATCTGGTTTACCTGTTGCCGGAAATGACCGAGAAGATGAAATCAATTTTGACTCCGGCTTATCGCGCGGTCATCAATCGGCACGGCGAACGCGGAACCTGGGGTTTCAGGGATTTGCTGGACGAAGTTTTGCAGCAACGTTACGAAGACGAAAAAGGCAAAGGCGGCGGCAACAGCAGCACGATTGACGCGCTGGAATGGCGATTGCGCCGACGTTTTGAACAAAGCTCTGTCTTTTCCGATCACGAACACATTTCGTTGCAGGATTTGTTCAAACCCGGCCAATGCACTGTGTTGCAGCTTTCGGAAATTGACGAACACGAACAACAGGTCATCGTCGGCACGTTGTTGCGCCGAACTAACAAAGCTCGAATGGCTACGGTGCGTGGCAATGCCAGTCAGGGCGATGAATCATTACCGTATCCGGTGTTCGTTTTGCTGGAAGAATCGCACCGTTACGCGCCCGCCGGTCAGCAAGTGGTTTCGACCAACATTCTGAAAACGATTCTGGCCGAAGGCCGCAAGTTCGGCGTCGGCATTGGATTGATTACCCAACGACCGGGCAAGCTGGATCAGGACGTGCTGTCGCAATGCATGACTCAGTTCATCATGCGAATCGTCAACCCGATAGATCAGCAAACGATTGCTTCTTCGGTGGAAGGCGCAGGCCGCCGCTTGCTGGACGAATTGCCTGCATTAACCAAAGGACAGGTCATCGTCAGCGGAGTCGGCATCAATACTCCAGTGCTGTGCGCGGTGCGCGAACGCACCACCAAACACGGTGGCGAAACAATTGACGCTCCCGCCGAATGGCAAAAATACTTCAGCGAAACTCGCAAAGCCCAACGCGAACGCGCCGAAGCTCCGATGATTAAGCCTCAGCCGAAAGGCGAGAAGGTTGACGGCTGGGATGTGTGAATTCTGTTAGAATGCCGCCGCGAGGACAAAACAATGAACGAATCTTTCGAGAACTTACTGGATGCCGCGCGCCTGTTGCCACCCGTGCAGCAAAAACGATTAGCGCACAAACTGCTCAGAGAGATTGAACCTCTCCCCCTGCCGCTCACTGAGGCTCAGCTCGCCGCGTTGGAAGCGGTCGAACAAACGTGTGGCACGATCAAGGGATTGGATCGGGAAACTATCATCTGGTTGGCAGAGGATGAGGAGCTTTGTGGATATTAAGTTGCTGCCAGATGGCGCCGATGTACTCGTGGACTCCAACATCTTTCTCTATCATCTTGGCAACCTTTCGCCGGAATGCACTAAGCTGCTGGAGCGCATCGCACGCGGCGAAATCAAAGCCTACATCACGACAGTCATTCTTACCGAAGTTTTGCACAGGCGAATGATGGCAGAGGCGGTAGCGAAAGGATTGGTTTCCTCTGGCCAACCGTTGAAAAAGTTGAAAGCTCAACCTCACATTGTTGCCGCCCTGACTGATTACATTATTGACCTGGAAAAGTTACTCAAACTGCCCTGGGTCATTACCGAAGTCACCACTACTGACATTAAAGCCAGTCATGCCCTACGCCGCACTCATGGATTGTTGGTCAACGATTCTATCAACCTGGCTTGCGCGTTACGGCTTGGCGTAGCCAATATCGTTACGCACGACGCCGATTTTGCGCGTGTCTCGTCGCTAACAGTTTGGGAACCGACGGATGTTTGAGAAACCTGCCTTGTCATGCGAACACTAAAACTAACTCTTGAATATGACGGCACTCGTTACAGCGGTTGGCAGGAACAGGCCAACGCGCGAACCGTAGCCGGTGAATTGCACACTGCCGCCGAAGATTTCTTTGGCCGCCCGCTGGAAATTGGCGGAGCCGGGCGAACCGATGCCGGAGTCCACGCGATGGCGCAGGTCGCCACGATCAAATTCCCTCGCTGGGGAGCCAGTTCGGCTGCCATACGCGACCGAATCTCGGAACTGAAACACCAGGAAATCATTTACGGTTTGAACGACCGCTTGCCCGCCGACATAAACGTGCTGGCGGTCGAAGATGTGCAGCCGACTTTTCACGCTCGGCACGATGCCTCTTCGCGCAGTTACATTTACCAGATTTCGACGCGGCGAACGGCGTTCCAGAAAAAGTTCATCTGGTGGGTCAAAGACCGGCTGAACGTGCAGGCAATGTCCGACGCTGCGGAATTGATTGTCGGTCGTCACGACTTTTCCGCCTTCAGCGAACGCGATATTCGCCGCGTGGACGAACCGACCATCGTCGTTGTCAACGAAGCCGGGATCGTTGTCGAAGATCATCTGATTATCTTTCGCATCACCGCATCACATTTTTTGTGGAAGATGGTACGTCGGCTGGTTGGCAGTCTGGTCGAAGTCGGACGCGGCAACGTCAGCCTGGAAGAGTTCGGCAACTTGATCGAAAACCCGCAGGCAAAAACTCACCTGAAAACCAAGGTCAAACTGCTGGCGAAATCAACGCTTGATCCGGCGCGTGTGACCGCGCCGCCTTCGGGTTTATTTTTGGAAAACGTGGATTATCCCGAAAGAGCCGTTTCTGAATACCGCCCTGAAAGAGCGAAAAAAAACAGCCCCAAACTTTCTTTGTCCAAGCCTAAGCCTTCACGCCCCAAGCTTTCGCTTAAAAAAGACGGCGCGGCAGAAAAGCGTCCGGCAAACGCCAGAAAAGTTCACATCAAACTTTCGCTGAAAGAAGTCGCCGCGCAATTCAAGCAAAATAAAAAACGAGATTGACCCTTCGTTGAGGTTGTCAGGATGAGTTCATCAGCACTCTTCAAACGAATTGATTCTTTGCGCGCACAGGCAGACAGCGTGCGGCCATTGACCGGCGCGGCGGCTGGGCGGTTGCGCGAGTATTACCGCGTCGGTTTGACCTGGTCGAGCAACGCGCTGGAAGGCAATAGTCTGACGTTGATCGAAACCAAAGTGATTGTCGAAGACGGGCTGACCATTGCCGGCAAACCGATGCGCGAAGTGCTGGAAGCAACCGGCCACGCTGCGGCTTTTGATCGAATGATGCAGTTGGCCCAGAGCAAAGAAATCACCGAAGACACCATCTGCGAACTTCACCGGCTGTTTTATTTCGCCATAGATGCGAATCAAGCCGGACAATATCGGCAGCAACAGGTTTTCATTTCCGGCAGCGAACACAAACCGCCTTCGCCATCGCAAGTACCCAAGAAAATGGCTGCGTTGTTCCGGCAAGTTCCCAAACAACAAAAGAAGTTGCACAGCGTCGCCTTCGCTGCTTGGTTATATTTGCAATTGGTTTCGATTCATCCGTTTGTTGACGGCAACGGACGAACGGCGCGATTGGCAATGAATCTGGCTTTGATTCAAGAGGGTTATCCGGTGACAGTGATTCCACCGATTCGCCGGGCTGAATACATACGCGCTCTGGAGCGCGAGCATTTGAAACGATTGAAACGTAAAGAAGATTCTTTTGAGCACTTCATCGCTGAATGCGTTGAACAAGCCTTGATAGAATACCTGCGATTGTTTGAAGAATGATGATTTCTCTTATGTCTTATTTCATCCGCTCGGCATGTTTCGTGCTTGTTCTTTGCTGGTGCGCGCAATCGGCGCTCGCTCAAAATACCGAAGCGATCATCAAACGACTGGCTTCGGCGGAATTCGCCGGACGCGCCACCAAAACCGCTGGCAATCAAAAAGCTGCCGAATTTATTTCAACGTTGTTTCGGGAAGCGGGTTTGAAACCGATGTCGGGCGCGCAGCCGAATGTCGCCGGATTGGTTGAAGGCAAAACGCGGAAAGATGAATTCGTCATTGTCGCGGCTCATTTCGATGGCTTCGGCGGTGAGTTCGCGGGGGCAATGGACAACGCGGCGAGCGTGGCGGTGATGATCGAAATGGCGCGCGCGTTGGCGAAACAACCGCCTCAGCGCAGCGTGCTGTTTCTCGCGTTCGATGGCGGCGAACAAGACAATTCAGGCGTGAAAGCTTACGCCAATCGTCCACTGGTTCCGCTCGACAAAACCGTTGCAGCCATAAACCTGTCGGGTTTCGGCGGAGGCTTTGGCGATCAATTGCACGAAACTTTGTTCGTCATTGGCGCGGAGTTTTCGCCGCAATTGGCCGCCGCTGTCACGAAACACAAACGCAGCGAAGCCTGGCTGGCGATGGTTGGCGACGATGTGACGCAATTTGCCGGAGCCGAGCACCTGCATTTCAAACTTGGCCAGCTTCCGACCATCAGCATCACCAACGGAATCCATTACGCCTATCACACCAAAGCCGACGTGCCGGGTCGCATCAACTTCCCTGCTCTGGAAAAACACGCTGCCGCGTTGACCAAACTCACTGCCGAAATCGCCAACACGCCAAAGATAGAGCAAAGCACTCAGCCGAAATACGACGCTGACGAAGCAGCGGAATGGCATCGGCTGTTGACGGCGTTGCGCGAAAATGTGCTCAAGACTTCAGCGAATTCCGCCGGACAATCGCAAATTGATGACGTGCTGCTGGACCTGAAACGCTTCGCCGGTCGCGCCATCACTGCCACCAAAGCCCGCGAAGCCGTCATTTTGCGCGCAGCCAGCCTTTGTTTTTACATCGCCAACCCGAACGGAGTTGAATACAACTCGCTGCTCAATGTGGCTCGCAGCTATGAACAAAAAGGCGACCGCGCTCAGGCAGTCGCCTCGTATCAAAAACTGCTCAAATGGATCGAAACCGAATACCGGCGCGACGACCAAACCGTAGCCGACATTCGAGCGCGAATCATCAAACTCTCAGCGAAGTAAAAGCACAAAACAGGATTGCCAGGATTTTTTTCAGGATAAGCAAGATGGTTGTATGGGCAATCGCTACTCAGCGCTGCTCCTGATCGTGTCAATCTTGGAAGAAATCCTGTTCATCCTGTTTTGCCTGTCTGCCTGATTGTCTGATTGCCAAAATTCAAGCTTCGTATTCGGGATAATCGCGCTCGACGACCTGTCCCGGTTTGGCCGGTTCGGTCAGCATCAACAAGGCATCGCGGAGGACTTTCTTTTGCAATTCGCGCTGACCGGGTTTGCCCAGGCTGTTGCCGACTTTGAAACCTTTCGGATACATCGCGCGCGGCGGGCGCATTTGCCGCGAAGCCTCAGGCCCAACGGTAATCAGCACCGTCGGAATGCCGCGCATTTCAATTTCTCGTTGAACCGCTACGACCGTGCGGTGACAAACTTCCGGTCAGCCACCGGTCAACACGACCACATCGGCTTTGCACTTTTTATCCACGTACTCGGCCATCTGCGGAGCGATTTCGTCATACATCTTTTTCAACTGCATCGTGTAACCCATGTACCCGACATGCTCTTTGGCGACTTCGCCGATAAAACCTTCGGCCTGAAGTTCGCGCAGCAACTCCAGCGGGAAAACGCAGTTGATGTCACTGTCGGCGTCAGTGTGATCGTAATGATGATGCGTCACCATCAATTCGGAATTGCTCGCGTCACCATTGACGACTCGAAAGGTCAGATCGCCAAGATCGTCAGCGATGTTGAACGGTTCCTGGTCGCGGCGATGGACTCCGGCGGCAGTGACCAACACGACGCGGGATTTGGCAAGTTCGCGTTCAAGCGGCGTGAACGGAACACATTTTCTGGAAAGCGAAGACATAAATTTCTTCAAGCCTGGGATAGTCGAGAAAAGTTTGGGGAAATCGAGAAAAGTCCGGAGAAATCGAGAAAAGACGAATTGGCTTCTTCACGACTTGCCAGGACTTAGCAAGACTTCCCCAGACTTTTCTGCTTATTTACGACAAATTGCGCAACACGTCATGAATGGTTTCATTGTCCGGCTGCTTGCTAATGTCATGGATGTTGGCAAATGCAACTTTGCCGTTTTTGTCCACCACGAACAGCGCGCGCTCGCTGATGCCATCGGCATCACGAAATGCGCCATAAGCTTTGGCAACTTCGCCTTTGGGATTGAAATCGGCCAGCAAAGGATAGGTGATACCACCCAGGCTCTTGGCCCAGGCGACGTGGGAAGGAATTGAATCAATGGAGATACCCAGAACCTGGGTATCAGCCCCTTCGAAGCGACTCAGGTCGGCTTCGTAAGAGGGCATTTGCACCGTTCAGACAGGCGTCCAATCGAGCGGGTAGAACGCTATAAACACGTTCTTTTTGCCCCTGAAATCTGAGAGCTTGACCGTACCACCCGCGTGGCTTTTCAGCTCAAAGTCAGGAGCCATATCTCCAACTTGAAGACTCATAAGTTCTCCTCTTTTGATTTTTTGGATTGTAAAGTTGCCACATCAAAACCCCTGCGGATTTTTGAGCGGCATCGCAATGTGATTGTTTTGTGTTGCGACGCCGGGATTATATGTGCCGCTCTATCCTGCGGCAAGTAAGGCGCTTAGCACTCGCATAAATCTTTGCGCCGTGTAAAAATCGGCGTGTCTTTTAATTTTCAACTGGCACTTTTTACAGAAAACTTCATCAGGTGTAGCCAATAAACACACCCGCCCGCCTTCACCCTGAAGACGGATTTTTTAAGAAAAAAAGTTGCTAACTTAGGGGAACTATTCAATTAAGCGGGCGTGTTAGGCGACGGAAGATCACTTCCTTTCGCTTGTGCTACGGTAATTACCAAACTGGTTGATTGAAATTTGAGATGAAATTCTGAAGTTTTGAGCCACCAAGTAGCCGCTAGTTAAGACGCTTCACCCGTCGAAAGCGAACGCAAATGAATGATCTTTCGCACAAAAGTCTTGAGTCGCCCCGCAACCTAGAGCGGCTTGAACACAGCAATTCACCGATGACAACATTGACGTTAAGCGCCGGACTGAAAGACGCTGAGTTGGAGACGGAATCCCCGGTGCTGGCAGTTGAGCCTTCAGGTGACGTTCCAGTCGAGAAAATGGACGATCATCAATTGTTGGCCGCGACGCTCACCGGTGATGAAGCTGCTTTCAGAGAATTAGTTCGACGCTACCAAAACCAGATCACCAATTATGTCTACCGAATGCTCAACGATTACGACCGCGCGGTGGACTTGGCTCAAGAGACTTTTGTTAGGGTTTACACCAGCGCCGAACGTTATCAGGCGACATACAGTTTTTCGACTTACATTTATCGCATCGCCCATAACCTGGCGATCAGCGAGTTAAGGCAGCGAAAGCGCCGACGGTTGATTCCGTTCCCAACGTTCTTTTCAGATAAAGACAGCGAAGAAATCGAAGTCGAAATTGAAGACAAGCGCCAGATTTTGGCAGACGATTCAATGATCGCCGATGAGCGTCGTTTGGCAGTGCAAAAAGCGATTGCCAGCTTGCCGGAAAAATACAGGGCAGCGTTGGTGCTCTGCGACATTGAAGAAAAAAGTTACGAAGAGATTTCCGAAGTGCTTGACCTGCCGGTCGGCACAGTTAAATCGCGCATCAATCGAGCGCGAAACCTGTTGAAAGAAAAACTCAAAGAGTATCTCTAAAGGTTTGAAATCCAGGTGCTTTGGTTTTACCCCGTTAATCGCAATCTTACTGAAGCCAAAAGCTTCAGAAGTTTTCCCAAGTGGAGACAAAAACAAATGAATTGCAAAGACGTTAAAGCGTCAGTTGACACTGCATCGCGCCAGAACCCGATAGAACGCGAAGCACATGCTCATTTGGCCGGTTGCCCGGATTGCCGCAGCTACTCCGATCAATCCAGCGCCTTGCTGGCGTTGCTGAGTGCTCAACCGCGCGTCGCGGCTCCGGCGGATTTCGATTTCCGTCTGCGCGCTCGCATCGCTCGCAAACAGGCCGAACCTGCCAGCCCGTTTGCCTTTCTGGAAAATTTCTTCGGTCAGGCGTTTTCGCTGAAACAGGCCGCGACTTCGTTGGCGGCATTGGCTGTGATGGCGGCTGGAACAACGCTTTATTTCACGCAAAGCAATCAACCCACTCAAAACGCGACCATCGCTTACAACCAGCCTTCGGCGTCTAAAACCATGGAAACGCCGAAGCTCCGGGTTGAAGCTCCGGCTCCTGTTTTCGTTGGGCCAGTCAAATCACCTGCGTCAGTTGTCAGAACTGCTGTGCTGGCCAACAATTCGGCCAAGCCGATGATGGTTGCCGGCAACAACGACACGGCCAAAGCGTACAATCGCCAAAAAGGCGTATTGATCGCGGCCAATAACAGTTCCGTCGTGTACGGAGCGGAAAAATCCGTTTCCGCCACCAAGTCACAGGAATTCATTCCTTCGCTTTAAGCATAGCGAAGCGTTACGAACAAAATTCAGGCCGCAGGGTGTCCCAAACGCCGTGCGGCCTTCATCTTCTTTATAGGCAAGCTATTTTCTGCCGATTGTTTTTCAGCATGTCACTGCGAATCCTGTTTGTTAGTTGTTGGATTTTCGCGCTACTTGCCTCAGCGTCTGCCCAAACCGTGCGGCGCAAAGCCCAAACTCCACGAACTGGCCAAGTTCAACCGTCAACTCAATCGCCCGGCGACAAACCTGGGACACCTGCGCTCAGGCAAAACGATCCGATTGGTTGGGCTTGGGTGACGCAAACAATTGATCTGTCGCAGCAATTCGGCAGTGAAGAAAACATCTTCACATTGGATGGCGAACCGCCGCCGTCGTTGCAGCAAAAACGTGTCGCACTCGGCTTAATCATTGACGATAAAGGCCATGTCATCACTCGATTGGTGGATGTCACGCCGAGTAATCCGCCGACAGATTTGACGGTCAGGGTTTCCGGCAGAGGTCCAACCAAAGCCAGATTCGTCGGCATGGATACCGTGACTGGATTTTGCGTCATCAAAATTGACGAACTATCTCTTCGCCCAGGCGAACCATTGCCGACTCCGGCAAACACTGACACAACCTCAGTATTGTTGCCGAAACTTTCCATCAGACTGGTTGGTTTTCATCCCAATCAATCGTTGCGACCTGCCGGACAGGCGACGATGACTATCACACCACGTTTGAACAGTTTTCAAGGTTCAATTGCCAAAGCGATAAACGACTTTCGTTACAACGCGAACAATCCGATTTATTACCTGCAAACTCCGCAGATTACCGCGATGCAGGATGGCAGTTTGATTTACGCCAAAGACTCGCTGTTCGGCGTGGTGCTTTACAACACTGGCCGCGAAGGCAGTCACATCGTTTATCCGATTTCGCGCGTGCTGGCGATTGCCGAATCGGTCATCAAATCCAATCAAAGCATCGCTTACGGCTGGCTGGGGGCGAACGGCCAGAATTATTCTCCGGCGTTGCCAACGCAAACCAGTCGAACGCCAGGCGAATCCGGTGTAATCATCACAACCATCGCGCCTGACAGCCCGGCGGATTTGGCTGGCGTCAAAACCAAAGACATTTTGTTGAGCGTCAACGAACGTCGTGTCGAAACACGCGACCAACTGGCTTCGGCACTTCGGCAAATTCCCGCTGACAGTGAAATTTCATTACGAGTTAGGCGCGGGGCTGAATACAAAATGTTCAAAGCCAAGCTGGTTCCCGCGCCTTCGACTGAACCTGAACAGCAGATTTTCTCTTTTGTTCGTCGCCTGGAAGCTATGAAGGCGGAACTGAAAGCCATTCCTGCAGGTGATCCCAAGCGCCAAAATCTGGAAGCGCGATACAGCATGATGTCCAGCTTTGTTCAATCCGTGTCTTCGCCTGCTCCACCGGACATCCGGCTAAGGGTGTTTTACGGTCTCGAAGTGCAGTCAATGACCGGCCAGTTGATGACTTATTTCGCCGTCACCAATGGTTTGCTGGTGTCGTGCGTGTCCGACAAAAACAAAGCCGCGCTCGGCGGATTGAAGCCCGGTGATGTCATCGTCAAAGTAGGCGATCAACAGATCAACTCACTGCTTTCACTGGTCAATGGGCTGGACAATGCCCAAGGTGACACCATCGAAATCACTGTTTCCCGTCGAAGAGAAACAGTAAAACTTTCTCTTCCTCGCTGATTTCCCACAATACAATTTTCGGCGAAAAGGCTTGTAACTTTCTCTTGCTGGAAGCGTTGCGGCTCAAATCCCTAGCTGTTATGCTCCGCGCCTGTAAGCAGCGCGGACAGCGCCGAATCCAAAATTCATAGTTGCAATCATAAAAAACGCCTGGCTGAAAATTCGTCGGGCAGGTGGGAATCGAATTCTGATGTCAGCCAAAATCACTGTCATTGTTTACATTGTCATAAGTTTCGAGATTGGCATTTTGTTGTTGCTGTTGCCATGGTCGCCGTGGTGGCACGACAATTTTTTCCTCTACTTTATTTCTGGAAAACTCCACGCGCCGTGGGTGGCGACATTCCTGACGCACAAAGCCGTGCGCGGAGCCGTCACAGGAATCGGAGTGTTGAACATTCTGGCCGGGCTGTACGATATTTTCACGTTTCGGGAAAGCGTTCAAAAACTAACCTCGCTGGACGAAAAAACAACCCGCGAAATTTCTGCCATCGAATCGAAAGAACCAACCGTTGAACCTGCCAACACCGCACAAACCGATTCTTTATCTGATCACCGACCGCCGGTCGTTCCTCCGCAAAACTGATTCGGAAACGGCTGCCTGCCGAATGCAGATCGAAACCATCGCCGAAGCCGCCGCCGCTGGCTGCCAATTGATTCAAATTCGAGAAAAAGATTTGAGCGACAAAGACCTGGCTGAATTCACGCGACAGGCAATCGCTGTCGCTCGGCCATTAGGCGCAAAGATTTTGGTCAACGATCGGCTGAACGTGGCTTTTGCAACTGAAGCCGACGGCGTTCATTTGCGAGTAACTTCCCTGCCCGCGCGCGAAGTTCGCCAGAAAGTGCAGCAAAAAGGCGTGGAGGATTTTTTGATCGGCGTTTCGACGCATTCGCTGGCCGAAGCCGAAACGGCGGCTGGCGGTGGCGCGGATTTCATTGTCTGCGGCCCGGTGTTTGACACTCCATCCAAACGCGAATTCGGTCAGCCTCTCGGTCTGGGACGTTTCGCCGCCATTTGCCAAACCGTTTCGATCCCTGTGCTCGCACTTGGCGGCATCAATCTGCAAAACTTCCGCGAACCACTGCGACTAGGAGCTTCCGGCATTGCTGCGATTGGATTATTCAACAACACTGAATCACTCAGCTTAACGATCAAAACATTGTTGGAACCGACTCCCATCTAAATGCAAAATCAAATGTGATTCATTGCCGAAGCTCGTCAACGGCCATTCGCAACCCGCTTTGCAGCAACAATTTGGGACGCCTTACCCATCAGAACAACTTTATTAAAAAATTTGCCTTCAACGTGGCAACAAATTTTTATTGATTCATCATCTGAGACAGCCTTAAGATCACGTCGCATTCGATCCCCGAAAAGTTATTTTCGTCCTTTTCAAATTTTTATAGCGTTCACCGCTCAGCATTTTCACGTGAAGCCGATTCCATCAAGCCACCCCTGATCGAATTCTGCTTCGGCCATAGCCCTGCTCTTCGACAAAGTTGACCGCAGTCCGTCAACAGAAAGGTTAAGTCATGAAATTTACTCGCTCGTTTGCCTGCCTGACCTTGTTCGCCTTGCTGGTCATGCCCGTTTTCACCGTCGCCCAATCCAAAGACTGGAAACCGATTGACCCGGCCCATCTGGCGCTGAAAGCTCCGGTGGTTGAAAAAGACGCCGATGCTGAAGCTCTGCTGTGGGAAGTTTATGTCAACGACGCTTCGGATGCCGGCACGGATTTCATCCATTACCTGCGCGTCAAAGTTTTCACCGAACGCGGCAAAGAAACCCAAAGCAAAATAGACATTCCGTACTTCAACGGCACTTCGATCAGGGACATTGCCGCGCGCACCATCAAACCCGACGGCTCAATCGTTGAATTGAAAAAAGACGCCATCTTCGACCGCGAAGTCGTCAAATTCGGCAAGTTCAAACTGAAATCAAAATCCTTTGCGCTGCCAGCCATCGAACCCGGCGCGATCATCGAATATCGCTGGCGCGAGGTTTATGAATACGAAACCAACTACGTCAAGATGGATTTTCAACGCGACATTCCCGTGCAATTGGTTCGGTATTACCTGAAGCCCGATCCGCTGGCGACGTACCCGATGAAAACCATCACTTTCCAAGGGCAAACTCCGAACTTCGTCAAAGACAAAAGCGGTTATTACCTGACCGAGGTTCAGAACATGCCAGCGTTCCGCGAAGAGCCGAACATGCCGCCCGAAGATCAGGTCAAAATGTGGATGCTGGTTTATTACGCGCCCGATGTCAGAAAAGAACCGAACGAATACTGGAGAGACGAAGGTAAGCGCCAGTTTGAACTTCGCAAAGGTTACATGAAAATCAACGACGACATCCGTCGTGCGGTCGCCGAAGCTGTTGGCGATGCTTCGACGCCGGAACAGAAACTGGAACGCATCTTCAATTACTGCCGAACGAAGATCAAAAACATCAACGACGATGCTTCAGGATTCACTGCCGATCAATTGCTAAAACTGAAAGACAACAATTCGCCTGCCGACACGTTGAAGCGCGGATACGGAACCGGCACGGACATCAATTTCCTATTCGCCGCGATGGCCGGAGCCGCCGGGATGGAAGCGCGTTACGCCCGCATCGGCGACCGCAGCCGTAAATTCTTCGACCCGAATTTTACCAACCTGTATTTCCTGGGCGGATACAACATCGCGGTCAAGTTCGGCGACCAGTGGCGATTTTTCGACCCGGCCAGCACCTACGTTCCGTTTGGCATGCTGCGCTGGCAGGAAGAAGGCATTCAGGCGCTGGTCACTGATTCCAAAGAACCCGGCCTGGTTTCGACACCGATTTCCTCCGCCGAAAAATCCATGAAACGGCGCATCGCCCGGTTAAAGCTGACCGAAGACGGTTCGCTGGAAGGCAACATCCGCGTCGAATACACAGGCCATTTTGCCGTCGAGATGAAAGAAGACAACGACGACGACACGCCCGAACAGCGCGAAACCAAGCTCCGCAACTCGATCAAAGGCCGGCTGGGGGGCGAAATCTCCGACATCAAAATCGAAAGCGCCAACGATCCGTTAAAGCCGTTTGTGTACGCCTACAAAGTCAAAGTGCCTGGATACGCCGAACGCACCGGCAAGCGATTGTTCCTGCAACCGGCGTTTTTCCAGAAAAACGTGGCGGCGTTGTTTTCGACGCAAACCCGCCAGAACGACATTTACTTTCACTTCCCCTGGATGGAACTGGACGACGTGGAAGTTGAATTGCCCGCCGGCTACGACCTGGATAACGCCGAATCGCCCGGCTCGCTGAACTTTGGCGATTCCGGCCATTACAAAGCCGAGCTGGCCATTACCCGCGACAAAAAGACGTTGGTGTACAAACGCGATTTCAAATTCACATCGCTGATGATTCCCAAAACGTCTTACTCGGCGCTGAAAACCATCTTCGACGCCGTTCACCTGGCCGACAACCACGCCATCACGTTGAAACAAGGCACGGCGGCAGCCATCAAACAGTAATCAGTAATCCGTTCAGTGGGACAATTTTCCAAATTGTCCCACCTTTCGTTTCGACAGGAGGATTTATGCTGAAGAAAATCATTGCTCACATCAGCCAAACTATTCTGCTGGCGATGGCCTTAAGCGCCTTCGCCTTCGCCGACGAACCGCCAGCGTGGTTGAAACAGGCCTCCACGACCAGTTTGCCAACTTACGGCAAAGATGTTCACGCGGTCGTGCTGCACCACGAATCCCGCAAAACCATCGAAGAAGACGGCAGAATCAAAACCATTTCTTTGTGGGCGGTGAAAATCCTTTCGCGCGAAGGGCGCGGTAACGCCAGCGCCAGCGAAAGCTACAACACGGGTTCCAGCAAGGTGAAAGAAATGCGTGCCTGGCTGATTCGCCCCAGCGGCGAAGTCCGCAGTTACGGCAAAAAAGAAACCATGGACATGTCGCTGGCCGACAACGATGTGTACAACGATTCGCGGTTGAAAGTGCTTTCCGCCGCTGACGATGTCGAACCCGGTTGCGTTTTCGGCTATGAAATCATCACCGAAGAGCGCGAAGTGTTTTCTCAATTCCTTTGGTTCTTTCAACAAGGAAGCCCTGTGTTGATGTCTCGCGTAACCGTCAATCTGCCGCAGGGCTGGCGTGCCGAAGGTTTGACTTTCAACCATCCCAAAATCGAATCGCAAGTGAGTGGAAACAGTTACACGTGGGAATTGCGAAATCTGCAACCGGTCGAACCGGAACCCGCCAGTCCGCGAATGTCTAAATTGGTGGCACACATCGCCGTCAACATTTTCCCGCCGGAATCTAAAGCGACCATGTTACGCAGCTTCGGCAGTTGGAAAGATGTGTCGCGGTACACCAGCGAACTCAGCGATTCGCAGGCTGGGTTCAACGAAGCGATGGCCGCCAAAGCCCGCGAGTTGACTGCCAGCGCCAAAACCGAATTTGAAAAGATTCAAGCCCTTGGCCGGCACGCGCAAAACGTCAATTACATTTCCATCCAGATTGATATTGGTCGCGGCGGCGGTTATCGCCCGCATTCGGCTGTGGACGTATTCAACAAGAATTACGGCGACTGTAAAGACAAAGCCAATCTGATGCGCGCGATGTTGAAATCACTAGGCATCGAAGCCTACCCGGTGATTATTTACTCCGGCGACCCGCATCGCGTGCAGCCCGAATGGCCTTCGCCGCAACAATTCAATCACTGCATCATCGCCGTCAAAGTCAGCGATCAAACCGAAGCCGCGACGGTCATCAAACATCCGACGCTGGGACGGTTGCTGATTTTCGATCCGACCGATGACGACACGCCGGTCGGCGATCTGCCCGATCACGAACAAGGCAGTTACGCGCTGGTGGCCGCTGGCGAAGCGGGCGATCTGGTGAAAATGCCTGTCACTCCGCCCGAAGCCAATCGTATGGAACGAACCATCGAAGCCGTGCTAGGCGCGGACGGTTCGTTGAAAGCGACGGTCATCGAACGTTCGTTCGGTCAGGCTGCTGTCGAAGAACGCCGCTTGTTCAAACGCGCGGCTCGCCCGCAATACCAGAAATACATCGAACGCTGGATCACGCAGACGGCTCCGGCGGCCAACGTGCTGAAAGCCGAACCGGCGGACAGTTCGCAAACCGGCCAATTCGCGTTGGATGTGGAATTCAGTTCGCCCGGTTACGCCAAAGTCATGCGCGACAAATTGCTGGTCTTCAAACCGGCGATTGTCTCTCGGCGTTCGTCTGTGTTTCTGACTTCGACCAAACGAACGCATCCGGTCGTGCTGGAAGCCGAAGCTTATAAAGAAACCGTCAAGATCAAATTGCCCGAAAACTTCATCGTGGACGAACTGCCCGAAGCTGCCGAATTGAATCAGCCTTTCGGCAATTACGCGGTGACGTACGAAGTCAAAGACGGCTACTTGATCTTCAAACGCTCGTTGGTGCTGAAACCTTCTGTGATTCCTGTCGAACAATACACCGCCGTCCGCAACTTCTTCGGCCAGATTCTCGGCGCCGAACAGGCTCCGGTCGTGCTGGCCAGGAAGTGAATGCGAGAGAGGGATTGAGGGATTGAGGGATTGAGGGATTGAGGGATTGAGCGACTGCTGAGTAGCAATGTTCTTCCCGCCCTCCGCCCCTCTTTCCTTCTTTCCCTCCTTCCCGCCGTCTCCCCGTCCCCCTTTCCCTCCTTCTCTCCGTCTCCCCTTCCCTCTTTCCCTATTCACATTTTCAGTAATCCATTTCCCGCCCAGCCGTCGTATCATCCGGCGAAGTCAATTCCACGATCAGGAGTCACACAATGAACAGCAGACAAAATGGTTCCCGACCGGCGTCGCGCGGGACAAAACGAGTTCGCAAGGTGTTGTTGGCATTTCTGGCGATATTGGTTTTAGGGCTGGGATGGCTGGCTTTCGACCTTTATGGTCCTCGCCAGCACAGCCTGAAGGATTTCGATCCGAAAGTCGTCGCACAGTTGGAAACCGACATGTGGCGTTCGTATTACGCCAAAGAGCGAGTGAAGTTATTCCGCCAATTGGCCGAGTTGATGCGGTCGCAATACGGCATGCCTTATGCGACTTCGAACGCCGTCGCGTATCAGGCTGCTCAAGCCGCGTTCGTGTTCAAGGAAGGCAAGAAACGCGAAGATTACGAAAAGGCGTTGCCTGCTCTGGTCAAGTTTTATCAGGCGATTCACGACGGAGCCGACGTGAATTTCGATGTGGAAAAAGCCGCCAAGCTGGAATTGGAATGGTGGATCATTCACCGCCAGCGCAACAAATACTCGCTGGAAGATTTGAACAAATCGCTGGCTGAGCTTCCGGCAGAAGTTTACAAAGTCCCGGCTGATCGCTTGCTGGAACACGCGCGGCTTCGCCAGGAAGCCATGACCATACGCGACAAACGTGCCGAAGCGGGCGGCGTCACCGAAGCTGATTGGAAACAGATCGAAGCGTTGCTGCTGGCGTCGTGGCAATCGCTGCACACCGCAGTCAACGCTTCGTGATTTACGGACGTTCGGCAAACAAACTGAATTCGCTGATGCACGGACTGGCGGCGGCGCTGGTAATTCGCAGCCGCACTTTTCGTGTCGTCACCGACTGGCCGCGTAACAACCGCTGAGCGCCAACGCCGGTGGCTTTGCCAAATTCCGACCACTTGCCGTCCGTCCAGACATCCACCGCGAATTCATCTACGCGATGGCCGAGTTTGATGTTTTCTCGGACGCGCACAACATTGAAAGTTTTCTCCGCTCCCAAATCCAATTCAAGCTCCGCCGTTGTCACGGCGTCGTCAGTCGCCCAATAACTGAATCGGTCGGCATCCAGAACTTTAGCCGCAGCGAATTGTTTGTCGTTGCCGCGCACGTTGCTGGCCTTTGCTTTTGAGCCTTTGGCCAGATTGACGGCGAAGGTTTGCCGCAACCAATCGCCAAACTCGCGCAAAGACTTCGCGTCGTTTTCGTGAATGCGGCCTCGACGATCCGGCGGCACGTTCAGCAGGAAAGAGGCTCCACGCCCAACTGAAGCGAAGTACAAATTCTTCAATTGTTCCGGCGTTTTCACTTTGTCGTTTTGGGCTTCGTGCCAAAACCAACCGGGGCGAATCGAAACGTCGCATTCCGCCGGACGCCAAACCGAACCGTTGCGGTCGCCGCTGTTCAATTGTTTTTCGACGCCTTCCTGACCGGGATAAATCTTTTCGCCGTTGATCGTCGTCCAGCAAGGATCGCCCGCGATTCCTTTTTCGTTGCCAACCCAGCGAATGTCCGGACCGGCGTCGCTGAAAATCACCGCGTTCGGTTGCAGTTGGCGAATCAGATTCCACGTCGTTGGCCAATCGTAATAACTGGTTTTATCAATCTTGCGCTTCTCTCTCGCTCCGCCGTAAAAGCCATCGCCGCCGTTCGCGCCGTCGTGCCAGACTTCAAACAACTCGCCGTAATTGGTCATCAACTCGCGCAACTGCTGGCGGTAAATCGCCACGTATTCCGGCTTGCCGTAATTGGCGTTGTTGCGATCCCAGGGCGAAAGATAAACGCCGAACTTCATGCCGTGGCGTCGGCAAGCGTCAGCGAATTCTTTGACGACATCGCCTGCGCCTTTGCGCCAAGGGCTTCTGGAAATGTTGTGATTCGTCGTTTTGGTTGGCCACAGACAAAATCCGTCATGATGTTTGGCCGTCAGAATAACGCCTTTCAATCCACCAGCTTTCAAACTGGTGACGATCTGGTCGGCGCTGAAATCCGTCGGTAAAAAAATCCAGGGGTCTTCGTCGCCGTAGCCCCATTCTTTGTCGGTGAAGGTGTTAGTCGTGAAATGCACGAAGCCATAAGTTTCCAATTCGTGCCAGCGCAACTGGCGTTCGGATGGAATCGCGCCGAACGGCTTCGGAGGTTGAACCGGCGCAACGGAAACAGCCGCAATCAGTGCCGGAATCAAAAGGAGCAACAACAAAAATTTTGTTTTCATATCGTTTAGATCAGGCCATTCATCAGCCAGCGCGTTTGTAGTTCCGCCTTCAGGCGGCTGTGGCTGCGAAGCAGCCCTACCGTTCGTTCCGAACTGCTGCCGCCTGAAGGCGGAACTACGAACGCGCGCTTCGAGACTCTTATTGCTTCGTAATCGCTTCGTCCAGGTTCAGGATCAAACTGGCGACGGTTGCATAAGCCGCCAGTTCTTCGGGTTTCAGTTTGGGATTGTTGCGGCGTTCGCCAATGGCCAGCAGCCGTTTGGCCTCGTCGGATTTCGCCTTGAACGCTTCAAGCTGCGCGTTGAAACTTTTCAGCAAAACATTCTCCTCAGCTTCGGAAGGCGCGCGAACCAAGACCAATCGGAACATCCACGCCAGCCGCTGGCGTGGAGCGGTTGTTTCCGTCATCGCTCGTTCGGCCAACAATCGCGCGGCTTCGACAAAGGTCACGTCGTTCATCAAATTCAAAGCCTGAAGCGGCGTGTTCGTGCGGACTTCGCGCACCGAACACAGTTCGCGCGCCGAAGCGTCAAACGTCAGCATCGCCGGATTCAAAATCGTGCGCTTCCAAAACGTGTACAAACTGCGCCGCCACAAACCTTCGTCTTTGGCCTGGTCGTAAAAAGTCATGTTTGAAAAAGTCATGTCTTTCCACAGTCCGTCTGGCTGATACGGTTTAACCGAAGGGCCGCCGAGTTTTTCCACCAGCAATCCGGAAGCCCCCAACGCCTGATCGCGGATCATTTCCGCCGACAACCGTAACCGAGGCCCGCGCGCCAACAAACGGTTGGACGGGTCTTCCGATTGCGGATTCAATTTGGATGACTGGCGATAAGTCGCGCTCATGACCATCAACTTCAGCATCGCCTTCACATCCCATGCCGGTACGGAACCGCGCGCGGTAGCAAGCGGGTTGTCCTTACTGCCAGAGCCTACCCGGTCACTACCGCTCCCGGTTCCGTTCCGTTCACCGTCTCTGAATCCGACGGCAAGCCAATCCAGCAACTCCGGATGACTGGGGAGTTCGCCTTGCGCTCCGAAATCTTCAACCGTTTTCACCAGCCCCGTGCCGAACAGCATTTGCCAGAACCGATTGACCTGAACGCGCGCCGTTAGCGGATTTTCTTTGCCGACCAACCACCGAGCTAAACCCAGACGATTGTTGGGAACCAACTCCGCTTCCTGACGGTCGCGGTTCCGCACCAACACGGCTGGCAAAGCGCGTTCAACTTGTTCCGCCGGTTGGTCATAAGCTCCGCGCCGCAACACATAAGCCGGACGCGGCGCGGCGGTTTCCTGCATGACCATCAAGGTCGAAAATTCCGATTCCAGATTCAGCTTTTGTTTTTTCAATTCCGAAAGCTGTTGCCACAAATGTTTGGCTTCGGCAGGCGCGGCGGATTCCAAAAATGCTCCCTGCATTTTCAATTGCTGAACGCGCGTGCGCTTTGCCGGTGAAATGGCAGCGATGACTTCCAGCGGATCGGCGCACGCCAGCACAGCGATTTCGTCGTTTTCAGGCAGAGCTTTGTAAATGCGAACCTCGTCCAATCGCCCCTTGAACCGGTACGCCGCTCCTCCGCCTGCGCCGAATTTCAGCGTGCGGTTGGCGTCGCCAAACGTGCGGAACAATCGCCCGTGAATGACATTCAATTTGGCTTCGCGGCCATTGATGTAAATCTTCACCTTGTCGAGCGATTCCGAACCGTTGAACATCGCCACGACTTGATGCCATTGATTGAGCGGCAACTTGTCTGCGGTTTCCACTCGGAACGAATCGTCCGCCCACACGCTGACCACGTTGAAATGCAATTTGCCGTTCTGGAAAAACAGGCTCCAACCTTTGTGCTTCGGCAAACCGTAATCGCTTTCGCCAACGTTGTCGTTCATATGCGCGACGATTGCGCCGCTCTGATCGGCTTCGGGATAAAACCAAACGGACACGGCAAAGTTGTCTTTGTAATCGCGTTTGCGGTCGCGGTAATCGAAGTTGGCGACTTTGCCCGCGTCAAAATACTGCTTGCCGTCGAACGCCGCGCCCTGTCCCACAGGCGAAGCTACGAATTGCGGCTTGCCGTTGCGAAAACCGATGTCGTCTTTTTTGATTTCCTGCTGGCGAGGCTTTTCGTTTTCTTCGTCGTCGGGGCGAGCGACGTTGATCCGAGCCAGCTTGCTGACGATTTCCAGTTCGGCGCCTTCATCCATCGAATGCCGCAACAGCAAATTGTCCGTCGGAAACCATTGCGCGTTGGCGGACGGTTTCAGCGACTGTTCCCAGCGACGTTGCGCGGCGGTGTTGGTTTTCAGCGACGCTGCCAGTTGGCGTTCGGTCAACGCAATGTGGTTTTCCAGCCGTTTCATTCGCTGTTGCTGTTCCACAGTCGGAGCCGAAATCCACGGCGAAGAGTTGCCGTAATTGCTGGCGCGTCCGTCTTCCGGAATGCTGTTCAGGTAAGCCGACAGTTGGTAATACTCACGCTGGCTGAGCGGGTCAAACTTGTGATTGTGGCAACGCGCGCAACCCATCGTCAGCCCCATAAACACAGTCGAAGTCGTGTCCACACGATCAACGACGTATTCAATTCTGTACTCTTCTGGAACCAAACCGTCTTCGGAATTGCCGCGATGATTGCGGTTGAAAGCTGTGGCGATGATTTGATCCAGCGCGGCTTCGGCGTTTTTAGGTTGCGGCAACAAATCCCCAGCCAGTTGCTGAATCGTGAATTGATCGAACGGCAAGTTGCGGTTGTAAGCGTTGATCACCCAATCGCGCCAACGCCACATCGAACGTTCGCCGTCCAGTTGATAACCATTCGTGTCGGCGTACCGCGCCGCATCCAGCCAACGAAACGCCATTCGTTCGCCAAAGCGCGGCGAAGCCAGCAAACGATCAACGACTTTTTCGTAAGCGTTCGGCGATTTGTCGGCCAGGAATTCATCCACTTCTTTGGGCGAAGGCGGCAAACCAGTCAGGTCTAAAGCCACGCGGCGAATCAACGTCGCACGGTCGGCTTCGGGCGAAGGGCTTAAACCTTCAGCTTCCAGCCGAGCCAACACAAAATTATCAATCGCGTTTTTTGGCCACGCGGAGTTTTTGACTTTCGGCAACGCCGGACGAACCGGCGAAATAAAAGACCAGTGCTGTTGCCAACGAGCGCCTTGCCGAATCCATTCGGTCAGCAATTCAATTTCGCGTTCAGTCAGCGCGCGGCCTGAATCGGCTGGCGGCATTCGCAAAGTTTCGTCTTTGGCGTTGATGCGGCGAACCAACTCGCTCTGTTCGGGGTGATTCGGCACGATGGCGTGTTTGCCTGCGCGCAGTTCGGCCAACGTGGCGGCTTCGGAATCCAACCGCAACTTGATCTTCAAAGCCGCCGCGTCAGGGCCGTGGCAAGCAAAACATTTGTCCGAAAGAATCGGCCTAATGTCTCGCATGAAATCAATTTGTCGCTGACTGCGTGTTACGGTTTGCGGCCAGCACAAAGCGCCGCCAATCACCGCCAACACGATCAAAACCATCATCTTCAGCCGAAGAGTCACGTTGTTCATTTGTCCGCCAGAATTTGAGTAATTGATGGGTTACTACTTACGGTTGAGATCATAAAGAGGGCGTCCGAAAAAATCGAACGCATCAACACAAAACGCAGAGGCTTTCTTCAACCTCTGCGTTTCAGGTTCGGAATTCCGGCAACGGTGAGTGTTATTCGACGCTCCACAGCGAAATGTTCGCGTCGTCTTTGACCAAAATCTGTTTTCCCCAGATCACCGGATGCGCGTACGTCGCGCTGTCGGCGACGGAATACTTGGCCAGTTGTTCAAACTTAGCCACGTTCTTTTTCACCACGATCAATCCGGCGTCGCTGGTCAGTACAAACAGCAAATCTTTCGTGTGTAAAATCGCAGCGTTCGCGCCTTCGCGGCCTTCGGTTGACCACAGGATTTTGCCGGTCGCGGCTTCAGCGCAAAAGATGGAGCCTTTGCGCTTGTTGGTCATCCCGTAAAAGTAATCGCCCGCCAACACTGGCGAATTCATGTACATCGTCAATTCTCGGTTGTGCCACAGCGGTTTGGCTTCCCACTTGTCGCCGGTTTTTGTTGGTTCGACAGCCATCGTGCCTTTGCGAACGCCGGACAGAATCAGCGAAGTTTTCCAAACCAGCGGCGTGACGATGTTTTCGTTCCATTCGTCCGGCCATTCCAATCGCCACAACAATTGGCCGTCTTTGGCCGCAATGCTGACAACGGATTTATCCGTCATAGTCACAATCTGCCGAACTCCGCCAAACGCAGCCACAATCGGCGAAGCGTATCCCGGTCCTTCGCCTGCCCAGCGCCAAACTTCTTTGCCGGTAGCTGCGTTGAGCGCCGTCATCACTCCGCCTTTGATGTCGTCGCCGGTATAAACAATCAAGTTGCCGCCTTCGATCACCGGAGACATCGCCGTGCCGCAAAAGTTTTTCGATGTGCTGGGTTTGCCAAAATCCTTTTGCCATTTCAGTTCGCCCGTCGCGGCATCAAAACACGAAAGCACAGCGTTGACGCCTAACGTGTACAGTTTTCCAAGATGTAACACCGGAGTCGAAAACGGCCCTTTGCTCATTTCTTTGGCGTACTGATTTTTGGTGAATTGCGCCGCGTAGCGTTTGCCCCACAGCGGCTTGCCGGTTTTCAAATCCAGACAGGTGATGGTTTCTTCTTCGCCGCTCATGCTGTGAATCCACGCGCGGTCTTTGCTGATAACCGGCGATGAATAACCAGAACCAACAGCAGCTTTCCAAACCCGCTTGAGTTCTTTCGGCCAGGCAGTTGGCGCGACGAAATCTTTCACCACGCCATCGCGATTGGCTCCGCGCCATTGCGCCCAATCTTGCGCCTGAACAAACACGCTGAAACTTGCCAGCGCCACAAACACACGAATCAGCTTGATTGGCATACGCCCTCCTTACAAAAACTTTTCGACCATCAATTCATCAACGTAACTTCCGTTGATCTTCGCCTGCCGCCGAGCCGCGCCGATGATTGCAAAGCCTTGCCGCTGATACGTTGCCAGCGCAGCCGGATTGTCGGCTCGGATAAAGGTGAACAGCTTTTCGTACTGTTTTTGCCGTGCGGCTTCAAACGTCGCGGCGAACAATTGCCCGGCAATTCCCTGCAGCCGTTCGCTCAAATCAACATACGTGCCGATGACTCCAACGTGATCGAAGGCGCGCGTGTATGTCGCAAACGGCTCCATGCTTTGAAAGCCGACAATCTTTTGATCTTCCAGCCGAACCGCGACGTGAAAGACGCCACGCGGCGGAAAGTTGATGATGTATTCGCGCTCGACTTCAACGGTAAATGCCGAATCGAAGACCGTATATTTCCCGGATTCGATGATGGGATTGAAAATGGCGACGATGGCTGCGGCGTCTTCGGGTTGGGCTGGGCGAACAAACAAGTTCATAAGCAACCTCGTTTACATTCGCCCGGCTTCGTAATCTTCTTTTTCGGTTCGGATGCGTCCGTCAGCCAGATCGTACCAACACTGAAGCCCTGCCGCGACCAGCGCCCAATACTCACGCCCGGCGGTGTCCACAATTTTTCGGCGCAACAACCGCCGATCCACCAAACCTTTTTGCCGAAGCAAATGAATCGCATCCTGCTGATCTTTCATCCGTCCGGCAATGTATTTCAGAATCACCAACCATTCGGGCGTAACGATTGGCAATCCATTCGGCAGCTTGTACGCATCCTGCAACGCCAACTGATAAAACTTGCGAGCGGTGTCGTCACGAACAATCCAATCCACCGGCACAGACCGCTTGCCGAGCTTGACCGAATACCGCGCGCCGCCAAACCCCAAACGCTTTTGCACTTTCAGCGGCAGCAACGACGTGGCAATCACATCCACGTCTTTCGTCATTCGCGGACTGCCGTACAAATGCATGGCAATGCCGCCGATCAGCGCAAACTCCACTTCGTTGCGTTCGGCGATGACAATCATCTTTTGCAAAGCTTCCAACCCGGTTTCAGTATCAATCGTCGGGTTCGGATTGTTCTGCAAATTTTTTGCGACCAATTCCTGAAGTCGTTTCTTCGTCATCGCCGTTTCTCAAATTCACCGATCAGTACACGCCTTCAACCACCGAAGTGGCAAAGCGTGAAAACGGTCGGACGTTGCGAACTCCATCCCAGGGATAAGCCGCGCACGGAGCTTCACGTTCGCACTCGTCGCGTTCCAGGAATCGAGGAATGAACAATTCTTTGGTCAGCGTAGTTAATCGCACGCGCCCGGTTTCACCGTAACCGACAACCTTTCTGGGTTCGTCGGGATCAACCACTTCGATCATCGCGCGTGGAGCCGGCGGGTAATAAATGATCGCCCAGTTGTCTGCCGGGTCGAACGGCACTTTGTGCGTAGCCAAACCCATCAACGTGTTGCCATAAGTCGGCGCGAAGTACGCGCCCTCCATCAACTCTTCGACGGCGAAGCGATGAAATTGCGGAGTCATCTCCGTTCCGCCGCAAAACACGCCGGTGATGCCGACGGATTTCAGCGAGATTTTTTCGCACAGAGCTTCCAGCAGTTTCGGCGTGGCGAACATGCACTTGATGTTCGGATGCGCTTTCAAAATGGTCAGCGCCTGGTCAATGACGTGCGATTTGTATCGCTCCATCATCTGCATCTCGCCCATTTTGATGAGCTTGATGACCCAGCGCGGATCGAGGTCTACGCAAAACGAAATGCCGCCACGAAACTGCGCCAGATGTTCAACAGCCAATCGCAAGCGGCGCGGGCCTGAAGGACCTAGCATCAACCAGTCAGCGCCTTTCGGGAAAAATTCGTCCGGCAAGGTTTCGCTGAACAGTTCGTAATCAATTTTGTGATCTTCGCTGACTACACGGCTTTTGGGAATGCCAGTGCTGCCGCCGGTTTCAAACACATAAACTGGTTTTCCGGCATTGCCCTTTGGAACCCATTTACGAACGGGGCCACCGCGTAAATCGTCGTCTTCAAAGAACGGAAACTTGTCCAGGTCTTCGTAAGTTTTCACGTCTTTGCGCGGATCGAAATCGTAACCTTTGGCTTTTTCCAGCCAGTATTCGCATCCGGTTTCAGGGTTGAAATGCCACTCCACAATTTCGCGGACATGGGCGTCCAGTCGTTCTTTTGCAGCGTTGATCTTTGCCTGCATCTCAGCAGATAAGCTCATGATTTTTCTACCTTAAAAGTATCAGTAGCCCGCGCGTAAGCAAGGGCTTGGTTGTAAATTGTATGAAGCCCTTGCTTACGCGCGGGCTACCGATACGGCGACTTGCCCCTTGCCGCATCAGGTTTCCAATGTAAACGGATTAAAGTTTGTGTCGCGGTCGTAATAATCTTCGTGTTCGACGCGCTTCAGAAAGTTGACGATCAAATATGTGAACGGCGTGATGATGGCTTCCCAGGCGACTTTCATCAGGTAATTGCTCATCATCACCACGAAGACCAGATCGTTCGACATGATCGAAGAATTGTAAAACGCCAGCGGATAAAAAATCAGCGAATCCACGCCTTCGCCCGCGATTGTCGAACCGATGGTTCGCATCCAAAGAAAACGTCCGCTGGTCAGAATCTTCATTTTGGCCAGCGTGAACGAGTTTGCAAACTCACCCGCCCAAAAAGCAATCAACGAAGCAAAAATGATTCGCGGAGTTCCGCCGAAAATCATTTCGTAAGCTTCCTGCCCTTTCCACCCCGGAGCCGGTGGCATAGCCACAACCGCCCAACTCATGAACGCGGCAAAAATCATCGCGCCGAAGCCAGCCCAAATTACTCGGCGCGACCGCGCGTAACCGTAAACTTCGGTCAGCACATCGCCGAAAACATAGCTCAGGGGAAAAAACAAAATGGCCGTGCCGAATTCAGGAAACAACCCAATCTTTGAAACTTTCTGCACTCCGATGATGCCCGAACACAGCAGCACGGTGACAAACGCCGCCATCACCAGATCGTAGTATTTGTAAGTTCGGCGCGGGTGAATTTCAGCAGTTTTATTTTCCAAACGGGACTCCTAAAAATTGAGCGTCTTATTTCCTCTGTTTCGCCATATAAGCTTTCGATTGCTGACTGACGATGTTCACCAGATTTCCCATCGCCACATTCACGTCAATAAGGTGCAATCCCCAATTCGCCTGCACCTGTCCCAGAACAATGATGTCACCAACGATGTCGTCGGCTCGTGGGTCTTTCGGATCACCGTGAACTTTGACGGCCAGATACGAACCTTTTTCATTCTGCACGCATTCGGCGGTCAACAAACCCGGCGCGCTGACAAACGGAGTCTTGATCGGTTGCGCCGGCGTCACCCAGGGTTTCGGTTCGGCGGCGGACGATCCGGCGGTGCGCGCCGCGCCAAGATAAGCCTGTAGTTCGCCACTGCCTCCGGCCAATGCCGCAGGGTTGGTGCATGCCGCCGCCAGCTTGTCGCCGGGAATTCTGCCGAACAATGTATTTGCCGGTGGCGGTACGGTTTCGCGGAAGGTGACGTAAGAAATCACGCAGCCGGTTTGATTGGCTGAACGGCACAACGGCATTTTCTGAAAAACGCCGCCAACGTCCTGGCCTTTCGGAACAGAAACATTCGCTCCAATCAGCATCGCGGAAACTATCCGATCCTGAATAGGCTTGCCGTCAATTTCATTTTTGATGAGTTGCATCAGCACGCCTGAACCTTGCGAGTGGCCGATCAAAACGACGCCACGCCCTTTGTTGTCGTTGGCCAGATAATGGTTCCAGGCGTCCAGCACGTCGTTGTAACCCAACACTCGATCCGCAGCCATTGGCTTGCCTGCCAGATTGGCTCGCAGAGCGGTCAGCGTCACCTGACGATAAAGCGGCGCAAACGTGCGGCATTGCGAACCGAATCGCGCGAACTGGTGATGAACGACGTTTCGCTCTTCAGTTCCGGCAACCATGTCGCTGTTGGCAGTCGTGTCGTTGGAAACCGTCGGGTAGACGTAAAAACAATCAATCGGCGCATCCGGGCTGGCTTTCCATTTTTCTTCTTTCAATTTGCCGTCAGCCGCGACAACAGTCGTCGTCAAATCAACCGTGCAAGCATCGGTTCTACCCGGACGGCAAAGCCAGTTTTCGGCTTTGCCGTAATCGTTTTTGGCGGTCTGAGCCAGCGCGCTTCCCGGCGCAACAGCCAAAGCGGTAAATGCCAGAGCAAGAATGAACCGTTTCGTCATGTTTCTCTCCTCAAGGATTTAAGATCGTTTTGATTTTTTCTGCGTCGCAAGTTCAATGATGGATGTGTATTATTGCCGTTTGGCGTAGCTCAGTGAAGAGCCGCCAGGAAATTATTTTCGCATTCATTCAATCGAGGTAAGTTTTGCAGTCAATGTCTTCAAATTCATCAGCGGCGGCCAAAATGGCCAAAGCTGCGGAGTTCAACAATTCATCGGTTCCGCCACGCGAAGGTCACACGCTGACCGGCGACTTTCGTCATCATTCAGGTTTTCATTCCAACTTTTTGACCCACGACCGCGATGTGATGGTTTACCTGCCGCCCAGTTACGAAGCTTCTAAAAACTACGAAGACGAAGCCCGGCGCTTTCCGGTTTTGTATTTGAACGACGGACAAAATCTTTTTGACACTGCGACAGCCTTTAACGGAGTCGAGTGGGGCGTGGATGAAACCGCTCAGCGGTTGATTCTGAGCGGCAAGATCGAACCGCTGATTGTCGTGGCCATTTACAACACTGGAGCCGACCGCATTGACGAATACACGCCGACGGTTGATCCGCGCCAGAAACGCGGCGGCAAAGCCGATCTGTACGGGCGCTTTTTGATCGAAGAGCTTAAACCTTTCATTGACCAAAACTACCGAACGTTGGCCGGGCCGGAATTCACAGGACTCGGCGGTTCGTCGCTGGGCGGATTGGTGTCGCTGTATTTAGGCTTGAAACATCCGCAGGTGTTCAGCCGGCTGATGGCCATGTCGCCTTCGGTTTGGTGGGATCACTGGATGATTCTGAATTTTGTCGAACGCTTGCGAGCCAAACCCACGACGCGCATCTGGCTGGACATCGGCAGCAAAGAAGGAAAATTTACGCCGGGAGTCGTTCGACAATTGCGCGATTTGCTATTGCTGCAAGGCTGGCGATTGGACGCCGATTTGAAGTTTTTGGAAATCCGCGGCGGCCAACACACTGAAGCCGCCTGGGCAAAACGAATCGAACCAGCGCTGCGATTTCTCTTTCCAAAACAACGACCAAAATGATCGTTTCTCCGTGGAGCCAATTAAGCGAAGCCGAACAATTCGCCTTGTCGCCGAAGCTCGCCGCGCTGCCTGAAGACGCCGCCGAACGATTCAATCAGTTCGTCATCGAATACGATTCAAACGGCACATTTCATCCGCAAAATACTTTCGACAATGCGCTGACGGCGAAAAACTTCATCGCACACGCAAACGGTTTGAACAATTCCCCGCTCTGGCAACAGATTGTCGAAATCAAAGGGGTTCGCCGCAGCTATCTGGAACTGACGGTTTGGAATCGCGCGGAGTTTTTGCAGGTATTGGCTGAGCTGGATTACGTCATCAACCGCGAACCGTTTTGGACGATTCACAAATTCGACAGTGCGCGCGAAGTCACAGAGTTTTCGCACCACCCTTCGCTGCATTTTGCCAACGACCGAGCCGACGAACGCGAATACGGCGAGAATTACTTTTTCGTCCACTGGGACAAAACATCCGCGTGGTTCCGAAAATCGAACTGGCCGATTCGTCGTTTGCCCGGAGCGCGTTTGGTCGAACAACTGTTCGCCGCCGTTCAGCACCGATTCGGCTGTGCCTGCCCGCAAACCGTCCGCGACCACCTCAAGGCCAGAACAAGCAACACTGTGACAGAGCGCAGGAAAACAGGATGAACAAGATTTTTGACAGGATTGACAGGAACCTTAGTGGTTAAGATCATCCTGCCAAGCCTGAATCCTGTTCATTCTGAAAACAATCCCGTAAATCCTGTTTTGAGTTTTTCGCGTTCAATAGTCAGTTGATAAACACCGACGAAGCCTTGTCCAGCCGCGCTTTCAACCATTCGGTGATGTCTTCCAGACTTTCTTCGCAGATTTCGTGCCCCATCGTGTATTCACGATAAGTCAGATCAACTGGTAGTTCCGAAAGCCCTGCGCTGGTTTCTCGCCCGTGACTGATTGGCAAAACGCTGTCGCGTGTGCCGTGAGTGACAAAAATCGGCAATCCGATCAGCGCGTCTTTGTCGGGAATCTGCTGAATTGTTTGCGGCATCAAGCGCCCGCTCATTGCCACAACGGCAGCCGCGATTCCAGGATAAGTCAGCGCCACGGCCAGACTCATCATCGCTCCCTGACTGAAGCCAACCAGATACACCGCGTTCGGATTGCAATCGTACGCCGCAACGACTTCGCCAATGAAGCGCCGCAAGGTTTGCCGAGCCGATTCGACTTCCGCCGGATCAATCGCAATTCCCTGCGGCGTGAATCCAAGATTGAACCAGGCGTAACCGCCCATCCCGCGCAACCGAACCGGCGCACGCGCGCTGACCACCATAAATCGTTCGTCCAGGTAAGGAACCAGCGAAAACAAATCGTCTTCCTTCGCGCCGTAACCATGCAGCAACAACAACAGCGGCGGCTTTTTGCCTTCTTCGATTCGTGGCAAAGCCGTGTGATGAAAAAGAGAAAAGTTATCTGTGCTCATTTGTGTATTGAATCAAAAAACCGTCGCCAGACTCTTAACCAGACGTGGTTTCAAATCTATGTACCCTTGTTCACCGGCAACCAAATCGCGCAGCACTTCTCTTATGCCGCGATGCCGTTTGGCGAATTGCACCATTCGTTCGGTCAACCGCGCTCCGGCAAAACTGCCGTAATAAAATCTGTCGCTCAGTTGCGACGCGCGACGAAGCTCAGCGCCGAACTCGGCTCGCCACATCGCGTCGAAATCCGCCACACGATTTTTCATGGCTTCGGCCAACAAATCCGCCGATTTGATGGCGTAATAAATTCCTTCGCCGGTCAGCGGGTCAACGAACCCTGCCGCATCGCCAATCAACGCCCAAGCCTTCGACGCATCGCAAGCTTGCAAACGATTCCAGGTGGAAACATCCAACGCTGGCAAAATCGCCGCATAAAAATTTGTGTTGGCGGTTGTGTTGCCTTCTGCGTTGCGGATTTCGCGCGCCGCCGCGGGGTCTTCTGTTTCGATGTAAGCCAGCAGTTTTTCTTTCAATCGCGCGGGCGGCATTTCCTGATAACCGCTGGCGATGCCATACGACAAATGATCGTGGCGAGGAAACAACCACAAATATCCGCTGGCATCGTCCAGATACTTCACGTCAACGCGCGAAACGATTTCCGCCGAACGCACGTGCCAGCCCAGCGCATACGCAAAATCTTTGGCGTCGAACTTAACGCCAACCCTTCGCCGAATGACGCTGCTGGCTCCGTCGGCTCCCACCAAAAAGTCTGCTTTGAATTCGCCCGCCGAAGTTTCCAGCAGCCAATGTCCGTTGCTGAAATTCGTTTTTTCAACGCGCGCCACGCGAAGTTGCGCGCCTGCGACAATGGCTCGCTGGCGCATCAACTCGGCCAACTCCTTACGTGAGTAAATGGCGAATTCATTGCTGGGCGCAACGGTCAAATCTCTGCCCGCAGCCGAAATCAGCCGCAAACTGGAAATCATTTGCTTTGGCGATTGGCCGTCTCGCAAAAACTCAAACTCGCGCAAGGCTTTGGACGTGACGCCTCCGCCGCAAGGCTTTTCCCACGCCAGGCGCGCGTCAAACAACAGGACTTCAAAGCCTTGCTTGCTTAACTCACAAGCCAGATGCGAACCGGCTGGCCCGGCTCCGACAATCGCAACTTTCATCAACTACATCTCAACGCAAAGACGCTGAGGAGCAAAGACGCAAAGGATTTTTTGAAACTACTTTGCGTCTTTGCCTCTTTGCGCCTTTGCGTTAAGCCTCCTCACTTCTTTGGATACTTCTTCGCCGCGTCTTCAAACTTGAACGGCAGCACATCCGGCACAACGCTGACTTCAGTCGTGAACTTGAACGGGTACTTGCCGCCACTGTCGTAAACCATCTCGACGAAAAACGCCGTGTAACCTTTTTCCGGCTTGGCGACGCGGCCAATGTACGAACCGTTTTTTTCGGCTGTCAGCGGCGCGCTGGTGTAAGCCTTGCCGATCACATCCAGCCGGAAATCGCGCGCGTTCGGGTTGGTCGCCTGCCACAAATTCACTTGCGAAGGTTTATCAATGGGTTTGACTACCAGCGAACCGTCTTTTTGCTTCGTCCACGAAAAACGCGGGCGCGGTTTGCCGGACAAAATCGCCTGATAAAAGGCGATCAAACTCTCGGTCGCGTCCGAACCTGCCAGATCATGTTTGGCGTTCGGCACGTAACGGATGTGTTTTTCTTCCGGCAAATCACCATAATAGAACTGGGAATTGTCCGGCAGGAAAAACTGATCGCCCGCCGCGTTAATCATGAACTTCGGCATCTTCAGACTTGGGCGATTTCGGTAATGGTACGTGTCTTCGATTTTCAGCACGGCTTGATATTCAGGCGTGCCGATCTTGTGCGGGAACAATCCGTGATTGACGTAATCGTTCAGCGACGAAGAAAAGAAACCGAGAGCTTCAAAATGATGGCGCGTGATGGCTTCGCTGTTCAGCGCGTCAATCACCAGCGGCATAATCGCCACGACGCGTTTGTCCACCGTCCCGACCAACCACGTAGTCCATCCGCGCTTGGAACCTCCGGCAACGACGAACTGATCTATTTTGGTTTTGCCGCCTGCTTCGCTGACCAAAAATTCCTGAATCGCATCCATCGCGCGAACGCCGCTTTTGACCATCGCCAGTCGAACCAGCCAGAAATCGTCTTTGGTCGAAAAATGCTTCACGCGCGTGTAAGCGATCAAATCGTCTTCGAAGCGGCCTTTGTCCGGCGAATCGGTGAAATACAGCGGCTGGTTCGGAACCATTCCCAAATCAGCGACAACAGACTGAGTCTCCACAGCGACTTTTGCCGTGCGGTCAGAAATCTTCGTCGGAGCCGGATCACCGTTCCTGCCCCCGCCAATGAACAACAGAGCTTTGTTGCCGACGACTTTTTCCGGTTTGACGATGGTCAACCAATGCTTCCAGACCGGGCGATCCACGTCCTTTTCGCTGCGCCAGGTTTGCGAAGTCAGCTCCAACACATAACCGCGATAGCCTGCGCCTTCAATTGTGTTGACCAGCTTCCAACCGTAAACCGAATCTTTTTGCGCTATGTAACGATCCAGCGCCGTCTGCTCAACTTTGGCCTGAGCCAGCGTTGCAACCGACAGTACACACAAAATGCAAAGCAAACCGAACAACCGGGCGATTCGAGTTTTCATAATCTGACCTCTTTTGACGTTGCGGGATGTGACAGCGCCGCAAACCTAACACAGCAACGCCGCTGCCTCAATTCGTCGTTGACAGCCTTCGGCACGATGCGTAACTTGTCGAACTCCGCCCTGTGGAGCAATTTTTATCAAGAGGAATCCTTATTATGCTGGATGTACATTTTGTCCGAGAGAATTTTGACCTGGTGCGCGAACGTCTGGGCGCGCGCAATTTCGATCCCGCGGCGCTGGAAGATTTCCAAAAGCTGGACGCCGAACGCCGCGCGTTGATACGCGAACGCGATGAACTCAACGCCAACAGCAACCGCATCAGCAAAGAAGTCGGCGGGTTGATGCGCGAAGGCAAAAAAGAAGAAGCCGAATTGAAGAAAGCCGAATCGCGCAGCCTGGGCGACAAGATCAAATCCGCCGAAGCTCGCGTCGAAGAACTGGAAAACGAATTCCGTAACATCCTGACTCGCGTGCCGAACCTGGCTCACGAATCGGTTCCGGTTGGCAAAGACGAATCTGCCAACGCCGAAGTCCGTCGCTGGGGGACGCCGCGCGATTTCGCCGCCGAAGGCTTCACCCCGAAAGATCACGTAGACATCGGGACTTCACTCGGCATTTTGGACACCGAACGCGCCACCAAAGTCACCGGCGCTCGCTTTTCTGTCTTGAGCGGCGCAGGCGCAAAACTCGAACGCGCGTTGATTGCGTTTATGCTCGACCTGCATACAACCGAACACGGTTACCGCGAAATGCTGCCGCCGTTTATGGTCAACACCGATTCGCTGTTTGGCACTGGCCAATTGCCGAAGTTCGAGCAGGATTTGTTCAAAGTCCGATTCGAGCGCGATTACTATCTGGTTCCGACCGCCGAAGTCCCGTTGACCAATTTGCACCGCGACGAAATTCTGGAAGAAAAAGATTTGACGATCAGCTACACCGCTTACACGCCGTGCTTTCGATCTGAAGCCGGAAGTTACGGACGCGACGTGCGCGGCTTGATCCGCCAGCACCAGTTCGACAAAGTCGAATTGGTCAAACTGACCAAACCCGAAGATTCTTACGAAGCTCTGGAACAGCTTACCCGCGACGCCGAAACGGTGTTGCAGCGGCTGGAACTGCCTTACCGCACGATGGCGCTTTCGACTGGAGACCTGGGCTTTTCTTCGGCGAAGACTTACGACATCGAAGTCTGGCTGCCCAGCCAAAACACTTACCGAGAAATTTCGTCCTGCTCCAACTGCGAAGCGTTCCAGGCTCGGCGCGCGCAGATACGCTTCAAACGCGAAGGCAAATCCAAAACCGAATTCGTTCATACGCTGAATGGTTCAGGCTTGGCGGTTGGGAGAACCTGGCTGGCGATTCTGGAAAATTACCAGCAAGCGGATGGTTCGGTGAAAGTTCCGAAGGCGCTGGTTCCGTATCTTGGCGTCGAAGTCATCAAGTAGGCAAGCAATGAAAGAATGGCCTGATTTTGACAGCAACGGAGATTTGCCCGCCGGAATTCATCCGGCGACTTTGAGTGAAGTCGTCGAGCATTTCGGCCAAAGCAATTTTCAACGCCGGGTTGTGGCTCAACGTCTGGCCCGCATTTACAATCTTGCACAGAAGACAGGTCAGGCGTTTCATGGTCTATGGCTCATTCATCACCGACAAGCCCGCTCCGAATGACGTTGATGTCTTTATGGTGATGGAAGACACTTTCGACTTGTACCAGTTAAGCGACGAAGCAGCCATTATCTTTGACCACATGGCTTGCCAAAACTACGAAGGCGCAAGCGTCTTCTGGGTCAGAAAAATGGCTGCAATCGGAGGGGAACAGGCTGCCGTTGAATTCTGGCAAACCAAGCGTGACGATACAACACGCGGAATCGTGGAGGTAACTAGCCGTGATTAAGAACGATCAGGAACTTCAAGCAATGCTCAAGCGCATCGCCTATTTTCAGCAACAGGTTTCCAAGCTGCGCGAAGTCGAACTCAATCCGAAGAACTACAAGATGTCGGTAGGCGGATACTTGGCGGAACTGGATCGAATGAATTTGGAAGTGCGTGAGTATTTGTGGGCACATCCATCAGAGATGCAGAGCGAATTCGCGTTGGCGAGCTAGCCGGAGTTTCTTCTTATAGCCTGACGGTCACTATGTGTGGTTCATACCGACACCGATTTCCTTCGCGTGACGCTGAAAGCACTTGGCATTGCGCTGACACAATAAATGGCACGACCAAAGACGAGTAAACGTCCCAACCGCAATTAGAGAATGTTGCAAGAGGAGAAAACCATGCAAATTCGAGCTTACTTTCTGGCCTTGATTCTAAGCCTAACAATTATAGCCACTAATTGTTCGTCCAATCCACTTGACCCGGGACCAACTCAAACTGTCAAAAATTACCGACGCAATTTGGAAAATGGCGAATTAGAAACAGCAGTGAAGTTTTGGTCGGTCAGAAGACTGAACGGCCGAAGCCTTTTCGAAGCTCAGCAGCTCCTTTCAGACCAACCAGCACGTATAAAAACGTATATAGGCAGCAAAGCTATTATTGAGGTTGAGAGAGAAAAAGTGGTAGGAGATGTTGCAGAAGTAAGCGTTTCACTAAATGGAGATATCCGTAGAGAGCTTACTCATTACAGATTGGTCAAGGAAGGGGGGCAATGGAAAATTGATATTGTTAACGGCCTAATTCGCGAGCAAGAATGGGCAGCTTTGGAGTTCACTGCGTGCAAAACTCCAGAACAAATACCTCTTGGGGATCAGGCTAACTCTGAAATTGCCATCCTAGATCGCCAACTAATTGGCATCGTCTGCAATCGTTTTCGCAAAATGTTCAAAGATTGTGAAGGCAAAACATATGCGAAGCCAATTAAAGGATCGGATGAGGAGAACGGTCTTTTTGAAATCTCTAGACCGGTATTGGTAATTGAAAAATCAGGGGCACAAGATTTAGACGATAAGAACAAAATTAAATGGAGAGGAGTTTGGTATATTGATGCGATTGATCATCGGATATTTGGTTCTCGTGATGAAGATTTCAAAAAAGGTTTGCCTCGCCTTATCGATAGATCCCCTTCTTCGATTTTGCATAAGAATGGCGAATGGAAAATAGATCAACAGGCATTTGAAGAATCTCTCAGAACTTTCGAGTGTAATGAAGTCTCTCGTTACATCAAACCTTGATGTAAACATTTCTTAGTTTCCAAAGGTATTGGCATTGCGCTCCAGTGGATGAAGCCTGAAGGAGTGTTTCGATGGATTTTGAGCTGGCGGGAGAGATCACGAATATCGAAACCATTGCAGTCAACCTCAGCATACGGGATCGCAAACGGTTGTGGCGGTGGTATGGCAAAGGACGCTGGCGCAAACTGAAAGGCAAAGCAATGGTGAGATTGCCGAGCGGCAACTTGCGTTATGCCGAAATCCATTGGTATGAAGCGCACGGCATTGGCAAAAAAGAATTCAAGGTTACGAAGTTTTTGGATTGATCGTTATGAATAGAAAGAAAAGCAGCGCCAAAATGACATTCGCCATTTGCGTGAATAACGAAGGTTACCAAGCCTCGCTCGAACTGATGAAACTCTACCAGATCATTCGCGATGCTGATGCCGAAGCCGAAGGGATGTGGCGAGTCGTAGACGAAAGCGGAGAAAGCTACCTTTACCGAGCAAATCGTTTTGTTGTGGTGAATGTGCCTGCAACCGTTGAGCAGGTGTATCAGCAATCGGTACTGGCTTGAGCAAGGGAACGAATTCAGGCCATTTTCAACAATTTGCGTATTCGTGGTTCCAGGGCGGCGCGAATTTCGGCATCTTCCAGCGCATATTCAATCACGGTTCTGAGGTAGTTGACCGGATCGCCAATGGTCAGCCATTCGCCATCCATCACCGGCTGAGCGACGACGCGCCCACCTCGGCGAATGTATTCGCGGACGGAATCGGTCAGCCACAATTCATTTGCCTTGCCCAGCGGAATCTCGCTCAGAATCTGAATCACATCGGTTGAAAGCAAAAAGCGTCCGAACATCGCCAGGTTGGATTTGGCTTCTTCGCGCGCGGGTTTTTCGATCACGTCTTTCATCTCGCGCGAACCGTCGTCCTTGAATTCGACGATGCCGTATCGCACCACGTCTTCCCACTCGACTTCTTGCACGCCAGCGACCAGCGCGTTGGTTTCGTTGTGCGTGGCAACCAGTTGTTTGGCGAACGAAGTTTTGGCTTTGATGATGTCGTCGCCGTAAGCGTAGATAAAACCTTCGCCTTCCGGGATATGTTTGCGCGCCACCAACAACGGAGTTCCGTTGCCATACGGTCCGGCTTGCGGTTCAAAGATGACTTCGATGCCGGACATTTTGTTGACGAAATCATCCAGGGCTTTGTGTTTTCCGGCGGGCGGCAGATTTTCAGATTTGTATTGCCGGTGCAGTGGCGAAGGATTTTCGCCGGTGACAATGACAATTCGTTTGATTCCGGCGTCAATGAATTCTTCGATGATAAGTTGGATGGTGGGTTTGTTGATGACCGGCACCAACTCCTTCGGATAGCCGAGCGTCACGGGCAGCATGCGAGTTCCCGATCCTGCCGCTGCAATCACGCCTGTTTCAATGTTCATTCTTCTAAAGCTCCAAATGCCAGGTTCAGATCGAAACCGGACGATAGCATTTTGCCGATTGGCCGAACAAGAAATTTATCCGCGCCTTGGCCAATGCCAGGACACATTTTTCTGTCGAGGCTCAAACTGCAAACTCTTTCCCTGCAACAGAAAGATGTGAGACAGAAAAATGGCTCTGGAAATGGCAGCAGTTCCTATTTTTCTGCACCACATTTTTCTGCCCGCAAACCTGGCGCGATCAGTACCACTTGTTTTGAAATGTGCCCTGACATGAGGCGCATTGGTTATTGCGGGTTGAAGCCCGTCGCGCGACGAAAGGCCTCGACCACTTTGCCGTCTTTTTTTGTCGCGCGGCCTTTCAGGTATTCGACCAGCTTTGCCAAGTCGTTCGCATCCCAATCCGGGCGATACTTGTTGATCGAAGGTTCAAACTGGCTGACGTGTTTGGTGATGGCATTGATCTTTTGGTCAACGACGCTGGAGATGTCCACCCAGTAATTGGCTTCGGTGGCGGCGTAATAAAACATCATCAGCGGGACTCGGTAAGGCTTCAGTCCGTCCACCAGCAGATGTTCGGGATAGTACAGATGGAACTCCGCCGCGCGAATCGCATCCGCCGTGTTGAAACCGCCCATACGATGATCGCTCTTGTGCCAGCGTTCGTACCATTCGCCGGGGTCAACGCTGAAGACCACGTCGGGGCGATATTGCCGAATCAGTTTCGTCGCCTGTCCGCACAGAGCTTTCGGCTCGGCGTATTCCAGTTCGCCGTCTTCGTAACCCATCCAGATGATGTTTGCTTTTGGAATGCCTATGACTTCCATCGCGGCTTCCTGCTCGGCTTTGCGAATGCGCGCCAGCCGCTCGCTGGTCATTTCCAAATCGAACGAACCTTTGTTGTCGTTGGTGTAAATCACGACGATGATCTTGTTACCGTTTTTCGCCAGCAACGACAGAGTTCCGCCGCATCCAAACACGTCGTCGTCGGGGTGCGGCGTGAAAACCATGACAGTTTTGCCTTTCCATTCTTCAACGCGGTCTTGCGCCTGAGCAAAGCAGGCAAGCAGCATTAACGCAATTACGGTACAACTCAATCTTTTCATTACGTCTCCTTTGAAGACTTACAGAGCTAACGGAACAAACGGAAATAACGGAATGGACGGAAAAAAATCGGATGGTTCTTTCCGTATGTTCTGTTATTTCCGTTTGTTCCGTTGTCTTTCTTGACCTCTGCTTTAGGGTTGTTCGGGTTTGTCTTTCAGTTTTCCCAGCACGCGGTAAATGTGAATCAGGCCTCGATCCACCATGCGTTCGCCCGCGCCGACTTCGACGCGCGTGACCAGCGTGTTCCCGCCGTATCCGCCCAAAACCGCCGCGCTGATCGTCGGGAAATAACCGTAATAACCATTCGTGTAGCCAGTCAGAAAGGTCATCGGCAACGGCGAACGTGATTTCAGCAACAACTGCAATCCGACAAACGGTTCGCCCGCCAAGCCAACCAACGCGATTTGTTTGTTGATGACCAGCGTCGTCACCGGCGTAATGATTTCCGGCGTGATGTAGCGTTGATAACGTTTGGCCAGCGCAGGCGGAAACGCCAGCGTCAGCATCTGGCGCATCGAATCCAAATCCCAGCGATTGCGAAAGCGAAGCTCTTCGCTGACGAAGGCGACTTCCGGCGTGGCAGCCGTTTCCGGTTTAATCCCGCGAGCAACGCGAACGACTTCACGGCCAAGCTGTTCGCCGACTTCGATCTTCAAAGCGTCCGCGTTTTCTGCCAGCGGAGTCTTATCCAGCATCGGATTAATGTCGCCGGGAGCGCCTTGCAGAAAGAAACAAATCGGCTTTTCGTCAAAACTCGATTCAACAAGCTTGGCCATCGCGCCAGGGAAATCCGCCGAATAACGCAAATTGTCCGGCCCGAAAATCACAGGATGACAGGCGTAATTCACCAGAATCGCCATCGGATTTCCGTTCACATCATCCACGCGAATCACACCAACCGTTGGATCAATCATTCCTGTCTGTTGGCCAGTGCTGTTGCGCCAAAGCATTTTGACCGAACCGTCCGATTGGACGACTCGGCGATTATGGCCGATCGTCGCTTGTCCCAACCCCACGCCAATGCGAGCGGTTTTCAGTTTCGCCACGGCTTCGCCAATTGCATCGGCGATTTTTTCCAACGCGCGCTGTTCCCATTCCGGCACACCGTCGTCGTAACTGTCGTCAATCACCGGGCCGGAATGCGTATGCGAAGCAATCAACATCACCTCGGCGACGCCGTGTTGGCGACGAGCTTTATCGCGCAGCCAGGCGATTTGTGGCGGCCCGAAGCTGCGCCCCAGATCGAGCGTGATGACGGCAACCGATTTCCGTCCATCGTCCAACACCAACACGCGAGCAAACAGCGGATCGAGTTTGCCATTCGCCGGCCCCGACCGATCAAAGTATCCCCACAAGTCCACGCCGAGTGGCGGCGTGATGTCCACGCGAGCAACTCCGGCACGCAAGGCTTGCGCGCGACCGGCAATCGCCAGCGAGCAAATCAGAATCAACAATAAAAAAGTCTTTCGCATCTTTCCTCGCAGAATTCAAAGACGGGCGTAATCAAAAATGAGGCTAAAATTCGAGCCTGAGACTGACAATATCTTTGCCAAGCGGAACCAAATTCCAAACGGCTACTCCGATCAGCATTCCCTTCAAAGATGTTTTCACATCATCTTCTTCAAGGAAAGGGCGTTGTTACTTGTTCCCATTTAGCGATGAACCTCACCTTTGTCCCGCCTGCCTGAATGCTTGAACGTCCGGAACCTGTCCTTGCCTGCTCCGAAAGCTTGGGCTACACTCCGCGCCTTTGTTTGCAGCCGCTCGCGCAAGAAACTCAACTACCTGACGTTCTGTGTCCGAATCGGATTATCAAACAAAGATTCATAACCATTACTTTTTCATTTTTTAGGAGATTGAATGTTCTTAGTTCGCACATTGCTTTTTGTATGTTGCCTGACCTTGTCGGTTTTGGCTCAGAGCAAAGCCGCCGATAACGGCTACGCTCCGGTTGAGTTGAAAAACGTTGTTGGGCAGTGTTCAGAACTCGAAGGCCGTCGCGTGGCCGTTACAGCAGAAATCGTTTCGGTCAGCGCGGATGTTCGTTCGATGAGTGTGTTCGACAATTCCAGCAAAACCATTGTCAGCGTTTCGTTGGATCAGTTGTCGAAATCGCAGCGGCAATCGTTAATCAATCAGCCGGTGCTTCGCGTTTCGGTGTTTGGCCGCGTTGAAGTGAAAAACAACCGCGCTGTCATCAAAGCCGATCAGGTCATGCCGCTGGCAACCACCCTGGTCGCCAAAAACTAATTACCGGTCGGCAATCAACTAATCAGCAGGCAGCTAACATTGAATTCTGTTGGCTGCCTTTTTCATTTTGGACACAATCATCAATCAAACGTAACCATTCGCTCGAAACCAACGTTTTTGCCAATGTAATCGGCGGCATCTTGCGGCAACCGAACACAGACGCTTAGACTGCCGATCCTGATCGTCATCAACATTCTGTAAAAAACCTGAAACCTTAAACACGAAGCTTCGGCGGCCAAAACCTGCCGACAAACCTTCGGAGGAAAATTTTATGTACAAGCTTGCCAACAAACGCAGCTTTCAATGGGCGCTGACGCTGGTCATCGCTCTTTTGCTGGTCAGCCAAACGGTTCTGACGCCGGTCGGCGCGCAGATGGCTCCCGCCGAAAAAGTTGACCTGGAAATGATGAAGAAAATTCGCGCGGAAGGTCTGGAGCGTTCCCAAATCATGGACACGCTGAGCTGGTTGACCGATGTCAACGGCCATCGCCTGACCGGTTCGCCCGGTATGAAAGCCGCCAACGAATGGACGAAAAACAAGATGGCCGAATGGGGCTTGGTCAATGCTCATCTGGAATCGTGGGGGCCGTTCGGACGTGGCTGGTCGTTCGACAAAGTTTCGATTCACGTGCTGGAGCCGACGCCGTATCCGGTGATTGGCTACCCCAAAGCCTGGACTCCGGGAACCAATGGGCCGGTCGTTGCCGAAGTCGTCTTTCCCGACATCAACACCGAAGCCGACTTTGAAAAATACAAAGGCAAATTGAAAGGCGCGATTGTGCTGGCTTCGCCGCTGCGACCTGTGCTGGCGCAATTCAAAGCTCCGGCAGTTCGGTTTACCGACGAAGAACTGCTGAAAATGGCCAACGACGAACAGGAACAACGCGGCAATTTCGGCGGCAACATGACCGAAGAACGTCGTCAACAGATGATGCAGGCTCAACGTGTCGCCACCCAAAAAACAGCGTTCTTCAAATCGGAAGGCGTGGCCGTCGTAGTGGACATTGATCGCGTAGGCGACAACGTTCACGGCGGAACTGTGTTTGTGGGTGGCGGCGGTTCGCGCGATAAAAATGCTCCGCAAGCGTTGCCGTCAGTGACCTTGGCCATCGAACATTACGGGCGAATCGTTCGCACGTTGCAAAAAGGCAAAAAGGTCAAAATGGAAATTGACGTGAAAGCTCAATTCCACGACGAAGACCCGATGGGTTACAACACCATCGCCGAAATTCCCGGCACTGACAAAGCCGACGAGGTCGTCATGCTCGGCGGCCATTTGGATTCGTGGCACGCCGGAACCGGAGCGACAGACAACGCTGCCGGTTGCGCCGTGGCGATGGAAGCCGTTCGCATTTTGAAAGCTCTGGGAGTGCAACCTCGCCGAACGATTCGCGTCGGGCTGTGGAGCGGCGAAGAACAAGGCCTGCTTGGTTCACGAGCTTATGTCGCGCAGCATTTTGGTTCGCGCCAGGCTCCTGCGCAGGGACAACAACCGGCTGGCGGCGGTGGGCCAGGCGGTGGTTTTGGCGGCCCGCAAGGTCCGGTTCAAACCAAACCCGAACACGACAAATTTTCGGTGTACTTCAACCTGGACAACGGCACTGGCAAAATTCGCGGCGTGTACCTGCAAGGCAACGAAGCCGCGCGCTCGGTTTTCCGCGCCTGGCTGGCTCCGTTTGCCGATTTGGGAGCTTCGACCATCACGATTCGCAATACAGGCGGAACCGACCACCTGGCGTTTGATGGTGTTGGGCTGCCCGGATTCCAATTCATCCAGGATGAAGTGGAATACGACGCTCGCACTCACCATTCCAACATGGACGTGTACGATCGCATGCAGGCTGACGACATGAAACAAGCTGCGACGATCATGGCTGCGTTTGTTTACAACGCGGCGATGCGCAACGAAAAATTCCCGCGCAAACCAATGCCGGGCAGCAGCCGTTAATTGCTGAAAAGCTTTGGCGACGCAGTTGCATCGAAAAGGTGAAAGAGTGAGACTTAACGCCCACACTCTTTCACCTTTTGTATTTCGGAAAGGAAAGCGACAGCGAGGTAATACCAATGGCAAATATGACTGCGGCAGTTCTCGATCTCGATTTGGAAGAACGAGTAAAACACCTCGTAACGGAGGACGACGATCCTGTGGACAACTTATTCTCAGCCAAACAACAGCGAATGTTGGTCGAACCGCTTTACAGTTCGTGGACTCCACCTGTCGAAGAAAATTCCGACGAACGTCGAACATTTTTGGCTGATGCCAATGTCGGGGTCTTTTATTCGTATGACCGGCCTCCGCTGGTTCCGGACGTTTTTCTCAGCCTTGATGTTGATCCTGGTAAAGACTGGCATGCTCAAACGACTCGGTCTTATTTCGTCTGGCGATTTGGCAAATTGCCGGATGTCGTGGTTGAAATCGTTTCCAACAAAGAAGGCAACGAACTGGGTAGCAAGCTGCGCGATTACGCTCGAATAGGCGTGAAGTATTACGTGGTGTTCGATCCATTCAGGGAACTCAGCCAGGAAGTGTTGCGAGTTTATGAACCCGGCTTTGCCGGACGGTATCGTCTGCGTGGAGATTACGACCTGCCCAACATTGGACTGAGTTTGATGTTGTGGGAAGGCGTCTTTGAAGGTCTGGCGGATAGCTGGCTGCGTTGGTGCGATGCTGATGGAAACATGATTTCAACCGGCCAGGAACGCGCCAACCTGGAAGCCGCTCGCGCCGATCAGGAAGCGAAAGCCAGACAAAAGGCCGAGGACGAAGTCGCCCAATTGCGTGTGGAACTCGAACGGTTACGCCAACAATGATCCAATCGTCTTCTACTGTTTGCCCTTCTGCACCATCGAATTCACTTTGTCGCGTTCCGCCTGAGTCGCCATGCGCTCTGGCGACTGTTTGACAAACCAGACTCCAGTAATGGTCAGGCTCCTGGCGCTGGCCAGGCCTTGAGCTTCAGCAATGTTTTCCGCGTACTTTCCCTGCTCCCGATAAATCCGAAGACTGTCAGTCCCGAACCCACAGGCCGGCCCAAGTATACGAAGTTTGGAGTCTTCGGTTTTGTATTCATAAGGGGCTTCACCAGCGGCAAATCGCGTGAAGGCCTCGTCAATATCCACCAAAATAACGAGCATTTCTTTTCCTTCCGAATTGGATCATCTCTTACGGATTCGCGGATAAGGGTTTGTTGTCCGTAATCGCAGCCTGCGAAGCTTCCCGCTTGATCAAAATGATGGAGTGCTCGCAGTTCGCGCGATTGATATACCCTTCAGCCGAAACAGCCAGAATCTTTCCGTTGTTCGATTGAAATCGCCACCGATAATCACCCGAACCATCTTGATATATTTCGAATTTGGCCATCTTTGTTTCTCTTGAGCTTCAAGTAGCCACACAGATTTACTCTTCTTTTCGTGCGTTGAGCACGCAGTCAATCTTTTCTTCAACCACAATTTTTGTTTCGCCCAGCACTTCGGAAACTTCACAAACCAAAAGCCGTTTCGCCTTTTCCAGCAGGCTGCTCTCACGAAAAGAGAGTAATTTGCGCTCGTTCAATCTGGTCAGCGATTCGACAACCGCCGCCAGATCAAACGCCGATCCGGACGCAAGCAATTTCATATTGTCTTTCGAGCGTTGCTTCCAGTCTTTGGCTGCCTGACTGTCTTTCGCCAATTGACTGAGTAGTTGCGGAATTTCAGATTTTTTCAGCAAAGGCCGTAAACCTATGCCTTCGGCTTTTTCCACCGGAACGAACAATTCGCCGCCGCTGTCATCCAACAACGCCAGACAATAAAAGCTCACGGAATTACCAGCGACCTCTTTTTTTACAACCGAATCAATCAGACAAGGTCCCTGATTGGGATAATTTACCTTGCAACCGATGTTGAGCATCGCAGTTTTCTCCTCACCCAGTGCTGTGAACTTAATGAAGCCTTGTCGTTAAAGTCAGCTTCCCGGCTTTTCGTTATGGCCAATTTGGGGATCAGCCAAAATTTGGCCTGCCGAAATTCGACCTGATGGATGGCGGCGTCTTCGAATAAAACCTGGTTTTGATGAACATCAGCAAACCGAGGACAGTGCCGATAAACATCGTAAAGAATTTGTTTTTGGGAAAGTTCGTGTCAAAAACTTCTTTGAGAGTTTGCAGGTTATCTTGGACAAACATATCCGCTCCTTGGAAGGTGAGCTGTGCGGTTCAGATAGTCTGGATGATTCCAGAGGAGCTGACGAAGAGAGTGAGCCAAGCTCAGTTCGTATTCACCATACGCCCGGCAGGTGAGGCAGTCAAACAATAAGGCTGAATGTCGTTGATCGCAAAGTCTCTCTTTTCTGCTCGAATGTGTTAGGGTGCAACCCGCATATTTCATCAAAACTATTTTCCCTTCAAACATACCCCGCTGCTATCAAGCCGCTTAAAGGATATTTCAATCATGGAAAAATTCGATGTCGTCCGCGCTTGGGGGCGAATTCTGTCCGGACGCCGCCCATCGTTATCAATTGAGATCACACGCGAATGCCCGCTTCGCTGTCCGGGTTGCTACGCTTACGAAGAGGGTCATCTTGGCGAGGCTGGGCCGTTACGGTCGCTGGCCGATTACAAAGGCGAAGCATTAATCGAAAACGTCATGAACCTGGTGCATAGTCACCGCCCGCTGCACGTTTCCATTGTTGGCGGCGAACCTCTGGTGCGATTTCGAGAACTGGATGTGCTGCTGCCGCGCCTGAGCGAGCTTGGCATCAAGGTTCAGCTTGTCACGAGCGCCGTTCGACCGATTCCGGCGGGCTGGACGAATATCAAAAACCTGACGGTGGTCGTTTCGATTGACGGACTGCAACCGGAACACGACGCGCGCCGCAAACCGGCAACTTACGAAAAAATTCTGGCCAACATTGTCGGCCAAAAAATAATCGTCCACTGCACGGCCACAAGTCAGATGCTGGCTCGCAGCGGTTATCTCGAAGAATTCCTCGCTTTCTGGTCTGCCAGACCGGAAATCCGCAAAGTGTGGTTCAGCATCTTTACCCCGCAAAAAGGCGATCAGCCGGAAGAATGTCTAAGCCCGGAACAGAGAGAAACGTTGCTGGCAGAACTGGCCGCGCTTCGCGCCCGGTTTCCGAAACTCGATTTGCCGCAATCAGTGCTGGATGGGTACCGAAACCCTCCCCAATCGCCTGACGAGTGCATCTTTTCCCGAACCACCGCAAATTACACGGCAGACTTGAAAACCAAAATCACGCCTTGTCAGTTTGGCGGCAACCCAGACTGTTCACAGTGCGGCTGCATCGCTTCTGCCGGCTTGAAAGCGGTCGGCGAATACAGACTTGCGGGGGTCATCCCTTTAAGGTCGTTGCTGGGGTTGTCACAAACAATCGGAGAAACAGTCTTCAAAATTCGTGAAAAAAGCCAATCGCAGTTCGTCCACATAAAAACTCCAATCAAAGGTGTTGGCGAATAGCGACGGTCTTTGGCCTGCTTGCAACTTACCTGAATGTGGAGCATTCTGCTTTCAGTTCACTCCTTCTCTCGTACCGCGACGGTAAGGCGCTTTTGCCCTTTTTCAATGTCAGTAACAGCGCAAGAAATAAAGTCCGGGAGCTGGTAAATCACAACTTTAGAAGCTGCTCCACAGGGCATTCGAAACCGAGCCTTCGTTGCAACCGTACGCCGAAGCCACTTCAATTCGACGCTTCTCTCAATATCTCCTATGGGGAAAAGGTCTAACTTTTATGTCTATGAAACTATACGTTGGCAATCTCGCGTTCCAGACAACCGACGAAGATTTGCAATCACTCTTTTCACAGGTCGGCACTGTCGAATCAATTTCTTTGGTGACGGACCGTGAAACCGGTCGTCCCAGAGGTTTCGGGTTTGTGGAAATGGGATCCAGAGAGGAAGGCGAAGCCGCCATTTCCAAATTCAACGGCACTGAAGTCGCAGGCCGCAGCCTGACCGTCAATGAAGCCAAGCCGCGTGAAAACAACGGCGGTTCGGGACGCGGTTTCGGCGGTGGCCGCTCGCGGTATTAAGCTTGAATCTCTCTGAAACGCTTGGCGCTCCTGGCCATCCACTTTGGCCGGGAGCGCCTTGTTATTTGCTCAGGCAATTTCCGCTTGACGCGAAAGATACTAAGCGGAACCAGTTGCACCGCGATGAGGTAAGTTCATGACTTTGTGTGAATTTTGTGTGCTACAGCAATCAAACGCCAGTTGTGCAAACGGCCATACGATTCCTAAAAAAATGCGGTGCGTAGATTTCACTCCTGGCATCGAACGATTTTGTGCGACTCCGGCTGATTACACCGGGCCTGAACAGCTAAAACAGATGGCCATGTATTTCGGCCTCGCAGGCAAAGAACTCAAACGAGTGCTGTCATTGACTGAGTCAATCGCAAAACTCTAAGCGGCAAAATTGGGATAAAGGCAATGGACTGTTCCTGAATACGCTAAAAAGCTTTGTCATCTTTCAATAAACCTGTTGCGCGATAAGAGTTGAAAGTTTAGCTTGCCTTCGAAGGAGTCAAGCCGATGTCTTTTTACACAAAGTTAGCTCGAAAGCCGAAGCAGTTCCTGACCTTGACCGGGCTGGAACTGGGGGAATTCCA
>JANRKX010000045.1:0-55004 GCA_033763255.1 Acidobacteriota bacterium | reverse complement strand
GAACTGAAAAGGGAAAGAGATCATCATCTAAACTACAGACTCGTGGTCTGAGCCGTGGGCCAGATTCATCTTTCCCCGCGATTAACAAGCGCCCTTGTTAATCGTTTGAAAGCTGACTTTCAAGATACAAGCCGTGGGTTTTCAACCCACGGAACGCATCAAATCACATCCCCGCGTCGCGTCAGCGACGCCTGAATCATCCCCACAAATAACGTTCGTCGTAATCCACGCCCGCCTTTTTCAAAAACTCAAGATATTCTTCCTGAAACGTCTTTGTTTGATGATGCGCGCGTTGGTTTTGAATATAACCAATCACGCCGGGCACATTCGCTTTGCTGACGGTGAAGGCTCCGTAACCATCCTGCCATCCGAAATTTGATAAATCGGGAAACTCTTCGTGAATCCAACTTGAAGAATCACCTTTCAGGTATTTAGCCATTTCAGACGGCGACAAGGTTGCCGGAGCCATGACCAAGGCATGCAAATGATCTTCGATGCCGCCGATTTGAATGGCCGTCATTTTGTGATGACGTGCTACGCCGCCGATGTATTCCCAAATGCGTGTTTCGATTTCCGGCTTGATAAACGGCGCGCGATTCTTGGTGCTGAACACGATGTGATAGAACAATGCGGTGTAGGTGTTGGCCATACATTCCTCACCCGATTCAGGCGTCGCTACGCGACGCGGGATTCATTTCGTCGCCTACCGTGGGTTGAAAACCCACGTCTAAAGTCAGCCGCCGCTACGCGGCGAAGAAGAACCATTTTGCTTATCAACCGTGGGTTGAAAACCCACGGTTAAAGTCAGCCGCCGCTACGCGGCGAAGAAAATGGGATTTGTGTCAACAGAACCGCTCATCCCTTTCGGCAATGATGTCATCTGCCAGAGAGCCGGGAAGCTTCGCCAAAATCTGCCGCACTGATTCAAGCGTGACAGATGGGTCAGCCTCTTTGGCGCAGGCAGTCATGTACTCGACATCGAGCCAAGCATCTTCAGCCGCGCCATTGGTAGGCAGCGTCACCGCTTTTCTCAAAGTATTCAGCACGAATTCTTCAAGCTGCAATCCGCTGGAACGCGCTTTACTGATCGCTTGTTGTTCAAGCTCTGCCGGAATGGTGATTGTTGCGCTCATCGTTTTTACCTCTTCGATTCTGGATGGGTCAGCCCGTCCGCAACAGGATAATGGCAACGTTGCGGACGGGCAATCAAGCAATCAATTCCAACCGTGAGCATCACGCACGGCGATCATCGCAGCCAGAATGTCGTTCCAGGTTTGCGGATTGGTCATGGTTTCGTTCGAGAACATGCAGCCGTCCCAGTTGATGTGTTGCGTGCTTTTGGTCACGTTGCCGTTCGCATCGCGCAGCCACAATCCGGCGGCGCGGGTGATGTCCATTTTGCCGTTCGGATCGTTCGGCAAGCAGTGGCGACCGGTTTTGTCGTGCGTGCCGGAGCCTTTGACCGTGCCGTCGTTTTGCGCGACGTGGAAGTCTTTGACCCAGGGACGCAAGACGCTGGTCATTTTGCCCAGAGCTTCGTAAAGGACTTCTTTGTCCTGCCAGTCATAACCTTCCGGCAACAGGTTATGTTCAGGCGCGTTGTAACCCATCGTGAACAGCATCGTGTGTGCCATATCAGCCTGAATGCCGAGCGTTTCCGGTCGGCCAACCTGTTCCAGCAAGTCGTTCAAATCTTTCCAACTGTGCATGCCGCCCCAGCAGATTTCGCCTTCGGCAGCCAGGCGTTCGCCGAAGCTTTCGGCAATGTTGCAGGCTTCGCGGAAGGTGTCGGCGATTTTCTTGGTGTTGCCGACAGGGTCAACCGCCCAATCGCCTGGCGAACACGACGAATCCACGCGAACGACTCCGTATTTGCGAATGCCCAGTTTATTCAGCTTCTGAGCGATTTCGCAGGATTTGCGGACTTGCGTCAGGAAGGCGGCGCGCTCTTCGTCCGAACCCATCGCCGAACCTCCGCCGGTTGGTCCCCAAACGGGAGCTACCAGCGAGCCGATGACCAATCCGCGCGAAGCGACCTGATCGGCGAGTTCTTTCAACTGATCGTCGGTCGAATCAATGTCTGTGTGCGGCAGCGAAAGGAAAATGTCTACGCCGTCGAACCTCTGGCCGTTGACTTCGGCAGCGGCGGTCATGTCGAGCATCGTTTCAAATTCGATGATCGGTTCGGAATCGGGGCCGCCTTTGCCGACCAAGCCTGGCCAAGTTGCATTGTGAAGTTTAGGAAATTGATTGCTCATTGGTTTTGCTCCTCGAATCTTATCCACGAAGTTCACGAAGAAGCGCGAAGAAAGACAAGTTCTTTGTGTTTCTTCGTGAGCTTCGTGGACAGGGTTTTATCTTTGATTTACTTCGATTTACTTCTTGCCCAATGCCTGGGCGATTGCAGTGTCAGCCAGCGCAGCCATCACGGCGTAACCGGCGTCGTTCGGCAAGATGCCGTCGTCGCTCAATTCTTTTTTCAGGTTGCGGCCTTCGGCCATTGCGGAGTAGTAATCCAGATACACCGAACCGCTGGCGGCGGCGTAATCTTTCAACCAGCCGTTTGTGCCTATGATCTTTCCGAACGGACGCAGCGAAGATTGTTTTTTATGGACATCATTGATCGGCGTCAGCGAAGCCAGCACCACGCGGATATTATTTGCTTTGGCCAGTTCGACGATGGAAGCGATGTTTTCCGCCGTCATCTGTTGCGTAATGGGTTCGTACAAACTGGCAATGTCATTCAATCCGCCTTGAATGACGACAACTTTCGGTTGCAGCTTGATGACATCCTGCCGGAATCGTACCAACATCTGCGGCGTAGTTTGTCCGCTGATGCCTCGGTTGAAGTAAGGCTTATCAGGAAAGAAGGGCGTTTTGCCTTCGCCCCAACGTTCGGTGATGTCGTCGCCCAGAAACACCACGCGAGTTTCGCCTGCTTTGGGTTTTGGCAGTTCAGCATTTTCGCTGCCGTAGCGAATCAAGCCCGCCCAATCGGCCAGTAGCTTGCGCTGAATTTCAAAGCGTTGCTCCAATTCCGTCAGCGAAGCCGCACAATTCGGTGCTTTTTGCACGCCAACCACGCCCGCAAGCGCCACAATTCCAAGCGTCAATTTCAGAAAGACTGGTTTCATGTTCAGGGAGTTTTATTAAACGAGTATTCAAACTCGTAAGAATGCTTTCCGTCGGCGATGATGATCGTCATTTTGCCAGCCAAGCCTGCGAGTTCTTCAGTTCCTGAATCTGGCACTACGGTTACGCTTTGTTGCGGCGTATTGCGCGTCATTGTCGAACTGTGTTGCAGAATGAAACTGCCTTTGCGACCGTGAAGCGTGCCGGTGACTTTTTCAATGGCGACATATCCGCCGGAGCCTGTCTCCTTTGAAAAGGTGGACAACATTTGCCCTTTGCTGACGGCTTCCAGATCGCCGCGAAATTGTTTGTCTATCAGCATGCGGCCTGCTTCGCTGTCTTTGTCTTCTTGAGGGGTCAGCTTGACCTCAAAGGTTCCTTTGGCTTGCGTGGTCATCACTTTTTCCTTTTGGGTTGACGAGGGCTTTTCTCTGGCGATTTGAGCTTCAGCCCAAACAGCAACGACGATAATCGAGGCGGCAACAAACAGAAGATTTGTAAACGAGCGCGAATTGTTCATAAGTGGCTTTACTCAAAAATCAGCCGATCTTTTTTCGCTTCGATTTTGGCTGGATCAATGCCCGGAACCTTTTTCAGGTCTTCGATGGATTTGAACTTGCCGTTTTTCTCGCGGTATTGGATGACCGCGTTGGCTTGAGAGCGTTTCAGCGACAAGGCGCTTTCGAAATCAATCGCTTCGGCTTTGTTGACATTCAAACGCGGCACATCATCCGCCGGATAATTTTTCGCCACATATTCCAGCACCAAACTCAGGTCTTCGTCTTTGGCCTTCATTCCATACGAAACCATTTTTTCCAACGTCTGCTGCCAACCGGCTTTGTCCTGTCGAACTGAAAAAGACTTTTCCAGTTCGTGGCAACCTTTACAGAGTTTGGTGGCTTCGACTTTGCCGGGGCCATCCGGCATTGCCTGACCTTGATAGGCGGATGATTGATTGAATGCGTTGCCGACAAACAAGCTCAGCGCCAGCATCAGCAGCGCACAGCGAAACAAACGAGAAGAATGAGACCGTAACGACATAACAACTATTTTCATTTCAATACTAATGAGTATCAGTAGCCCGCGCGTAATCAAGGGCTTGGACTTCAAGTAACAGCCCTTGCTTACGCGCGGGCTACTGACACAGCGACTCTAAGCCAGCGCATTCTTGCAATACTCAACGCACTTGGCCAGTTCTTTCATCACGTCCGAACCTTCAGGCACAGGGTATTCCAATTCAATGCAGGCCGGGAAGGTGTATTTTTCCTTCTTCATCAACTGCAGGACTTCTTTGATTTTTGTGTCGCCTTGTCCCCAAGGCAGGTTCGGCCCTTGATTGACCTTGCGATCTTTCAAATGCAGATTCGTGATGCGGTTGTGATACTTCTTGATGAAATCCAGCGGCGTGTAACCATTGCCCGCCGTGAAATGGCCGATGTCAATGTTGCATCCGTTGAAATTGGAATTAGCCATCGCCGTTTCCCAACTGGAAGGCTTGGCAAAAGCTTCTTCGCTGGTCATGTTCGAGTGGCCGTGATAGCCGAGCATGATTTTGTGCTTCGCGGCGAATTCGCCGAGCTTTTTGGTGTGGCTCAGCGGCGGTTCGCAAGTAATGGCTTTGCAGCCGAGCACTTTGGCGACGTTGAAACAGTAATCAATTTCTTCGGCAGGCATCTCGGCGTTCAACCCGAATTTGACGATGCGCATGGTCACGCCCGCGTCGTCGTATTTCTTGCGAAGCTCCTTGTATTTATCCATCGAAACCGACAAACGCCATTTGCGAAGCTCTTCGGCGCGAGCACGCATCGCGGCCTGCATCGCGGCTTGTTGTTCGGGCGTCATCGGCGGACGGCCACCGCCTGCTCCGGGCGGTCTGCCTTGTCCACCAGCGCCCGGTGGCGGACCACCGGGTCCACGACCTTGCGGAGCGGGCGCACCGGCATAGGCTTCGACCGGTTCGGATTGCATCTCGACAACATTGATGCCGAGTTGCACCAGATACTTCAGCAAATCGTCAGCTGCCGAAGGCAAACCGCGAAAGCTGTACGGCGCGATGATGCCAATCTGGACTCCGCCGAATTTGGAATTGGGTTTGGCCAGCGACAGGTTTGAAAAACCCATCGCTGGCAGTGCGGCAAATGCGAGTTTGTTGAAATCGCGTCTTGAGTAATTCATCTGGCTTAATGCTCCATCGGAAAACCGAATGTATAGATCGTGCCGTCGTAAGTGGTCAGGTAAATCTGCCCCATTCCGCCGGCAATGGCTCCGCCGTGAGCAAACGAGGTGATCGTCGTGCCGCTGTTCCAGAGTTCTTTTCCGGTCGCTCCGTCCAAAGCGTAAACGACCGCTTTGCCGGAACGCGCGGCGCGCATCGCCGCCGGAGTTTTGTCGGCGGCGCGAAACTCTCCGCTGGACGTGACGAAAACCACGTTGTTGATGATCGTCGGCGTCAACGGCGAAGTCAGGTCGCGCGAAGCCCAGCCCGGTTGCAGTGACAACGCGCCGTTTTGTTCGACCATCTTCCAGGCGACAACCGCGCCTTTGGTGACGTTGCCAGTGAAACCTTGTGGTAACGAACCGATGATCGAAGCCAGAATCCAGCGCGTGCCATCACGATCCTGCCAGCTTGCCAATGCGCCTGAAGCCAGTTCTTTGCCGGTCGAAGCCGAACTTGCCAGAACTCCGCCATTCAGATTCGCGGCGTCCAGCAAATGAATTTTGCCGTCTTTGGTTGCGGCGGCAATCAACGTTTTGCCTTTGTGCGAAAACAGCACGGGCGTGGCGGCGAATTCCGCGCTGGCTGAAAACGAAGCTTTCAACTTCAAAGTCTTCGGTTCCAGCGCAACGATGGAATTCGGTTTATCGCCTCCGCTGCCGGTCGCAACATAAATGGTTCCGTCATTGCCGAAGGCCGGGCCAGCCGAACCGACGATGTTGCCTTTCCAGGTTGTTACCTGTTTGGAAATCAAATCAATTGCCCACACGCCGTTGTCCGCTCCGCCGCAATTGTTTGACGTGACGACATAAGCCACATGGTCAACGATGGCCAATCCGCTGGCGTTGGCTCCGGCTGGAATGAATCTGGTCGGCGGTTCGTAATCGGCTCCGTTCGACAAATGCAGCGCGTGCAGCATGCCGTCGCCAGCCAGCGCGTAAACCAAAAACGGCCCGGCTCCGAGTTGTCCGCCCGGAGGATTTGCCGGATTGACGCGAGGCGGTTGAGCAGGCGCAGGATTTGCGCTCGGCGGCGGCCCCGGCTGATTCGGGCGAACATTCGCCAATGTGACTGCTCCGCTGCCCGGTTCACCGACTGCGCTTTTTGCCGGATTGCTGCGACCTGGCCCGGTTGCGTTGGTTGGTGACGGAGGAATCGCCGCCAGCATAGGCTTGGCAATTCCCGTAGTCATTCCGCCGGGACACGTCCAGGTTCCAGCCGCCAATGGAGCATTGGTTTTCAACTGCTTTTCCCATTCCAACCGTCCAAGGTCTGTGTCGTAGGTGATGACGTTGTTAGAACTGCCGCCGAAAAATCCCAACATGCGGAATCCGCGATAACCGATCAGCCGATCCAGCGTGGCCGGCGGCGTCAGGTTGTTCAATTGGCGCGGCGAGTTTTTGACTTTGGCTTTCCACAAAAACTGGAAGGCGTTTTGTTTATCGGATTTTTTCTTTTCTATGCCTTCGGTGGTGATTTTCGCGTCGGTGCGAATCCACGAAGACCGTTGCGCGTCGGCATTGTCGGTCATCCAATCCACGTTGCCGCGTTGAGCTTTGGCCGAAACAGTCAAAGCAAGACAGACGATGAAGAAGCCAAGAATCTTTTTCATTTACTTGCCTCCTTTCGCGGTTGACGCGGCTTGATCGCCACCTTTGATGCCGAAGCAGTATTGGTAGCCGTCGAAGGTGTTGATATAAACCTTGCCGTTGGCGACGGACAATCCGCCCCAATGACTCCACGAAGCGATTTGATCGCCGCTGTTCCAAAGCTCTTTGCCCGTCTGAGCATCCAGCGCGTACAACACTGCTTTGGTCGAACCGGCGATGCGATATTTCGAATCGTGGTTATACGCCAGCCCGATGTCGAATCTGGCTTGATCTGTGTCTTCGCCGCTGCCGTAAGTAAAGACGACTCCGTTGGCAATGACTGGCGGTTCGGCGCGATTCATATCACGCGAAATCCAGGCTGGCGTCAGCGTCGGTTTGCCCGCTTTGTCATCCGTCACTTTGAAAGCAACGACTGCGCCCATTTTGACTACGCCGTTTTGAATCGGAGCGGTGAACTTGGAATGTTTCGGTCCCCAGAACGGCGACAGCACCCAGCGAGTGCCTTTGGCGTCTTCCCAAGTGGCCAACGATCCCCAGACTCCGGCAGAAGCGAAGTTCACTTCTTCGTTGCAATAAAGCGGAGTGCGATGGAGCGGCGTGCGGTGATCGTCTCCGCCGATGGAATCCAAATCCATCAGATACATCACGCATTCCTTGCCGGAATCCACCATCAATTCTTTGCCTTTGTAATTGAAAATCGCGCAAGTGACCTGCATATCCAGGTCGCGTTTCCACAACCATTCGGCGTTGGACGGGCCATAATAATCCACCAGCTTTCCGGCTTTGGTGACAGGGTCTTGAGCGACGCCAATGATGCCGTTGCCGTAAATTCCGTTTTCAGGATTCCAGGGGCCGTCGCCCGTGCCAGTGTACATCACGCCTTTGCTGCTGATGGCTCCGCCGGTTCGTCCCCACATACCTCCGCCCGCAGGCCCCCAAGAACCGACTTTATCAGTCGCCAGGTCGTAGATGTAAACCATGTTCGGATTGCCGCCGCAGCCTTGTGCCGTGTGAACGTAAATCGCGTTTTTGTAGATGTTCAGCGCATAAGGTTTGCCGTTGGGCGGCATGAATTTGGCGGGCTTGGCGATTTCTTCGCCGGTAGCCAAATCCAATCGGCGCAGGGTTCCATCCCACGCCGCGGCATAAACGATGTATTTGCCGGGCGTTTCGGTGCGAGCAATGATCGGCGTCGCAGTGATGCCCCCGGGGCACAAGATGCCTGCGCCGCGTCCGCCAACCGGCGGTATCCAATCTGTTTTGAAGCGATGCTTCCAGATGATTTCTCCGGTCGCGGCATCCAGGCCATACAGGTTATCTGTGACGCCAGTAACCAGCACGATTTCTTTTGGCCCTTTGGCGGTTGCCACATTCGGAGCGATCAGCACCGGCAACAAGTTGTGCATCTGGCGCGGCTCGTTGTCGAGCTTGGTTTTCCAGAGCAGTTTCATGTTTTTGACGCTGGTGGTGGAAAGAATAGTTTCGTTCTTTTGCCAGCCTGTGCGCTCCATATCGCCGCCATCCATTAACCATTCGGCGGGCTTGCCGCTTTGCGCCTGCGGAGTCGGGCTAAAATTCACGACGGTTCCCAGCAACAACAGCCAAGCTACAACTCTAAAAAGCTTTCGATATCCCACTTGGAATACTCCTTTTGCCGCAAGAATCGCGGCGGAATGTAAGGTGTCAGCAATTCGTTTGTCGGCGTTGAGTGTTTGACGATGAACGAATTGCCGACAGCTAAGACTTCAGGTTTAGAAGTTTAGTTTCAGCCCCATCACGATTCGCCGCGCATTGGCAGCGGAAGTATAGGAACCGAAAAGCGCGTTGACTTGATTCCCGTTCGCGTCGAAACGCGCGGTCGTGTCTACGCCGGTAAATTGCGTGTGATTGAACGCATTGTACATTTCCAGGCGATACTGCAACCGCACTTTTCCTTCCGGCGCGAGGTTGAAATTCTTGAACAAGGAAATATCCCAGTTGTTCGTACCTGGCAACCGGAACAGGTCTTTCGCGGCATTGCCTCTGCCGAAATCGCCAGCAGCGGTCGGCGGACGAAATGCGTTGACGTTCAAGTGACACCCGCCGACAGCGGTTGTTTGCGCCGTCGTGTTGGTGGCCGCAAAAGCATGAGCGCAAACCGAATTGCGTTGATCGCGCGCCAACACGGGATCGGCAACGAGCACAACGCGGCTGTCCACACCGGCTCCACCGCCACCAACCAGATCACGCGCCTGCACCAGCGCGTACCCCACACCCGACGGTGCGCCGCTGACAAACGAAGTGATGCCGGACAGTTCCCAGCCGCCAAACACCGTGCGCGACACGGCGTTGTCCCAATACTTGCTCAGGCTGGGAACGCGGTACACATAATTGAACACAAAGTTGTGCGTTCGATCGAAATTGAACCGTCCATAATTTCGCACGTTGCGGTCAATGAAAGGATTGATCGCGTCGTTGTTGCCGTTGACCAGACTCATGGCCTTCGACCAGGCGTAGCTGACGCCGTAAGACAAGCTGCTCGACATACGGCGGTTCAACTGCACTTGCAGCGCGTGGTAATTGGAATTGCCGCCCGTTTCGATCAACTGGATGTCGGCGTAGCCCTTGATCGGGCGCAGGAAGTTATCAGGCAACGGCGTCGCGCCGCCCGCCACCGTCGGATCAATACTCGACGCCTGGAACCGAGTGCCATACGGCACGGCATTCAGGCTCAGACGTTGCAGCAGGTGACGCGCCAGCGAACCGACATACGCCACGTCAAGCACTGTGTTGAACCCGATGTCTCGTTGCACTCCCAAACTGTAGTTATACACCGCAGTCGGATCGAGTTTAGGATCAACCGAATTCACGCCCGCCGGATTGATGCTGAGCGGAGTCGCCAACAGGTCCTTGATCGTGGTGAAATTCGCCGTTGCCGTAATTAGGTTGGGCGGCTGTTCGACTTGTTGCAGCACCTGATCGTCGTTGAAGCGGTCGTAAAACACGCCCAAGCCACCGCGAATCGAAGTTTTACCGTCGCCAAAGATGTCATAGGCAAAACCGATACGCGGGGCAAATTGAATCGGCGGCGTGTTGAACACGCGCTCTGACACCTGGCGCATTCCCTGAAACGGAGTGCCCGTACCGTCGGCAAATGTGCCGATTTTGACTGAAGGCAAAATTGCGCCCGTCACCGGATTGCGCCCGACGCGATTGGCTCCTGAACATGGGTTCGCCGTCAAACAATGCGGCGTAATCAGCGCCGGTTGTTTCGAGGCGTCGTACAACGAGCGGTCGAAATAAACCAGATTGGTATCTTCACTGTAAGTCGGCTCGATGTAATAAAAACGAAGTCCCGCATCCACAGTGAATCGGCGCGTCACTTTCCAGTTGTCCTGCACGAACCATTCGATGTTGCGATAGCGCGCCCGACCGTTGAGTTTGTTGTTGGCTTCGGTGTAGGCGTTGACCGAACCGATCAGCGCGTTGGCAAACGGATGATTGGTGTCTTGTGGGTTGTTCACGTTGCGGTCAAAGTTGAACGTGCCGTTGAAAGCCGCCGAGCGCGCCGCGTTGCGCGTGGTGTATTCAAAATAGAACCCGGTTTTGATGTTGTGATCGCCTTTGATCCACGAAAGGTTATCCGAGTAGTTCCAGATGTTGTTCGTGCCAAAGAACGGGAAACGTTGTTCGATGTTGAATTGAGGAGCGTTTGATATTCCCCCGAAAGTCGCATTTGGAATCAAACGCAACGGGTTGCTTGCCGGGAAAAATTGCGGCAACGTCAACCCCAATTTGACTCGGTCGTTGCGATCAATTCCTTCCTGGTTCAGCGGGTTGACGGTTTGCAAAGCGCGATTGATGCCGAAAGTGAATTCATTGGTCAGCGTCGGTGAAAACGTGTGCAGCAATGTGCTGACCAGACCTCGGCTTTCGACGGCGTACTTGATCGGAAATTGCGGCCAGACGTTAGACGCCAGCACAAAGTTGAAATCGCCTTTGAACGCTTCGTAATTCTGAATGCCGCGAGCGTAAAAAGTCGTCTTTTCGGAGATGTTCCAATCCATGCGCAAAATCTCTTCGCGGCGCGGCTGGTCTACCTTGCTCTGAAATACATTGTTAAATGTGTTTGCAGGATTGACGAAGTTTGGCAGCGGGAAAATGCTCAGCAGCTTCTGTCCATTGGCGTCAATGCGGTTAGCCGGAATTTTGTTTCCGGGGAAACAGGCTGTCGTATCGGTCAATGTGCAAGCGCCCGTTTTTTGCGGATCTCGAATTGGAATCAACCGTCCGTTGGTGTCGAAACTCTGGGAAAAATCGCCCGCGCGTTCGAGCGCCGTCGGATAAGTCAGGTTTCCCTGTCGCGTCGGATACAAACGCGGCAAATACTCCTGTGACCAGAAGAAAAACAGCTTGTCCTTATTCTTGTTAAAGCCCGTGCCTGGAATGTACACCGGGCCACCGATGTTGCCGCCCCAGTAATTGAAGCGATAACGCGGCTTGTTCTGCATTCGCAGGTTGTTGAAAAATTCGTTGGCGTTGAATTGCTCGTGACGTTTGAAATAAAAACCGCCGCCGTGAAAATCGCGCGTGCCGTTTTTGATGACGACGTTGATCGTCCCGCCACTGCTGCGACCGTATTCGGCCTGATAGTTGGTTTGCAGCACTTTGACTTCGCCGATGGCATCGAGTCCGGGAGCAAGATATGGCCCAAGTTGCGAACCGGTGTCGAGCGACGAGACGCCGTCGAGCGTCAGATTGATCGTGCCGGGACGGCTGCCGTTGATGCTGACACCGACCAGATTGTTCCAACCGGGTGCTTCACGATTTGCCGTATCTACAACGCCAGGCAACAACTTGACCAATCCCATGTAATCGCGGCCTTTCAGCGCGATGCTTTGAATCTGCTGCTCGTCAATCAAACCGGCGCGTTCGGCGCTTTCGGTTTTGATGAAGGTCTGTTCAGCGGTCACAGTCACAGTTTGGCTGACATCGCCGACTTCCAGCTTCAGGCTGTGAACGTCAATTCGTTCATTGGCGGTTAGGACAATTCCCCTCTGCTCGAACTTTTTGAATCCATTGGCCGACACCACCACTGTGTAAGTGCCGGGCAATAATTGCGTGACGACGAAATTGCCCGAACTGTCGGAAGTAACCGTTCGAATTTGAGCGGTTTCCTGGCTAATGACTTCGACCTTGGCGTTAGGAACGACTCCGCCGTTGGGGTCGTTGAGCGTGCCAGAGATTTGGCCTGTCAATCCCTGACCAAAAGCCGCCGAGAACAGACAAACCAGTGTCATCGGCAACATAAACAGACGGAAGATAGTCTTGCTTTTACTGGGGTGCATAACCGCTCCTATGGTTTGAAATTCAATTGTTAAAGTTTGGCAGACGCGACCTTTGACGGATTCAGGGCGCGTTACAGACCGCTTCTGTAAATCAAAATGGCTGGGAGCTTCCGCTGTAGCTTGTGCGGACGCTTGGTTTAACCTTATTCAAACATGAACACGAAGGATTCGACAAGCCTTCGTGTTCAAACTCTCCATGGTTGCAGCAAATTTCTCTCAACGATTAAGGATCAAAACTCCCCAGGGACTGCCAGTGGTTTTGATTTTTTTGACAACCGATTGATTGGCCAAATCCACAGCGGAAACATCGTTGGAAGGGCCGTTGGCTGAAAACAACATTTTGCCGTCGGGCGAAACAGCTATGCCCCAAGGGCGAGTGCCGACTTCAAATGAAGCTGTGGCCTGATTCGTTTTGGTATCAACAACAAAAACTTTTTTGCCGCGTCCGGCGCTGACATAAAGCTTGGTGTTGTCCGGCGACAAGACCAAATCCATAGGCTTGATTTCGCCCGCCGCACCAAGCTGAATGTCTTGCAGCTTGATGTTTTTGACCGGGTCGAACATCGCAACCGCTCCGTCGTTTTCGGCGCTGACATAACCGCGCGAACCATCGGGCAAAAAGATGATGTTGCGCGGACGCCTGCCGACTTTGATGCTCTTGAGCAATTTTCGGCTGGCGACATCCACCACATCCACGGCGCTGTCATTTTCTGAAGTCACGTACACAGTTTTTCCATTCGGAGCCAGCCGAACGCCTTCCGGTTCGCCGCCGACTTTGATCGTCTGCAACACCTTGCCCGAAACAATATCCAAAAAGCTCAGACTGGAAATATCTTCGTTGGAAACAAACAGCGTGTTTCCATCGCTGCTGATGTCGAAATTTTCAGGGTCGGAACCGCCTTCCAGCACGCGCAGCAATTTATTTTGCTCGACATCGAACACGCCAATGCCGTCGGCGCTTTTATCCGGCGGAGGCAAAGTGCTTTCGTCCACTCCCGGCGGCGCCTGCGGCGAACCGCTCAAAGCGACAAAGATCGTTTTGCCGTCGTGGCTGGCATGAATGCCGCGCGGACGTTTACCCAACGGAATGTTCGCCAACACTTCCAGCGTCGAACCATCAATGATCGTCAAATCGCCAGATGATTCGTTGGTGACGAACACGCGATAGCCCGATTTCCATTCCGGCACAGAATTAGTTTTCGGCGTTGTCGCCGGTTTCGTTTCAGGAGCGGCAGGCGGATTGGAACAACCCGTCATCAACAAAACCAGAGTGCAGGCCATCGTCAAAAAAAATGACTTGAACATAAATTGAATTCTCCATTGAACGTAAAATCAGATCAGTTCAACCGCTTGATGCGGCCTTCGATTTTCGGTGAAACTTCACCAGCGGCGGAGATGAAATCCGACAACACAGCACTGTCAATCGCCGCCGATTCCGGCGCAATCAACAGCTTCGCACTTTTGAACATCGTGTATCCGTCGCCGCCTGCAATCAAAAACATGGACGAAGCCATCGTGTAGGTTTTCTTTTCATCGAGCGGCTGGCCGTTGATCGTCACGCTGACCACGCGCGAACCGACCGGTTTGCGCGCATCGTATTCAAACGCCAAACCGGAGACTTGCGGGAAACGACCGCTTTCGCTGGTTTCGACAATCTGGCTGATACCGTTTTCCAAAGCGGCTTTGATCTGCGCGCCGGTGGTTTCGATCTTCACGATTGGGTTTTCAAACGGCAACATCGAAACCACATCGCGTTTGCTGATCGAACCGACTGCAAAAGTCGCGTTCGCTCGAATCGAACCGCCGTTCATAATTGCAATGTCGGCTTTGGTCATGAAGCGAAACGCATCGGCGATCAAATTGCCCAAATTGGTTTCGCGCGTGCGGCTGCCAAGATTCGTGCCATCAAGTTCGACCGCCGTGCGGCCAAGCGGTTTATCGAGTTCGGCAGACAGTTTCTTTTCGTATTCGGCAATGACTTTGGCTGCTTCCGGATCATTGGGCGTGGCGTCCGTCACAGGAATTCCGGCCCAGTCCAAACTCTCCAAGCGCAAAGTTTTGGAGTTGATGTTCAAATCAATCCGGCCAAGCACACGCGCGTCTGACCCCCATTTGAAAATCGGCGTGCGGCCAGCATGCGATTGCAGCAGTTCATGTTCGTGCCCGCCCAGAATCACATCCACCAATCCGGTTTGTGCCAGCAATTTGTCTTCGGGCATTGCCAGATGAGTCAGAGCAACGATGACCGTCGCTCCTTCGGCACGCATTTTCGGAACCAGCCGCCGCGCAGTCAGAATCGGATCAACAAAGCGAATGTTTTTGCCAGGGCTGGAACTCGTCGCTGTGTCTGTGGTCAGCAATCCGAAAATGCCGATTTTGACGTTGCCGAATTTGCGAATGACATAAGGCGGCATGCCGTTAAAAGATTTGCCCGTATCACGATCAATGACGTTTGCTCCCAGCCAGACGAACTTCGATTCTTTCATGCGCTGAACCAATACGTCGTTACCGAAATCGAATTCGTGATTGCCCAACACGGCATAATCCAGTCCGATGGCATTCCAGGCGGCGATGACCTGTTCGCCTTTGAATATGGTCGAAGCAACCGATGGTGAAATCGTGTCGCCGCCGAGCAAGAACAGCGTATTCGGCGATTCGGCCAACACTTTCTTTCGCAATGTCGCCACGCGAGCCAAACCTGCGCTTTTGCCTTTGTCCACAGGCGAAATCTGGTAAACGTCGTTAAGCTGCAACAACGTCACGCGGCTGGTTGCTTCCTGCGCCAGAACACCGCCAAACAGACTGAGCAGAGCAACCGCTGCCAGCAATGCTCGGCGCCAAATGGCCTGGAAACTCGCCATTTGTGTTTTCCTCCTGAGTTTGGATTTGAATCGTTGGATTGCCGGGCAAAAACTACCACAGGTGAGAACCAAAGTGGCGACGCTGAAGCAAAAAAATGAGGAGGCCGAAAATCGCCTCCTCACAAAATCGGGGTCCGAAAACATTCGGACACCTCACCCTGAACACCAAACACACATAAAACTTATCGCTGATTGAATTTGACCTTGATCGAAAGCTCTGCGCGTTCCCTGACCACGCTGAGTGTCGCTTCTCCTACGCTCTGAGCTTTCAGGTCGCGGCTCGTTTGATCCACCAGTCTGTTCAAATCAGCCAGCATATTCACAGGCTCTCCATTGACAGCCGTGATGCAATCTCCGGCTTTGATGCCTGCCTGTTCCGCCGCGCCGCCGACTCTGACTTCGTTGACCAGCATTCCGCCTTTGACGTTGAAAAACGAAGCCAATTGCGAAGTTAGCGGAGTCACTCGAACTCCAAGCTGGTAACGGGCGGCTGTGATGCTGGAACCGGCCTGTTGAGCAGAAGACGAAAGGCTGGCTTTTCCTTCCTGCAATTCCTTGTCAACGGCAACACGGCTTTCTTCAGCCATCCTGCGAAACGCTTTTTCGTCTTCGGCAAACTTTGCAAAGTCTTTTTCGTTGCCGCGAAGCTTCGCTTCCTCTTTCGCTCGCGCGGATTCCTCTGCTGCAGCAAGATGAGCATCGGATAAAGCATATAACCTTGATCGTTCGTCACGCTGCGAAGTGGGGCGTTGCCCCAAAACGACAGGCTTAATCAACGAAGCTCCGCCACGGCTAATCCCCAACGTTACCGAAGTTCCCGGAGCGGATTCGCTTAACAATCTAAAAACTTGAGTCGGATTGAAAATCGGATGATTGTTGAAAGTCAGAATGACATCGTTCACGTGCAACCCGGCTTTTGCGGCTGGGCTGCTTTCTTCAACCGTTCCCACCAACGCACCGCGAGCTTCGGTGAGCCTCAATTCTTTCGCTCGTTCTTCGTTGATGTCGCCAAGATAAACCCCCAACGATCCCCCGCTGCTCTTTGGAGCGATAACAGTGTTGGGTGGTTTTGAATCCTGAATGTTCGACTGGAAGCCAACGGCACTTGTTCGCGCCGAAGCTGTGACGACATTCGCAGTAATTACCAGAGCTGTTAACCCGACGATGAGCGCAACGCACGAAATTGCGCCTGCCAGTGAATGGGCAAAACGCGCTGCTGTCTCAAACAGTCTAAACAACCGATGCTGCATACTTAAGAATTTGGATTACTGCTGCTGGAATGTCCGATGCCGATCTCGCTCGCACGGGCGTTTGAACGCGACATGCCCGCCAAAGTTCCACAAAAATTCGTGCGCTCAAAGACTTGAAGAAAGAATGTGAAGCTTTAGCTGAAGAATCAACAAGGCAATAATGTTTGCTTAACGTTGAGCGACTTTGAAGACGACCAATGTCAGATCATCTTCCTGTTCGGAATCGTGAGTCCATGTTTTGACCGCGCGTAAAATCTCCCGCTCGATGCTTGCCGCATCTCGTTGGTGATTTTTCGTCAACTCCGTCAAACAATCAATCAAACGCTCTTCGCCGAACTCTTCGCCGTCCGGGCTGCGGGCTTCGATCAAACCATCCGTGAAGGCCGCCAACACGTCGCCCGATTCCAGTTGCAACTCAGCGTCCTCGAATTCCGCATCGCAGAACAAACCCAACACGGTTCCGCCTCGATCGAGCCGCTCAATTTCTACTCCGTCTGATTTCTTCGCGCGCACCAACAGCGGCGGATTGTGCCCTGCATTGACGTAGCGCAAAACGCGACGACGTTCGTCGAATTCGGCATAAAAGAACGTGATGAAGCTGGAATCCATGACCGATTCGGCAACTTGCTGATTGACTCGCTCGACGATTCGCCGAATGGGATACGCTTGATCGTAAGTGTCGTGATACACCTGCACCTGGCCGCGCAAATTGGCTTGAAGGTTGGCCATCATCAATGCCGCCGAAACTCCTTTGCCGCAAACATCCGCGACGACGACGCCAATGACGCCCGGAGCCACCTGCAAAAAGTCATAATAATCGCCGCTGACCGAACGCGCAGGAATGCAAACTCCGTTGGCGAAATCCAGCGCAGTCGTTTTCGGAGTCGAACGGGGAAACAGTCGCGCCTGGACTTCCGCCGCAATTTTCATTTCCTGGTCCAGCCGTTGCTTTTCCGCTGACACACGCAGCAAGTCTCGAATCGAGCGGGTCATCTGGTTGAACGCGCCGCTCAAAGACGCAAGCTGGTCTTTGCCACCAATTTTGATTTCGTGCTCGAAATCTCCTGCTTCGACTTTCTGTGTGCCTTGATAAAGGTAATGCACGGCTCCGGTGATCGAGCGCGTCAAAACAATCGCGGAAACAACCGCAGCCAACGCAATCAGGAAAAACACGAACGCCAGCGAAGCAATCACCACATACAGTGCGCTACCGAATGTGCTGCTCGATTTGAACCGCTGCACTCGCTGCCAGATGCTGCCTGGCGATAAAAAAGCCGAATCAATCATCAACACATCGCGTTCCCGTCGTATGCCTGTTCGCCATTCAATGACGGGTTTGAAAATTGGAATACCTGTCGGAATCACCACTTGATCGGGCGATGGTTGAGGTGCGATTCCAGGTTCGGATTCGTCCACTTTGCCGCCCGCCGGAGTCATCATCAACGACACGCGCGCCTGACCGGGCAGGATTTTCAAATCGGTGGTGCGGAACAACCGCTCGCACAATCCGTCGCCGATGGGATAGCTGAGTTGAAACATCGCTTGCGGAGGCGCTGCCAGCCGAATCACGTGACGCGCGAAGATTCTGCGTTCGCCTTCGAAGTTTTCTTCGACCACGAAGCCGTGAAATTCCTGCGCGCTCATCCAATCGGCAGCCAGATTCGTATCAACGCCGACGAATTCGTTTTGTGCTTGAACGCCTTCCGGCGAAACGCCTTTAACGGTTAAATTGAGTCCGCTTTCCTGACGCAGTTTCAGCGTTATGTTGGGGAACATCGGAGCCAGCGCATCTGCTCGCTCCTGCAATCGCCTGGACATGACCGCTGGCTGCCAGCGTTCGGCACTCACGTCGCTCAAATCGCGGCTGAGCGCACGCGCGGCGGCGCGCGACTGTTCCAGATAACTTTCCAATTGCCGTTCTACCAGACTGGCGCTGGATTGCATCACCACCACCCAACCGACCAACGCCACCAAAACCAACAGCAGCAATAACGGCAACGCTCCTATCAACAAATACGTAACAATCAACCGACGACGAAGCCGCCACAACAACCCTGCCGTCACTGCCCGCGCAGCCTGAAAGGCAAAGTAAACCAGCGGAATCAGCGCCAAAGCCGACAGGAAATCAATCAGCGTTTTCAGCGCCTGACTTCCGAACAGCGTTTCCGCGCCAGAGAAAATCCAGTTCACAAACCAGACCGCTACGCCGATTAACATGGCTCTGCCCATTGGCGTAATCGGTATCAAGCTTTTGGCGAGTTCGACAAAAATGGATTGGCGGCTTTGGCTTTGCTGCATGAACAACTCCGCAAAACGAAGAAGCACGAAGAACCTTTGTACCAACACGATTCTTCGCGCTCCACAGTGCGTCAGGCCAACCTGCCCGACTTAACTTTCAGTTTCAAACCTCGGATACAGCGCATCAATCACTTCTTTGTGCTTGTCTTCGACAAATTTGCGGCGCACTTTCAACGTCGGCGTCAGTTCTCCGCCTTCGACCGAAAATTCCTGGTCCAGCAAGGCGATCTTTTTGATCTTTTCGTGCGGCGCGAGTTCTTTGGTCACTTCGTCAACTTTCTTTTTGAAGTATTCGACGATGCGCGGATGGCGCACCAGTTCCCTTAAATCCTTGCCTTCAACGCTGAGCGATTTGGCGTAGGTCTTTAACTGATCGAAGGCTGGCACGATCAACGCCGCCGGAAATTTGCGCGCGTTGCCGATGACAATCGCCTGTTCAACCATCGGTATGGTGCGAATCATGTTTTCAATCGGTTGCGGCGCAATGTATTTGCCCAGACTGGTTTTCAGCAAATCTTTCTTGCGATCGGTAATGCGAATGTAACCTTCGGCATCAATCGCGCCGATGTCACCAGTGTGAAACCAAACGCCGTCGCCGTATCGCTGCAAACACCGCTCGGATTCGTCCGGCATTTTGTAATATCCCTGCATGACGTTGTCGCCTTGTACCAGCAATTCGCCGTCTTCGGCGACTTTGACTTTAACGCCGGGAATTTCGCGGCCAATGGTTCCGATTCGATTTCCAGTCGGGCGATTGAACGACACCACAGGCGAAGTTTCCGTCAACCCATAACCCTGCAAAATCAGAATTCCGGCTCCGGCGAAGATGTATGCCAGTTCCGGCGAAAGGGCCGCTCCTCCGGCCACGAAAAACCGCATGCGACCGCCGACGGCTTCGCGCCATTTGGTGAAAACCAGTTTGTCGAGCACCTTCAATTCCAGAGACAGCCGCATCGGGACGCTTTTGCCCTGATCTTTCAACATCGCCACCTGACGACCGACTTCGACCGCGCGATGAAAGATTTTCTGTTTCATCGGCGGAGTTTCCGCCGCGCGTTTGTTGATCGTGGCGTAAATACGCTCGAACAGGCGAGGCACTGCGGTGACAACGGTTGGGCGAACTTCTTTGATGTCTTCGGCGACGGTTTCGACGCCGCGCGCGTAGCAAATCTGAACGCCAAAACTCATGTAGATGTACAGCACCGTCCGTTCAAAAACGTGCGACAGCGGCAAAAAACTCAGCGCAGTGTCATCGGGTCGCAAATCGAACACGCTGCCGGAACTGAGCACGTTCGACACCAGATTGTGGTGCGTCAACATTACGCCCTTTGGTTCGCCAGTAGTTCCCGATGTGTAAATGATTGTCGCCAAATCTTCCGGATGAGCTTGTGCCGCAAGCTGACTGAACAAATCCGGCTGGCTGGTGCGAAGCTCCGAACCGCTTTTTTCCAACTCATCCAGCAACAATGCGCCTTCGGGTTTGTCTTTAGCCTCTTTCGGTGGCTCGAACAAAATCAGGCGTGGGCGTTCCTGTCGGTTGATCGAATCCAGCGCAGGCTGAATGCGTTTGAGCAGTTTGCTGTTGCCGACAAACAAAACGCGCGCTCCGCTGTTTCGCAAAATGAAGGCGACCTGATCCACCGCCTGAGTCGGATAAATCGGCACGTTGACCGCTCCGCTGGAAAGAATGGCGTAATCGGTCATGCTCCATTCGGGACAGCTTTCGGCCAGCAACGCCACACGGTCGCCCGAACGTACGCCAAGCTGATGCAACCCCAACGCCAGATTCTGCACACGTTCGTTCAACTGAGCGCCCGAAATGTCGTGCCATTTCTTGTCGCGTCTGAAACTCATCACAACGCGATCAGCGCGACGTTCTACGGCCTGACTGAACAGCTCGTTAATCGTGCGAGGCTCTCCAGTGCCCATGCCAGTGCTCATGTTCGATGTACCTGCCTGATAGTGGATTTTGAAAACTCGTTCTGCCTGAAAAGAGCCGGAAAAAATTGACCGCTCAACATTCCAGCTTAACGGTTTGGATAATTATTCGATTTGCGGCGTTTGTCAATTTTTGCGACCTGACGATTGCCACGCAAATTGACGGGAATTGTGATCGCCGCCTACACTGCGCGCCTTTACCAATCACTAAAACTCACAACGGGTTTCGACAATGATGAATCGGCTGGTTTCAATTTCGCTGGTAGGAATGGCGCTGCTTGGCTGCGTGTTGGGAATGGCCTGCCGAAACGCGGCTTCGCGCCAACTGAAACCGATTCCCGAACCGGATTTCGCCGCGCTGGAAACCGCCGCGCAAACCCAGCTTCGCCAGCAACAGAATCTGCTCAACAGCGCCATCGCCAAATCGGACATTTCGGATCAGGAATTAAGCGAAGCGTTCGGCACGGCGGGCAAGTTTTATCATTCCTACAATCTGGCCGAACCCGCCATCGCCTGTTATGAAAACGCCAAGCAACTGGCTGCGGGCGATTACCGCTGGCCGCATTACCTGGGTTCGTTGTACAGAACCAAAAACGATTTGAAACAGGCAACGACGAATTTCGGCGCGGTGATGAGCCTGAAACCCGACTATGTTCCGGCGATTGTCGCAATGGCGGAAATCAATCTGGCGCAAAATTTCCACGAACTGGCCGAACCGCTGTTTCAGGAAGCTCTTGCCAAAGACCGTTCGAATGCAGCGGCAGCGGCGGGCTTGGGCAAAATCGCTCTGGCCAAACGCGATTACGCGGCAACCATTCGCCACTTGGAAAATGCGCTGTCGCTTTCGCCATCGGCGACCGAATTGTTTTATCCGCTGGCGCAGGCTTATCGCCGTCAGGGCAATCCGGCCAAAGAACAGGAAGCACTGGCCAGGCGCGGAACCGGAGCCATCAAAATCAACGATCCGCTGATGGCTGAATTGCGCGGATTGACGACCGGAGCGCGAACTCATCTGACACGAGGCAGCCAGTTGATTCAGGCTCAGCGATACAAAGAAGCCATCGAAGAATTTCGACTGGCCGTCGCTGCCGATCCTAACGATCCGACCATACGTTTGAATCTGGGTTCGACTTTCGCTCAATTGGGTCAGCGCCAGGAAGCCCGTGAACAATTGGCGGCAGCCGTGCAGCTTGATCCGAACAATGCCAAAGCTAATTACAATCTGGCGATGGTGCTGGTTCAGTTGCGCGACGATTCGACCGCCATCAACCATTTCCGAACGGCAGCCGCCAATGACGTTCGCAACACATCGGCAAACTTTTTCCTGGCCGATGCGCTAATGCGAACCGGTAAGTTTGAACAAGCCGCCGAGGCTTATGCCAAAACGATTTCGATTGATCCGCGTCACGGCATGGCGCACTTCCGATTGGCGCTGGCACAAATCAAACTCGGACAATTTGCCGAAGCCCGCGCCAAACTCGAAGAGGAAGTAAACGCTCTGCAAGGCAACAAGGAAATCGCACAAGTGTTGGTCAGGTTGTTGTCGGCCTGTCCCGATCAAAAAATTCGTGACGGCCAGCGAGCGATGGCGTTGGTTCAATCCGCTTTCTCTGACCGAAACAATCCGAATTTCGCTCAATCGGTGGCGATGGCCTTTGCCGAAGCCGGGCAATTCGACGAAGCCGTCAAGTTGCAACAAATCGCCATCGCAGCCGCCAAAGATTCCAACTTTCCGGCTTTGCAAAAAATGCTGGTCGAAGATTTGGGCAAGTATCAGCGTCGCCAGCCTTGTCGTCGCCCTTGGATAGGCAACGATCCAGTGTTTTCGCCGCAGCCTCCTTTTTAATCGTTGCGCTGGCCAAACCTTGACGATTTTCGCCCGCGAGTGTAAGAATCCGCCCGTCAGCAAACTGAGTTTAATCACAAAAGGCGTCCCTCACACTTCACATTTGCCCCGGATGCCAAGCTGACAAGACGAATTTCAATCAAATTTGCGGTTTCAATAACTCACGACATTTCGGCGAACGAACCAAGTCAAACGTTTTTTGTTTTCATCACCGGTTGTCTTTACATCGGCAAGCCAATTCTTGAAGAAGAGTGCGAATCATCTACAGCCACTTCTTCCTGAAAGTAAGCGCGGACTGAAAGTAAGCGCGGATGGTTTTGCGGGAAAGACAGCTCGAACTTAATCGAAATCGGAAAAGCTTCCGGTTTTTGAATCTTTGTGGCAGTTGATGGATTTCCTGAAGACTGCTGTTCTTTACACCCACAAGTTTTTTAGGAGGAATTTCAGATGCAAACCTCACTCAAACGTACACACGCCAAACACATTTTGTTTTCGCTGGCGATTTGCCTGTCGCTGCTGGCAGCGGCTTCGATGATTCCGTCAGTGACCAACGTGTTTTCCAACTCAACCAGTCAGGCGCAAAACAACTGCGATTCGCAATTGGCTGCGATGGAAGCGGCCAAAGAAGCATTGGCCGCCGACCGCAACAACCAAACCAAACGTTCGGCGTTTGATGCCGCTCTGTCCGCCTGGAATCAATGCCGTGGCGCGCAAAGCGCGGCGGCAAGAACCGCCGGCAAAGCCGCTCCGAACGCGACTGGCGGCCCGGATGGTTTCGGCAACACCTGGCGCGACAATCAGGGAGCCAACCCTGTTCCGTTCCAGTTCGTTGACATCAGCGGAACTGGAACCAACCTGGGAACGGGCGACGACGAGGGTTTTCCTTACACCTTGCAAGCCCCTTTCAGTTTTTATGGATCGGCTGTAACCACAGTCGCGGTTACAACCAACGGTTACATTTCAACGGATCAGACGGATGATGGCCCAGACCTGAGCAACGATTGTCCGTTGCCTGCTCCGCCCAGCACAGGCGGCGGCGCGCGCATTTATCCGCTGCACGATGATTTGGTCGTCAATGGTGGTGTATACGCTCAATACTTCGCCACTTGCCCGCGTCCGAACGATTTCGGCGGATGCGCCGAAGCCTGTACAGTCTTCCAATGGCAGGACGTTGACCACTTTGGTAGCTCCAATCAGAATTTCGATTTCCAGGCGATTCTTTATCACACGCGCAACGAAATCGTTTACCAGATTGGTCCCGGCAATCCTGAAGCCGGTAATGGTTCGACGACCGGCATCCAGAATGCTGCGGCGAGCGTCGGCCTGACAATCGCTTGCAACACCGCCAATACGGTTCCGAGTGGATATGCCGTGGCGATCTTCGCTCCTGGCGCGGCTCCGTGTAGCGATCCTGTTGGACCTGGTATTCCCATCCCGGCGACTTCGGAAATGAGCGATCAGAAAGCCGGTTCGGTTCTGATTTACAACGTCTACACTTCGGGTGCGACCAGCGGCAACGCGCAAAACACTCGCATCAACATCACCAACGTGCATCCGCAACGTGATGCGTGGGTTCACTTGTTCTTCGTGGCGGAAAGCTGCGCGATTGCCGACAGCTACATCTGCTTGACGGCGAATCAGACCTCCAGCTTCCTGGCTTCAGACCTTGATCCGGGCACAACCGGTTACATCGTCGCCGTTGCAGTTGACGGACGAATTGGCTGTCCGGTCAATTTCAACTATCTGATTGGCGATGAATACGTGAAATTCGCTTCGGGTCACGCTGCCAATCTGGGAGCAGAAGCCTTTGCCGCAGGTTCGGCTTCGCCCTGCGATGCTAACTCGGTGACGGCGACTCTGGCGTTTGACGGTCAGAATTACAACCGTCTGCCAGCAGTTTTGGCGCTCGACAATGTCGGATCGCGTGCTGATGGAAACGACACCTTGGTGGTCATCAACCGTATCGCAGGCAATCTTGGCATCGGAGCTTCATCGCTTGGAACGCTGTTCGGCATTCTGTACGACGATGCGGAAAACGCGCTGAGCTTCTCGGTTGCGGGCGGCTGCCAGTTGCGTAATTCGATTACCAACAACTTCCCGCGTACGACGCCTCGTTTTGAAACCTTCATTCCTGCCGGACGCACTGGCTGGGCGAAAGTCTTCAATCAAACCGGAGCGATCGGTATCACTGGAGCGGCGATCAACTTCAACGCTAACGCGGCCAGTTCAGCAGGAGCCTTTAACCAAGGCCATAACCTGCACGCTCTGACGTTGAACGCGACCAACGGCTACGTCATTCCGGTGTTCCCGCCAAGCTGCTAACCAAATTCGGTAAGGAACCAGGAGTGGTAGAGACTGGGTGCTTTTGTAAAGTGCCACTTCAAACCAGCCCGGTCGCTCCCGGTTCCGTGCCATAGCCTAAACTGACGAAAGGACGCAAAATTTTGCGTCCTTTCGTCGTTTCAGGCTATGATCCGCCCGCCCTCGAAACCAACGGCTTGCCCCTTCCCAAAAAAACCGCCGCTGTTCCCTGAACCAATCCCAACTTTCAACTTGAGGAAGTAGTTATGTCGCTCAAGCCTTTGCTTCGCCAGTTCGCGCTGGCCGGACTTCTTTTTGCCGCAAGCATCATTCTGTCACCCAACGCGATGCGCGGCGTGTTTGCCATTCAATCGGCAACTGTTCCACTGCCGCCGATTTCGCGCGCTGACCGATTCGGCGTTTATGCCTGGAACATCAACGATTCGGCAAAACCCGCCGCCACCGATCAACTAAATTGGGGAGCCGACTTGGTTGCCGGATTGGGAACGCGAACGATTCGCATCGCGCTGGCCACGCGCGACGATTACCGGCTGGGGCTTCCAGGCAATTTGGCGGGCAATCTGGATTTGGTGCAACTGGCTCAACATCCGGCTTACGACCGAGTGCTGAAAGACGCGCGCTTTCGCACAGTGATGCTGACGACTTATTCGCGTGGAGCGATGGCCAGCAACTGGTCGGACGGTTACTCGCAAGCCGAATTCGAAGCCGAGCGCGACGAGACCCGGCGGCTGGGCGAATACCTGCTGAACACTCCGGCGTTCAGCGGCAAAACCTTCATCATTCTGAATTGGGAAGGCGACAACGCAATGGCTTTGTGGCCGAACAAACGTACGATCTGGGACGCTTATACCAACTGGATTCGTTCGCGCGTAGAAGGTGTCAAACTGGCAAGGCAAAAATATCCGACTTCGTCGGCAAAGCTGTTTTCCGGTTTGGAATTCAACCAAATCCATAACTGGCAAACCGGGGAACTGTGCGGTTCGTCGGTCAACGATCCTGTGCGAACCGATCCGCTGCGGAATCGCTGCTTGATTGATTACGTCGCGCCGCAAGTCGAGGTGGATTACTACTCTTACTCTTCGTGGGAAAGCCTGATCCAGAAGGAAACGTTCCCCAACGACAATTTGAAACAACGCTACAAAGCCGACCTGACGTTTGCCTTGTCGCTGATCAAAGCGCGTCGCCCGGAAATCACCGAACGCAATTTCATACTCGGCGAATACGGTTTCGAGCGCGCGCGTTACGGCGATTGCAACGCCGCCAATCACACCAGCGAAATGTTCGACGCACTGGAAGGTGAAGGCTCGTTTCAGGCGTCTTACGCTGTGTTCTGGCAGGTTGTGGACAACGCTCCGTTTTATGGCATCGGCGTGGAGTTGTTCGGCCTGTACAAAACCAACGGCGATCAAGTCAGCCTGTCGCCTCTCGGCGAAAACTTCCGCAAACGATTGGCTGGGCAACACGCGACGAATTACACAGGCTGCCCGCAAATTCGCACTTCTCCCGATCCAGGCATTTTGAACGGACAAGGTCTGTCGAATTTCCAGATCAACCCGGACACCGTGATTTCGATTTACGCGCAAGGTTGTTGCGAAAACGTCACCACGCCGTTTTCGGCCAGCGGCAACACAGTGCATTTCGATCAAGGGCAACGCCATTTCCAATTGCCGCGCGACAACGCCGAAGCGTTTTACGAATCGCCGACGCAGATCAATTTCTCCATGCCTGCGGCAAGAAAATCCGGCTGGACTCGCTTGTACGTCACTGACTCGCGCGGGTTCGTCTCCAACGCCCAAGCCATTCCCATCGCCTGCGCGGACTGCCCGCGCTTTACTTCGTGCGGAATTCTGGAATCGAATTATCAAACCTTGCAGATGGCTCCGGGCGACACGGTCACGCTTTCCGGCAATCCTTTTTCGCCAAGCGGCAACACCGTCGTCATCGAACAGCGCGTGACGCAGCACACCTTTCAAAAATGGACGCTGACGCAGCCAAGCTTCCTCAGCGAATCGGCTTCGCAAATTGTGCTGAAACTTCCCGTAGATTTAGTCCCGGAGCGCGAAACGATTCTGTACCTGATCAACGCGCAAGGCCGCGAAACCATCGAAAGCATCATTCCGATTTCGCAGCCTTGCACCGATTGCCCGCCGCGATTGAAACCGTGTTTGGCGTTTCTGCCGGAATCAGGAAATGAATTTCGTGCCGGACAGGCGGCTACTGTGACTGGACGTTTCCCCGCCAGCGGCAAAAAACTCATCGTCGAACAGACCGACAAAACCAACCGCCTTTATCGTTACGAAATTGCTGGCGGCAACTTTTGGGAAGAAAGCGACAAACGAATTCGCTTTGCATTGCCGACGACGTTGTTCGCCGGTCGAGCTTTGCTGTACGTGGTGGACGCGACTGGCCGCGAATCTCGCGCGCAGGAAATCACGGTTTCGCCAAATCCGTTGACGCTGGTTTCATCGGCCAACTATCGCGGAGCTTTGTTGGCGGTCGAATCTCTGGTGACGATTTTTGGCAACGCGATGGCGACGACGACTCAAGTGGCGACGGCTTCACCGCTGCCCAGCGAGATCGCGGGAACTCGCGTGATCATCAAAGACAGTGCCAACATCGAGCGAGAGGCCTCGTTGTTTTTCGTTTCGCCTACGCAGATCAATTTCCAGATGCCGCCCGGTTCAGCCATTGGCACAGCTACGGTCACGGTCTTCAGCGGATTCGGTTCGTCGTCTGTCGGTACAATTCAAATCGCCAACGTCAATCCGGGATTGTTCGCCGCCAACGCCACTGGCAAAGGTCTGGCAGCGGCAGTCGCGCTGCGGATCAAGGCCGACGGCTCGCAAAGTTTCGAACCGGTTGCCGTTTACGACGCGACCAGCAGCAGTTTCGTCGCTCGCCCGATTGATCTGGGGCCAATCAGCGATCAAATGTTCTTGCTGCTCTTCGGCACAGGTTTTCGCAATCGCAGCAATTTGTCGGCAGTGACCGTTCAGATTGGGGGCGTCGCTGCGCCGATTAACTTCGCCGGAGCGCAAACGGATTTTGTCGGCCTGGATCAAATCAATGCCTTGCTGCCGCGCACCCTGATCGGACGTGGCGACGTAGACATTGTCGTCAGCGTTGACGGGCTGACGGCCAATACGCTTCGTGTCAACGTCAAGTAACGTATCAAAACTCAGTAATGGAATAGATCGGCGCTCGTTGGGTATTCAACCCGCGAGCGCCTTTCTGTTGGCGCTGAAACCACTGACTTATTTTGGAGGGGGGAAATGTCTTTTACGTTTGCAGCCGCTTTGCGCGCGGCGTTGGTTTTGGTCTTGGTCGCCACTGTCACGATTGCAGTTCGGTCAGCGTCCGCCGCGGTTGACCCGGTCAACAAAAACATTTTCGGCACGGCGCTGAAGGGTTACGACCCGGTCGCTTATTTCAAAGAAAGCCGCCCGGTCAAAGGCAGAGACGAATTTCGCCACGACTGGATGGGCGCGAAATGGTATTTCGCCAGCGCCGCCAACCGTGATGACTTCGCTCGCAACCCGGAAAAGTTCGCGCCGCAATTTGGCGGTTACTGCGCTTGGGCAGTGGCCAATGGTTACACCGCCAACATTGACCCCGAGGCCTGGCGCATCGTGGACGGCAAGCTGTATCTGAATTACAGCAAAGACGTACAGAAAAAATGGGAAGCCGACATTCCAGGCTTCATCAAAAAAGGCAACGAGAACTGGCCGAAGTTGAAGAAATAACTTTCGACAGGATTTACAAGATTGAACAGGATGAAGCGGTAATCCTGAAAAATCTTGTGAATCCTGTCTATGTTTTGAGAAGGAGAAAGTATGAAAGCGATTGCAGTGTTTCCCGGTAAGCCGGGCAGTGTTCACCTGGCGGAAATGCCAATGCCAAACGTGCGCGAAATTCCGAACGGTCGTGGAGTGTTGGTTCGCGTATTGCGCGTTGGAGTTGACGGCACAGACAAGGAAATCAATGCGGCGGAATACGGCGCAGCACCCGAAGGCTACGATTTTCTGACCATCGGCCACGAAGGCTTCGGTCAGGTCGAAGCCGTCGGCGAACACGTCACCGAACTGAAACCCGGCGATTACGTGGTCGCCACCGTTCGTCGTCCTGGCAAGTCCATTTACGATTTGATCGGCACGAACGATATGACGACGGACGACACTTACTTCGAGCGAGGCATCAATCTGCGGCACGGTTTTTTGACTGAGTATTACGTGGATGACGCCGAGTTCATCGTCAAAATCCCGCAAGGGCTGAAAGAAGTCGGCGTGTTGTTGGAACCGATGACCGTCGTTGAAAAAGGCATTCATCAGGCTTACGAGATTCAGCGGCGGTTGAAAGTCTGGCATCCGAAAAAAGCTGCTGTGATGGGAGCCGGAACGATTGGCTTGTTGGCGGCTCTGGTGTTGCGGCTGCGCGGGCTTGAAGTGACGGTTTTCGGCAAAACTCCGAAACCGTATTTGAACTCCGATTTGTTGGAAGCCATCGGCGCGCGATACGAAACCACAGACAATCTGACTGTGCTGGAAGGCGCGAAAAAGTACGGCCCGTTCGACATCATCTTTGAAGCAACCGGCTATTCGCCAATTGTTTTTGAAAGCATGCAGACGCTCGGCAAAAACGGCGTGCTGGTTTTGTCTTCGGTCACTGGCGGCGACCGTACAGTCGAAGTTCCGGCGGACAAGATCAATCTGGGATTCGTGCTCGGCAACAAAGTCATGGTCGGTACGGTCAACGCCAACCGCGAATACTTTGAGATGGGAGTCAGCGATATGGCTCAGGCTCAGGCGGAATATCCTTGCTGGTTGAAAAAGTTGCTAACACATCCAGTCAAAGGCCTGGAAAATTACGGCGAACTGTTCGACAAGCTGACAAACGCCAAAGGCGCTATCAAAGTCTTTTGCGAAGTCGCTTCGTTGTAGGGTAGGACAACCTGCCAAGGTTGTCTTGCTTTCTTCAAACAGTCTTTCGAGAGCGCCGGGCAACCTCGGCAGGTTGCCCTACTTTAACGAATGTCCTTCTGAAAGCGGCCAATCAACACGGGCGAAAGTCTGTGCTGGTTTGTCGCTTTTGTTTTTGCAGGAGCGCTTCTTGTCACTCAACTGGCCAGCGACTACACTGCCACTTCGGTCTTCGAGCCGATTCTCAAACATCAAATTTCAATCTACAAAAGGAGCAGTAACATGCAATTAGGCATGATTGGACTTGGCCGCATGGGTGGAAACATGGTTCGCCGGTTGATGCGCGGCGGCCACGAATGCGTGGTCTTTGACTTGAACCCGGACAACGTCAAGGCGCTGGAAGCCGACGGCGCAAAAGGCGCAAGCTCGCTGGAAAACATGACCAAACAAATGAATGCCCCGCGCGCCGTTTGGGTGATGGTTCCGGCGGGAGACGCTACGGAAAAAACCGTCAACGAATTGGCGCAGTACATGTCCGCCGGAGACATCATCATTGACGGCGGCAATTCCAATTACAAAGACGACGCTCGCCGAGCCAAATCGCTGGCCGAACGCGGCATTCATTACGTGGACGCCGGAACCAGCGGCGGAGTCTGGGGAGCCGAGCGAGGTTACTGCATGATGGTTGGCGGATCGAAAGAAGCGTTCGCTTACCTGGAACCGATTTTGAAAACGCTGGCTCCGGGACGCGGCGCTCTGGATCGAACTCCGGGACGCGAAACGATGGGCGGAACCGCCGAAGAAGGTTACTTGCATTGCGGCCCGGCTGGTTCCGGTCACTTCGTCAAAATGATTCACAACGGCATCGAATACGGAATGATGCAGGCCTTCGCCGAAGGCTTCGACATTCTGAAAAACGCCAACAAGGATTCTTTGCCAGAAGAGCTTCGCTACGATTTGAACCTGGCCGACATCGCCGAGTTGTGGCGTCGCGGCAGCGTAGTCGTTTCGTGGCTGCTGGATTTGACCGCGATGGCGCTGGTCGAAAATCCGTCGCTGTCGAATTACACGGGCTTCGTGCAGGATTCCGGCGAAGGCCGTTGGACGATTCAAGCGGCGATTGATGAAGCCGTGCCTGCCGATGTGTTGGCCGCTTCGCTGTTCACGCGCTTCCGTTCACGTCAGGATCACACCTTTGCCGAAAAGATTCTGTCGGCAATGCGCCAAAAATTCGGCGGCCACGTCGAAAAACCCACTGGCGGCTAATCACACTGGAAAACGCTGGCAAAAAAATGGGGGCGCAAAAGCTTCTCAAACCCTTATTCTTTTTTTGCCCCAATTTTTTTGCCAGCAAAAAATTTGAGGGAAAAACATGTCCAAAACCGAACCGCTGACTTATGTCGGAGACCCCGCCCAGCCTTGCGTAATGGTGATTTTCGGAGCCACTGGCGACCTGACCAAACGCAAACTCTTCCCTGCTTTGTACAACCTGGCCAAAGCCAATTTGCTGTCACGCGAATTCGCCATCGTTTGCACAGGGCGCAACGAACTGACGACCGAAGCGTTCCGCGAACAAATCACTGCCGACATCAAAACCTTTGCCACAACGGAAGTTGATGCCAACGTTTGGGACTGGTTTTTGAATCGCACCTATTACGTCAGCGGCGACGTGACCGCCCCCGAAAGTTACCAAAAGCTGAAAGCTGCGATTGTCGAAGCCGACAAAGCGCACAACACTCACGGCAATTACTTTTTCTATCTGGCAATTTCGCCGAACTTCTTTGGCGAAACAGTTCGGCAACTTGGCGCAGCGGGATTGGTGGATGAAGACAATGGCCATTGGCGAAGAGTAATTATCGAAAAGCCTTTTGGCCGCGATTTGGATTCGGCGAAAAAACTTAACGCCGAAATTCGGCAGGTGCTGGACGAACGCCAGATTTATCGAATTGACCATTATCTGGGCAAAGAAACCGTGCAGAACATTTTGGTCTTTCGATTCAGCAACGGAATCTTCGAACCGATCTGGAATCGCCGTTACATTGACCACGTGCAAATCACCGCCGCCGAAACCGTAGGCGTGGAAAAACGCGGTGGGTATTACGAAACCTCCGGCGCGTTGCGGGACATGATTCCCAACCATCTGTTCCAGTTGGTTTCGCTGACGGCGATGGAACCGCCGACTTCATTCGACGCCGACGCCGTGCGAGGCGAACAATCCAAAGTGCTGCACGCGATAGCTCCGATGTCGCCGGAAGAAGTGCTGGCCAACGCCATTCGCGGCCAATACGGCGAAGGCGAAATCAACGACGAAAAAGTGTTTGGTTATCGCCAGGAACTAAACGTCGCGCCGACTTCGACGACGGAAACCTATGTCGCGTTGAAGTTGATGATTGATAACTGGCGTTGGGCCGGCGTGCCGTTTTATCTGAGAACCGGCAAGCGGTTGCCCAAGCGCGTCACTGAAATTGCCATTCAATTCAAAAGCGCGCCGCTGACATTGTTCCGCGACACGCCGGTCGAACGGCTGCGAACCAATCGGCTGGTGATTCACATTCAACCCGATGAAGGCATCAGCCTTCGCTTCGGCGCGAAAATTCCCGGCCCGATCATGCGGCTGGGCGCTGTCGAAATGGATTTCAATTACGAAGACCATTTCGGAAAGATTCCCAGCACAGGTTACGAACGGTTGATGTATGACTGCATGATCGGCGACGCGACTTTGTTTCAACGCGCCGATATGGTCGAAATCGGCTGGAGCGAAATTGAACCCGTGATTGACGTGTGGAACGCCTTGCCTCCGCGCGCTTTCCCGAATTACGCAGCCGGAACCTGGGGGCCGAAAGAAGCCGACGAATTGATGGCCCGCGACGGACGCGAATGGCGACCGATTGATTAGTCTGGGCACGCATACGCCCTCGCGTGCAGTCTCCAGAAGTTGCGCTTTAGCAAGAACTGGGTGATTCGCCAAGCTTGCACGCGAGGGCGCGTGCGTACCCAATGGGAATAACTTGCAGCCTTTTGCGGATTATGTTTTCGGAGGAGCTTATGATTCATTTCAACGAAAACATCTGCGGCAATCTGGCCGAAGCAATCGAACGCGAATGGCTGGAAACGAACGGGCTGGGCGGATTCGCCTCTTCGACAATTATCGGCTTGAACACGCGGCGCTATCATGGCTTGTTGATGGCAGCGATAAAACCTCCGGTTGGGAGAATGCTGCTGCTGTCAAAGCTGGAAGAAACTCTGATCGTCAACGGCGAACGCTTCGATCTGTCAGCCAATCAATACTCCGGCGCTGTTCATCCTGAAGGCCATCGCTACCTGAAAGAGTTTCGGCTCGATCCTTTCCCCATCTTTGTTTACGAAGTCGCAGGCGTCACGCTGGAAAAATCCGTCTTCATGGTTCACGGCGAAAACACCGTTGTCGTCGAATACAAACGCCGCAAGAAAAGTCGCGCGGTCAAAGATTGCCGCCTGGAACTTCACCCACTCGTAGCCTTCCGCGATTACCACAGCACAACGCACGAAAACTCCGCGATCAGCAATCACGTCGAATCGCTGGATGAGCTGGCGACAATTCATCCTTACGCCGACTTGCCCGACCTTCACTTCGCGCACAACGCCGAAGAACTAACCGCGACTGGCTATTGGTATCGCAATTTTGAATTCCAGGCCGAGCGCGAACGCGGTTTGGATTTCCGCGAAGACCTGTTCAATCCCTTCGCGCTGAAATTCGATCTTGGCAAAACCGCCGCGGCAGATGTCATCGCTTCCACAGAACATCATCAAGCCGCCGACGCCGACAAGCTTCGCAAAGCCGAACTCAATCGTCGCAAGAAACTGTTGTCAGGCGTCAAACGCGATGAACTGACTCAAGCGTTGACGCTGGCCGCCGATCAATTCATCGTCGCTCGCGGAAATCAAAAAACGATCATCGCCGGTTATCACTGGTTTGCCGACTGGGGGCGCGACACGATGATTGCTCTGCCGGGTCTGACGCTGACGACCAAACGTTATGACGTAGCCAAAAGCATCTTGCTGGAATTCGCCAAACACGTTGATCGTGGAATGCTGCCGAACCGCTTCCCGGACGCTGGCGAAGCTCCCGAATACAACACCGTAGACGCGACGCTTTGGTATTTTGAAGCCGTGCGAGCGTTGTTGGCTCACACCAACGACTACGACTTCGTTCGTAAACATCTTTACGACACGCTGAAAGACATCATCGTCTGGCACGAACGCGGCACGCGCTACAACATTCACGTTGATGAAGATGGATTGTTGTTCGCCGGCGAACCCGGCGTGCAATTGACGTGGATGGACGCGAAGGTCGGCGACTGGGTGGTGACTCCGCGCATTGGCAAACCTGTGGAGATTCAGGCGCTGTGGTTCAACGCTTTGAAAGTGATGGAGGAACTGGCCGCAAAGTTCGGCGAAACCGACAACGCCGAACGGTTCAGTTCAATGGCCGAACGCGCAAAAGAAAGTTTCAATCGCCAGTTTTGGAATGAAGCCGCTGGCTGTTTGCCCGGATATCTTTATGACGTAGTTGACGGCGAAATGCGCGATGTTTCGATCAGGCCAAACCAAATCTTCGCCGTCAGCCTGACTCATTCGATGCTTGACGATGAACGCGCGAAACAAGTCGTCGCCGTCGTCGAACGCGAACTGCTGACGACTGCCCCATCGGTTGGATTGCGGACATTGTCGCCAAGCGATCCGAATTACATCGGCGTTTATCAGGGCGATATGCTCAGCCGCGACGGCGCTTATCATCAAGGCACAGTTTGGCCCTGGCCGATGGGAGCATTTCTTACCGCGTACTTGAAAGCCAACGGCGATTCAAAAGCCGGGCGCAAACAAGTCCGAAAATGGTTGGACGGATTCCTGCCACACCTGAACAAGGCGTGCCTTGGGCAAGTATCCGAAATTTTTGATGGCGACGAGCCGCACACTCCGCGTGGTTGCGTGGCACAAGCCTGGAGCGTTGCAGAATTGCTGCGCGTTGCAGTGGAAAGTTAAAAGTGGAAAGTGAAAAGTGGATGGTCGCTTTGGCCGCTTACTTTCCACTTTCCACTTTCAGTCATTCCCCTTCATCAACGCATACGCGATGACGGCAACGCACAATCCCACAAAGGCGCTGAGCAATATGTTGTCGAATACGCGCGGAATGAATTCCGTCACCAACCCAAACAGAAAGGTGACGAATTGCGCGGTTCCGCCGACGACAATCGAAGCGGAAACGACATCCAGCTTTCGTTCCTGCGCGCTGATTTGGTTTTTCGGTTTGATGGATTGAATGACGGTTCTGGCCGTCTGATCGTCTGAAATGCCTGAAGCCTGTTCGCCAAACGAATTGGCAAAATGCGTCTCGGGTTGCATCTTGTTCTCCTAACGAGTTGTGAGGTTTCGAGACGGGGCACAAATGGTGGGCACCAATTCGGAACGGGTGACACTTTATACTTCGACTCGGCGAAGATTTCCAGCCGAATTCCTCGCCGTAACATGCCCGGCCAACCCGTTTGTGATATATCGTCTGCTCAGCCGCCGCCTGCTTTCGCATCTTTGCGGCGGCTCAACTGAAAAATAATTCGGAGGGCGTAAAAAGCCTATGTTTCGATTCGATGCTGAAAAGACTGTGAAGTTTTGTGACGGCGTTCGGCGGCGGGATTTCCTGCACGCGGGCGCGCTTTCGTTTCTTGGATTGAGTTTGCCGGATTTGTTCACGCTGAAAACGTTGGGTGCGGTGAATTCCGAACAAGATATGAACTGCATCTTCCTGATGCTGCTGGGCGGCCCCAGTCAGTTGGACACCTGGGACATGAAACCGAACGCTCCGGCGGAAATTCGCGGCCCGTACAAGCCGATCAAAACCAACGTTCCCGGCGTCGAAATCAGCGAAATCTTTCCGCGCACGGCCAAACACGCCGACAAGTTCGCCATCGTGCGCGGACTTCACCACGAAGCCGCAGCCGTTCACGACACCGGCCATCAATTGATGCAAACCGGAAAGCTTTTCCAGGCCGAGCTAGAACATCCAAACATCGGTAGCGTGTTGTCGAAACTTCGTGGCGCGCGCGGCGATGCTCCGCCGCACATTTTGCTTCCCCGCCCGATTGGCAACACCGGAGGCAATTTGTCTCACGGACAGACCGCAGGTTTTTTAGGCAAGCAATTTGATCCTTTCGTCCCGCCGACGAATGACTTTCACAAGTTGCGTGAAATGGTGGACGCTTCGGTCAAAAAGTTTGAAGTTGCCGCCGACGCCAGTTTGAGTGATGACAATTTTCATCAAGCCTACACGCTTATGTCTTCGGCCAAAATGCGCGAAGCTTTTGACCTGTCAAAAGAACCCGACGCCATCAAAGATCGTTACGGTCGCAACAAATTCGGAATGAGCTGCTTGCTGGCTCGGCGAATGATCGAACGCGGAGTTCGTTTTGTGACAATCAATCAGTTTGAAACTGTCTTCAACGAAATCACCTGGGACATTCACGGCTCGGCTCCATTCAGTTCGATTGATTGTTACCGCGACGAAGTCGGCCCGATGTTCGACAACGCTTACGCCGCGTTGCTGGAAGATTTGCATCAACGAGGTTTGCTGAAAAACACTCTGGTCGTAGCCACAGGCGAATTCGGACGAACTCCACACATCAACCCGGCAGGAGGCCGCGATCACTGGCCGCAGTGCTGGTCAATGCTCTTCGCAGGCGGCGGAGTCAAAGGCGGACAGGTCATTGGCTCTTCGGATGAAATCGGCGCTTACCCGAAAGACCGCCCGGTCACTCCCGGCGAAGTCGCCGCAACTATGTTGCATTCGCTGAAAATTGATCTAGACACGGAACTTCCCGGCTTGCATGGATGCCCCGTCCGAGTAGTTGATCACGGTGTCAATCCGATCAAGGAACTTTTCTGATTCACCTATGACCTATCAGCCATCGCCAAACGCTCAGCCGACAGAAGCCGCAGTTTCAAAGCAACGCTGGTTTGGGGCGGCGTTGCTGTCGCTGCACGCGGTGACGTTTCTGGCTCAGTTGCCGACGATTTACGAATTCGCCAACTTCGTTTTCTTCGATCCCGGAGTCACGCTTCGCACCGATAAGCTGATTGAACAAGGCTTCATCCCAACAGTGGATTTCGGTTATCCGTACAGCCTTTTGCCGCTGATGCTTGGCCGAATGTTTTTTGCGCTCGCGGGTCGAACTCCTGCCGCTTACATCCTGTTTATGTTTCTGGCCGAAGCCGCCATTTTGTTTGGGCTTTGGCGACTGGCAAAACAAAGCGGTTGGCTGATTGCCGCCTTCCTTGTTGCCGCGATGCCGCACGCAATCATTCCGGTTTACGTTCACCTGACTCATCCGCTGGAAGCCGCCATGATCGTTCACACCATCGCCGATTTGTCCGTTGGTCGCCGAGCCAGAGCGTTGGCATTGGCAACAGTTTGCCTCTTCGTCAAACCTTCGATGGCCTATGTGCTGGGTTTTCTGATTTTGACACTGACCATTGTGCAATTGATTCGTCGGCGCGAAAGCTGGAAATCGTTTTTGGTTTTTCTTCGCTCAGCGATCGTCAGCGGAATTTCGTGCCTGACAATTTCGTCCGCGTATTTCGGAATCAAACCTACGATCAGCGCGTTGATTCCCATCAACGGCGCGCAGAGTTACAAAGCGTTGGGCTTCGGGTTTTTCGGCAACGGCAAAACATTCTGGCTGCCGAAACTCGGCAACGCCGCGCAATTCGCCAAGTATTACGCAACAACTCCCGCCGGATTCTGGATCGTCTGCACGCTGTTGCTGGCAACGTTCGGAATCATTGCGCTGCTGAAGCTGCTGAACAATCCAACCGACAAACACGAAACGGTTGCCATCGTAGCCATCTGCCATTTCGTTTTTCTGTTTACCTTTTTCGGTTGGCCGGGTTCGTGGACTTATTACTCTTCGCTGCTGGTTGCGGGAGTAACTCTTGGCTTGGCGGCATTCCGAGTTCGCCCAATGTTGGTTGCAGCAATGATCGTCATCGCACTGGCCGGCAACATCGAACGCTACCAAATCACCGTCAACGCCTGGAAATGGATGCAGCGTTCGCCGGAATCCGCCGGGTTGTGGGCGTTTCCCGACCAGTGCGACGAATGGAATCACGCGCGCAAGTTGGCCGGAGAGCGCCGCATTTTTTACTTCAACAACGGCTGCGCTGAGCTGCTTTATCCCAACATAGATTCGCCTGTCAGTTTTTTCCTCTCGCCCGACCAGCAATCGCCGCTCGAATACGAACGCATTCGCCAACAACTGAACCAGACTTCGGTCGTCATCACCTTCAATCAATCACCGGTGCTCGATCCCTGGAACTGGCCGGAATTCGCCGCCCAGCGAGAAAAATTTGCCGAAATCTGGCGCGGGGTGTATCTAACAGTCCACGAACGCAAACGTCAGTAGCCAACTGCCACCAAATCTTCATCAGTCCAAAATGAAATAAATTCTCTGCAAAGAGGGATTGAGAGAGTGCGACTTGGCGTAGCTTTTCTTTCACACCGTTTGGCTAAATGTGGTTTCCCGAAGCGGTGAGAAACACCGCACTCCAAGTCTTCGACATCCTGAATCGTTATCGGTCAGAAGCAAATACAAATTTCTATCAAGCAGTGAAGGAGAACTTTATGAACACAGGCGAGATCATCAATCTGTTCTGTCAAACAGAAGAATCCGAGTGCAACGATTGCAAACCCTGCCGTCGTTGCCAGTTCGAGCTGAAAGCCGCAGACAAATACTGCCGCCGTTGCGGATGGCGGCAATTCGATTTTGTGACCGGCAACCTAGCTCGTGTTTCAAGGCAATTGCCAACAGCCCAACCGCACAACTCACTTTCCGTTTTTTCTTGATCTGGAATTTTTCCGCCTTCAATCTGGATTCAACAGCCGAAAGAGTAACAAGCACTTTCCGTCGGTCGTGAGCCGTTGTTTATCGGGCTGGCGCTTGTTTGCGCGGTGGCTCACAGGCCGGCATCAACTTCAGGAATCAAGCAGGAGAAGGAATGAACTCGAACCATTACGACGTGATTATCATCGGCACTGGCGCGGGCGGAGGCACGCTGGCTTACAAGCTGGCGCCGTCCGGCAAACGAATCCTGCTGCTGGAACGCGGCGGATACGTCCCGCGCGAAAAGGACAACTGGAGCACGCTGGCCACAGTCAAGGAAGGCAAATACAACACCAAAGAAGTCTGGCGCGACAGCAAAGGCAAAGACCTGCATCCGCACACGAATTATTACGTTGGCGGCAACACCAAGTTTTACGGTTCGGCGTTGTTCAGATTGCGCGAACAGGATTTCAGCGAGATCAAACATCACGGCGGCATTTCTCCCGCGTGGCCGATCAGCTACGCCGAGCTTGAGCCGTATTACACCGCCGCCGAACATCTCTACCACGTTCACGGCAATCGCGGCGAAGACATTACCGAACCCTGGGCCAGCGCACCATATTCGCATCCGGCGGTCAGCCACGAACCGCGCATAGCCAAGCTTGCCGAAGACTTTGAGCGGCTCGGTTACAAACCTTTTCACACTCCGCTGGGAGTAATGCTGGACGAAAAACAGATGAACCGCAGTAAGTGCGTGCGCTGCAATACCTGCGACGGATTCGCTTGCGTTACCAACGCCAAATCCGACGCCCAGGTCGTTTGCGTTGATCCGGCGCTGGAATATCCAAACGTTTCTCTGCTGACTCAGGCTTATGTCGAACGGCTGGAAACCAGCGAATCCGGGCGCGAAGTAAAGCGCGTCGTCGTCAGACGTGAAGGCGTGGAAGAAATTTATTCGGCTGATGTTGTGGTCGTTTCGGCTGGCGCGATTAATTCGGCTGCGCTGCTGTTGCGTTCGGCAAACGATAAACATCCGCGCGGGCTGGCCAACGGTTCTGACGTAGTCGGACGGCATTACATGGGGCATAACAACTCCGTGCTATTCGCCATCTCGCGCTGCCCAAATCCGACGGTCTTTCAAAAAACGATGGCGTTGAATGATTTTTACTTCGCCAACCAGGAATGGGATTTTCCGATGGGGCACATCTCTTTTGTCGGCAAGTTCGACGCGAACATGTTTGCCGCCGGAGCGCCGCCTTTCGCGCCGCATATGACTTTGGATTACATGGCCAAACACTCGCTGGATTTCTGGCTGACTTCAGAAGACCTGCCCGATCCGAACAACCGCGTGACGCTCGACCGCGAAGGCCGCATCACCATGGCTTACACGCCGAACAATCTGGAAGGTCACAAGCGGCTTTACGCCAAAGTGAAAGAAATGGTGAAGGAAGCCGATTGCCATGAACATCTGATTCCGCTGAATGCCTTTGTCGGCGACCGAATTCCGCTGGCCGGCGTCGCTCATCAAAACGGCACGATTCGATTCGGCAACGATCCGCAAACTTCGGCGTTGGACAAAAACTGCAAAGCTCACGAAGTGGACAATCTGTATGTCGTGGATGGCAGCTTTTTCTGTTCCAGCGCAGCGGTCAATCCGGCGCTGACGATTATGGCCAATGCGCTGCGCGTGGGGGATCATTTGCTGGAAAGGCTGAAGTAAAAATCAAGTACGCCGCGCTCATCACTGCGGACAATTGAGCGCGGCGGCAAAACGTTCGGTCAAATAGCCTACGCCGGTGATAGCTGTGCCGACGACGACGGCAAAGGCTCCGCAATCAAAAGCTCGGCGTAATTCGTCGGGCGAACTGACGCCGCCTTCGCAAATTACAGGCACGTTCAACCGCTTCGCCAATTGCTCCAATAATTCGAAGGCGGGCAATTGCGCGCCACGACTTTCCGCCGTGTAACCGCACAAAGTCGTGGCGATGATTTCCGCGCCGAACTCCGCTGCCTGCAAACCTTCGTCAAACGTGGCCACATCGGCCATCACGGGAAGCTGCAATTCCCGATGCACGCGATGAATCAATTCTTTAAGCCGTTCGCCTTCAGGTCTTATCCGTGAAGTTCCATCCAGCGCGATGATGTCGGCTCCGCTGTCTGCAATGCGACGGGCGACGGCAAACGTAGGCGTGATGTATACATTGGATTGATCGGTAACGACTTTTTCGATTCCGATGATTGGAACGCGGACTTTTCGTTTGGTGGCAACGATGTGTTCGGCGGAATTGATGCGCACTCCAGCCGCTCCATTTTGTTCGGCAGCCAGTGCCATTGCCGACATGATGTGAGGATCACACAGCGGTGAACCTGTCGGAGCCTGGCACGAAACAATCAGTCCGCCGCGAAGTTGTTCAATTTCCGGTTGAATCATTTTGTCGCTTGATTTTCAGAAAGGGTTCCCAGCAATTTCGAGGTAATCTTTTTTCCAGCCTGACGATATGCCAACAGCAACGCTCCGATTTCCGGCGCAAATCGCGGGTGAACGATTTTGGCGTCCGGCAGTTCGGACAAAACCATTCCGGCAAAAGCTTCCAGCAACAATCGGCTTTTGAAAACGCCTCCGCCAAAGGAAATCTTCGCGCTTTGCAATTCCAGCCGCTTCACGCAGGCGATTGCCAAATCGGCCAATGCCTCCGCTGCCACGTCCAGAATTTCCACTGCCGCAGGGTCTTTGCGATTCGCCAGTCTGCCGACCTTCGCCGCAAACGAAGCCAGACGGTCACGCGAAAGCGTTCCGGCATAAAAATCTTCGGCAATCGCTTTCAGGTTCGGTTGTTTGAAATGCATCAGCAGTTCGGCATTCAACGCCGCAGGCATTCCGCGATCTTCCAGAGCCAGTGCAACGCGCAACGCATCGCAGGCGATGCCAAAGGCGCTGCCTTCGTCGCCAAACATATAACCGTGACCGCCAACGCGAACGAAGTTTCGATCGTCGTTTTCTCCGCAAGCGACCGACCCCGTCCCGGCCAAGACCACAACGCCCGCGCCGCCCGCCAATGCTCCGGCCAATGCGCCCGGCGCATCGTGTCCAACCACCAGATGATCGGCGCGCAACAATTCGTTGACGATGGCAACCTTGTATTCGGGTTCGCCGCACATGGCCAGATGCGCGCTGGCGAATTTGAAGCTTGAAAGCGCGCCCGTTTTCAGCAGCCCGGCATCAGCCAGAGCTTCGCTGACGGATTTGGTCACGGCGGAAATCAGCCGTTCGCGCCCGCCGGGTTCTCGCGTGTGATTGCAAGCACCCGCGTGGCCACGCCCTAAAATCCGTCCATTGCGGTCAGCGATCAAAGCCGTCGTGTGGCTTTGCCCGCCGTCTATGCCAAGAAAGTATTTCATAAGGTCAAAGTTCTATTCCCGGTCGCCAATCGAACCAGCAGCGCGTTAAACAGCAACGGCGAAAACGGCAATTCAGTCATCGCCCGCGCAAAAGCATGCGCGGCCAGTTCCACCAAAGTCGAAGCCGTTCGGCTTTCCGAATGTTGGCCGAGCAAATGAAACAATTCGTGCGCGATGACGACTTCGACGATTTTCTCTTCGCTGAACCAGCGCCTTTCGGTTTCGTCAGCCCATTGCGCCATCAATTCCGCCAGCGATTTCGTCGCGTCCGAATTGACGCGAATCACCGCGCCGCCGTCTTTGTGATGAAGCAGGCATTCACCCAGAAAAACGATTTTGCCGTCGGCCACCTGCCAAGCTTCATGAACCACTCGACAGCCGTAACCGATCACAATGCCTTCGACACCTTTCGATCCGTTTCGCAATCGCAACCGATTAGCCAACCAACGCCCATTGTGACAGGCTTCGGCAATGTCGGCTTCGTTCAGCGTGCATTGGCTTTTGAAGACGATTTCATCTGCGTCGCCGTAAAACCTCAGCAACTCTGTCAGCGAAGTGAAATCCTGCGTGGAAGTGAATTTCATCAGGCGGGTGTCGGATTTAATACTTAACTGATGTTACGCGAACGACATCGCAAGAATCGGGTTGACAGTTTTTGTGCCGGAGGCACAGCGGATATTAGCCGGTGGTGAAACCACCGGAACCGTGCAGCAAAGGCTTCGCGTCCCGGCAGGGACGCTGGATGAGCGATTCTTGTCCGTCGCTCCTGCCGGAGCGCTAACTTTCTCGCTACTTATCCCTGCGGTTCCACCGCAGGCTAATTTCCGCCGCGCTTCCAGCGCGAAAACCTGTCAAATCCATTTTCAAAAGCCTCGCTGCGTAACATCAGTACTTAACTTCGGGCTTTCCTTCGAATCGTTTCGGATTGATCGGCTGATTGATTTTGTATTCGTTGACCGTCAGTTCTTCGATGGTCTGGCCGTCCAGCGTGATTTTCACGCGCTGCGGCAGCGTCACGCCGTTGATCGTCGTGTAATCCACAAAGCGCCAAATCGCTTCGTGCCGTTGCGGAGGTTTCGACCGAGCCAGGCGTTCTTGTCTGGCTCGCATGTAAGTGTCGCGCATAAATCGCCGATCAAAAGCATGAGCTTCGACGATGACCGTGTCGCGCATGGCTTCGTAAAACACCACAGCGAGTCCCGCGGGCAATCGCGTTTTGCGATCCAGCAGCAAAATGTTGCCGAATCCATCCTGCCCATCCACCGTTATGGCGTCGTATTCCTGGTCTTCGATAGTCACCGCTCCGGCATAGACCATTCCGACCGGAGCCGAAGCCGGCGTCTGCAGCATCCAGCCCAAGGCATACAAAGCAATATGCTGTTTGGCAGTTCGAGTTTGCATCAACATCGTTCGTTCGACATCGCCCACATCAATCACGCGGCGATCCGAACCAAATGAACGAACCTGCATCGGCGGGTCACGCCAGGCCAGTTCGCCATTCATGATCTCTGTGTAAGACACGTCGAACCCGGACAAGGTGTCAGTTTTCGTCTTCAACCGGAACCGTTCTGGAAACCAGAATTCGGCTTCGATCTTGCCGGAAAGCGTTTTGTTGTTTTCGACGACTTTGGTCGGCGATTGCACGCTGTAGTATTTGACGAAACGCTCGGTCTGCGCTTTGAACGCCAGCGTCTGCACCAGATCAAACCCGGCGGCAGCACGCGCCTGCTGAACCAGTTCTTTTGCGCGAGCGGCATTGGCGGCTTTTTGCGAATCGGCATTCAGATTCGGCAATTGAGCCTGCCCAGCAACGGCGCACGCTCCCCAAAGCGTTATCGCCACCAACAACGGAAACAATTTGTTCGTCTTTGAAACCATAACGTCTGAATTAAACAAGGACTGTGCGTAATTCGGTACGGAACCAGGAGCGGTAGCGACTGGATACTTTCGTGAGCGTTACTTCAAGCCAACCCGGTCGCTACCACTCCCGGTTCCGTACCATCGCTCAAATTATTAATGGCAAACCACTTTTATTCGCACAGGCTTCAATTAAACCTGTTTGGGACAGGCAATCACAACCAATTTCGTCGCCGGATCAAGCGAGCGCAATTCCACTTCAACCAATGCCGCGACTTGTTCCAATTCGGCCAAACCCGAAAAGTTGGCAATGCGCGCTCCGTACAAAATGAAAATGTCGGGAATCGCGCGGCCAGCATCGCCATAATCCGTCAAAGCGTCAACCGCGCGTTCCAGTTCGGCGTTGATGTCGCTTAAAACCACCGTGCTGACGCGAGCCGCTCCGCGTTGCAACCGGACAACTCCGGTGCGATCCACAACGCGCAACAATGATTTCCGCGAATTGAACAAGCCAAAAAACGATGTAGAGCGTTGCTCTCCGATGAAAACCAGATGGCCGGAAGTTTCCGCCGCCAACGCCACTTCGTCAACCGGCAGCCGCATCGAACGTGCGGCGGCTTCGCGGCATTGCTTAACGCCGGAAACGGTTTCTTCGCCTTCGCGCCGCCGAAGCTCTGTCGTTCCCATTGCCGTCGCTCGAACCAGATTGCGGCGCTTGTCTACTTCCACCTGCACTTCGATGCTGTCGGCGACGGCTCCGGCAGCAATGGCGGCTTCGGCAGCTTCGCGGCGAACTTTCAAAATGTCTTCGGGCGAAGGATCAACGATGTTGCGTTCGACCGTGTCGCGCACCATCGCCATCGCTACACCAATCGGCGAAATGACTTCAGCGTTGCGCGCAATGCGATGTTCCAGATTCATCAACTTCGCCGTGAACGGAACCAACGAAGCCGCGCCGCCGCCGCCGCCTATCAACACGACTTGATCGCGTGACAAATGATATTCCGCGATCAAGTCGTTGATCGTTGCTTCCAGCTTTCGGCAGCCGATTTCCAGAACCCGTTCAGCAACTTCCTGTTCATCCGTGAACTCGCCACAATTTTCCACCAGCAACTTGAAACCAATCCTTGCCGACTCCTTTTTCCCGAAAGCAAAGTGGCCAGGTTCGACGAGTCCCAACAAATTAGCTGCACAGGTTGTCGTCAAAGCATATCCTTTGCCGCTTCGCGCTCGAAGAATGAAGTGATCGCCAGCGTCGCTTTGGGTTGGACGAATGAATTCAATGGAAGCTTCGGCAAGTTCTTCAGGCTCAGCAAAACAAACATAACCAAGCCCGGCAATGTGCGCGCTGCGCGGCCCGACATCAACTATCGCGTCTGGCATTTCTGTTCGCCGAGCACGAATCATGCCGCCGCCGCCCACGCCCAGCGTTCGCACATCAAGCGTGTTCAAATACATTCGATGACCATTCAATCGCGCTGGTCGAGTCGCTGGTGAACCGTCTCGAATGACAGAAATGTCGGCGCTGGTTCCGCCGACTTCGATGAAAATGCCGTCGGAAACTCGTTCGTGCATCAAGGCTCCGGCGATGCCCGCCGCCGGCCCCGAAAGCATGGTCAAAATCGGGCGGCGATGCACTTCAGCGACGCTCATCACGCCGCCATCGGAGCGCATAATCATCAACGGAGCTTCGATGCCTGTGTCCTTCACGCAGCGTTCAGTCATTTCGGCGGTTTCGATCATCTTCGGCAAAATCGCCGCGTTGATAACCGCCGTCCGAGTCCGCACGCGCAAGCCATACAACGAACTGACTTCGTGGCCGGTGGTGGCGAACAGTCCCAAGCCCCTGGCCTGTTCGGCAACCCGCGCTTCGCGTTCGACCTGATCCACGCCGAAAGCTTCGCTGGCAACCACGACGCGAACGCCGTTGGCGGACAACTTGCGAATCGCTGTTTCGGCTTCGGATTCAAACCCGCCGTTCACCCGCCCGACAAAAGCTTGCTGCGGCTTCAAACTTTTGCTGGCGGTCAAGGCAATCGGCGGAACTACGGTTGAGCGTTTGGCAAACCATCCTTCGGGATTCCAGACCGAACCATCGCCAATGCCGACGACGCCGACTTCGGCAACGTCGCCTTCCAACAAAGCATTGGTCGCCTGAGTTGTGCTGTGTGCGATGAAAGCGACGTCTTCCGGCTTGAGGTGGAATTCTGCCATCGCGCGTTCTAAAGCTGTGACGATGCCGAGCGCCACGCCTTCTTTCGCCGCGTGCGAAGTCGGAAATTTCAACTGCCCGACCAGTTCGTGACTGTGCGAATCAATCACAACCACGTCAGTAAACGTTCCGCCCACATCAATTCCGATGCGAACCTTCATCAAACTCCTTTGCCACAGAAACTAAATCAAAGCAGGAAACGTTGAGACAGGATGAACAGGATTTTTTCAGGATGAACAGGATTCAAACCAGACCAGAATGTTTCTGGAATGACGATCCCGTAAATCCTGCCGCAAATCTTGTTCATCCTGTCGAAAAAAACGCCTCAATGTTGCTTGCTCTGTTCCAGCTACTTCTTCACTCGTTTGCCGATGCAGTACAAAAATCCCGACGTCCGCATGAAAATCTGGCCATCGGAAATCGCCGGAGAACTCAGGCAATAATCGCCGAGCGAGTTTTCTGCCAGCACTTCAAATTGAGGCCCGGCTTTGACGACGACGGTGAAACCTTCTTCGCTGGTGGCATAAATCTTTCCGTCGGCCAGCACAGGCGAGGCGCTGTAAGTGCCGGGCTTCATTCGCTGGTTGGCGTAAATTTCCTTGCCGGTTTTGGCGTCCAGGCAAAACAGAGTTCCGTTGTCGCGCACCACGTAAAAGTATTTGCCGTCGGTGACTGGCGTGGGCACATCCGGCCCGGCTGCAAACGTCCAGGCGACGTGAGTGTTCGTAATGTCTCCACTACCTCCGGCTTTGACGGCCATGTACGGATTACCCCGACTGCCTGCATAAATCAGCCCGTCGAAAACTATCGGCGAATTGACGATGCGGTTGAACGCGATGTTTTGCGGATTCAATCCGTAAGCTCGCCAGAGTTCTTTGCCGGTAGCAGGATCATGGCCGGTGACGCAATCGCCGCCGCTGACGACGATTTGCAGCGAATTGCCCTGCTTCAACACGGCAGGCGTAATATAAGCGTCAGGCGATTCGGTATGAGCCGGAGTCGGACGTTCGTGCCGCCAGATGGTTTTGCCAGTCGCTTTGTCAATTTTCAGCAGGTAAGACGGGTCATCGGTTCGCATACCGTGCAGCACCGGAACGTAAAGCGCGTTTTCGTGCAGCAACGGCGAAGAACCATAGCCCCAGTTCAAACCGAACTTGCCATAATCTTTTTGAATGTCGCGCATCCACAGTTCATTGCCTTTGAAATCGAAAGCGCGCAGCACGCCCATTCCAGTCAGCACCCAAACCGTTTTGCCGTCCGTCACAGGCGAAGGCGAAGACATATTCTGTTTCCGCATCATGTGATCGCCCGCGCCGAGCGGTTTTTTCCAGAGCACTTTTCCGGTTGTGCGATCCAGCGCCCAGAACGACAACGTGCCAGCAGTTTTGGTTCCGTCGGCGACATTCAGGAAAATCATGTTGTCCCAAATGATCGGCGTCGAACCGCTGCGATCCGGCATGGCCAGCTTCCAGGTGACGTTTTCTTCGGTGCTCCATTTGGTCGGCAGATTTTTTTCGTTGCTGATGCCGTTCAGCAACGGGCCGCGCCATTGCGGCCAGTTTTCGGCAGAAACCGAAGCCATTGAAACCAGACAAGTAAATGCAGTAAACGCTAAACCGAGCGACAAGAAACGACGCATGTCTTTTCCTCCGTTTGATGTTGTGACGTTGATTGTGAAGCGATATTTGCAGAAGCCGTATGGTAGTCGAAAGAATTTAACTGCGAAAGCCGCAACCGAGATTTCGCTCGCGTCGTCGTTAGCTTTGAATATCTGAACTTCCACAATCTATCAGGAGACCCCCTTATGACTGGCAAGCATGTTTCCGCAGCCGTGCGGCTGTTTTTCGCGTTTGGATTGAGTCTGGCGCTGGTGTTCACGCCTCTCACGAATGCACAGCAACCTAAATCCGTCGTGCCTGAGGCAAAAGACCTGGATGCACCGACCAGCGAAATGAAAACTTCGATCGAGCGATACTCGACTGATCGCTTCACGCTTGGGCGATTGTTCCCGGTCGAAAGTTCTCCCGCACGCCAGGCACGATACAAACAGTTTTATTCCGATTGGCTGGCGACGATAGGCAAACTGAACTTCGACGCTATGAGCCAGGACGGCAAAGTGGATTACCTGTTGTTCCGCACCCACCTGGAACACGAATTACAACAACTGGAGCTGGACACCAAAGCCTTTGCCGAAGTCGCGCCGTTGATGCCTTTTGCCAAAACGATCACTGCGTTGGCAGAAGCTCGACGAAACATGGAAAAGATCGAACCGTTCAAAATCGCTTCGACGCTGAACGCGATGAACAAGGAAATCGAAGCCGCTCGCCGTTCGCTCGAAACCAGTTTGCGCGCCGAACCCGGCAAATGGAAACGCTCCGTGCTGAATCGCGCTGCCTCGACTCTGAACGGATTCCGCAACAACCTGCGCGTCTGGTTTGGGTATTACAACGGTTACGACCCTATGTTCACGTGGTGGGTGGACGAACCGTACAAAGCGGTTGAGCAATCCCTGGCCGCTTACGCAACGTTTTTGACCGACCGCGTTAATGGAACTCGGACGGCTGCGCCGGCGACGATGGCTTCAGCGCCTGCCGGTGGCGGGCAAGGTGGCGGACGAGGCGGAGCGGGCGGCGGTTTTGGGCCAGGCGGTGGCGGAGGTTTCGGCGGTGGCGGTCAGCGCGGCGGTTTTGGCGGCGGAGGTGGCACAACCAACGCTCGCGCCGGAGATGCCAGCGACATCATAGGCAACCCGATTGGCCGCGAAGCTCTGATGGTCGAACTCCAGGCCGAAATGATTCCTTACACGCCGGAAGAATTGATCGCCATCGGCTGGAAAGAACTGGCTTGGTGCGAAGAAGAAATGAAGAAGGCTTCGCGTGAACTGGGCTTCGGTGACGACTGGCACAAGGCGCTGGAACACGTCAAAAACAAATACGTCGAACCGGGCAAACAACCGGAAATGATCAAGGCTTTGGCGTTGGAAGCGACCGAATACGTCGAGAAAAACAACCTGCTGACCGTGCCGCCGCTGGCCAAAGAAGATTGGGCGATGGAAATGATGTCGCCGCAGCAGCAATTGGTCAGCCCGTTCTTTCTGGGCGGCCAGAACATCATCGTTTCGTATCCCACGAACACGATGGCTCACGAACAAAAGATGATGAGCATGCGTGGCAACAATCCGCACTTTTCCAAAGCCACAGTGCATCACGAACTGATTCCTGGCCATCACCTGCAAGGCTTCATGACTTCGCGGTACAAAACTTATCGCGGATTATTCGGCACGCCGTTCTGGGGCGAAGGCTGGGCTTTGTATTGGGAATTGCTGCTGTGGGACATGAAGTTTCCGACGACACCAGAAGACCGCATAGGCTTTTTGTTCTGGCGTTCTCATCGCTGCGCGCGCATCGTCTTTTCGCTCAGCTTCCACATGGAAAAGATGACTCCGCAACAGTGCATTGATTTGCTGGTCAACAAAGTCGGCCACGAAGTGGACAACGCTACGGCAGAAGTCCGCCGTTCGTTCGCGGGAAGTTATGGCCCGTTGTATCAGGCGGCGTACCTGCTTGGCGGGTTGCAGATTTATTCGCTGCACAAGGAACTTGTGGATTCCGGCAAGATGACCAACAAGGTATTTCACGACACGATTCTGCGTGAGAATCGCATCCCGATTGAAATGGTTCGCGCGCTGTTGACCAAACAAAAACTGACGCGCGATCACAAAACCAACTGGAAGTTTTATGGGCCAGTGACAACCGGAAACTGATTTAGGATTTAGGATTTAGGATTTGGGAGTCAGGATTTAGGAGCGACAAGAAACGCTAGCTCCTAAATCCCAACTCCTAAATCCTGTTTATGGCTTATTGGCCAACGCCGACCGAACCAGCGCCAGCGTTTCTTCCAACTCCTTGCCGACAATTTCCAGACGCGGCGGACGCACGCGCGCACTGCCCATTCCGACTTCCTGCTGCACCAGCTTGATGAGTTGCACGAACTTCGGCACGCAATCCAATCGCAACATCGGCAAAAACCAGTTGTACAACTTCATCGCTTTTTCCTTCTCCCCGTTCATGGCCAGATTGAACAGGTCAACGGATTCTTTCGGCAGAGCGTTGACCAATCCCGCAATCCAGCCGACTGCGCCGACACCGATGGCTTCGACAATGCCGTCGTCAACTCCAACCAGAATCGCCAGCCGGTCGCCGGTCAGAGCGCGAATGCCTGTCACTCGCCGAGTGTCCGCGCTGGATTCTTTGACCGAATGAAAATTCTCGTGTTCGTTGGCCAGTTCCTGAATCTGTTCCGGCAAAAAGTCCGTGCCGTAGGCAATCGGGTTGTTGTACAGCATGCAAGACAGCTTGGTGGCTTTGAACACTTCGGCGACGTGGTATTTCATCTCGCGCCAATCGCCTTTGTACACATACGGCGGCAAAACCATCAGTCCCTGACAGCCTTTGTCGGCAGCCATTTTCGCCTGTTCGATAGCTTCGGCAGTGCTCAGCGCGGAGATGGCTCCGACAACAGGGCTGTCACCCGAAGCTTTGACGATGGTTTCCCACAACGCACCGCGTTCGGCAAAGCTCAAGGTGTTGCCTTCGCCCAAACTGCCCGGCGCGACCATTCCGGTGCAACCGTTATCCAACATCCAGCGAACGTGTTTGGCGACAAAGCCGTGGTCAATGCTCAAGTCTTCGTTGAAGCAGGTGGTAATTGCGGGCATAACGCCCTTCCAAATCATAGCCATAATTTTTAATTCCTCTTCTTCTCCCACAAAGTCACACGAAGGAGACACGAAGAAACCCAAAACAGGATTGACAGGATTTGGTTTCAGGATTCACAAGATTGATTTCTGATCCTGTTAATCTTGAACAAATCTTGTTCATCCTGTCGAAAGACTTCGTGTTTTCTTTGTGTGGCTTCGTGGGAGAGTCATTTTCTTAACGAGTTAAATTTTCCAGCCGGGCAGGAAACACCGGCGGACGAATTGATTCCATTCCCCAGCCAAACAAAAAGTCTGTCGCCGCTCCGCAGATGCGCCCCTGACAAGGTCCCATTCCACAACGAGTTTGCAGCTTGGCTTCGCGCCACGAAGTTTGACGCTGCAATCGTTCAAAGCTGACGTCTTCGCAGCGGCAAATCAAAGTTTCAGCAGTCGGTAAAGTTTTCAATTCTTCGCGCAAGGCAAAAGTTTGATTCAACGCCTCGGCAAATCGAAGTTGTTTGGCGCGTTCGGCAAACAATCCTTGAGCTTCGTCTTCACGGCCAGCGGCGGCGAGTCCGGCAATTTGGCCTTCGACCAATGACAATTCCAAACCGCCGATGCCGGTGGCTTCGCCAGCGCAAAACACATTCGACAGCGAAGTCTGTTGAAAATCGTTGACTGTCACCGCGCCGCCGCTCACTTCGCAACCGAGCAAGCCTGCCAACTCAGTGTTCGGCACAAGATAAAACCCGCAAGCCAGATAATCGCATTCAACTTCCCAAGTCTTATCGCCTCGCCGCATTGTGACAGCTTCCAACTTGCCGTCGCCTTTTGCTGCAATCGGCCAGCAACCAGGCAAGTAAGGAACTCCGGCGAGTTGCTTTTTCAATCCGATGGCTTGGGCGATTTTCGATGGCTGGCCGAGCAAAGCCACGCCGAATCGCAACAAACGATTCCATCCGGCTTGTTCGGCGATGAGCAAAACTTCGGCTCCGCGCTTTTTCAAATAAGCGGCGACGGCCATCAACAAAGGTCCGCTGCCAGCGACGACAATTCTTTTGCCCGCCACCGGCCAGCCGGATTTCGCCAACGCTTGCAAACCTCCCGCACCAGTCACGCCCGGCAAAGTCCAACCCGGAAACGGTACAAAGCGTTCGCGCGCGCCGGTCGCCAAAATCAATTTTTCAAATCGCAATTCGCAACTGCCATCCACTGTTTCTGCCAGCAAACATCCCGTTTCAGGCTGAGCAAAAATCCGCGCGCCGTGAATGAACTGCACGTTGACTTGCCGCAATCGCGCGAACCATTCGCGCGCTTCGGGTGAACTCGGCTGCGCTTGATCGGCTCGCCAGATTTGGCCTCCGGGCGAAGCCGGAACCGGATTGTCATCAATCACGCAAACCTGTTTGCCGCTTTCCGCTGCACGAATGGCCGCGGCAATTCCGGCGGGGCCAGCGCCAATAATCAGGATTTGGGATTTAGGATTTAGGATTTGGAATTTAGGAACTTCTGCTGCATCCAATCCGCAATCCGCAATCCGCAATCCGCAATCGGTCACAACGTGTTGGCCGTCGCTGGCGGGAATCTGACAACTGCGGCTGTGAGCCTGGCCGTTGATTGTCACTCGGCATTCAAAACAAATTCCCATGCCGCAGAGTGGCGCGCGTGCTTCGCCAGTCACCGAGCGACGAAACGTTTGTTCGCCAGCAGCGGCGACCGCGGTTGAAACCATGCTTCCAGTAGGAACCGTCACCGTCTGGTCATTGATTTGAAGGGAAACGGTTTCAGGCATGGCCGTCCTCCTGCATCGAACGCAAAGGCAGGTACGGTTCAATCGGAATCTTCGGAGTTCGTTTCAAGACCTGATCGGCCAGCAGCTTGGCAGTTCCCAGCGAAGTCGTGATTCCAAGCCCTTCGTGGCCTGTCGCCAGATACAAATTTTCAATCGCGCTTTTTCCGATCAACGGCAGTTTGTCCGGCGTCGCCGCGCGAAATCCAGTCCAGGTGCGAAGCACGGACAGCTTGGCCAGTCGCGGCATGTACTCAATCGCTCGATCAATCATCCGAGTCAAAATCGGCTGGTCAATCTGCTTGTCAGTTGGTACGGAACCGAGAGCGGTAGCGACCGGGTTGGAACTCTGCTTGTCAGTCGGTACGGAACCGGGAGCGGTAGCGACCGGGTTGGAACTGTACTGTCTGGAAGACCCAATCAAAATCTGTCCGGTCTTTCGCGGCTGGGCATTGAACGCCACAGAGTCCGTCGAAATCGAATGTGCGCTTTTCAAATAACCAAGCTCGATCAATTGATGGCGCACGAAGTTCGGGTAACGGTCTGTGATGACCAGATGGCCTTTGCGTTTTTGGACGTTGACGCCCGGAGTCAATTCCGGCGCCCAACTACCGGTCGCGTTGACCGTCAACCCCGCCGCGATGAACGTGCCGTCATTCAATCGAGCGCCTTTGCCTGTCAATTCAACGACAGGCTTTCCCAGAAAAACTTCAGCGCCGCGCGATTGCGCTCGTTCGATGAAAAAGCGCGCTCCGCACGGCGGATAGGTCACGCCGTCTTGCGGAACTCGCAAACCGCCAGCCAACCCTGCGCGCAGATTCGGTTCGGCTTCGGCTAAAGCTTTGGCGTCCAAAACTTCGGCTGGCAAACCCCGCTGTTGATAAAACGCCTGTTTGCGGCGGACTTCATCCATTTCTTCGTCGTCGGCTGCGACCCACATCGTGCCGCATTCAATGTATTCGGTGTCTGGTGGGAGTTCGTCCGCCAGCGCGCGCCAGAGTTGTTGCGACAAATTGGTCAGGGCGAACTGAGCTTCGGAATCATCCATCACGGTGATGTGACCCATTCCGGCTGCCGTAGCTCCGCCACCGATTTGACCGGCTTCGATGACGGCAACGCGCAATCCAGCCTGAGCGAATTCGTCGGCACAAGCCGCGCCGACAATTCCAGCGCCAACAATGACTACGTCAAAAGTCATTACCGAATTCCCCAACAAAACGGATCGCGTTCATCCAAAACCAACGTGGCTTCGGCGTTGACGAAAGCTGAACCTTTGATGCACGGAAAAATCTTGCCGTCGGCAATTTTGACGCTGCCTTCAAACACACTGCCGACGATGCTTTCCTGCCGCCAGATTTGGCCTTCGACCAGTTTGCCGTCGGCGTACAGGCAAGCCAGTTTGGCGCTGGTTCCGGTTCCGCAGGGCGAACGGTCATAAGCCTTGCCCGGGCAGAGAACGAAGTTTTTGCTGTCGGCAATTGTCGAATCGCCGAAGAGTTCAATGTGGTCAATCTCTTTGCCGTCGTCGCCTGTGATGCCTTGTTCGGGCAAAGCCTGACGAATCTTCCAGGTCAGTTCGGTCAAGCTTTCGATGTTGTCCATCGTCAATTCCTGACGATGATCGTTCACCAAAAAGAACCAGTTGCCGCCCCAGGCTACGTCGCCGTAAATCGTGCCGTGTCCGGCGACTTCAACCGCCGCGCGTTTTGCGCTGCGATAACTGGGAACGTTGCCGACTGTGACTTCGCCGGAATCGTGCAGCGTCGCGGTGACTACGCCAACAGGAGTTTCGATGCGATGTTCGCCCGGTTGAATGCGATTCAAGTAAGCCAACGTCGCCACCAAGCCAATCGTGCCGTGTCCGCACATTCCAAGATAACCAACGTTGTTGAAAAAGATGACGCCCGCCGCGCAAGTAGGATCAACCGGTTCGCACAACAACGCGCCGACGACGACATCGGAGCTTCGCGGTTCGTTGACGGTCGCGGTTCGATACTGGTCGAACTGATCGCGGAAAATCGCCAGCCGCTCTGTCATCGAACCATTGCCAAGTTCCGGTCCGCCGCCGATGATAAGCCGCGTCGGTTCTCCGCCGGTGTGCGAGTCAATTACGTTTATTCGTTTCAAATTAGTGTTTGCCACAGATTCACCGTATTGAGTTGCGATAGTGAAGACAAAAGGTGACTGCTCAGCCATCTTCGTCGCGGTAGCGACGGTTGACTTTAGCCCGGCGTTTCAACGCCGGGTAACAGCGATGAGCGCGCCGCGTCACGTTAGTGACGCCCGAACTCAGTCGTCGCTAACGCGGCGAGGAGAGCCAAATGCCACGTCTACCGTGTATTGAAACCCACGGCTTGTATCTTGAAAGTCAGCTTTCAAACGATTAACAAGGGCGCTTGTTAATCGCGGGGAAAGATGAATCTGGCCCACGGCTCAGACCACGAGTCTGTAGTTTAGATGATGATCTCTTTCCCTTTTCAGTTC
>JANRKX010000044.1:0-74642 GCA_033763255.1 Acidobacteriota bacterium | reverse complement strand
GCATCATCAATCTGACTTCGGTCGTCGCGCAGATGGGCAACGCCGGACAGGTCAATTACATTTCGGCCAAAGCCGGATTGATTGGATTTACGAAGGCTGTGGCCCGCGAATACGCGTCGCGCAACATCACAGTCAACGCAGTTGCGCCCGGGTTTATCGAAACCCCGATGACCGATGTGCTTGGCGAAGCCGCGCGCAATGCAATGCTTGAACAAATTCCCTTAAAACGACCGGGAACCGATCTTGACGTAGCTTATGCGGTTGCGTTTTTAGCCTCAGATGAGGCAGGCTATGTCACCGGTCAGGTAATCAACATCAACGGTGGAATGTATATGTGAACGAGTTGATAGTTGACGATTGACAGTTGATAGTCGCGCTGTCAGCCAAACTATCAACTAGCAATTTTCAACTATCAATTAACCAAACACTACTTGGAGGAATTCATGGCAGATTCAATTGTGGAAAAGGTAAAACAGATCATTGTGGACGAACTTGGCGTGGACGAAGCCGAAGTTACCGATAACGCGCGGTTCATTGACGATCTTGGTGCGGATTCGCTCGACACTGTCGAGTTGGTGATGCGATTCGAGGAAGAGTTCGGCATCGAAATTCCTGACGAAGAAGCCGAAAAGATTCAGAGCGTGGGCGACGCCTTTCGTTACATTGAAGAGCATCGGAAATAAACTTCCATCTTGTCACAGGAAATGTCGGAAATCGGCAAACCTGTTGTCACCCTTTCGCCAAAGCAGAAATGAGCCACAAAAAGGCACAAAACTTACAAAAGCCAGGCATAACTTGGATTACTTTTGTGATACAGCGGCTTTTTTGTGGCTGATTGTCTTTTACAACACTCGAAGTTTTTCAAATCGGTTGCCGCTGGCCCCTGTCAGCGTTTGATCGCCATAAACACGTTGTGTTGAAAACTTTTTCAAGGGGAAGGAAGTCTTGAGCAACGAAATCACCAAAAAGCGTGTTGTCGTCACCGGACTCGGTTTGGTCAGCCCGCTCGGCAACACGACAGAAGAAACCTGGGCTGGACTAATTGCCGGACGTAGCGGAGTGGATTACATCGCGCGGTTTGACACCAGCCAACACAAAGTCAAATTCGCCGCCGAAACCAAAGGCTTTGACCCGCTCAAATTCATCGAGAAAAAAGAATTGAAGAAGATGGATTATTTCATCTTCTTCGCCATCGCTGCTTCGCGCGAGGCGCTGGAAGATTCGGGTTTGAAGATCAACGAAGACAATGCCGAAACAATTGGCACTTATATCGGCAGCGGCATTGGCGGATTCGGAGTTTTCGAGCGCGAACACACCAAAATGCTTGAAGGCGGCCCGGATCGCATCTCGCCGTTTTTCATTCCAGCTTCGATTGTCAATCTGGCTTCAGGCTACGTTTCGATTTACACCGGAGCCAAAGGGCCAAATTCGGCGACAGCGACGGCTTGCAGTTCGGGCGCTCACGCCATCGGCGACAGCTTCAAAATCATCCAACGCGGAGACGCCACAGCAATGATTTGCGGCGGTTCGGAAGGCGCAATAACGCCGATGTCTGTTGGCGGGTTTGCGGCAATGCGGGCGCTTTCGACTCGCAATGATGATCCGCAACGCGCCTCGCGCCCCTTCGACAAAGACCGCGACGGATTCGTCATTGGCGAAGGCGCAGGCATCATGGTTTTGGAAGAACTGGAGCACGCCAAAGCTCGTGGTGCAAAGATTTATGCCGAAGTCGTCGGTTATGGAATGTCCAGCGACGCTTTTCACATCACCCTGCCCGATCTGGACGGCCCGCGCCGCGTAATGCTGAAAACCGTCAAAGACGCAGGCGTTGAACCGAATCAAGTGGATTACATCAACGTTCACGGAACTTCGACTCCCGCCGGAGACGTGAATGAAACCAACGCCATCAAAGCCGCGTTCGGCGAGCACGCTTACAAGCTGGCGCTCAGTTCGACCAAGTCTATGACCGGTCATTTGCTCGGCGGAGCGGGTGGGTTGGAAGCAGGCATTACGGCTCTGGCAATTCATAACCAGATTTTGCCGCCGACCATCAATTACGAAACCGCCGATCCGGAATGCGATTTGGATTGTGTGCCGAATCAAGCACGACAAGCCAAAGTAACTTACGCGCTTTCAAACAGTTTCGGCTTCGGTGGAACGAACGCTGCGTTGTTGTTCAAACGCTACGAAGCTTGAAACAATCATCCAATTCCCTGCCCACTGAGCGAGCCGAACATTAGACAGCCGGCTCGCTCAACTTTTTTCGGCGCTGAACCAAGACAAAACACTTTAGAAAAATACCGGCCTGAATGACTACACAACTCACTGGCCGTTCCAAGCCATGTTCCCGGCAAAACTCAGCTAAGTCCAACGATTTCAATGCCGCTTTTTATCCTGCGACTGTTGGCACAAACATTGCTGAGTAACGCTCATCTTTACGCGGTAAAAAATACGCAGTCGAGATAAACGTACCCTGAACCACAAAAAACGGAGGACAAACCAATGTCGAACCGTAGACATAAAATAATGGTCGTAGAAGATGATTTGAATCTGCGGCTGACTCTGACTGAACTCTTACGCTTGCAAGGTTTCGCCGTCGTCACAGCTCGTGATGGCGACGAAGGTTATGTGCAGGCATTGGCACACCAACCCGATCTGATTATCACTGATCTGCAAATGCCCGTTCTGGATGGAATCGAACTGGCGCGATTGATCCGGCGCGAACACGGCAAATTGAGCGCAGTGCCGATCATCGCCTTGAGCGGTGCATTGAACGAATTCAATTTGCCGGAAAAGATGAATGCCGGCATTGACCGCTTTGTGGATAAATCGGTGTTCAATTGCCGAAGCCTGATGGATGATGTGAATTCCCTGTTGGGCTTGAAGGTCAGGGCGACAGCAATGTAGCCCGATAAGTTAGGCAGGTTTGATAAGCTCGCAATTGGCCTCTAGCATCTCACCCCGTCGTGCTTTTCAAGCCTGCCTACTTCGATTCAAAATTTCCGAAGTCGTAATACTCAGGGTGAACAAACGGCAGCAACGCAAACACCACAGCCGGTTTGTATAAATCCAGCCGAGTCACCACGCCATCCGACAAAATCCCAATCGCGCCATCTTGCTGCTTTGAATTCGAGCGGCCAAAAAATCGGTCATCAGCTTCACCCAACTCAATTCCTTCTCGAACCATTTGAGCAATCGGTTCCGGCAGCAGAAATCTGCCCGATTGGCCTTTGCCAAGACGGCCTTGGCGATCAACAACAGCAATCCAGGCGTAAGCCCACATTCCATCTTCGGCATCAAGCGTTCCGCCTTCCAAGCCTACGCCAAACTGCGCGTCAGGAGTGTTTTCCAAAGCCTGTCGCGCACGGTTGAGCGCCCCCGCGAACATTTCTTGATCGGAATCCGGCTGAGCACTTACGCCGGATTCCGTTTTGACGCCTACCGCGCGCGATTCCGGCCAGAAGGTTTGAATGGCTTCGGCAACGCAATTGATTTTGACGGGATTTTCAGAACCGACGGCAAAAAGAAGTGTTGATTGCATAAGTGACGTGAATCAGTTGAAGTTTGAAATCAGGCTCGTAAACTAACACAGCTTTCCAACCGCAAACAACGAGAGGATTTTCTGCAATGCAAATCATCAATTTAGCCAGCGACAACCAGCAAATGATCGAACAAATGGCCGCCATTCTGGTTGAAGCGTTCAAGGAACATTGGCCTAACGCCTGGCCAACCATCGAAGACGCGCGAGAAGAAATCAGCGGATTTTTTTCAGAGGAAAGAATCTGTCGCATCGCCGTTGATGACGACGGAACCGTGCTTGGCTGGATAGGCGGCATAGAAATGTACGACGGCGAAGTTTGGGAATTACACCCGCTGGCAGTCGCTCAGTCGGCGCAAGGTCGTGGCATTGGCAAAGCTTTGGTCGAAGATTTGGAAGTTCAGGTCGCCGCTGAAGGCGGATTGACTTTGTGGTTGGGCAGCGATGACGAAGACGGCATGACTTCGCTGGGCGGAATTGACCTGTATCCCAACCCGTTGGAGCATCTGGCCAACATCAAAAATCTACGCGGACATCCGTTCGAGTTTTATCAGAAACTGGGTTTTGTAATCGCGGGCGTAGCGCCCGACGCCAATGGCTTCGGCAAGCCGGATATATTTATGGCCAAGCGTGTGGCTCGGCAGAGGTAAATCGTGTTCAAACTGAAAGTAGACGACGAAATCGAAATCCGAATGCTGGAAGAATCAGACACCGAAACGGTGTTCGCATTGGTGGATCGCAACCGCGAACATCTGCGCCGCTGGTTGATCTGGGTGGACGCTTCGGATTCGCCCGACATCACGCGGCAATACATACGCGATTCCAAACGTCGTTATGAAAACAAGGAAGCTCTGTCGGCGGGCATCTGGTTGAACGACGAACTGGTCGGCGCAACCGGTGTTGTCCAATACGAATGGCACAATCGCATAATGGAAATAGGTTATTGGCTTTCCGCCGACCAACAAGGCAAAGGCATCATGACCAAAGTCGTCAAAGCGTTGATTGACGATGCGTTCTCCAATCTGAAAATGAATCGCATCGAAATTCACTGCGCCACAGGCAACACGCGAAGCCGAGCCATTCCCGAACGATTGGGCTTCAAACCGGACGGCGTCATGCGCGAAGCCGGATTGATAAACGGCCAGTTCGTTGACAAAGTGATTTACTCAATGCTGGCCAGCGAATGGAAAACTTCATGAACTCAATTGCAGAATTGCGCGAAGCCGCGCTCAACATTTTTCACAAAACTCTGGCGGCGATTGATGCCGAAACCATTGTTGCAGCGAACTTGCGGCTGGATGTGAACCAATTGCTAGTTGGCAATGAAGCAATTGATTTGAACGGCTACTCCAACTTGCTGGTCATCGCCATTGGCAAAGCCAGCGTGCCGATGGCTCGCGCGGCGGAGCGGGTTTTGGGCGAACGGATCACCGCTGGTTTGGTAGTCACCAACGCTGTGATTGGCGATTCGCCGCGATTGCCGATTTTGATCGGCGGACATCCGTTGCCGAACGCAGCCAGTTTGGAAGCCGCGGCCAAAGCTCTGGCTTTGTTGCGCGAACACGATGGCGAACAAACTCTGGTGCTGTTTCTGATTTCCGGCGGAGGTTCGGCGATGTTCGAACAGCCGATTGATCCGGGCGTCACGCTCGATGACCTGCAAGCCGTCAACAAAGCTTTGGTCAATTGCGGAGCCGTCATCAACGAAATGAACATCGTTCGGCGGCATCTGTCAGCGGTAAAAGGCGGCAAATTGGCGGCAGCGGCTCCGCGTTCGCGGCAAGTGTCGCTGTACATTTCAGACGTGAACAGCGATGACCTGACGACAGTCGCGTCCGGGCCGACGTTGCCAGATGCTTCGACAGTTGAAGACTTTCAGCGAATCATTCAGCGATACGATCTGATCAACCAAATCGGTACGGAACGGGAAGCGGTAGCGACCCGGTTGTCTCAAGTCAGTCAAGCTACCCGGTCGCTACCGCTCCCGGTTCCGTACCAGTCACATCACCTCTTGATGGACAATCGCCGAGCTATGCAGGAAGCCAAACGAATTGCTGAACTGGATTTCGGCTGTGTCGTCGAACTGGCTGAAGACCTGGTTGAAGACCATGTCGAAGCTTCGATGCTGACTCACATCGAACGCATCGTCTTGCTGCAAGCCAAACATAAAAACAAACCTGTTGGCCTGATTTCCGGCGGCGAAGCGATTTGTCCTGTTCGCGGCAATGGGCAAGGCGGGCGAAATCAGGAATTCATTTTGCGCGCGGCGATTCAAATGAATCAGTTTCAAACCCAAAATATAGTCGCGCTGAGCGCCGGAACCGACGGCATTGACGGTCACAGCCCCGCCGCCGGAGCTATTGCCGATTGCGAATCCATCGCCCGTGCCGCAGCGCAAGGCATTTCCGCCGAAACTCACTTAATCAACTCCGACTCATTCAACTTCTTCAACTTGATTGGCGACGCAATCATCACCGGGCCAACCGGAAACAACGTGCGAGATTTGAGAATCCTGCTGGCTGGCTGAGAACCGTTCTTTCGTTGTAGAATCCGCGCCGTTTCATCACAACATTTATTCAACTAAAAAAATACGGCTTCTTACCTTTTCCGCGATTAGGCCAAGATTGCCAAAAGCTTTGCTGAGTTTGAAACCCAATCGCAGCCGATGCGCCAGGTTCTGATCTTCAAACACAGAGTTGAGACAAACTTTGCGCAGTTCTGATGTTCGGCTGTTACTGTGGTTTTCATTTTTTGGCTGACTCGAAAAACCACACCTAAAATCAAACTCTCGGAGGAATTTATGAAGAGTTCAAACTCTACCTTTTCTGCCATCAAGCTAATCTTGGCGATGCTGGCAGTTTTCTCGTTTGCCTCATTGGCATTTGCGCAATTCGACACCGCGACAGTGCTTGGCACTATCACAGATTCATCTGGGGCGGCATTGCCCAAAGCCACCGTCACGCTGAGAAACGTTGCCACTGGCATCACTGCTCAGGCGCAAACGGACGAAAGCGGCAGTTACCAGTTTTTCAACGTCAAAATCGGCACTTACACCATCACCGCTGAAGCCGCAGGCTTTTCCAAAGCCGCTGCCGAAAACGTTCAGGTGACGGTCAATGCTCGACAACGCGTTGACCTGGCGATGAAAGCCGGAGCAGTGACAGAAACAATCACCGTCACCGCTGACGCCGTCCGTCTGGAAACCGAATCTTCGGATCGCGGACAGATCATCAATCGCGAGCAGATCGTCAACCTGCCGCTCAACGGGCGCTCTTATGCGGACTTGGCGTTGCTGTCGCCGGGCGTCCGCCGTTCGATCTTGTCGGCTCAGGAAGCGGGCACGCGCGACGCTTCGTTCAACGTCAACGGACTGCGTTCCTCGCTCAACAACTTCATCATTGACGGCGTGGACAACAACTCTTACGGAACCAGCAACCAGGGATTTTCCAATCAGGTTGTGCAGGCTTCGCCAGACGCCGTTCAGGAGTTCAAAGTTCAGACCAACAACTTCAGCGCCGAATTTGGCCGCGCCGGTGGAGCCGTCATCAACGCTTCGCTCCGCAGCGGCACGAACGAATTTCACGGCACTGTGTATGAATTCCTGCGCAACACCTCGCTCAACGCGACTGGATTTTTCAAACCGCTGCGCGGCATCAAACCGACGCTGATTCAAAATCAGTTCGGCGGAACCATCGGCGGGCCGATCAAACGCGACCGGACGTTTTTCTTCGCCGATTACGAAGGTTTCCGCCGCATCACGCGCACATTGCAAGGCAACATTCAGACGATTCCGACCGCGCCAAACCGACAAGGCATTCTGGCGGTTGACGTGGTTGCGCCGATCAGCTTCGTGGATTCCAACGGAAACACAGTCGCCGCCGGAACTCGATTTGCCGCCGGAACTCCGGTTCCGATGACCAAACTGGCCAGACAGGTGATGGATTTGATTCCGCTACCGACCAGCACTGCGCTGACCAACAATTACGAAAACCTGCCGCGCAATCAGTCTTTCAATGACAAAGGCGACGTGAAGATTGACCACAACTTCAGCGAACGCACCAACGCTTTTGTCCGCATCAGCCACCGCAAAGTAAACAATTTTGAAGCGCCGACGCTGCCCGGCCCGCTGTTCAGTTCAAACGCAAACGCCTTTGTTCGCGTGTTGAATCAGCAATTGGCCACCGGCGTTACGCATAACCTGACGCCGACTTCCGTGATGGAATTCCGTTTCGGTATTTCGCGCACCGACGCAGGCAAAACTCCGACGGGCGTTGGCGATCCGGGGTTCAGAGTTCCCGGTCAACCGACCGATCCGCGTTTTGCCGGAGGTTTGATTACGCAGGCAATCGGCGGTTATCTGGGTTTAGGACGCCAATCGTCCAACCCGCAATTTCAAGACCCGACGGTTTATAACCCGCGTTTCAATTACACCTTCCTGAAAGGCAAACACAGCTTCAAGACAGGTTACGAGTACCAGGCAATCAACACGGAAATTGACGACTTCAATCCGAAATACGGTCAGGACAATTATTCCGGCCAGTTCAGCCGTCCTTCGGGCGCGGCCAGCAACAACTTCTACAATCTGGCGGATTTCTTTTTCGGCGCGCGTAATTCATACAGCTTGAGCAATGCCGTCATCGTCAACCTGCGCCAACGTATGCACTTCGCTTACTTGCAGGACGATTTCAAACTCAACTCAAAATTGACGCTTAACCTCGGCGTGCGTTACGAATTCGCCACGCCGCAATGGGAAAAAGACAATCTGCTGGGCAATTTCGATCCGGCAACGGCGACGTTGATTCAAGCCAGGAGCGGTTCGATTGCCGACCGCGCTTTGGTTGATCCTGACCGCAACAACTGGGCGCCGAGACTGGGTTTTGCCTGGAACGCTCTGGATAAAACCGTTGTGCGCGGCGGTTACGGAATCAGTTACGTCCACTTCAACCGGCTGGGCGGAGAAAACCTGCTTTCCTTCAACGGGCCGAACATCGTCAGCAACAGCATCACCCAACAGCCTTCGCAAGGTATCTGCACGGGTAACAACTTCCTGAATTGCTTCCGCCCGACCGAAGCCGGTTACCCGACCAATTTCGTCGCGCCTTCTCAGTTCAGCCCGCTGACGGCTCGCGTCAATTTCACGCCGAAAGACACGCGCACCGGTTACGTCCAAAGCTGGCATTTGAGCGTTCAGCGCGAACTGCCGTGGAAATGGCTGGTTGACGTTGCTTATGTCGGCAACCGCAGCACCAAGCTGATTATCCTGGGCGATTACAATCAAGCGCGTCCGAATAACGCGACCGATCCGGCGGCGGGAACCCCGCTGCAAAATCGTCGCCCGTTCGCCAACTATTCGTTCATTCAGGCTTCCTTCAACGGCGGCTGGACGAGTTACCATGCTTTCCAGGCCAAACTGGAACGCCGTTTTTCAGACGGCCTGTACTTGCTGAATTCCTTCACGTGGTCGAAAGCGATGGATAACGCGGCGGGACATTTGGAAGCGAGCTTCGGCGACAATTCGCGTGGCAACATTCGCAACCTGGCCAACGACAAAGGCCGGTCGAATTACGATCAGCCGTTCAACAACACGACCAGCGTCGTTTACGACCTGCCCTTCGGCAAAGGCCGCAAGTATCTGGGCAGCAGCAATGTCGCCGTAGATTCCGTGCTCGGCGGTTGGCGCGCGACGTTGATTAACACGATAAACAGCGGTTTGCCGGTCAATCTGACTTACGGTCCGGCGGCGGCTTTTGTCGTCGGTTCGTCGCTGACTTATCGCCCGAACCTGACAGGCCAAAACCTGTACAACGACACCAGCGATCCGAACAATTACCTGAATCCGCGCGGAGCGACCGTGCCGACTGACCGTTCACAACCGTTCGGTACGGCGGGGCGCAACATCCTGCGTGGACCGAGTTTCTTCCAAACGGATTTGGGATTGCACAAAGCCTTCCCGCTGTGGAAAGAAAGCACCAAGCTGGAATTCCGCATGGAAGCCTTTAACCTGTTCAATAAAACCAATTTCCTGACGCCGGATGCCAATGCGAATAACATTCGTTTTGACTCGGCGGGCAATTACACAGGAAATTACGGCAAGATCACCGGTACGTTTGCAGCGCGACAAATTCAATTCGCGCTGAAACTGATCTTCTAACGTGAAAACCTGAAGAGAATACGGAACAGACGGAATGAACGGAACAAACGGAAGTGTCCAACCTTCATTCCGTCTTTTCCGTTATTTCCGTTTGTTCCGTAATCTCTCTTCCATCTTCCAAAGGTTCACTCTGATGACCTCAAAACAATTGCTTTATTGCCTTGTTCTTCTTCTCGCCTTCGCTGTTTCGGCACTTGCTCAAAACAAAACTGAAAACGTCATTCTCATCACCTTCGACGGAGCGCGCACTCAGGAAGTGTTCGGCGGTTTGGACATGGACATCCTGAAAGATAAAACCAAGCGCGGCAAAGTCGAAGACTCCACGCTTTACAAAAAATACTGGGCGGCCACGCCCGAAGAACGTCGCCAAAAGTTGATGCCGTTTTTCTGGAGCACGCTGATGAAAGATCACGGTTCGATTGCCGGCAATCGCGCTCTGGGCAGTTCTGTCATGACCACGAATAAAATGTGGTTTTCCTATCCCGGCTATTCCGAAATCCTGACCGGACAGGCGCACGACGACGTCATCAACAGCAACGACCGCAAACGCAACCAATTCACCAGCGTACTGGAATTCCTGAAACGCAAATTGAATCTGAGCAAAACTCAGGTGGCGCTGTTCGGTTCGTGGGATGTGTTCAATTGGATCGGCGAACACGTCGAAGGTTCCGTGACAATCAACTCAGGTCACGAACCTTATGAACTGGCGGCCAACGCCGAAACCAAGGCTTTCAGCAAGTTGCAAACCGAAATGCTCAGCCCCTGGGACAGCGTGCGCTTCGATTACTTCACTGTGCATTTCGCGCTGGAGCATTTGAAAAAATACCAGCCGCGCGTGATGCACATTGCTCTGGGCGAAACCGACGATTGGGCGCACGACGGCGATTACACGCACGTGCTGAATTCCTTCACTCAAAACGACCAACAGATCAAACAGATTTGGGACTTCCTGCAAAGCTCGCCGAAATACAAAGGCAAAACTTCGATCCTGTTCACAACCGATCACGGTCGAGGCAAAACGATCAAAGATTGGACGGATCACGGCGAAAAAGTCCCCGAAGCTCAATACATCTGGATGGCTTTTGTCAGCCCGGACAGCGCACTGCGCGGCGAATGGAAAAACACCGACACGATTTATCAAAACCAGGCGGCGGCAACGCTCTGCCGCTGGCTGAATTTCGATTACAGCGAAAACAATCCGCAGGCCGGCAAGCCCGTCGCCCGTCTATTCAGCAAGTAACAACGCGACTTTGGAGTGCTGCGGCTCGGCGCAGCTTTTCTTTCATCGGTACGGTGCTTCCTTTCTAGCAAGCGAATTCAATCGAATGCAAAGCTACGCCAAAGCGTAGCACTCCAAAGCTTCGCAGTTCCGGAGCTTGAAATGTCCACAACTACTCCGCCCCAACGCCTGACTTCGATGGACGCCTATCGCGGCTTCGTCATGTTTTTGATGGTCGCGGAGGTTTTGCATCTGGCCCGCGTCGCTGCCGCGCATCCCAATTGGTTTTGGAACTTCCTGGCCAAGCATCAAACCCACGTCGAATGGTACGGCGCAACGCTGCACGATCTGATTCAGCCGTCGTTTTCGTTTTTGGTCGGAGTCGCCCTACCGTATTCCATCGCCAGTCGCATCGCCAAAGGCGAATCGCAATCGAAGATGTTCGCTCACGCCGCCAAGCGAGCCTTGATCCTGATTCTGCTCGGCGTGTTTTTGCGCTCCGTCGGCAAACTGCAAACCAACTGGACATTTGAAGACACGCTGTCGCAAATCGGACTGGGTTATTTGTTTCTGTTCGCGCTGGGTTTTCGTTCGACAAAAGTTGTTTGGGCTTCGCTGGCGGTGGTGTTGGTTGGTTACTGGCTGGCGTTTGTTTTGTATCCGCTGCCGCCGCCCGGATTTGATTACACGGCGGTTGGAGTCGCAGCCGACTGGCCTTATCACGCTTCGGGAATTGCCGCGCACTTCAACAAAAATTCCAATCTGGCTTGGGCGTTTGATACGTGGTTCCTGAACCTGTTTCGCCGCGCCAAAGAATTCACTCACAACGGCGGAGGCTATTCGACGCTGAGTTTTATCCCTACGCTGGGCACAATGATTTTAGGATTGATCGCCGGGCGCTGGATGCGCGAAGAATCCAGCGATAAAGCCAAATTGCAAAAGCTGGCAATCGCCGGTGTCGCGGGCATCGCGCTTGGATTGGCGCTGCACTATTCCGGCCTGTGCCCGTCGGTCAAAAAAATATGGACGCCAAGCTGGACGATCTTCAGCGGAGGCTGGTGCTTTCTGCTGCTGGCTGGTTTTTACGGATTGATTGACGTGCGCGGTTACAAACGCTGGTCGTTTCCGCTGGTCGTGATTGGCATGAACTCGATTGCGATTTACGTGCTGTCGCACTTGATCGAAAAATTCATTCTCGCTTCGTTCCGCATTCACTTTGGCCAGAGCGTGTTCAACGTGCTCGGCGAAGGTTACTCCTGGCTGTTGAGCGGCTGGGCAGCAATCATCGTTTTCTGGCTGATGCTTTACTGGATGTACAAGAAAAAACTGTTCATCCGAATCTAAGACTCGGTACAGTACCGCGCGCGTAAGCAAGCGGCACACTTTGCAGACCAGCCGCTTGCTTACGCGCGCGGTACTGATTAACCCAATGACAAACAACCAAGACCCCTATCAACTTCGCCCCGAAGATGTTGCCGAACCACCAGCAACCTTACTCGAATCCTTCAAACGCATTGGTCCCGGAATGATTCTGGCCGCTTCCATCGTCGGTTCCGGTGAACTGATCGCCACCACCACGCTCGGAGCCAAAGTCGGTTACGCCGCGCTTTGGATTATTCTGCTGAGCTGTTTCATAAAACCCGCTGTGCAAGCCGAAATGGGGCGATACATCATCGCCACTGGCGAAACCGGTCTGGAAAGTTTTAATCACGTTCCCGGCCCGCGCTTCAAAGTGAACTGGATCGTCTGGATGTGGATTGCGATGACTTTGATGACCATGTTTCAAGTCGGCGCAATGTTCGCGGGTGTGTCCCAAGTCATGTTTTTGCTGACCGGCATCGGCGTCAAAATCTGGATCGGTATCTTTCTGGCCATCACTTTGGCGCTGCTGTTGGGCGGCGGCTACGACCGCATCGAAGGCATTGCGATGGTCAAAGTCGGGTTGTTCACGGTGCTGACTTTGATGGCGGCAGTGTTGCTGATTCGCATGCCGCAATACTTTTCGTGGGATGAATTTCTGGGTGGTTTCAGTTTCAAACTGCCGGGCGCGGGTTTCGCCGACGCCGTAGCCGTGTTCGGAATCACAGGCGTCGGAGCCAGCGAATTATTTATGTACCCTTACTGGTGCGTCGAAAAAGGCTACGCCAGATTCACGGGCAAACGCGAAGACACGCCGGAATGGAACAAACGCGCGCGCGGATGGATTCGGGTCATGCATCTGGACATCCTCAGTTCGATGGTCATTTACACCGTCGCCACAATTGCGTTTTACCTGCTGGGAGCAGGCGTGTTGCACGGCATGGGCTTGATTCCCAAAGACGCCGAAATGATTTCCACGCTGTCGAACATTTACACGCAAACGCTGGGCGGTTGGTCGAAATGGATTTTCTATGTCGGCGCAATCGTCACGCTGTACGGAACGATTTTCGCGTCGTTGGCGGCGAACACTCGCATCTTTGCGGATGTCGCGCGGCTGATGGGATTCTTCCGCGCTGACGACGGCGAAGCCCGCGTGCGTTATCGCAAAGGCTTTTTGCTGACCTTGAGCCTGGTTCCCATCGTACTGGTGCTCAGTTTCAAAGACCCGGTGCAGATGGTCAGAATTGGCGGAATTGCTCAGGCAATGATGCTGCCGGTGATTGCCATCGGCGCGCTTTACCTGCGCCATCGCCGTTTGCCAAAACAGATCATTCCGCCAGCGTGGCAAACCGCCGGGCTGTGGATCGCCTCCATCGTCATCATCTGGCTGATGGGTTATTCCGTTATCAAAGCCGTTTTGGCAATGTTGTAAACCTCTTTCTCATCCACGAAGTAACACGAAGAATCACGAAGACTTTTGACAGGATTGGCAGTTAATCGTGTGAATCCTGAGCCAAATCCAGTTAATCCTGTTTTTGTTTTCTTCGTGTCCGCTTCGTGGATAAATCATTCTTTTATGACTGAACGACGAATGCTTTCAGATAGTGAATTTCAGATGCCCAGCTTCCGGCTGGATGGCCGCGTAGCCTTGGTTACAGGTGGTGGGCGCGGGCTGGGCGTAGGCATGGCTCAGGCGTTGGCGCACGCCGGAGCCGACATTGCTTTGGCGGCTCGCACCGAAAGCGAATTGGAAAACGCCGCCGAATTGGTTCGCGCCATCGGCAGTCGCGCGTTGGTTTTGCCGACAGACATTGCCAATGTCGAAGCCGTTCGCGCGATGGTCAATCGCACGGCGGAACACTTCGGACAATTGGACATACTCGTGAATTGCGCGGCGATCAATATGCGTCAGCCTGCCGACAAATTCACCGTCGAAGACTGGGACAAGATCATGAACATCAACTTGCGCGGTTCGTTTTTCGCCGCGCAAGAAGCCATTCGAGTTATGCACCAACAGCGATTCTCGCACAAAGGCAAAATCATCAACGTCAGTTCCATCGCCGCCGAAATTGTCGTTCCCAACGTCACGCCCTACGCCACCAGCAAAGGCGGCATTCGCCAGATGACACGCGGCCTGTCTGTGGAACTGGCTAAGGAGAACATCTGCGTCAACGCCATCGCGCCTGGCAGGTTTTGGACTCAAATGACCGACAGCGTCTTTTCCAATCCCGACCTGTACGACAGCGCGGTCAGCGTCATCCCTATGGGACGCCCAGGCATTCCGTCGGAATTGGCCGGAGTGACGGTGCTGCTGGCTTCGGACGCTTCGGATTACATCACCGGCCAAACGATCACAGTTGATGGCGGATGGACGGTTGGCGTCGCCGTCAAAGCTTGAATGCGGCTGTTTCCCCAAAAGCTTGTGCCATCATTGCACACCCTTCCCATTCATATTTCTCAACTGCTTACCCTGACACAGTAAGAGTGTCTTTCAAGTTCAACTCTCTCGCAGCATCAGACAACAACACGCGCAAAAAACTGCTGGGTTGGTTTTGGCGGAAGAATTCGGCGGAGACGGCGGGTTGGAAGCATTCGTCTTCCAGGAAGTGCCAGATTTCGTCGTTGCCATTTTCGCCTCGTCGGACGGTTTCGGAAATCCACAAGCCAAGCATGGTTCCCAACGCCGCGCGTACGCTGACATCGGCTTCTCCGGCTTTGAAGTTTCGTTCGGTTTGGGCGATCAGGTTGACGGCGTCCGGTTCCAGTCGCATGACCCAGATTCGCAACCAGGCGTAATCGTAATCGGTGATGTTCAAATCGCTGAGCGACCAGGCGATACCACCAAAGCCAAGTTTGTCGGCGCGTTCCAGTATGGCGCAAGTAGCTCGGATGATGGTTTTGATGCCGCCGTAAGGCATGAATGCTCCGAAGACGTCTTCGGGTTCGCTGGGAATTTGCACTAACGGACCAGTGGAAGAGGGTTTGCTGGCGGGTTCGGGTTCAGCGACTTCCTGTCGAAGCGGTTTCAATGTGGCGACGACGGTTCTGACCCATTGCGGCAAAATCCAGACGCTGGTTTCCAGCGTTTCGCGCAGATCGTTTTCGTTGACGAAGCCTTGCAGATAATCGCAACAGGTTTGCCACAAGTGCAGAAAGCTGTCGCTGCCATTGACCGGGTCAAGCAAAGCGACAATGTGTTCCGGCACATTCTGAGCGTTCAACCATTGCGGGAATCGTTCAGCCAGATCAGGTTCGGTCAGGCCGACCTGCAAAGTGATGCTTTCCCGCTGAGCGGCAAAAGAATCCCAACCTTCGCCAACGCGCAACCGCAATCGCATGGTCGCTTCGCGCATGGAGCTGATGAGCGGCGGAGAAAAACTGCCTTCCTTGAACATCATCATGCGAGTTCGTTCGTTGAACAGCGATGAAAGCGTAGTAATCCAATCGGTCTCGCCGACCAGACCTCGCCGCTTTTGTTCGGCGGCCAGCAGCATGACCAAAACCCCTATGCCTGCTCGGCGCGTTTGCGGATTTCCCCAGAACGCGGCGGTGTGGCCGGGCAACAACCAACGGCTGGCAGTTTCTTCGTCCAGCACCTGCGCCCACTTTTGCAGCCATTCAAAATCGCCATCGTCGGTTCGGAGTTCAGCCAATGACCAACCGTCGGCGGTCAGGTGATTGGCGTTGGCGCGGTTGATGATTTCTCGTTGAGCAGCGCGGATTGTTTCGCCGCTTCCGTCTACAGGGATGTCTTGAAAAATAGCCATGAGTTGGTGATCTCCCACGTGAACAAGTTGAGTTGATTCAGCATGGCTCGAACCGGGTCGGTCGTTGATGGTTTGTGATTCGAGCGAGGTTTAGGATCAAGATCGGTTGCCGTACCAACCTTGAGAGGCAGTCGGAGTTTAATCCGAGTCGGCTGAGGCGGGCAACGGAAATTTCTGTTGTGCGTGGAATAAGCACCGCGACCAATCATCTGTCGCGGTGCTGCCAAATCAAAAAAGTTTTGTCACCACCAATGCTGTCGCCAGATAACCAACGGCTTCCAGCAATGCCGCGCCGACGTTTCGGTCATTCGCTATTTCCTGATCCAGACGCCCGTTGCGAAAACTGAATCCGGCTCCGAGCAGCAACATTTGCACGATGATTTGCCGAACGGGATATAAAACCAGCACGACCAGCAACATCAATCCAAAACTGCGAAAGCTGTCCGCATAGCCGGTGAAACTGCCAGAGACCGCATACCCCACCATCATTCCAATGGAAACGATCAATCCGGCGCAGCCCAAACCCGCCGCCAGATTGCCGTCTTGAATCAGATGCGAATCGTTGTAAGCCGTCAGCATTCGGAAAATGTGCGTCAGAACAATTAGCGCCGCTACTCCGGCAAGCCAGAAAACCACAGTCGGCACAATCGAACCGCCATCACCCGTCAACGCCCCGGCGACAATCTGACTGGAAGCGACATGAACTGCGCCATCCACAATTCCGGCGGCGACATTGCCTTCGGCAATTTGCTCACGCAAAGGGACTCCTGTGGCTTTGCTGTATTGTTCAAAGATAAAACTGGCCACGGCCATCGCCACAATTCCGCCAATGCCATAAGCCAACACGCCTTTGACATCACCCCAGAACGAATGGCTTGGGCCGCTCAAGATAGGTATGACGACGTTGATGACTCCGAGCATAAAGCCGCACAACGAAACCGCTGCCGCTTTGTTGTCGCGGTTAATCAGCGCGTCGGTCACTGAATGGCCGAGCGTTAGCCGGAACACCAATCGCGCGACAATCAACAAAACGATCACCGCCAAAACCACGAAGCCAATAGTTGCTGCGTCCATAATTCCTCCTGATGTTGTGTACCTTACGTTTGAATTCTGCTTTTCGTCGAGCTTATGCCTTGTCTATTACTCCCGCAATTGCGCTCATCACCTGAGCCACACTGATCGAACGAATGCATTCCGGTTCGACAAATGCTTCGCACTTGTACATCGAACAGGGATTGCAGGCAAAGTAGTTCTGCACCAATTCCGAAGGCGCTCGCCAGGGACTCCAGCGAACGGAACTCGCCGGGCCGAATAAAACCACCAACGGAGTTTTCACCGCCGCCGCGATATGAGCCGGGCCGCTGTCATTGCCAACGAACAATTTCGCTCCGGCTACGACCGCAACCAGTTCGCCAATGGACAGGGAACTCAAGCTGGCAAGTTTCTCCTTCGTCGCTTTTTGAACAGCCTGCATCTGTGCTCGTTGTTCGTCGGTAGGCGCTCCGGTCAGCACGATTTGCAAACCGCGTCCGATCAACTCTTCGGCGACTTCGGCAAAGCGTTCCGGCATCCATCGTTTGGTGTAAAACTCATTGGTCGGAGCCAGCACTGCATACGGCTTTGCCGGATCAACGCCTGCTACGGCCAGCTTTGTTTGAGCGGTTTCCAGCATCGCGGGCGCTACGTGCAAATGCGTCTGCGCAGCCTGCTCGCCGGGAAATCCCAGCCATTGAAATTCGGCAAACTGATTTTCAACCGTGTGCAACCGCTGACTAACGCCCGGTTCTTTCAGAATTTCATCCACTGATGGAACTCTCATGTTGTAAGCGTACCCATTGCGAAAATGCGCCGGAGCCACACGATGCCTGGCTCCGCTGGCAAAAGTCAGTTGGGCACTGGTCGGCCCCCCGTGCAGGTTGATGACAGCCGTGAACTTGCGATCGCGGATTTCCTTGATGACTCCCAACCGCGACGCAAAAGTGCTGCGATTGTCAGTGTTTTTGCGCGGCAACGCGATGGCGTCAATGTCAGGGTCTGCGGCGTACAGTTCTGTGTAAATCGCTTCGACCAATGTCGTAAGTTCCAGGTCAGGACGAAACCGCTTCAACGCGCGCAGGTTGGCTGTATCCAACACGGCTTCGCCCAAATTGCGAAGCCGAATGAACAGCACACGAGAATTTTCCGGCAATTGTTGAAAGAATAATGTTGGCATCGAAAGTTCAGGAAGTGCGGCAATCAAGCTTGAACTTCTTTTTCGATGGTCGCTTCTTCAACGATCATGATCGGAATGTCGTCCCGAATGGGATACACACGAAAACATACTTCGCATTTCAAACCTTTGCCATCAGCTTTCGGTTCGACCCTGGATTTGCAAAACGGACAACGCAGGATTTCCAGAAAATCAGGATTAATGTTCATCGAATTTTCTCTTGGATTGGGTTAGGACTGCGAACGAAGCGGCATTCTAGGGATGGATTTTCAGACTGTCAAAGCTGTTTTCTCTTTTCCCACCAACAATTTCACTCGAAAAACGACATCGAAACCTTAGCTCTGAAAGAAGCCGTTTCAGGAATTGACAGGTTTGGAGTCGGTCAATATACTTCGCACTTCCTTTTGATGAGTGCCAGTGAATGTGAAGGCTTCAAATGCACATTACTTGAGCCTTTAACACTCAACTAAGCATTCAGGTTTAAGGAATGCCAAAAATTTCAATTACATCTACCAATAAACAACCAATCTGAAAGGAGTTTCCTAATGGCAACAACTATTCGTCCGCTGAACGACCGCATCATTGTGCGCCGCACGGAAGATCAAGAACAAATGCGTGGCGGTCTGTACATCCCAGACACCGCGAAAGAAAAACCGCAGGAAGGCGAAGTCATCGCTGTCGGCAATGGCAAATTACTCGACAATGGAACCCGCATTGCGATTGACCTGAAAGCTGGTGACAAAGTCCTGTTCGGCAAATACTCCGGAACCGAAATCAAACTCGATGGCGAAGAATATCTGATTCTGCGCGAAGACGATGTTCTGGGCGTGATCGAAGGCGCAGCCAAAGCCAAAGGCAAATAAGCGTCAACCTTAGTCAAAAATTTTTGGGAGGAAGAAACAACTATGGCAAAACAAGTTATTCACGGCGAAGATTCGCGTCAGGCGATTTTGCGCGGCGTCAACCAATTGGCCGACGCAGTCGCCATCACTCTCGGCCCGAAAGGCCGCAACGTAGTTATTGATAAGAAATTCGGTTCGCCGACAATCACCAAAGACGGCGTAACCGTCGCCAAGGAAATCGAACTGAAAGACGCTCTGGAAAACATGGGCGCTCAGATGGTGCGCGAAGTCGCCTCGAAGACTTCGGATGTGGCCGGTGATGGAACCACCACCGCAACCGTATTGGCGCGCGCGATTTTCAAGGAAGGCGTCAAAACCGTTGCCGCCGGAGCCAACCCGATGGCCTTGAAACGCGGCATCGAAAAAGCTGTTGAACAGGCGGTTGAGTCCATCAGCGCAATGGCCAAAAAGGTCAACGAAGATTCGATTGCTCAGGTTGGAACGATTTCGGCCAACGGTGACGACACCATTGGCGGCATCATTGCCGAAGCGATGAAGAAAGTCGGCAAAGACGGCGTCATCACCGTCGAAGAATCCCGTTCGCTGGAAACCCTGCTGGAAGTCGTCGAAGGTATGCAGTTTGATCGCGGTTACCTGTCGCCGTACTTCGTCACCGACGCCGAACGCATGGAAGCCGTGCTCGACAATGCGGTGATCCTGCTCTGCGAAAAGAAAATCAGCTCGATGAAAGACCTGCTGCCGTTGCTGGAGCAAGTCGCCAAGCTCGGCAAACCGTTGCTGATTATCGCGGAAGATGTCGAAGGCGAAGCTCTGGCGACATTGGTCGTCAACAAGCTGCGCGGCACGTTGAACGTTTGCGCCGTCAAAGCTCCTGGTTTCGGTGATCGCCGCAAAGCGATGCTGGAAGACATTGCCATTCTGACCGGCGGCAAAGTCATCAGCGAAGACCTGGGCATCAAGCTCGAAAGCGTCAAGCTGGAAGACTTGGGCAAAGCCAAGAAAGTCACCGTTGACAAAGACAACACCACGATTGTCGAAGGCTCCGGCAAAGGCTCTGACATTTCCGGTCGCGTTGCCACCATTCGTCGCCAGGTCGAAGAAACCACCAGCGATTACGACCGCGAAAAACTGCAAGAGCGTCTGGCCAAACTGGTCGGCGGCGTCGCAGTCATCAAAGTCGGCGCGGCTACCGAAACCGAGTTGAAAGAAAAGAAAGCTCGCGTGGAAGACGCCATGCACGCCACGCGCGCGGCGGTTGAAGAAGGCATCGTTCCGGGCGGCGGCGTGACGCTGGTTCGCGCAGCCAAAGCTCTGGAAAGCCTGAAGCTGGAAGATGAAGACGAACAGATCGGCGTCAATATCGTTCGCCGCGCTCTGGAAGAACCGCTCCGCAAGATTGCCGAAAACGCTGGCAAAGAAGGCGCGGTCATCGTCGAACGCATCAAGAGCGAAAAAGGCGTCAACTTTGGCTTCAACGCCGCGACCGAAGTCTTTGAAGACCTGGTCAAAGCGGGCGTCATTGACCCCGCCAAAGTTTCGCGCACGGCGTTGCAAAACGCTGCTTCCATCGCAGCCCTGATGCTGACCACCGAAGCCTTGATTTCGGAAATCCCCGAAGACAAGAAAGCTCCGATGATGCCTCCGGGCGGCGGAATGGACGGCGGGTTTTAAACTCCGGCCAAGCCGAAAACTGAAAAAGGGAGCCTTCGAGGCTCCCTTTTTCAATTGAACTCATTACTTGAACCAATCAAAAAGACCGGCTTTAAGCAACTGCTACCTCTGCGTTCAGACTGGGTCTTAAGGAAGTCACAATATACGCATGCTTTATTTGTAAACCAAAAAAATTACTATTTTGAACATCAACTGAGCCATGCTCGGTTTTGATCGTTCGATTGATTGCATCAAGAGCTGGATTATTTTGGTCAATAAGCACAATCCTTGAAAGATTTACAAGCTCATCTGGCTTAAATTTTGCCTGAGTCTGTTTCGCCATGAATGAAAGCGCCTCCTTACGATTTGCTTCGATCCAAGGTGCAGCTACGACTAAGTCCCATTTATCCCCAGCCTCTTCTCTCAGAAACAAGGCAAATAAGGTGAAGGCACCCTTTTTTATGGAGATTTCTTTCTCTAGCTCACTGAATTTACTAACTAGCTCTTTCATAAAACACCTAATAGCTTTTTTACAGCCTCAATCAATAACTCTGCATCCTTTTTTCCAGCACTTCCAATTGGATTATACCTTGCTTCGGGATCCCATTTGGCAATCGCTGACCACTCGGCAAGATACGCGGTTTTAATCTTACTTTCTAAACCCGATAACGACAGCAAAACATCCAAATTATGAGTTTTAAAACTTTGAAAAGGTTGAAACTCGCTTCGTGTCTGTGGGAAACCACTCCACTTCAGCGTCTTACAAATCCGGTTTTTCAGCGCCAACTCAATAGCGTAGCCACTTAAATATACTGCCCCATCATAACGCCCTGCATTAAACAACGCCTCGGCATCTTTTAGTCGCTCACGGGCTATTTTTCGTAATTCAACTCTTGTGATCATTTGGAGCCAAGAATAACGGATTGATATCAGCAGATCGCAATTTAATCTATGACGATTACAATCGAACAATAGCAAATCCTACTCTTTTATGCATCGGCTTCTCAGCCTTCCACGAAGTCAGCACTTATTCGTAATCCAATGCTGCCCAATATGCCTTTCGTCAGTGTTTGCCCCAAATCGCAATGTAAGCCTTCACGACTTCAAACACATATTCCTGGCAAGCCAGCGCCGTCGTTCCGTTGTATTTTCCGTTGTTCGTAATGTTGTTTGACAACACGCGAATGCCCAAAAAAGGAACGTTGAAGAATTTGGCAATCTGCGCCGCCGAAGCCGTTTCCATCTCTTCGACCGAAGTGCCGAACTGTTTGTGGAAGCGATTGATCCGGTCAAGTTCGCTGTTCCAAACGTCGCTGGAACCAATCACGCCATGAACAACTTTGCCTTTGCGATACGAATCTTTCACTTTGTCGGCGGCGGCCAACAACTGTTCGTCGGCGTTGAACCGGCGCATGGTTCGCGCGTTCGGGTCTTCTCCGGCGCTGCCTTCCGAAGCCAGCAAATCCATCGGAACCCATTCAACCGAATCGCTTCCCTGCCCGGATTTGCGAACTCCGGTTTTGAACGCGCCAAGATTGATGGCGGCTTCGCCGATGACGATGTCGAAGACGTTCAACTGCGTGTCGTGCCCGCCCGCCGTTCCCTGATTGATGATGGCAACCGGTTTGAACCGTTCGATGGCAATCGCCGTCGCCGCCGCCGTGTTCGACATGCCTTTCAGTGTTTTCGAGATAACAACCGGATACCCATTCACCGTCCCGCGCCAAAACATCCAACCGCCGACTTTCTCTTCGCTGACGCTTTCCAGCCGTTTGACCAGCAATTCGACTTCAATTGGCATCGCGCCTTGCACAACCACGGGGGGCAATGGCTCGCCGATCTTTGTCTTCGAGTTATTTGCCTGTCCCTGAACTCTCTCAACACGAAAACTCACCGTCACCAAAACGAGTGCAGCAATGACTAAAGCAATCGGTTTCCAACCACTTAAAACAGCATCAACCCTCTGCCCCAAGACTCGGCGACCAACCTTGCTCTGTATGTTCATTGCATTGTCTTCCTTACGGTCTTTATGTCCTTCTGATATTCAGGCTTTGCTTCGATGAATTTGTATATCTTCTCCAGAAATATCCCGCCTTCGGCTTCGTCTTTTCTGATTTCCGGAAAGTTAGCTTTGAATAGCTGGTAAATTGGGACAGTCGGATCAAGCAAGTAATCTTGTTTGTACTCTTTTATCGTCACCAGATAAGCCTTGATGAATAACTGGCACAACTGATGACGCTCACCTACGGCTAACTGACGACTCACATCCCGCACCCGCAGGTTGCGTAAGCAATTGACGGGAAGAACACTTTTCTTATCAGGACAGTTGTATTGAAAGCTGTTCTGGCCGACGGCTGCGATTGAAAATGTCAACCACACCATCACTATCAAAACTCTTTTCATGCCTCTTACCTAAATAACACTACCATTCTGTTATTGGCAGTTTACCGCTTCTCAGTCTTCCACGAAGTCAGCACATATTCATGATCCAGTTCCGCCCAATCGTAACGGAGCAGAATCTTGTCTTCGCCCGCTACCCACAAATGAGCGGTCGGCGTTTTCAACTCATCGGAATCAATCGTGAAGTGGGCGGCTTTGAACGTGCCCGCCGGGATGGTGAGTTCTTCTTCGCCGAGCAAATTCAGCCGAACCGTTTCCAGCCGTCCAATCGGTCCGTCGGTTCCGTTCCAGCGCGTCGAAGTGTTATACACGGTGCGCGTCTGCTGGCCGCCAAGCGTGCGGTCGTAATTGAAAATCGCCCAGCCATCCAGCATCACGGCGTGAGAAACAATGGAAAAAGAATCAGCGGGAATGGCCAGAGTTTGTTGTGTGTGGCCGGTTTCGGGGCTGTCGGTGACGGCAATCAGTTTGTCGGCTTCGATGCGGAAATAGCCTGTGCCAATCCATCGGTCGCCGACGTGCAGGCGAATGAAAACTTCCGAAGGGCGACCGTCTTTGCCGCGCGTGTACGTGACATCGCGGACGAATTGCGAATCATCGGTCATCGCCAGACAGCGCATCGTCACCGAACCACCGCGATTGCGCGTCAGTTTCCAGTCTTCAAGCCCTCGCTCCTGGCCAGTGGATTTCTTCAGGTAGCTGAGCCGTCCGTGTTGGTATTTGAAATCGGTCATTTTCAGGTGACAGGTCACAGGTGGGGCAGGTCGCAGGTCGTCAGCAAATCGCTGTGACCTGCAACCTGTCACCTAACACCTTAACGGCGTCCGCTCATCATTCCGCCGATCATTCCCATAACGTCGTCCACCGCCGAACCATCGCCATCGCGGTCGAGCAATCCGCCAAGCACGCCCATCAAGCCGGAATTGCCGCCCATTGATTGAGCCGCTCCGCCGAGCAATCCGCCCAAATCAGCCGCGCCAAATCCACCACCACTTTGTTGGCGCGAACGACCGATGGCGCCCATCACAACCGGAGCAAGAATCGCCAGCAATGGGCCGACTTTGCCCATATCCAATCCACTTGCCTGACTGACGCCTTGCGCGACGGTGCCTTGTTGGCCGCCGAAGATGTGACCGAGTATGCCTGCGCCGTTACCTGCGCCGCCGCCAATGTTTCCAGCGATCAATCCGCCAATGTCGTCCAACACGCTGCCGTCGTGGTCGCGGTCAATTGCGCCCAAAATCCCGGATGCGCCTTCTTCGCTGGCGCTGTTGTTGGCCAATCCGCCGAGCAACATCGGCAAAGCCGCCTGAATCGCGCTGCTGGTCGAGCTTTCGTCCGCGCCAATCGCCTGGCTGATCTGGCTTACGTTGTTTCCGCTAAGCGCGTCTTGAAGAATTCCTGTCAAATCCATTGTTTGTTCTCCTGAGTAAAAGCAAGGCAGACACACAGCCTGTCCCGCTGACTGGATAAGGCGAAACAAGCTCGCGGCTTGCCTCAATGGTTGAATCGAATCATAGATGTGGGGATTATTGCGTTTGCTTTGATAAGCACGGCCAATATAATCCCCACGCTTTACCCTGTAAATCAAATCCAGATCAATTCATCCGATGACCAATCCCGCTCAGTTCGCAGTGAAAGAACCGTTGCGGCAACGCCTGTTTCCGAATCACGAATGGGCGCTGCTGATTCTGCTGATTGTCGAACTGGCGTTGTTCAGCCTCATCGGAGAAAACTTCCTTTCGCGCTCGAACGGGTTTGAGGTGATTCGGCTGAGCGTCGAAATCGGTTTACTGGCACTGGCGTTGACGCCGGTCATCATCACCGGAGGCATTGATCTTTCTGTTGGTTCGATGATGGGACTGGCAGCCATCGCGTTCGGCTGGCTGCACAAAGCTGCCGGATTGCCTCTTTGGCTTTGCATCACATTGACGCTGTTGGTCGGTTTGCTGGGCGGAGGATTGAATGCGCTGCTGATCGCGCGGTTCAACTTGCCACCTCTGATTGTCACGCTCGGCACGTTTTCGCTCTTTCGCGGATTGGCCGAAGGCATCACCGGCGGCGTCGTTAATTACACAGACTTTCCCTCGCAGTTTTTGTTTTTGGGGCAAGGCTACTGGTTTGGGCTTCTTCCGCCTCAAACTTTGGCGTTGATTGTGGTGGCAGTTTTTTACTTTCTGTTGATGCATCGCACGATTATTGGCCGCAGCCTTTACGCGATTGGATTTTCTGCCGAAGGCGCGCGTTTTGCGGGAATTCCGGTCGCTCGACGATTGGCGCTGGTTTACGTGTTGTCGGGTTTATCGGCAAGCCTGGCCGCGGTTGTTTACGTCGCTCACCTTGGCCAGGCTAAATCCGACGCCGGCACAGGTTACGAATTGATCGCCATCACGGCTGTCGCGCTTGGCGGAACTTCTATCTTCGGCGGACGCGGCACGATTTGGGGAACGGCGATTGGATTGTTCGCCATCGTCGTTTTACAAAACGGATTGCGATTGGCTGCGCTGCCTACGGAACTGGCGGGAATCCTGACTGGTGCGCTGCTGGTCATCACCATCTGCATTGAAAAGTTCGTAGTTCCGCCTTCAGGCGGCAGACTCGGCAAGCGAACGCTGCCGCCTGAAGGCGGAACTACGAACGCGAAGGATTTCGACATGAAAAACTCTCAAGTCGCATTTATCTGCGCGGCGATTCTGACCGCTGGCTTGTTAATCGCGGGCAGCAACTGGCTACTGGTTCGTTCGCTAACCACCACCGGCAATTCATCGCAACCTGTGGCGACTGCGCCAACCAAACGAACCGTCATCGGCATGATGCCCAAAGCCAAAGGCGATCCGTACTTCGTCAGTTGCCGCAAAGGCGCAGAAGAAGCCGCTAAAGAACTCGGCGTGGAATTGATCTGGGATGGCCCGACTGATCTCGACCCCGCCAAGCAAAACGAAGTCGTCGAAGGCTGGATCACTCGCGGCGTGGATGTCATCGCCGTCAGCGTAGAAAACTCTGCCGCCATTTCCACAGTGTTACGCAAGGCGCGCGACAAAGGCATCAAAGTCATCACATGGGACGCTGACGCCGAAGCCAACGCCCGCGACTTCTTCATCAATCAAGCCACACCGCAAGGCATCGGCTACACGCTGATGGACGAAGCCGCGCGCATTCTCGGCGGCATTTCTGCCGGAAAGGGGGGCGAATTCGCCATCATCACCGCCAGTTTGAGCGCGGCCAATCAGAACGAATGGATCAAACACATCAAGGCTCGGCTGGCAGAAAAGTATCCGGCAATCAAACTCGTCGCCATTCAACCCAGCGACGGCGACCGCGACCGCGCCTTTCAGGAAACGCAAAACGTGATGAAGGTACATCCGAACGTCAAACTGATTATGGGCGTAGCGGCTCCGGCAGTTCCCGGCGCAGCCGAAGCCGTCAAACAATCCGGTCGCGCCGATGTCAAAGTCATTGGCCTTTCGATTCCCAGCCTGTGCAAACCGTACGTTCACGACGGCGTCATCGAAAGTTTCGTGCTGTGGAATACGCTGGATTTAGGTTACCTGACGGTGTTTGCAGCAAATGAATTGAGCGCCGGTCGGCTGAAACTCGGCGACAAGGAATTCAACGCAGGCAGGTTAAAACGGTTGGAAGTAAAAGACAGTGACGTGTTGTTGGGCGCTCCGTTTATTTTCAACAAGTCGAATGTTGACCGGTTCGACTTCTGACTTCATCAGGCGCGCCGGTTTTCCCGACGCGCCTGATTGCTGCCTGATTGCTGAAGCCTTATCGGCGACTTAGAGTTTGCGGCCAGGGCAACCGGCAAGCGTTTGCGCCGCCCTTTCGTCCAAGATCGAAACTGGCTATGCGCTGGCTGCCGCTGCCGTGAGCGGTTTTGGCTCTATGATCGGTTCCGCTGGAATCTCTGGCGTACAGCAAACTGTTGTGCGCTTCGTCTTCGTCGCCCGGATCAATCAGTTTGGCTCGTTCCGCCATTCCAAACGTCGCGCCTGCCAAACAATCGGCCTGCAATTCGTAATCAATCGTGTGCGCAAATTTCACTCCCAGCATTCGCTGAATGGAATGGCCGTATTCGTGCCAAAGGATGATGATGGCTCCCAGATCGCCGTCGTCCTGAAACCTGGTCATCTCCGAAGCGCGGTACACGTTCTCCCACAGAAACCCCATCTTCAGGAAGATTTTGTGTTCGCTGGGATCGTAAAAAGCGCCATCGCCACCGTAAAACACTCCCGGCACTTGAAACTGCGCGTTGTTGTATCTGAAAACTTGCGTCCAGGAATCGTCGGCAAACTTGATCGCCGAACCCACCTTTTGCTTAATCATCTGAACTTGCGCCGTGGACGGCGCGGGTTGCGCTTGCGCCGACAAAGAAATCAACATCGCAGCAATCAACAGCACTGACCGGCCAATCATCGTTTTGGTTTTCGGTGACATAGGCTTCCTCCTTGAGTCGTTGGCATAATCTGAAAAGCATCCACCGCGCGTCACGATTTCCGCTTTCACTCCCTCATGTGCAAAGCGCGACGAGAAAAGCTCATCGCGCTCAAAAAAATATTCTCGATTTTTTGGAAAAGGGAGTTGAAGCCTTGAAGCTACGTTCGTCAACTTCAGATTTGCAGCCCCAACGAAACATGCTTCGTTTCCAGAAAAGCATCCAGACCTTCGCTGCCTAGTTCTCGCCCCCAGCCACTTTGTTTCATTCCGCCAAACGGAGCGTTGCTGGTCGTAGGAACTCCGTCATTGATGCCAATCGTTCCTGCCTCCAATCCTTCCATCAGCCGGAACGCGCGATCCAGATTGCCAGTGAAGGCGTAGGCGCTCAATCCATAAGCTGACCCATTCGCCAGCGCGATGGCTTCTTCTTCGCTGTCGAACGGCGTGATCGGAGCAATCGGCGCGAAGGTTTCTTCCTGCATACACTGCGCGTCTTTGGGAACATCGGCCAGAACAGTCGGTTCAAGGAAGAAGCCTTTGTCACCAACGCGCTTGCCTCCACATAAAACTCGCGCGCCTCTGGCAACCGCGTCTTCAATGTGCGCCAGAGCTTTTGCCATCCCGGCTTCGTCAATCAGCGGGCCGATTTCAACGCCCGGTTCCAGGCCATCGCCGAACTTCATCGCTTTCATCTTGGCGGTGAAGGCTTCGCAGAATTGATCGTAAATCGCACGTTCGACGTAAATGCGATTGGCCGCAATGCACGATTGGCCGGTGTTGCGCGTCTTGGCTATCAACGCGCCTTCGACCGCGCGGTTCAGATCAATATCGCCAAACACAAGCGCAGGCCCATTGCCGCCGAGTTCCAGCGACAACGGCTTGACGGTGTTCGCAGCTCCGGCAATCAACAAACGACCGACTTCGGTCGAACCGGTGAACGTGACTTTGCGGCAGAGCGGATTTTCCAGAAACTCTTTTCCGATTTCTGACGCTTCGCCAAGCACAACCTGGAAGACGGCTTTCGGCAATCCGGCAGCGGCAACGCATTCGGCAAAGGCAATCACGCTCAGCGGCGTTTGCTCCGCAGGTTTCAGCACAAATGTATTTCCAGCCGCCAACGCCGGAGCCATCTTGCGCACCGCCAGCACCAATGGAAAATTCCATGGAGTAATCGCGCCGACTACGCCCATCGGCGATTTGATCACCAGATTGCGTTTGCCGTCAGCTTGATGCGGGATGATGCGGCCATAGGCGCGCCGGGCTTCTTCGGCAAACCAGCGCAGATGGTCAACGGTCATCGCCACTTCACCGAAGCTTTGCGGAAGCGGTTTGCCATTTTCCAGCGTGATGGTGCGAGCAATGTCGTCTTTGCGCTTTTCGACTTCGGCGGCGATGGCCAGCAAAAAATCTCCGCGCGATTTGCCGGGCAATTTTCGCCACGACTTGAACGCTTCGTGCGCGTCGCTGATGGCCGCAGCCACGCGCGCGCGATCAACCGTTGAAATCTGCCCAAGCGATTCGCCGGTCGCCGGATTAATGACTGCTTGAAACGGACTGGAAACGTGCCAGTCACCATTGAGATAAAGCGGATAGGTTTTCATAACTACTTGGGAATCTTTCCGTAATCTTTCAAAAATTGCTCCACCACGATGTCGGTCAGCGGATGGTTGTAGAGCATGTCCATGAACTCGAAATACATCGTGCAAATGTCCGCGCCGATCAACGCCGCTTCCAACACGTGTTTCGGATGGCGGATGGCGGCGACGATGATTTCGGTGTTGAAGCCGTAATTGACGTTGATGGTTTTGATTTGCTCGACCAGTTCCATGCCGTCGTGGCCGATGAAATCCAGCCGTCCGACGAAGGGACTGACATACGTCGCGCCGCATTTCGCCGCCAGCAATGCCTGCAACGGTGAAAACGTCGTCGTGACGTTCGTTTTGATGCCTTCGGCGGAAAGCGCCTTGACGGCTTTCAAACCTTCTTTCAGCAGCGGCACTTTGACGACGACGTTTTTGTGCATCTTCGCCAGTTGGCGGGCTTCTTCGATGATGCCGGGCGCGTCCAGCGCAACGGTTTCCAAACTGACCGGGCAATCAACGATGCCCAGAATTTCTTCGTACACGTCCATCGCGCGGCGACCGGTTTTGGCTACGTGGGACGGATTGGTGGTGATGCCATCCACGATACCCCAACTCCAGGCTTCGCGGATTTGCGCTACGTCTGCTGTATCGAGAAAGAGTTTCATTGCTTCTCCGTGAGTAGTCGGGAGTCGAGAGTCAGGACTCGGTAGTCAGCAACCAACTACCGATTACCGACTACCGACTCCTCGCAGGTTTACTGAAATTGGCAAAATACTTGGCTTCGCCGCCGTTCAAAATCGAGGTCACATCGTGGGCAACTGCGGTTACAACGCGGCGTTGCGCTTCGTGAGTTTGTGCGCCGATGTGCGGCAGCAAAATGACGTTGGTCAGTTGATTGAATTCGCTGGGCGGAGCGGGTTCCTGTTTGCGAACTTCCAATGCCGCGCCAGCAATTTTTTTTTGTTGCAACACGCGCAGCAAGGCATCTTCCTGCACCACGCCGCCGCGCGCGCAGTTGATGAAATAGGCGCTCGGTTTCATTTGGCCGAACTGTTCTGCGCCAAACATCCCGCGCGTCTCGTCGTTTTCCGGCAGGTGCAGCGAAACGAAATTCGAACCGGCCAGGACTTCTTCCAAACTGGTCAGCCGAGCGCGAACTTCCATCGCGCGCAGCGAATCGCCGCTCACATAAGGATCGTAAGCGACGATTTCCATGCCCAGCGCGCGCGCTTTGGCGGCGGTCAAACTGCCGATGCGCCCCAAGCCGACAATGCCCAGCGTCTTGCCCAACAGTTCCACGCCCATGTATTTCCAACGATCCCAGCCGCCTGCTTTCGTGTGCGCGTCGGCATCGGGAATCATCCGCGCCAGCGAAAGCATCAAGCCAATCGTCAATTCCGCGACGGAGTTCGTGTTCTGTTCGGGTGTCCAACTGACGACAATTCCGGCGCGCGAAGCTGCGTCCAAATCCACGTTGTCCATGCCGACGCCAGCGCGGGCGATGACTTCCAGCCGGGTTCCGGCTTCGATGATGTCGCGCGTAATTTGCGTCTGGTTGCGAGCGATCAACGCGCGAAAGTTTGGAATCATTGCGCGCAACTTGTCCGGCTCTTTCCACAGCAATGGCTCGAACACGCAATCAAACCGTTCACGCAATTCGTCCATCGCTTCGCCAATGATGTTTTCGGTAATCAGTACGTCGGGCATCACAACTCCACGCGGCGCAATTTCCCCGCCAACAAAAACAGCGCCAGCACGCCCGCCGCAGGCATCAACGCCGCCATCGTAAACACTGGCGTATACGAAACTTTATCCACCAGCCAGCCGGTTAAACGTGGGAACAACCAGCCGCTCAAGCCGCCTGCAACGCCGGTCAAAGCAGTAACTCTGGCCACGGCATTGTTCGGAAAAATATCGGAGATGGCCGCAAACATATTTGCCGAAAGCGCGTAATGCCCGAAATAAACCAGACAAATTGCTCCCCACCAAATGACAGGCGTATCAGCTTTGACAACTACAACGCTCAACGCACACAGGGCTGCTCCGGCAAACATCACCAGCTTGCGCGATTGATCCACAGTCCAACCTTTGCCAATCATTCGGCCAGTGATCCAACCTCCGCCGACGCTGCCCAGATCGCCAAACAGCGGCGGCAGCATTCCCAGAAACCCAATCGCCACCATGCTGTATCCGCGCGTTTTGGACAGGTACAACGGCAACCAGAACAAATAAAACTGAATCACCGGCCCGACCAACAACCGGCACAACATCAACGCCCAGGCTTGCCGAGTCGCCAGCAATTGCCAAACTGAAGGCGATGGGCGCTCTTCTTCCGGCTCGCTTTCTTTGATGTATCGGCGTTCGGCTTCAGTCAGCGAAGGATGTTCTTCCGGCAGTTTGTAATACTTGCGCCAGAAAATGACCCAGAACATCCCCAGCAAACTGGGAATTAGAAACGCTGCTTTCCAACCCAGCTTGGCCATAATGAAGACGATGATCGGTGGCGTAATCATATTGCCCACCAACGAAGCCCCATTCATGATCCCCGTCGCAAAAGCGCGCTCTTTTGGCGGAAACCATTGGCCGATGACTTTGACGCCGCCGGAATAATTGCCGCATTCGCCGGTTCCCATCCAAAACCGCAACACACTGAATTGAAATACGGTTCGCGCCGCCGCGTGCAACGCATTGGCAATTGACCACCAAATGACAGCGAAGGAAAAGCCCAGTTTCGGCCCACGCCGATCCATCAACCGCCCCATAGGGAATTCGCCGATCATCATTCCGAACAAGAACCACGAAACGATGTTCCCGTAATCTTCATTCGACAGTTTGAAGGTATCTTTCAAAACCGGCGCAACGTACGACAGCGTCAGCCGGTCAACGAAGTTGATGACTGTGACGAAAAACAGCAGCGCCAATATCCACCATCGGACTTGGCGGTAAACTGGCGGCATCGTCATTCGCGCTGCGTCTTGTTGGGATGTCACTTGAGCCATAGTTGATTTCTCATCGCGCCTCTTTCAGCCCGTAAGCTTCCAGATACTTGAGCCCGGTGCCGGTGTTGAACAACACAACTCGTTCATTGGTCGTCACCTGATCGTTGGCCAGCAATTTTTTCAGCGCCGAAAAACAGGCTGCGCCTTCGGGCGCGCAAAACATGCCTTCGGCAGCGCCGACAATTTTGGTGTCGGCGATCATCTCTTCATCGGTAACGGTGATGGCTCCGCCGCCGCTGGTTCGCAAAATGTTCAACATGATGAAATCGCCGACGGCTTTCGGAACTCGCAAACCCGAAGCCGCCGTGTGGGCATTTTCAAATTCCGGCGCTTCGTCCCAGCCGTTGTCATAGGCGCGAACAATAGGCGCGCAACCGGCGGCTTGAACAGAAAACATTCGCGGGCGTTTGCTGCCTATCCAGCCCATTGCTTCCATTTCGTCGAATGCTTTCCACATACCGACCAACCCCGTGCCGCCGCCGGTCGGATACAAAATCACGTCGGGCAATTCCCAGCCGAACTGTTCGGCCAATTCATAACCCATCGTTTTTTTGCCTTCGATGCGGTACGGCTCTTTCAGCGTGGAAACGTCAAACCAACCTTCGGCTTCTTTGCGCCGGGCGACTTCGGCTCCGCAATCGGTAATCAACCCGTCAATCAGCGTGACTTGAACGCCGAGTTGTTCGCACTCGATTCGGCAAGCCGCCGGAGTGTCGCGCGGCATAAAAACATAAGCTTCCATCCCAGCCGCCGCCGCGTAAGCCGACATCGCGCCGCCCGCGTTGCCCGCCGTGGGAATGGCAACTTTTTTGACGCCCAACTCTTTGGCCATCGAAATCGCCGCAGTCTGGCCACGCGCTTTGAACGAACCGGTCGGGTTCAAGCCTTCGTCTTTGATGAAAAGCTCCGGCATGCCCACGAGCGCGCCCAACCGTTTGGCGTGGGGCAGCGGCGTCCAACCTTCGCCCAGCGTGACGATGTTTTCGTCGTGAATCACTGGCAGCACTTCGCGGTATCGCCACAGCGAAGACACGCGGCCTTTCAAACTGTCTTTGGTCAGAGTTTTGGCTGCTGCCTGCAAATCGTAACGAACCAGCAAGGGCTTGCCGACTTCGGAGAGGTTATAAATTTTATTGGCTTCGTAGATTTTGCCCGTCTTCGAGCATTCAAGGTGAGTAACAAACATTCAAAACGTCCCTCTCAAATCCACGAAGGACACGAAGGATCACGAAGTTCTTCGCTTCTTCTTCGTGATTCTTCGTGTCCTTCGTGGACAGTTTTTAAGTTGTTATGGAATCGCCTTTGCCGTCCATGAAGTCTTTGTTTTTATCGCCAACCCAGTATCGCGCTCCGGCGATGCACCAAATGAATTCCAGCGGCGATTCCTGAGAAAAGACCGGGTGGTAATTCATCATAGGGATCGTCACCAAATCGCCTTCGTTGACTGAAGTCACGAAGCACATTTTTTCCGGCGATTCGTAAACTTCCATTGCGCCGTGACCTTTGATGAAGATGTAGGTTTCTTCCTGATCGGTGTGATTGTGCGGCGGCCAGGAACGTTGATAGGACTGGAAGAAGGTGTATCCGGCGATGAGTTTGTCCGCCGCTTCGGGCACATCGAACATCATGAAAACGTCTTTGCCTGCCAAGTGGCGAATGCGGTCTTCGCGTTTGGAGTATTCGGCGAAGCTGGAGTAATGCACCGGATGAACGTTTTCCGCCGTCGCCGAACATTCAATCACTCGCGCAGGTTCAGAGGTTGAGTTTGAGACTTGAAACTCGGCCCCGCGCGGAATGTAGATCGTGTCGTAAGCCGCCAGCGAATAAGTTTTGCCGCCAACGCTGACTTCGACGCTGCCTTTCCACATAAACAACAAAGTTTCGTCGTTCGCCTTGCTCAGCTTGTCAGTGTGTGCGCCTGCTTCCAGCGCGTATTCGCCGCAACTCAGCCATTCCAGCTTTGCTGCTTCTGGCGAAAAGCGCAGCGTGTAAGTCGCGCCGGTTGAAACTGCTTTGAACAGCGAGCCGGGTTTGACTGAATCGCTTTTGTGAATTGGTTCGGCAATGGTTGCCGGTTGAACTGCAAGTTTTACAGATGCGCTTGTCATCGTTTTTGATTTTCAAAAAAGGGAGCCGGGAGTCGGAAGCCAATAATCGAAAACACCGACTACCGTCTACCGACTCCCGGCTACTCGTTTAGTAAGACAGCCTCAACCCAAACTGCATCTGGCGCATGGTGGCCAGTTGGAAAATGTTGGTGATGCGGCCTGCCGTTCCCGGACAATCCACGCAAGCGTTCGGATTGGCCAGATTGACTTTGTTCGGCACGTTGAACATTTCGGCGCGGAATTGCGCTTTGAAACGTTCGGTGATGCTGAACGTTTTTTGCAGCGACATATCGAATTGCTGGAAGCTTGGTCCCAGTAAACGATTGCGCCCGACGCTGCCGAAAGTTCCGCGTTGCGGACGACGCCAGGGACCAATCGTCTGGCCGTTGGTCGTCAACGGAGTAATCGTCGAACCGCCTTGAGCCGTGGTGATGAACCATTGCGCGGCAGTCGGATTATCCGGCTTCCAATCGCCTACCAGATCAGGACGACACCAGCCGGTATCGCGGTCGGCGTTGCAATCGCGGTAACTGGGCGTGAACGGCAATCCGCTCTGCCACGAATAAATCACGTTCATCTGCCAGCCGCCGATAACTGTATCTACGGCCTTGCCCGCGCCACTCAGGAATTTGCGACCTTTGCCGAACGGCAATTCCATCACATTCGCCAACGTGTAAACGTGGCTGCGATGGTTGTCGTTCGGGCCGTAAGCCTGAGTTGCGTCAATGTTGTAGTAAGTCCCGGTGTAATGGAACGACCGCGACCAAACGTAGTGCGTCAGCAGCGAATAACCTTTCGAGAAACGCTTTTCGGCTTTCAACTGCATCGAATGGAAGTTGTTACTTGCGTCCGAACCGTAGTAGCGGAAGTTTTGCGTCCAGCCGAATTTGTTGAAAAATGGTTTGCGCTGGTTGGTGGTCAGTGTGCCGAAACCTTGCAACGTGGCCTGGTTGAAATCGTAATCGCCGCCGAAGCCTGCGAAAACGTGTGTGCCTTTGGTTCCGACGTAGGCCGCTTCGACCGCAATGTCGCCGATGGTCTGGCGCTGAATCGTGACGTTCCAGCTATCGGTCGTTGGCAGCCGCACACGTTCCGGCAGAATGAACGCCGTCACGCCGTTGGGCAGAATCGGGCGACCATTCGGGCCTTTGGGCTGGTTGTTGAGAATCGTCGCGGGATTGAGCGCCTGCGGGCCTTGCGCCAGGTTAAACACCGAATCGAAGTTCCGCGCCGGTTGATTGGATTGAATGCCCAGCACCGGCAGGTTCTGCGTCACGTTGTGTCCGAAGACCGAACCGAACACGCCGATGTCGAATCCGCGACCGTAGCCCAATCGCAGCACAGTCTTGTCGCCCAGCTTGTAAGCGATGCCGATGCGCGGCGCGAACAGGTTGTTGGCGGCAAGTTGATTCAAATCAAGTCCGACGCCATTTGAACCGGCAATCAAAACTTCACCGGTGTTGACGTCCACAAATCCGCCTTTGCCAGCGCCGGTCACGGTTTGCGGGCGATAGTTTTCGTAACGCAATCCGTAATTGATGGTCAGGTTGCGATTGACACGCCAGTTGTCCTGACCATAAACGAAGTAGCGATTCTGGCGTTCTTCGGCATCGGTGATCGTGCTGACGTAACGTTCGAACACGCTGACATCGCCCAACAGGAACGAAGCCAGAGCCGATCCGCCGCCGCTGGCGCCTTGCGTGCGCGCAGCGTTGAATTGCAATTCGCCCGCGCGGTGACGGTCGGACGGAATTCGCAGATTCTTGGCGTAGCGGTAATCAATACCAAAGCGGAACGAATGATTGCCTGCCTCTTTCGACCAGTTGTTGACGAATTGGAACGCGCGTTCGTTCTGGCGCAGCGGGCAATTGCATCGAGCGAATTGCAGCGCGTAACCGAAGTTGAACTGGTTGCCGCCGTTGCCGCCGGGTCCGTATCCGTTCAACAGAAACGCTGGCATGCCGCCCGTGAATGAATCGTTATTCAAACCGGGAATACCGGCGTCTTTGGCCGGGGTGGTTTCGCCCGCGCCCGGATCAACGTTGACGCGATACCGGAACCAGCCGAAACGGAAATCGGTTCGCAACGTCGGGCTGACCGAATAGTTGAATCCCGAAGCGATGCTCTGATTGCGCGTGCGCGAAATGCCCGCGAACGGAGCTTGTTCGTCAAATCCGCGTCCTCCGGCTGCGAAACCGAAAATGCCCGGCGAATCCAAACGATAATCGGCAATGCTGTACCGCCCGAAAATTTGCAGTTGCTGGCTGTAAAAATAATCCCAGCGCGTGTTGGTAATGTCTTCGTTGAATTTGATCGTCCCGGAGCCGACGTAATTCGGCGCATCGCGTAACACGCCGTCAATGTTCGGCAGCGGAATCAGCCTCAACAGGCTCTGCGCCTGAGCCGACAACCGGTTGGTCGGAATTTTGTTATCGGTGAATTGCGTGCGAGCCGCCGGAGTGTCGCCGCTGGCCGGATCGAAGATGTTCAGTCCCAACCCGCTCAGATCGCCCGCGCGTTCGGCTGCCGACGGAACTCGCAACAATGCCGAACCGCCAGTATTGCGGCGCGTGCCTTGATAATCGCCAAACCAGAACAGTTTGTCGGCGATGATTTTGCCGCTGGCTGCTCCGCCGAATTGATTCAACTGCGTGACGGGAATGTATCGGCTGGAACCGCGAATCGGATTGAACTGTGTGAACGGATTGCGCGCGTTCAGCACGCCGTTTCGCAGGAAGTTAAACCCGACGGCATGAAAATCGTTCGTGCCGGATTTGGTTTGGACGCTGATGACTCCGGCGGTTGCGCCGAATTCCGCGTCATAAGCAGCCGTCGTGATCTTCGCTTCTGACAACGATTCCAAAGTCGGATTGACGACGATCAAACTGAGCAGCGCGTCGCGGTTGTCCGTTCCGTCCAGCAATTGAGTCGTTCCGGCAAAGCTCTGGCCGTTGACCACTTTTCTAAACGAACCTTGCGGGTCTTCGGACGAAGCCGTTTGCGAAGTCGTCGCTTGCACACCCGGCGTCAGCAATTCAAATTGCGAAAAGCGCCGATTGATGAGCGGCAAATTCGTGACGGTCTTTTCGGTGAAGGTCACGGCCACGTCGGCGCGTTCGGTTTTCAGCAACGGAGTTTCCGCGCTGATTTCGACGACCTGGGAAACGTCGCCGACCTGCAATTTCAAATCCGCGCGCGATTCCTGGTCAACTGAAACGACGACCGTTTGCACAGCGGCTTTGAATCCGTTGGCTTCGATTCGCACGGTATATGTCCCGGCGATCAATGCTCGCTGGGTAAAATTGCCGTCTTGATTGGTGACGGTGGTCACTGTGACTTGTCGTTGTGTGTCGGTGATGACCACCTTAGCCCCGACAACCGCCGAACCTTGCGGATCAGACGCTGTGCCGACAATCGTGCCGTACACCGCCTGACCGAAGGCCGCCGTGTTGACGAGCAGCGCAAACGCGGCGACGAACAGCATCGCCATCATTCTTCGCATCATTTGTAGCCTCCTTGTGGGATTCTCAAAAAGTTGAGAGGTGATTGGATACCAAGTCATCACTGTTAAGGAAAAACCTCATCCACGAAGTCACACGAAGTTGCACGAAGAAAAACAGTGAGCTTGTTTTCTTCGTGTTGCTTCGTGTGCCTTCGTGGAAAAAAGTTTTGAAAACAGCTTTGACTCAGACTTCGTTGAATTCGGGTTGATATTTGACGATCCCAGCAAAACCCGCCAACGAACCTTCTTTCAATTCCATAGCCATAAAAACTTCATCGCGCACGTCGTATTCGCTTTTGACGCCGAACTGACTGGTCGGGACAAATCCGAAACGCGGATAAAATTCAGGATGCCCAAGCACGACTACAAACGGGTAACCGGCTTCTCGGCAACGTTTCAATCCGGCTTCGACCAGTCGAGAGCCAATGCCTTCATTCTGTCGTTCGGGCGAAACCGCCATCGGAGCCAGGCCAATTCCAACCAACCGATTTTCTCCGGCTTCGAGCGTCACTTCGCTGAACAGAATGTGGCCGATGACGCGGCCATTGTCTTCGGCCACCAGCGAGATCAACGCCTTGCCGTTTCGCCGCAAAGCGTCCACCAGATTCGCTTCCGCTGCTTGGCCAAACGCCTGGTGGACGACGTGGTGAATCATTGCGATGTCTTCGGGTTGTCCCTGACGAATGACGATCATTGCAATCAATCCGATCTTAAAACAACGGCAATTACCCATTAACCATTGGGCATTATCCATTCGCTTGAGTGCTCATGCAGGCAAGATCAAGCCTTGAATGGTACGACCTTTCCCCCCAACCTTGCTCAGCGGCCGAGAACAGCCGGTCAACCATCCGTAAAATGTGAAATGATAAAGACCTCTTTGGTGGCGGCAAATGGTACTGCCAATCTGATGGAGCGGCAAGTGTGTATTGGAATTTATTCGATATTTTTTGAGTTCGATCGCCACCTTTCTTACGCAATTTGGTTGTACCTTTGAAAGAACTACAATAGCGCGATTGGCCACCAGAAAACCGGCTAGGGTAAAATACTGTTTTTCATGCTAGAATTGGTCATACCGATGAACAGCAAAAAAATATCCATCGCAACCCGTTCCGCCGCAACCGCAAAAGATGATGTCACCGGCACACTGATCGGCTTGTTCAAGCGGCTGATTTCGGAAGGCTCGTTAGTGCCGGGGCAGCGGTTGCCTGCCGAGCGTGAACTTGCCGAGCATTTTGGCGTCAGCCGATCATCACTCCGACAGGCACTCAAGGTTTTGGAAATTATGGGCGTAATCTCACAGCGCGTAGGTGACGGCACGTATTTGAATGCGGCAGCACCCGCGATACTGGCCGAGCCCATGGAGTTTTTGATTTTGTTGGACGGCCTGTCTTTTCACGAGTTGATGGAGACGCGGCTCATTGTCGAGCCGGAATTAGCCGCGCGCGCCGCAACTCGTGCCACGCTAGAAGACATTGCCGAATTGCAGCAAGTGCTTACCGAAATGGAAGAGAGTCGGCAGGATCACCCACGCTTCACCGAATATGATTTGCTGTTTCACAAAACCATTTTCCGCATCGCAGGCAATCGCGTGTGCAGCCTGATGTTCACCGTCGTGCATCAATCGCTGGAACGACTGATTCACCTGACCGCACAATTGGTAGAGCCGGAGCACACGCTGCAAATGCATCGCCGCATCTTCCTTGCCATCCGCCGCAAGGACGCTGACGAAGCGCGTCGCCGAATGACCGAACATCTGGAAGACACGCGTGAGTTTTTCAAGCGCGCGACCTCATTGCATGTGCAATCTTCCCTGCCCAGCCGCATTAGCGTGCTAAAGGCTGCCGCCCACCCAACAAAAAAACTAACAAGCGAATTTCAACGCAAGCGCAAAAGGAGTTAACAGCCTGTTGCGAATTGCCTGGTCAGGCTTGGGGATGAGTGATTCATGAAGGGTGACGGATGTACCGTAGACTGTCCAATCTGCGGAAGGTTCCACCAGTTGTCCACTTGTGGAAGCCTCCGCAGACCGGACCGTCTACAATACATTTAAGGTTCTTATGTATCCTCAATAACCATTTTACCTATTACATCAAACTTCATCCGCTTCTTCTTCCAATAAGCCGCTTTCGCCAGATGCACAGGGTTGCAGGCTTCAATTCCGGTTTGAATGTCGGCGCTCGGACGTTTGCCGGTTTTCATCGCGTCAATGAAGTTCGCGGCGTGCGCGATTTCCAAACTGCCTTCGGCTTTGACGATTTGAGCTTCGCCTTTGACCGGCGTGAAAACGTATTCGCCGCGCGTGATTTCCAGCGTGCCGTCGGTTCCCTGAAAGAACACCCCTGGGCGTTCGTTGCGAATCGAAAGCACAGACGATTCAAAGGTCAGATTCCAGGTTCCGTTCGCTCCGCCCGCGTACTGCAACACAGCGTTGACCGTGTCTGGATTCACGCGGCCATCTTTCATCTGGTAAATGCCGCCCGTCGCAGTAGCGTTCAGCGGACGCGATTCGTCCATCATCCACTGAGCCACGTCTGCCCAATGCGTCAAAATGTCTGCCAGCAAACCTCCGCCGTAATCCGGGAAGTAGCGCCACGAATCGTAACGAATCCAGTCGTAAGCGACTTTCGGCGCAGGCCCCAAAAAGCGTTCCCAATCCAAGCCCGCCGGTTTCGGCTGCGGTTCGATCTTGCGACGCTGCCAAGGGAAGTCGTGCCAGATGGCGCGTGCAAAGACGACTTTGCCGAGTTTGCCTTTGTCAAAAAACTCTTCTTTGGCGCGAGCGTAATGCGCGCCGCTGCGTTGTTGCGTGCCGGTTTGAATGACGAGGTTTTTGAATTGCTTGGCGGCGGCCAGGAACTTCGCGCCTTCATCAAAATTGTGCGAAGTCGGCTTTTCCAGATAAACGTGCTTGCCAGCTTTCAACGCCGCCAGCGTTTGCGACAGGTGCAGATGATCCGGCGAGCCGATGAGCACGGCGTCCACGTCTTTGCGGCTCAAGGCTTCTTCGATGGCGACGACTTCTGTTGGTTTGACGCCCAGAAAGTCGCGCGCGCGTCCGCGCTGCACGTCAAACACGTCGGCGATGCAATTCAGTTCGGCTTGGCCGGTCGTCAAAAACGCCTTCATCACTTCGCGCCCGCGCCGCCCGCTGCCAACCAGAGCCATTCCCAATCGGTCGTTCGCTCCAACCACGCGCGCGTAAGAAGCAGCGGTCAACGCCGCCGCGCTTGAGCCAATCAAAAACTCTCTTCGTCTCATAAGACAATCGCTCCCTACTGGTCGCGGTACTGATTCAAATCAAAAGGCGTCAATCGTAGCCACCAGCACTTCACTTCAGCGCGGTAACGTTCATAACTGTCGCCGAACTTTTCAGCTAATTCGACTTCTTCCAGCGGACGCGCGATGTAATTCCACGCCAAGCTGCCTGCAATCGAATACAACATCACCAGCACCGAGCCGAGATAAATTCCAACCGCCAAACCTTGCCCCATTCCCGCCAGTGCCATAGGGTTTCTGACAAAGGCATACGGCCCACGCACCACCAATTGCCGAGTGCCATCCACGGGCAGCGGAGTTCCAGCGCCCAGCCAGGCCATCGTTACGCCGCTCCACAATCCGACGGCGCTTAGCAATCCAAACATTCCAATGGCCAACCATCGCTGACCGGCAAATTGCGGAATGCCAAGTTCAACTTCGACGCGATGAATCAACGCAGGCAGCGCAATCAGAAAGAAGCTCCAAAAGATCGTGATTTGTCCAAGCGTCTTGGCCAGATTCCACAGCGGCTTTGCCTGAACGGCCTGGCGAAACAACGAATGTCCGGGATACAAAAACAGCAAGGTCAGAATCAAACTCGCGCCCAACGAAGCCGCCATCATCACCACGCTGATCCACGCCGAATCGGTCAGCAGTGACAACGCCAAACAATACAGCGTCGCATAACCCAGCGAACCAACAACCAACCACAACGCCACATGGGCGGCAGCTTTTTGTCGCCAACATAAAACGCTGGCTGCCAGCGAACCAATCACGATCAGCGAAAGATCAGGCAGGCAAAAGGCCAGCAGAAACACTTCGTCGCTGTTGGGCGGCAAAAAGTATTTTCGATGCCCCGGACGAAACCAAAGCACAAGCCACCATTCCAACACCGCCAACGCTTGCAGCACAAAATAGGGAGCGGTCAGCTTGCTTATGTTCATAAGCCATCATTTGCTGGCGAACACGGTGTCCACGACTTTAGCCAGGAAATTCTCCGCGCCGGTGACGGCGGTCTGAATCACGCAACTTTTCGCTGACATAAAGCCAAACAGTTTGTCCGGGTTTTATCTGGTCAGCCGTTTTGATAATGCCGTCGGCAAAGGGTTCAAGATCAATCAAACGATTACTGTAAGCGCGCAAGACAATCACAGCAATGTCATAATTGGGGACGTTTTGTTGACCGTACAAGGCCTTGTCAGTTGTCACCAGAATATCGAACTCCTGTTGCGCGACGGCCAGCAATTCGCCATTGTCCAATTCGTTCCAGCGCAACCGGCGAGTCGTGTTGATTTCCCAATCGTTGGGCAATGAATGCATCAAACGCCAATCAACGTTGTGGTCAAACAACACCCGCATCAATAATCCACTCGCTCGGCAATGAGGTCGGTCAACTTTCCTTGGTCTATGGCGTCACGCAAGACCTGCAACGCCGCTTTACAGTTTTCTTCCGAGGTGCCGTAAACTTCGCTGAAGGCAGAAATGGATTCACCGCCAATCAAAAAATCCAGTAGGGTTGTCACGGGCATTCGCTCCGTGCCAATCACGGGATCGCCGCCCATTCGTTTAGGATTGCTGGTAATGGGTGGCGTTACAGTGACCTGTTGCTTGATTGTTGTCTTTTCAGGTTTGAGTAAAGTCGCTGTGCTCATCATGAACTCCTTTCAATCACAGCTTATCACGACCCGCTTCCCTGCCGTCATTTGCCGAACACTTGTTTCATCGTTTGCCGCGCCGGAGCGACAGCCTTTTCGCCGGGCTTTTCGCCGCTCAGGCGTTCTTCTTCGTTGATCGCCCAGCCCGTCCACTTGGCCTTTTTGATCGCAGCGGCCAGTTCACGAATCGGAAACTCGCCTTGTCCCAACGGAACCTGTTCGCCGTTTTTGAAATCGCGCAGATGCATGCCGACGATGCGTTTGTGATGTTTAGCGAAAAACTCCGGCACGTTGGCTTTGGCGTAAAACGCCCAGCCAAAATCATGCAGGAAGTCCACCAACGCCGGATCGGTTTGCGCGTACAAACCTTCGATTTCCACGCCGCCAGCTTCAAACTCCGGGCCGTGATTGTGATAAGCCAGCCGGATTCCTTTTGACCGGCAATACTTTCCGGCAGCATTCAAACCGTCGGCTTTGCGCTTCAAAAAATCGGCGGCAACTTTGCCGTCTCGAATCAACCCGCCGCCGCTCAAGATCAATCGCTCCGCTCCAAGCGAAGCCGCGCCATCCGCAATTTTCTGCACCAACTCCAGAGGCGCAATTTGCGTTTGTTCGTCGTACTTGTCCAAAAAGATATGGCAGCCCAAAAACTTCAGACCTGTGACTTCAAGCTGTTTTCGCACAGCGGCAGAGTTGGCGAATTGTCCTTGCACGTTGCGGAATCCGGTTTCGTACCCTTCGTAACCAAGTTCTTTCAACTGGCGCAGCACGGCCAGCAAGCTGTCGAAGTTGTTCGGATCAATCCGCCAGGCGTTGGTTTGGCAGCCGATTTTGACTCCAATGTTTTTTGGAGCGGCTTGCAACAACGCAACCGTCGAAGCAACGGCAATCGGCGCAGCTAAAAATTCGCGGCGTGAAATCATCACTGTGTCCTGTCGTCAGATTGTGAATTGATCCGGTTGATGGTTTTGGTTTACCGGTAAACCTGTTTGCAGAGCGCACTAGACCATAGGCGGCAAAAATCTGTCAAGCTTTGTCCTGCCGGGCTTCGCCGATGGATTCGCGCAGCTTCAATTCAACCGGCAGAATCAAACTTTGCACTTCGTTGAATTCGCAATTCATCGCACCGATCAGCATTTGATAAGCGCGTTTGCCGATTTCGTACATCGGCGTAGCCACCGTCGTCAGACTGGTATGGGTAAATTCTCCGACCGCCGTGCCATCAAAACTGACGACCGAAACTTCATCGGGAACCTTGACGCCGGCTTCGTCAAAAAACCGCAACAAGCCGACGGCGACGACATCGCTGAACGCCACCACCGCCGAAGGCTTTTTGCCATTCGCCGCCCACAACCGCCTGCCAGCTTCGTAACCTCCGGCAAAAGTCAGGTTGCAATGTTCAATCAGCGCGTCGTCCTGCGCGAAGTCGCGTTGTTTGGAAAACCGTTTGAACGCCGTCAGCCGCTGCCGAATCGGCAACATTGCCGGTCGCCCTGAAACATAAGCCACGCGGCTATGCCCGCGTTCAGCCAGAGCTTCGACCACCAACCGAACTCCGTCGGTGTAATCAGGAGCAACCTGATGAAAGATCGGCGGACGCAACTCACGATTCAGCAACACCACATCGAATTCGGTGTCTTTCTTCAGCAGGTTTTGCCAGAACGGCGGCAGTTTGGGTTTGTCGCTGGTGAACGGCGGAGCAGCGATGATGCCGCCGACGTGCAAACTCATCATGTCGCGCACACGTTCGGTGTACCGATCCATTTCGTACGAACCGTTGGCCAGCAACACATGAAAGTTGGCGGCGCTGGCTTGGTCTTCGATGGCGCGAATGACTTCGGCGTAATAATGGTCGGAACTGTTTGGGACGATCACGCCCAGCAGATTCGATCTGCCGGTCGCAAGTGCGCGTGCCACAGGGTTGGGTTTGTAACCGAGCTTGTCCATAGTGACGCGAACCCGGCGTTTGGTTTCCGCCGGAATGCGCGGATTGTCCCGCAAAGCCAGCGAAACCGTCATCGCCGACAATCCCAATTTGGCGGCCACATCGCGGATGGTGACTTTCTTCTTCATGAATACGTCAATGTTTGGGTTACTGCTAATTTGGTGTTACCTTTCGGCACGGCGGCGCGCATTCTAAGCGCGACACTGCCGACTGTCACTCATCTCAAACAAAAAATAGTTCGTTAAAGAGGAATCGGAAATGAAAAGATCGTTGACCGCCTTGCTGCTTATCGTTTCGTTGACATTGTCCCTGCCCTTTCAAATCGCAGCCCAAGACCCGGCGCAGGATCAAAAAATTTCGCTCAAAACCGCCGAAGTCATTTTGGACGTGGTGGTCAAAGACAAAAAAGGCCGCATCATCAAAGACCTGACCGCCGCCGATTTTGAAGTCAGCGAAGACGGCCAGCGGCAACAGGTCGAATCTTTCCGTTTGGTGACGCGCGAAAAATCTGCTGCTGCCACCGCCGCCGCCGAGAAAAAAGAAACTGCGCCTGCCGCTCCGAAAGCCACCAACCTGGCCGTCGGCGAACCTGAAATCGGAGTCAGCGCCATCGCAATTGTCTTTGACCGCTTGTCGCAAGACGGTCGTACGCGAGCGCGCGACGCCGCCAAAAACTACGTCGGCGAAAACACTCGCCCGGACGATTACATGGGCGTGTTCACGATTGATCTGGCGTTGAAGGTGATGCAGAACTACACCACAGACAACCGGCTGGTTCGAGAAGCGATTGATCGCGCCGGAGCCAGTTCGTCGGCGTCGTTCAGTTCCAACGCCGAACAAGCTCGCAACCAGAACCAGCGCATTTCCGATTTGCAGCAACAGGCTTCTTCGGCGGCATCGGCGGCTGCGGCAGCCGGAGCCGCCGGCAATGCGGCAGGCGCGGGAGCCGCCGGTTCGGCTGCCGGTTCAGCTTCTGTGGATTTGCGATTTGCCGAAATGACACGGCGCACGCTGGAAACTTTTGAAGTGCTGGAACGCGATTCCCAAGGTTACGCCACGTCGAACGGATTGCTGGCCGTAGTCAATTCGATGCGGAACCTGCCCGGTCGCAAAGCCGTCGTTTTCTTTTCCGAAGGTTTATCCATTCCGCCCAACGTCGTCGCGCATTTCCGATCCGTCATCAATCAAGCCAATCGGTTGAACGTCAGCATTTACACGATTGATTCCGCAGGTTTGCGCGCCATCAGCCCCAACCAGGAAGCCCGCGATGAAATCAACGCGCTGGGACGCCGTCGCGTTGATGCCGATCCGGGCCGTCCTGAAACCGGCAGACCGATGACCGCCATGCTGGAACGCAACGAAGACTTAATCAGGCTCAGTCCGCAGAGCGGATTGATGCAATTGGCGCAAGAAACCGGCGGAGCCTTCATCGGCGATACCAACAACATCGGCGGCAAACTGGTTCAGGTGGACGAAGATTTGCACAGTTATTACCTGCTGACTTACTCGCCGACCAATCAAAACGTGGACGGCAAATTCCGTCAGGTTTCGGTCAAACTGAAAAAAGGCGATTACGACGTGCAGACGCGCAAAGGTTATTTCGCCGTCAACGCCACAGGTTATGTGCCGATGTTGTATTACGAATCGGCTGCGCTGGTGGAGTTGAACAAACCGAATCCGGCCAGCGCCTTTCCGATGCGAATGCTGGGATTCAACTTCCCCGACGCCACGCGCAAGCTCCGCACCGTGGTCGAAGTCGCCGCGCCGATGAGCGCCTTCAGCTTTGTCGAAAACCGCGAAAAGAAAACCTTTGCCACCGATTTCACCGTGCTGGCGCTGATCAAGGACCAATCGAAACAGGTGGTCGCCAAAGTCAGCCGCCAATACGCGTTGACCGGCCCGTTGGACAAATTGAACTCCACGCGGTCGGGGCAGGTGTTGTTTTACCGCGAAGCCGAATTGCCGCCCGGACGTTACGACATCGAAGCCATCGCCCACGACGCTCCCACAGGCAAAGCCAGCGTGCAACGTTCGACCATCGAAATTCCAGACCCGGATGAAATGAAGTTGCGATTGAGCACGATCAGCTTGATCCAACGCGCCGAACAATCTCCGGCCAGCCAAAATAAAGACAGCTTTTTCCAGATTGGCGACGTGATGATCTACCCGAATTTGGGCGAAGCCTTCAAAAAGTCCGCCAAACAAGTCGGCTTTTTCTTCGTGGTCTATCCGGCAAAAGGCTCGAAACCGATTTCGGAATTCACGCTGCAAGTCACGCAAGGCAAAACGATGGTCGCGGATTTCCCCTTGAAGCTCGGCGCGCCCGACGCACAAGGCCGCATCGCCTACGCCAGCGCGTTGCCGATTGACGGCCTGAATCCCGGAACTTACACGCTGAAGATCACAGTCAAAGACGGCCAGAACAGCGTCTCGCGTTCGCAGGCCTTCACCGTTGAGCCGTAATCGGAGGTAAGAGCAATGGCAATTGAATGGCTTGTTTTATGGGGAGCGGGCCTTGTTGCGCGAACGCGAGCAGAACGATCCGACGCCGTGGTTGCGAGAACGGGCCAAACAAATGGCCGACAAACTTGAGGCGAGAGGAATGATGCCGCCGCTGCCCGGCGTAAAACCTTGAGAGCCTGTTTGGGAATTAGCGCCCCAGAGGCGCGGCCTGTTTATAGAAATGCCGACATTCGTTACACAAACTTTTTTGTCGAATCTGGTGTTGAACACCGTCTTTCAAACATGACTCGGTACGGAACCGGGAGCGGTAGCGACCGGGTGCTTGATAAATCCCTATCTCACGAAAAACCGGGGCGCTACCGCTTCCCGTTCCGTACCGGCTGAGCAGTTACCACTAAATAAGGAGAATGATAACAATGATGAAATTAGCGAGAGCAGTGCTGTTTCTCACCTTAGTGTCGGGGGCTGTTTTGGCTCAAACCAATGTGGGCCAGCAGGAAGCCGAAGCGACACTGCCTTTTCAACTGACCACGACAGCTACGTTTGGGCTGCCCTGGCGAATTGCCTTCCTGCCGGATGGGCGCATGTTGGTGACTGAAAAGATCGGGCCGATTTGGCTGGTCTCGGCTCAGGGAGAAAAGATCGCGCCCCTGGGCAATACGCCTCCCGTTTACTGGCAGAATCAGAACGGCATGCTGGGCATTTTCGTCTCGCCCAATTTTGCCACCGACGAAAGCGTCTACATCACCTACATCGAGCCGGGTGATTACGGCGGAGGCCAGGCGTTGGCGCGCGCCAAGCTGGATTTCCGACGCAATCGTTTGCTGGATTTCACTGTGCTGTGGCGTCAGATGCCCAGAGGCAAGGGTGGCCAGGCAGGCGGGCAAATCGCTTTCGCGCCCGATGGCCAATCTCTATTCATGTCAGTGGGAGACCGCCAGCGCATGACTCCAGCCCAAGACCCGGATCAGCCGGTAGGCAAGATTCTGCGCCTGACGCTGGATGGCAAACCGTTTCCGGGCAATCCTAACTTCGGCAAAACCGGCGCTTCGACCATTCCGCTGATTGATCCGCCGCAGGACACCGAAATGGCCAAGACCGCGAAAGTGGTCAGCACTTATACCTTTCCCGGCCCCAACCTGACGCCCGCAGAAACCTGGGCCAGCGGATTCCGCGCGCCTTATGGATTGGCGTTTTCGCCGACCGGTGAATTATGGGAGCTTGAACACGGCCCCGGCGGCGGCGACGAGTTGAACCTGATCGAGAAGGGCAAAAACTACGGCTGGCCGCTGGTTTCTTACGGCAGGAATTACAACGGTAAGCCGATTCCCAGTCACGACACGCGGACTGATTTCGTAAAACCAGTCCTGTATTGGGTTCCGGTGATCGCGCCGGGCAACCTGATGTTTTATCGCGGTACCAAAACTTTTCCGCAATGGGACGGCAGTGGCTTTGTCAGCGGTCTGGCCACTATGTCGCTCACTCGCATCACCTTCGACGGCAAGGGCGGAGCCAAAACAGCCGAACGCTGGAAGATCGGCAAACGGATTCGTGATGTGGCACAAGCGCCCGACGGTTCGCTGTGGTTGCTGGAAGACGCCAATCCCGGCGCTCTGATCCACGTGACTCCCAAGGCGACGCCGAAGTAATTGCTCCGCTTTATTGACGTGAGTATTTTTGCTTGGTTGGAAATTAGCGCCAGAGGTGCGGCCTGTTTATAGAAATGGCGTATTCGTTCCCTCAAGCTCCGTAGGAGCGGCCTGTTCACAGGCCGCTCCTACGGAGCTAAAAACCAGCAAGCCGAAATTGCGCGGCAACCTGGAATCAGTCGCAGTAACCATGTACTTACAACACAGAACATTTCGTATATCTGCGGCGGTGATTTTGCTGGCGTTAGCGATGATCCAGCTTTCTGACGCGCAATCACGCGCGCCGCAGGATCAAAGCTGGAATCGGCGTGTGGATGGCGCGGGCGAGTATCAAACCGTGCTGGAAGTTTCCGGGCGTATTGAAGTCACGCGCGCAATGAAGATGCCGGATGCGCTCGATCTGAAATCCATCTGCCAGGCCAAACAGGATGCCGAACGTCGCGCTTTTTTGTCCGCCGAAGGTTATTTGTCGGCGCTGGAAAAATCCGTCGAAGCCAATCGCCATCTGCTGGAAATTGTGCAACTGCACAATGAACTCGGCCAATTGTGGTCGTATCGCGGAGATATGGCCAAAGCCATCAAACACTTTGAATCCGCGCGAGCCACGTTGGTCAAAGCCTTGCCCTCCAATCCGCAATACTCTGAAGACCTGATTTACCTGGACGAAATTCTGGGTGTTGCGCATTTGCGAAAAGGCGAACTGGACAATTGCGTTCACAATCACAACGCCGAAACCTGCATTTTCCCTCTGAGCAAACAGGCTCAACACAAATTGACGGCGGGGTCTTCGGCGGCGGTCAAACATTTCAAAAGCTTTTTGGCCAAGCGGCCTGACAATCTGGAAGTGCGCTGGTTGCTGGATTTGGCGATGATGACTTTGGGGGAGAATGGGAGTTATGGGAGCAATGCGGCTAAAAAACAGACCGCGACCAAAAACGCTCGTGCTCCTATTGCTCCCATAACTCCCAGGTTTCCCGATGTCGCCGCTGCCGTCGGAGCAGACCGCATCAGCGGAGCGGGCGGCACAATCCTGGATGATTTCGATAACGACGGATTCACCGACATTGTTATCAGCAGCGTGGATGCCTGCGAGTCGCTGAAATTCTTTCGGAATAACGGCAACGGCAGCTTCAGTGACCAAACCGACAAAGCCGGATTAAGCGAGCAAATCGGCGGCATCAATTGCATCCAGACAGATTTCAACAACGACGGATGGCTGGACGTTTTCGTCATGCGCGGAGGCTGGGAATTTGCGATGCGGAATTCGCTGTTGCGAAATAACGGCGACGGAGCTTTCAGCGATGTCACCGAAGCCAGTGGCTTGCTCAGCGCAGACCATCGCACGCACTCGTCGGCTTGGGCGGATTTCGACAACGACGGCTGGCTGGATGTGTTTGTCGCTCACGAAGAAACTCCGAGCCAACTTTTTCGCAATCGCGGAAACGGCACGTTTGAAGACGTGACGCGCAAAGCCGGAGTCGGTCGCACGGCGTTCAGCAAAGGCGCGACCTGGGGCGATTACGACAACGACGGCTTTGCCGATTTGTACGTGTCGAATTACGGCAGTGAAAACTTCCTGTATCGAAATAAAGGCGACGGCACGTTTGAAGAAGTCGCTGGGCAATTGGGCGTCGGCAAACCTTTGATGAGTTTTCCGACGTGGTTTTTCGATTATGACAACGACGGTTGGCTGGATTTATTCGTCGCCAGTTTCGTGCCTTCGGTGACGGAGGTCGCGCGCGGATTTCAGGGTTTGCCCTCGCAAGCCGAAACGATGAAGCTCTATCGCGGCAAACAGAACGGTGGGCAGCACGCCGGTTTTGAAGACATAACGGCGGCAGTCGGTTTGGCCAAAGTCGTGCCGACGATGGGCGCGAACTTCGGAGATTTCGACAACGACGGCTTTTTGGATTTTTATCTGGGAACCGGAGCGCCTTCGTATGCGGCGTTGATGCCAAACTTTGCGTTTCGCAACCGCGAAGGAAAAGGCTTTGCCGACGTGACTGCCGCAATGGGAACCGGTCATTTGCAAAAAGGTCACGGCGTGGGATTCGGCGATCTGGACAATGATGGCGATCAGGATTTGTACGTCAACGTAGGCGGCTTTATTCCGGGCGACAAATACAACAAAGCTCTGTTTACCAATCCGACAGTGGGACAAGTTAAAAACTTGTCCCACCATCAATGGATTTCGATCAAACTGGTCGGCGAAAAATCCAACCGCGCAGCCATCGGCGCAAAGATCAAACTGACTCTGACAGACGCAACCGGCAAACAGTCGTTGCGTTATAAAGAAGTTTCGAGCGGCGGTTCGTTCGGCGCTTCGCCGCTGACTCAGCATTTCGGGCTTGGGAAATTTCAGAAAATTGCAGAACTGGAAGTCCAATGGCCTGTCAGCAAAACGCGGCAAGTGTTCAGGGATGTCGCGGCCAATCAATTTCTGGAAATCAAAGAGTCTGCGTCGGAATATCAAAAACTGGTGAGGAAATCGTTTTCGCTGACAAAAGCCGTCTCACCACATGCCAATCACCAACCCAAATCCAAACGACCTTGAAACCTGTGGCTTATGGCTGCCGATTGACTGCGAACGGCCCTTGCCTCGTCGCTGATCGCTCGACCGTAAAGTATCGTCAACGTAAACGTAATGGGTTTCGGGTTGATGTGGTCGAGCAAATCCAGAACCTGAATCATCAATGGCGCAATGGCTTGAATCGAGTTTTTGTAAGCCCGTAATACAATCACAGACAAATCGTAATCGGCAACTTTCTGTTGGTGATAAAGATTGGCATCGGTAGTGAGCATCACATCAAATTCCTGCTGCGCGACTTTCAGCAACTCGCCGTTATCAAAGTCATCCCATCGCATCTGCCTGGTGGTTTTCACATCGTGAGGTTCGATCGCTTCCCGCAGACGCCAATTCAAATTGTGATCCACCAGGATTCGTATCAATAATCCACTTTTTCAGCCAGCAAATCAGTCAGCACACCTTCATCAAAGGCTTCACGAATTTTGCCGAGTGCGGCGATTACCTTTTCACGTTCTGTGCCGGGAAATTCTTCGACGAATCCATCCACCGAAGAACCATCCATCAGGTAATCCAACAGCGTTGTCATCGGCATGCGCTGGATGCCGATGACTGGCGCGCCGCTCATACGATTAGGATTAGTGGTAATCGGCGGCGCAGTTTTCGCAAGTTCGTTTAACCGCTCGATCCGAAGCTGAATATCCCGCGACTGTTTTTTGACAGCAGTTTGTTGAGTTGCAGTAACGGCCATAAAACTTTTACCTCCGATCTGATTGTAACGCTGCCTGTCCAAAACTGGGAATCAAGGTTTGGGCCTTTCGGCTTCTTTTTCTTCGATGGCTTCGCCGCGGGCATCACCTCGGCGCGAAGCGTCCTGGTTCATCTTGTCCAATCTGGCAAAAGTTTCGCGCGCGCGGTCGGCATCTTCTTTGCGATTGGCTTTGGCGTAAGCGCGCGCCAGCACGTAATAAACGCGGGCTTCGCTGGGAGCCATGCGCTGAGCGATTTCCAGTTCTTCAATGGCGCGTTTGTTGGCTCCGGTTTCAAACAGGCAGCGGCCAAGCACGTAATGACCTAGCGGCAAACGCGGAGTCAGTTTGACCGCTTCTTCAGCCAAAGCGATTCCGGCTTCAGGGTCTTTGTTGCGGAGTTTGACGTAGGCAATCTGCAACCGCGCCAGCGCGTGCGAGGGCGAGTTGGCAATCTCTTTTTCAAACGCGGCAATCGCCGCATCGTCGTCGCGCGTGTCAATCAGGAAGCGGCCATAAGCGTATTGAACGTTCGGCGTGGTTGGAAAGTCTTTTATCAGCCGCTCGAATTCCTGGCGCGAATCGGCTGCGTTTAGTTGCGCGAAATAATGCTGAGCCAAACCGGCTCTGCGAATCAGATCGCGGTCACGGTGATTCAGGTCAATCTGTTTGGGCAAGGCGGAAATTCGCAGCACAGACAAACCTATCCCCAGCATCAAATCCTGTGTGTTGGAACCTTCGACGGCCAAGCCTGTGAACACACGCTGCGCCGTTTCGTAATCGCCTCGCAGCAAAAACAGCGTGCCTTCGTGATAGCGCATGACTCGCGCCAAGTCCTGATTTTCGCCGATGCCTCGTTGACGGCCTTGTTGCAAATGCAGCATCGCATCGTCGTAACGGCCAAGCCGGTATTCGCACAATCCCTGCATCGCCACCGGAGCGCCGACTTGCGGACGCAACGCGGCGACCCGGCTGAACGCTTTGACGGCTTCTTCGTAACGATCTTGTTCATAAAGCAACGTCGCCAAATACCACCAACCTTCGTCCCAGCGAGGTTTGGCGGCGACGCCTTGCTGATAAAGCTTGATCGCTTCGTCGAAGTTTCCGGCTTCGCGTTGTTGCGTGGCTTCAGCAGAAAGTTTTTCAAATGCCGGAGATTGAGCGGGCGCGGCGGCAGGCTTGGCGACTGGCTTTGATGATTTGGAGCGTTGAGCCAAAACAGGCGAAACAGTCAAAAAAATCAACACACAAAACACGCCACCAAACAATAAGCCCTGTCCCGAAGAGACACAGGAAATTAGCCGGTGGTGGAACCACCGGAACAATTCAGCGCACCACACCAAGCCCTGAAAGGGCGATAGACCAGCGTTGGTCTGCCGCCTCTTCAGGGCTGAAAAATCTTTTTCGGCTGCTTTCCGGTGGTTCCACCACCGGCTAATTTCCGCTGCGCCTCCGGCGCAAAGACTATTGGCAATTACCTGAAAAGGTGAAATTAGTTTGTGTTCGTTCGTTTTCATTGCTTTCAATTTGGATACGGCGCACCTTCGCGGGCAATGCGAATGCGGTGGTCGGTGAATTTGAAATGCGCTCCGGGCAAATCAATCTTCGGCATGTGGCAATCTGTGCATTTGCTTTTGCCGGTCGGACAAGCTTTTGCGTTTCGATCCGCCGTAGCCTTTTCGTTTTTCGATGTGTGGCAAGCCAGGCATTTGGAATCGTAAAACGCCGCGCTGGGTTCAGCGTCGCCGTGCGGGTCGTGGCAAGCCGTGCAGCCAATGCGACGGTCAGCGGAATAACAACGACTGTGAAAGATGCGGTACGGCTGGAAGCGAACGTTGTTCAGCCCCGCGCGGTTTGGCATTTCGATCACGTCGTCAACGCTGCGGTGACATTTGCCGCAAACGTTCTGAGTAATGTCGTCGCCGTCAACCTGGCCAAGCTGCTTCATTCCGGCTCCGGCTTTTTCTCCGGCTTTCATTGCCGCGACGTGTTTTTCGCCGGAACCATGGCAGACTTCGCAATTGACGCCGGGCGTCATTTTTTCAAATTGCAGTCGTTGCGCGTTGTTCGCTCCGCTCGAATGACAGAAGAAACAATTCTTCTCTTCGTCCACACTCATCGCGCGCCCGGCGGCTTCGATCAAGGTTTTCGGAAGTTCGGGTGAATGGCCAATCGTGATGTCCAGATTGCGAATCGCGTTGTAAAAACTGACGCGGCTTTCGTACTTCACGCCACCCAGTTCGTAAACATAAGTCTGCCCGGATTTTCCTTGTCCGAAACAGAACAGGATCGGCGCTGAGACAACCGCCTGGCCTTCGGTGACAGTGTAAATGCTCCGATTGCCTTTGCGTTCGATCTTGTAACTGAACCGCCCCTGCTGAAATGTGAGCAGCGGATTGTCACTGAGAATCCGGCAGTTGCCGATGGGTTCCAGCGCCTTGGCCATCAATGTCTTTTGCTGCTTTTCAAGGATTTCGGCATGACATTCCGCACAGGTTTGCGAACCAACGCCGCTCCCCCCTGTCGAATTCTTTGACTGAGACCAAGTCAAAGCAGCAGCCGAAAAGGCCGCAGCCAAAACCAATACTATTCGTGCCAGCTTTTTCATTGGAATTGCGGTGGTTTTATCGGGCGTTCAATCGCCTTTGGCGGTTCGGACAATTTATCGGCGGTCGGCTGGCGCTTCTGCTCTTCTTCGTTCAGACGATCAATTATGGCGCGCAACCGTTCAGCGTCTGCCGTGCGTTTCTGTTTCAAATACAACCGAGCCAACAGAACATAAGCCTGCCGAAAATCTTTGTGAATGGTAACCGCGCGCTCCAGCATTTTGACGGCTTCATCCACGAGGCCACGCGCCTGAGCCAGTTGCGCCGAATGAAACAACACGGCGATGTCATCAGGTCGCATTTCCAGCGCGAGTTTCAGCAGCGGTTCGGCTTCGTCCAGCAATCCGTCTTCGCGCAGCAGCCAGCCCAATCGCAGGTTGGCCATAAAATCGCGCGGATTGTTTTTCAACTCAGCGCGGAATTCTTCAATCGCCAGATCGCGGTTGCCGGTAATCAAATACGCCACACCGAGTTGCGTGTGAACCGTCGCCAATTTCGGATTGAGTTTGGCGGCCAGCTTCAATTCTTCGACGGCTCCGACGTGATTGCGCGTGGCGGAATTCAGCGCGCCCAAAATCAAATGGCCTTCGGCGGCGGGCAAAAACTTGAAGACTTTATCAATCAACGCGCGCCCGGCTTCGATCTGATCGTTTTGCAAATACGCAGTGCCCAGCGCGTAAGCGACGCCGATGTTATCGGCTTGAGCGGCGTAAACCACTTCCAGTTCCTTGATCGCTTCGGGCAACTTGCCGAGTTGAAACAAGCAAACGCCCAGCAATTGCCGCGCTTGCAGCTTGTCGGGTTTGGCGGTGACGACTTGCGCGAATTCTTTTCGGGCGGCTTCAGTCTGGTGCATTTGAAAATAGGCGATGCCCAGGTTCAGCCGAATGTCGTGTTCATTGGGATCAATGGCCAGCGCGGCTTTGTAATTGGCCGCGGCTTTGTCGTATTGACCGAGCTTGGCGTAAACGACGCCCAGATTCGACAGCGCGTCAATCCGTTGCGGAATCAACTTCAACGCCGCTTCATAAGCCTGACGCGCAGCATCCAGATCGCCTTTTTGTTGAGCCTCGACGCCGCGCGCGAACTGAGCTTCCGATTGGCGAACCGTCTCACGATCCTGAGCCGGAACGAAAACCAACGCGAGCATCAAAGCGATTGAGACAAACATAGAACTACCTGAATTCGAAAATGAGTTTTGTCGAGAAGCGCGAAAAGTATACCAGCCGTTTTCTCAACTCTCACCCCGCAACAAAACAAAATTGGCGTCAGGAAGTTTGATTGCTCAGACTTCCTGACGCCAGGAGTTGGTTCATCGAAATGAACAGCTTTTAGAAGGTGAACTTCAGCGCCAGTTCGATCACGCGCTGACCACGTTTGGTCGTGATTTTGCCGAAGTTGGCCTTGGTGGCGGCAGAGAAATCAAAGCCGCCAGCCGGATCGCATTTGTTATTTTGCGTTCCGCCGCGTCCATCCGGGAACTGCTGCGTAAACGACACCACGCTGCCATCCGCCAACACCAGCGGACGATTGACCGCCGTGCGACGGCAAACCGTTTCAAGCGTCAAATAAATGTCGCTGTTGCTGGCGTTCTGGTTATCAATGTTCTTGGCAAATGCCTGATTGAAGACATTGAAGAATCCGGCGCGGAATTGCAGGTTCTTGCTCTCTTTGATCTTGAAGTTCTTGAACACAGAGATGTCCCAATTCTGCCGGTTCGGCGTGCGGAAATAGAACGGCGAGATCGTCGGGCCAGTGGTTCCAAAAGCCGGAATGCCAATGGCGCCCAGATCAAGCACTCGCTCGCCGACGTTCTTTCCGCTCAGATTCGGGTTCTTGCTGAATGTCGGAGCGATGGCTCCGGCAGCGTATCCCGCTGATTGGAAGGCGTCAGAACCAAATGCCGCAACGGCCAGGTTGGTGATGTCGCCAGTGAAACGCAGATTGACCGGCGTTCCGCTTGACCACGAAGTGATGCCGGACATTTGCCAGCCGTTCAACAAGCCTTTGGCAAAGGCGTTGTTACTCGGCGAGAAATTCGGCAGGTTGTAGTTGTACGACAGGTTGAAGATATGCGTGCGGTCATAATCGAGCACGCCATACGAACGTCCGCGCGTATCCAGCGGATCCAGGTCGTTGAATTCACCGCCGCGCGTACCCAGCACTTTCGAGAAAGTGTAGGTGGCAAAGAATTGCAGATTCTTGCCGGCTTGACGGCTCAAGGTCGTCTGCAACGAATGGTAATTCGACGTGCCGGTGTATTGCTGGTAACGAACGCTGCCCAAATCCGGGAAAGGACGGAAGCTGTTCAGAATTCCGTCGCCCAGCGATTGACGATGCAGCGGATTGCTTAAATCCAGCCTGACGCCCGTTTGAGGGACAATCTGGCAATTGCCGCGACGAACAACTGCGCCGGCAGAATTGATTTCGCCCGGATCGCAATTCGGGTTGGCCAACGTGGTGATGGTGCTGCCGTTGTCGCCAGCGATGTTTCCTCTCAGCAAAGCTCCCAGCGGAACCGTGTTGATCGGCAAACGAGCCGCCAGGTGGCGTCCGAAGGTTCCGACGTAGGCAGTTTCCAAAACAGTCTGGAACGGCAAGCGAGTCGCCACGCTCAGACTGGTGGTCAGCGTTGTCGGGAAATCATTCGAGTTCGGGTCTGGCGAAATAATCGCCGCCCCGCCGTTGGCCAATCTGAGCGGATCAACCAGAACGCGCTGGCCGTTTGGCAAAGTCACTGCGCCCATGTTGCTCAGCGTCAAACCGCCCAAGTCGCTGAAATTGTACAAACTACCATCCGGTTTCAAGGCTCCCGGAATGCTGGTGAACGGCCCAATGCTGGCGCCGACGTTTCCGTTCGGAGCAGCACGCAAGGTTGCGTCGTATTGGAAGTTGCCTTGCACGCGGTTGTAGAACAACCCTGCGCCGCCGCGAATGACCAATTTGTCATCTTTCAGCGGACTCCAGGCAATGTTCAGACGCGGCCCCCATTCGACAGCCGGAGGATCAATCGCGCCTTTCTGGATTTCTCCACGAGCGGCGGACAAAACGCCATTCGGGCGGAACGGATCGCCATTGATGTAATAGCCAGCTCCTCGCCGATAGGCCTGTGGGCTGAACAAAATGTCGAATCCTTTGCGCTCTTTGTTGATCGTCATGTGGGTGGCGCGCAGGCCGTATTCCACTGTCAGGTTCGGTTTAACCTTCCACGAATCCTGAGCGTAGAACTCGTAGTTGTAGAAACGATAGTTGCCAATCGGCGGCTGGGTTCCGTGTTGAACGTCGGTCAATTGGCCGACCAACAAATCACCCCAATCGTTGCCAGTGCCTTGTCCATTCCAGTTGTTGAAACCGATCAGCCCTTGCGAATCGGGGTCGCCCTGGAAGTTCTGGCGTTTGTTGCCCTGTTCGATCAACGCGCCGAATTTCAGCGTGTGGCTGCCGACGACCTTGCTCAGGTTGTCTGTCACCGAAAAGCTGTCGTTCCAGGCGAAGATCGGATTCGTTCCCGGCGACCACAACTGGCCTTGCGCCCAGCTAATCAGCGACAACGAAACAAACGGGCTTTGACGGCCAAACCGTGTGTTATCGAATGGCAAACGCCAGATGTTTTCAATGCCGAGCGTCGAAAGTTTGACCTTGTCCGGGTCGGCATAACGATTATCCAGCGTCAGTTTGCTGCCGCTGAAGACGACTTCGTTGGTCATGGTTGGGTTAATGACCGAAGTCATACCGACCGCCACCGAACGTCCCAAATCGTCCTGAATGTTGGCGCTGGGCAATTCAAAGGTCGAAGGCCCCCACCAAATGCCGTAAGGGTTCACTTCCTGCTGCGGTTCGCGGGTCAAACGAACGTAGATGTTGGTCTTATCGTTCGGCTTGTAATCGAAACGCATCTTCAAATCTTTACGATGCTGGGTTTGGATCGTGTTGGAAATATAGTTGAAACGACCTGTTGGATCGTTGAAATTTGAGGCTGGGTATAGGTTAAGCAGTATTCTGCCAATAGGATTGATATAAGGAGAAACGTTTGCGCTCGCAATCCTGTTACCTGCTCCAGGAAAATTACCTGGGACTCGAATCGGCACATAATCTCCCGTAATCGTCTTCAAATCAGCTCCCAAAATCCCGCAAACAGATTGGCCAATAACAGTTTTGCAAATCGTATCATTGGGTTTTGCATCACCGGGGATTGTGTACGGAACCCTTCTACCAATTTCGAGCAAGTCTGAAAAATTTCCTGCTCTCTGCGAGGCAGTTGGCACATTGGAAATTCTAGGCGGAGCGCCAAAGGTTTGGCGTTGAACTTCAAACCCAACAAAGAAAAACAATTTGTCGCGGTCTTTGTTGAATCCGCCAAGTGGGCCAAAAACTTTCTTTGGCAGATAAATCGGGCCACTGATCGTGCCGCCTGGATAGTAGAACCGTCCTACTGGTTTCTGCCCAGCCAGCGAATTTGGGTCGCCAGCTTTGATGTAATTGCGGAAACGATCATTCGCTCCCAGAGCTTCGTGGCGCGTGTAGTTGTACAACGAGCCGTGAAACTCCTTACCGCCGGATTTGGTCGTGCCGCTGATCTGGACTCCGCTGTTGCCGTGTTCGGCGGCGAAGTTGCTGGATTGAATGGTCACTTCCTGAACGAAGTCGTTGTTCAAACTGACGATTGATCCGCAGTTGCAACCAATGTCAATCACGCGCGAACCATCAACGCTGACGTTGTTGTTTTGTCCGCGCTGGCCGTTGACCTGGTAAGAAGAAGCATCGCCGTAACCCGAAACCTGATACGTCGAAGAGTCAGGAGCCACAACGCCGGGCAGGATACGCAACAGTTCCAAACTGTTGCGGCTGATGATCGAAAGATTTTCGATCTGGGCGGCCTTGATCGTGTTCGACCGTTCGCCGGTTTCGGTTTTGATTTCTTCCGCAGCCGAAGCCGTGATCGTCACGGTTTCGCTGGTCGCACCGACCGCCATCTCCACATCAAGCCCTCTGGTTTCATTCGGACTAAGGTTGATGTCGGTTTTGACCGCTTTTTTGAAGCTGCTGGCTTCGACTGTCAGGGTGTAATTGCCCGGAATCAGCGACGTGAACGCATACACACCATCACTACTCGTTTTGGCTTTTCGTTCCGTTTGTGTCGAAACGAATGTAAGCGTCACATTCGCATTCGGAACGACGGCTCCATTCGGGTCGGTAACAGTTCCACGCAGAGTCGCGCTCGACGTGGTCTGTGCCAATACATCCGAACCGAGACTCATCGAAACCAGAATTGCGAAAGCAAGCAGGCCCAAAAAATTCCAAACTGATTTGGATTGGGTTCGCATTTGGATAGCCTCCAGAAAAATTTCCCTTGCTGATGGTCACAGTTCCTGAAATCAGGCACGGCTCGAACAGACAACAAGCCTAAAATCAGGACTTGGGAACAACAGTCAGGGCGTCAAATAGACTGCCTCAAACCATACTTCTTGAAATTGAGGTAATTGAATAAGCACAGCCAAAATCCAGGACAGGATTTTGGCATTTAAGATGAAGTCTTGAACTACAGCAAAGCTTGGTAAATCAGATACTTTCAGTATAATGCCAGCCGTCAATTGATGGTTCATCTCTTTACTCGACGAACATTGATGGAGTCAACGGGCTTACGGCTACTAACTGTTACAAAACAGGTTAATAACGTAATGCCGTCAGCAACTTATGGCGACTCACACAAAACCTACATCAGGCAATCTTAAGCCGCTGGACAATATCAGCCCTGACGAAATCAAGCAGGCCGTTGACCGCATTATGGTCAGCAAGCACTTCGCTCATGCACCGATGAAGCAAAAATTTCTGCGTTTGATCTGCGATTTTCATCTGGCCGGACGCGGTGCGGAGTTGAATGAATATCTGATTGGCCGAGAAGTTTTCGACCGCGACAATTCCTATAACCCTGCAACTGATCCTATTGTCCGCGTTGGCGCTCACGGAGTCCGCGAAAAGCTGGAACGCTATTACCAAAAAGAAGGCGCAAGCGACGAAATCAAAATCGAAATCCCTATCGGCAGCTACGAACCAAGTTTTATCAAAGTCAGTCAGCCGCAAAACTTGATGGGCGAAGAAGAGCCAACAGCGTCTTTTTCGTTTGCTGCGCCTGCTCCCATCACACCGCCAACAACGGCTCCGTCGCCAAAACTTCGATGGAAATACTGGTCGCATTTGGCCGCTGGCGCGTTTGTGACGATTGTTGCGGTTCTTGCCTACTCTAATTTCTCGCTGCGCCAACAACTTAACCAACGTGAAGAATCCTTCGAATTGTACAAACCAGTTTGGGAATCGTTTTTGCGAAGTTCCGATCCGACCTTGATGGTTTTGAGCAATCCGCCTGTGTTTCGGTTTCTCAACTCTGCTGACCCGGAGCCAGTCGTCAAGAAATCTTTTCCAATTTCAACGCTGCAATCCGAAGCCATCTTTGACGAACTGCCAAACAAATCCATCATCCGCATCATTCCCAACCCACGCCTGGCTCTGACCATTGATACATACACAGGCATTGGCGAGGCCGTTGGAGTGCATCGCATCACAGACCTGTTCCGCACTGCCGATAGAAGCCTGCGATTGAAACAAAGTCGCACTGTCAGCGCAGAAGATTTGCAGAACCAGAACGTCATCGCGTTGGGCAGCGTCTGGGTCAACAACTGGTCAAGCAAGCTGCCAGTCAAAGAAGATTTTGTTTATACAAATCAGGTGACAGTTCGGAACCTGAATCCTCAGCCGGGCGAGCAGGCTGAATACAGCGGAGCATTCGATCCGCAATCAGGAAAGCTGACTGAAGATTATGCGTTGATCACCGTCGCGCCGAATCTTTCCAGCCGCGACGTGGTCATGGTAGTGGCTGGTTTGCACAGCGAAGGAACTGCGGCAGCGGCTGAATTCATCACTGCTCAACAATACCTGACGCAGTTCAACCAGCGACTGGCTGATGCCGGAACCGGCGGCAAGGCTCCGAAGTATTTTCAAGCTCTGTTGAAAGTCGGTGTTGATAACGGCATCCCGACATTCATCAATCTGGTTGCCGTTCGTGAATTGCGAATCACTTCTCGATAAACCTACTTCTTCCCTGCCAAACTCTGACCTTCGACAATTTTGACGTATTGATTGACCGGCAAATCGGCCAGCTTGTCCACTTTGCCGCTTGGCCATTTGATTTCCAGACTGTCGAGTTTTGTAGCTTTGCCGAGTCCCAGAACTTCGCGCGGATCGTGCGAAGCAAGATAGCTGCCGCCACTGGTTTTCAGGCGCGAACGTTTTACGCCGCCAGCCGTCCAGGTGATGATCGCGCCGACTGATTCGGGATTGCTGCCTTTGCCCGCTACCAGATTCAACCCAATCCAGTTGTTGCCATTGCCGCCCTGATTACGAACCAGCACAGGGGCTTCGCCGTTGTTGATGACCAGAAAATCAATCCAGCCGTCGTTGTCGAAATCGCCGAACGAAGCTCCGCGCGCCGGAAAATCTTTTTTGAACACTTCGCCGGATTGTGCGCTGACGTTTTTGTATTTGCCGTTGAGGTTTTCAAACATCACCAGCGGTTCTTTGTACTTCACGCGCGAAGCCTGTGTTTCCACCATGTCGTCCGGGTGGCCGTTGGCCAAAAACAAATCAGGGTCGCCGTCGTTGTCGTAATCGAAAAACTTCAATCCCCAACCGCTCAACAAACGGGTCGCCTGGCCAATCTCACCGGCTTGATCGGTGAAGGTCAGGTCTTTTTCGTTGCGATACAGGCTGAACAGTTCCTGGTCAATGTTGGCGACGAACAAATCCTGCCATCCATCGCCGTCAAAATCCGCCGCGTCAACTCCCATCCCTGAACGCGGACTGCCAGCGTCACTGTAACCCACGCCCGAAGCCAGACCGATTTCATCAAACTTGCCGCCGCCTTTGTTGACGAACAAATGATTGGCGACCGTGTCGTTGGCGACGAATAAATCCATCAAACCGTCATTGTTCAAATCCGTAGCCACCGCTCCGAACGATTTGCCGAGCGCGTTGGCTATGCCCGACGCTTTGCTGACATCGCTGAATTTTCCGTTGCCATCGTTGTGAAACAGGAAGCTGGGGCGAGGTTTGAACACGCGCGGAATGCAGTAATACCGGCGACCTTGTTTGTTGTCTCCGCAAAAGACGCTTCCGGCGGCGCTGTACTGCACGAAGCTGGACACAAACAGATCAAGCCGCCCGTCATTATCGTAATCGAACCACGTCGCGCAGGTTGACCAGTTCGGAGCGCCGACTCCGGCATCGTCCGTCACATCCGTGAACGTGCCGTTGCCTTTGTTGCGGAACAACACGTTCTTGCCGTAATTCGTGACATACAAATCCTGCCAGCCGTCTCCGTCAAAATCCGCCGCCGCCGCCCCCATTCCGAAATGCCCCATCTTGCCGCAACCGACTCCGGCTTTTTCGGTGACATCGGTGAACGTGCCGTCGTGGTTGTTGCGATAAAGCGCGTTTCGTATCGGAGTTTTCGGCGAATAAAAATCTGACGGGCCGCTGTTGACCAAGTACACGTCCATCCAGCCGTCATTGTCGAAGTCGAAAAACAATCCGCCTCCGCCGCAGGTTTCCGGCAAATGGCGCGCGTCCGAACGCCCGTTGTCGTGAGTCCAAACGATGCCGCTTTTCGACGCCGGGATTTCGGCAAACGTCACAGGCTTGCTGCCGGTTTGCGAAGATGGCGCGGAGTAAACGCTCAACGCCAAAACGATCAATGCTGCCCAAAACAACTTCACAGAGAACTCCTTCTAAAACAATTCGTGCCCAAGCTCGTAAGCCATGAACAATCCAAACCCAAGACTAAAGACTCCTGCCAACGCGCGTACAGCCAGATTCGTTCGGGTGAACGAACCCGCCGTCAAATGCAGCGGCAAACTCAAGACCAAGCTCATCAGCATCATTCCGCCGATGGAGCCAATGCCGAAAATGGCGATCACCGCGAAGGCCAGCCACGAAGTTTTGATCGTCGCCAGCAGAACCAGCAAAAGTCCGGCGCTTCCCGCCAATCCGTGAACCATGCCAATCACCAACGGACGAAAGCCCAACTTCAAGCCGTGATGCGTATGCGGCTCAGGCTCAGGTTTGCCGTCGTGCAAGTGCGGATGCACGTGATGGTGGCCTCCGTGTTCGTGTTCGTGGAAATGAATTTTGCCGCCGCGCGCCAACTTAATCAGCACGTTCAGCCCCAAGCCGATCAGCATCAGGGCGACGCAAAATTCCAACGGCTTTTCGTATTTTTCGATGTTCAGGTTCAAAAAGACAACAGCAATTCCCGCAATCAGCAGCGACACCGTGTGCCCGATTCCCCACAACCCGCCTATCAGCAAAGAACTGAACAGGTTTTTGCGCTCGCTGACGATGGTCGAAACCGCAGCCAGGTGGTCTGTATCAAGCGCGTGGCGCAAACCGATCACAAATCCCAATCCCAATGTCGCCAACGCCGAAAACGATTTTGCCTGATCCAGTTCTACATGCCAGAAATCTGCCGGATTCACTCCGGCTTGTTGCAACGCTTGATAACAAATCGCTACGCCCAAAACCGTGATGACCAATGCGCTGACAACGGGCAACACTTTCAACCAGCGAGTTGCGCCCGGCGCTTTGTCCAACAGTTTTCCGCCGTACACAAACGCCAGCCCGACTGCGGTCAACACGCTGGCCAAGCCCAGGCTAAAGACAAGAATCAAGATCAACCCGTAACCCACACGATTGAGCGAAATCGCTCCGAGCATCAACACCAGCGCCGAGGGACAGGGCATGATGCCGCCCGAAATTCCCAGCGCCAGCAAACTGCGCCAACTGATTTCATCCGGCGGCAAGTGAGTGTGCGAATGATTGCCATCGTGATTGTGGGAATGGCTATGTTCATGGTCGTGATTTAAGCCGATCAAAGCGCCCAATCGTTTGCTGAACATGCTGGCTCCGATGACAACGACGAGCGCACCTGAAATGAAGCTGAGAATCGGGTACAGCTTTTCCGGCAGTATGTAGCGCGAAGCGAACAGCGTCACCAGTCCCAGCAGGAACACGCCGAAGGTGTGCGTGATCGTCACTGTCGCGCCAAGAAATGCCGCATGTTTGAACGTTCCGCGCGAACCTACCAGATACGCTCCGACAACGGTTTTGCCGTGTCCGGGCGACATCGCATGCGCTCCGCCAAGCGCGAATGCCAGCAACAATCCGAGCAAGATTACCGTCGGCGTCAGCTTTTCGACGGTAATCAATTCGGCAAAACGGTCGCGCACCACAGTGACAGGTTTGCCGTCGCGCAAGGTCAGCGGTTTTGCAGAAGCGGGTGCAACGCCGCGCATCACAGACCATTCGGCTTTGCGTTCATTGAGCGGCGCGGCCAGCAGTTCTTCCGGGTAAGCCTTCAATTCGTCTGTCACCGCGTTGCCGAACGCCGTGCTGTCAAACACCGTCGCGCCGGTCAGAGGCGTAACGACGATTTCGCACCATCCCGCACGTTCAATCAAATTTGTGTTCTCGAACGCAAGCCGGGAGCTTCCGCTGGCTTCCCAATCGCCAGTCAGATCAAACACCATTCGCAAAGTCATCAATCCAGCGGCTCCGGGCGTCTGACCGATTTGTTTGTCCTCAAGTTTCAATGCAACCGGTTTTCCGTCAGCGGTCAACTTCAATCCGCCGACGTACCCTTGCGCGACGCTTTCCAAATACGCCGCCAGTTCGGTTGAGGACAAGGCTCCGTTTTGATCGGTGTCGGCTTTTTGCGCTTCCTGAAAGGCTGGGACTTCGGCCAGGTCAACCACGTAACGAAGCTTCGCGCGGTCTGCTCCGGTTTCGACGCGCACGAAGTGATTAAAAGTGAAATTTCCCAGCGGGTGCGCCGTCGCCTGAAAAATCGTAATCGCCATCAACGCGCACAGCGTCCAAATCGAAACGCAGCGACGCTGGGTCAGGCCGGATGTGATAAACGAAAGCATTCGGTTATTCCTCAAATGTTTTTTGACCGGAAGAAAGTCTGTGGTGGCGTGCAGGCTACTCGGCGAACGCTTGTTTGGCAATGCTCGCCTGTCGAAGGTCGAATTGCGGATTGAGCTTCAAAGCGCGTTGCAGGAAATCGCGCGCGGCGGCGTTGTCGCCAGCGGCGCGAGCGATCATTCCGGCGTGAAAAAACAACTTCGCATCAGCCGTTCCCAGCCGCAAAGCTTCTTTGATGGCCGTCTGAGCTTCGGCGATTTTGCCAGCTTTCAGCGAAGTCCAGGCCAGCGCGTCCGCGCCGTAAATGTCGCGGCGCGCTTCGTATTCACGCTTCGCCATTTGATAGGCCGCTTCGGGTTTCAAATCGTGATCGGCATAAAACTGCGCCAGCACGCGGTTGTAAACTTCGCCGTTGGCCGCCGCCAAAGCGGCCATTTTTTCCAGCAAGGCAAATTGCGCGTTGGCTTCGGCCTGGCGTCCTGCGGTTTCGTACAAATCTCCAAGCGCAGCAATGAACACCGGGTCAGGCAAAATCGCTGTTGCCTGCCGGTATTGTTCAATCGCTCCGTTCACATCGCCTTTGGCCGCCAGAGTTTTCGCCAGCCCGCCCAACGCGCGGTAATAGTTTGGAAAGGTCGTCAACGAATTGCGGTATTCGATTTCGGCTTTTGCATAATCGCCAACGCTGAAAGCCGTTTCGCCCAATTGCCATCGAATCCACGCGACGGTTTCGCGTTCGGGCGGAACCATTTCCGACGCCAACTGCAAAGCGTCGCTGTAAAGCCGTTGCGCACGTTCGTTGTTGCCAGTCAGTTGAGCCAGCCGCGCTTGACGGATCAGCGTCGTGTGCCCGCCGCGTTGGCGAACTTCCATTTCGGCAAAGGCTTTTTTTGCCGCTTCGTATTCGCCAAGTTCCAGCAAGGCATCGCCCAACAGTTGGTGCGGATAAGCTTTTCGGCCATCGAGTTCAACCAGTTGCCGCGCGTGATCGCGCACGGCTGCAAAATCGTGGGCAGCAAATTCCGTTTGCGCCAACAGATGCAAAGCTTCGGGATTTTGCTCGGCCTGAACAGATTTCAGCGAAGCCTGTGCGCTGCGTTTGGCCAATTCCAACCATTGCATATTTCCTGTTTCGCGCAGCTTTAACAAATACCGCCCTGCCAAATTGTTCAACGCCGGAAAATCATCCGGGTCGCGTTTGACACGATCTTCCAAAAATCGAATGGCGGCTTCGCTGGATTCGGCAGGAATAATTTTGGCTGGCGGAGTTGCGGAAGTTGGCGAAGCTGACGACGAAGTGCAGCCGATGCCGAGCGCCAGCCCCAACGTCAGCACAAGAAGTTTTATGAAACAGGATTTGCTTTGCATGAAATTCACCGGGTTTGAGGCGTGGGGCAATTTGAAAAATTGCCCCACGGATTTGAGTTTTAGTTTCGGGTGTTGTCATCAACTCCGCTGTCGCGCGGTTGTTGCGGCGCCCCAATAAAAGGAAAAGTGTCGCGGAAAGGAACGTCGTTGGCGTTGACGTTGTCTCGCAGAGCATTCTGGTTGGCGACGAAAAACAGAATGGTGTCAATCACGTCGTCGCTCAGTCGCCGTCCATTCGGAAAACCTGCGTTGGCGACGTTGCCGCCGCCAGGACCGGTGTTGGCGGTGGTCAGGCTGACGCGAACGAAATCTCCGCGAGTGACGGCAACTCCGGCCAGAATGCCGATATTGGTTTGATTCGTGCCCAGCGCCGTCAAAGTGGCGACGATGTCACCGGCAAATCGTCCGGCGGCGTCATCTTGAGTCGAAGCCGTGTTGTATTCGTTCTTGCGCGAAAACGGCGTCAACGCCACGTTGACCGCTGGAACGCCTTCACGATCCACGTCAATGAAGTTCGGCGTAGCAAAACGAGTTGGACGACGAGTGATGGTTCCATTCCGACGAGCCGTGCGACAGCTCAGGCCAACCGTGTTGTTTGCCACGCTCAACCGCGACCGCAGCAAAGACACAGGCAAACTCAGCGCAATGGCCAGCGTGTTGTAGCCGGCGAAACTGTCGCGTCCGCGATTGAAATGCGAAACGTTGGGTTGACCGGCCAGCACAGAACCGACAAAACGGCTGAAGGCCGGAATGTCGAAAAAGAACGGGTCGTCGAACAATCCGGCGGCAACGGCAATGCCCGTTCCCTGATCGGTCGTGACCACTGCTTCAGGCGCAGTCGCGCTCAGGTTCGGATTGGTCGTCAACGCGGTGAAGGTCGGGAAAAACGTCGAACTGACGGTTGCCGTTTGCTGCGTTGCGCCGGAGCGGATTTTTTCCGAAAAAGTCACGTCAATGAATCCGTCGGGAGCGGCATCGCCGCTGGCTTCCAGTTCAAAGCGGTAACGAATGTTGTGATCGAAGACTCCGAAATTGACGGCTTCCCCCGGAACGATAAACCCGTTGACGGTCATGATGGCCACCAATTTGGTGTTGTCGTTCGGGTCCAGAAACAGATAAGCGTCATTCAGGTCTGCCGACCGATCAATGGACACGCCCGGTCCGTCGCCGTGATCCGCAGCGCCGATTTCCTGCGCGGGAAACACCAGCAGAGTCAGTAACAAGCTCAGCGCCAATGAAAACGCGCCCAGCTTTTTTGTGCGATTGCTCAATTGCAACATAAGAATTTCTCCTTGAAGAAGTAACGCAAGCTGCCAAGCTCGCGGTGTTAATGAAAAGGACGAACAGCGAAGCCGCGCAACTCAGCCCGGTTGCGCCGCTCCCTGTCTTATTGTTCGTTCGTCACGACGCGACGCGAAGTCAGCCGGTCGAATTGCGTTTGGCGCAGACTTTGATCTTCCGAACCTTTGATCGGAGACAATGCCCGTCCCAAAGCTCTGGGTTCTTCGTCGCCCGCCGCCAGACTGTTCAAGCGGTTGATGGTGATCGTGTAATTGCCGGTGACGCCCGGCGCGAACGGCGTGGCCAGAATGACGTAAATGCCGCTTTGGCGAAGCGTCCGCGTGACCAGCGCATCACGACCTTGAGCGCCGCCACCGCTGTTGTCGTCGAAATCCACCAGATCGCCGTTAGCGGCATTCAGGATCAGGAAGGAATCGAAAGCTGTTGAACTCATCCTGATTTGAACGGTGTCGCCCGCCGTGCCGTTGAACCAATAAGCATCCAGCCTGTCTCCGGCGGAAGTCACAATGTCTGTGTTGCCGATAGAAGCATTGATCGGCGTGGCGCTATAACTGGCCGCTTGCAACCCGCCGGTTGAATAGGAAAGTTGATAACTGCCGATGGCGTTGGGTTCGCCGTCGGCGCTGGTGACGAAGATCAAATAATCTCCGGCAGTTGGCAGCACGGTCAGTAACAGAGCATTGCTGTTGTCGTCCTGTCCGTTGCCCAATCCGCCGGTTTGATCGTCACTGGCCAGAAAATTCAGCGAACCTTCGGTTCTCTGCTGGGCGATCATCACTGTCGCATCGAATTGCTGCGAACGAAGATCAACCACGACAGGCGTGTTGGCCGCGGTCGTGGTAATTCGATAAGCGTCGAAATAATAGGTTCGACCTGAACCGTCGGCAGAAGCCTGGACTTGATCGTCGTGAGAAAGGATTCCGAACAAGCCCGCTCCGGAAGCCAGCGGCGTTGAGCGAATTGCCGGAGCCTGTCCTCCGATCAAAACCGTCGGCAGGTTTGAAACTCGCCCGGCAATGTTCAATCGAATCCTGGCCGAACCGATTCCCGAAAGTTCCGGCGGAATGACCAGATTGATTTGATCGAGTCCGGCAAACGAACCCGATCGCCCGGCATAAGCAACCTGCGCCGGTACGCCTTGAATGGTGGCGCTGACGGCTTCGGCGACACCGTTGGCATCATTCGGATTTTGGGCGGCAGCGTTGCGAACTCCGGTGACGAACAGGACCAGGAAGTTTGGCTGAGCCGTCGTTCCGGCGCTGGTTTCTCTTTCCGAACCGTCAGGATTAAAAGTCGGCGTCAGGTTGACTCCGTCTGAAGTGGCAAAGGCCACTGCCGCTCCGATGCCGCTGCCGCGCGAAGTGAAAATGCCAGGCGCGGCGCGTTGTACGTTGATTGTTCCCAGCCGCGTGGAGTTGTCGGAATTGGTCACAACCACGGAGTTGTTTCCATCGGGCACATTCTGCGGAATGGCGATGTTCAACTGTCCCGGACTGGCGACGAACATTCCCGCATCAATGCCTCCAATCGTCACGCGAACTCCGCCCAGCGTCGGCGGCAACGGCAACGATTGCGCGACAAAAGTTTGATTTCCGGTAGTAACGAATGACCCATAAGCCGCTGCCAGTGATTCCGGCGCAAGCGCGTCTGTGGCGTAACTGGCTGCGTTGACTATGGTCACGGCCTGAGCCTGTGCGGAAACAGACGCAACTCCGTTTGCAGCGATCGTCCATCCGATACTTCCCAAAAAGGCCAGGCTCAAAGCAAACAGACAAAGCCGTTTGCCAGGCAGCCAGAGCATGTTTGGCTTGTAACGTTTCATTGATTTGTTTACTCCTTTGACCGTTCGCCGGACACACCTCTGCCAATCGGGGCGCGGAAAGCCCGCAATCATTTGAAATGTGCCAGAAAAACGGCTGCGAAAAACCTGCCGCCTACTGCCGTGCAGGACGTGAAATGGTGGTGATGTGAACGCGCAATCACCGTTTACGCGTACACATCGTTGTTCAGCGAGAAAAAGTTTTAATTGTGACAACGACTCTTACGGATGATTGGTGGGAAGCGGTTTTCTCAACGAACAGAATTTTTTGGAATTGTGTTTTTGCTGGGATGAATTGCGGAAAGTCACCTGCTGAAGTTTGGTCAAACCTTGTAATAAAAATCCTGCCTGACGATAATCCGCGCGTCTTTTTCCTTCCATCACGATTTGAATTTCAACTGAATCAACCTGCCTTCGCGGCAGATGTTTGCAAAACGACATGAGCAAAAGAACGTTTTCCCTGATCGTAGTCTTTGGTTTCGTTGGCGTGTTTGTGGCGCTGAATTGCTGGCAGCCAACCGCTGCTCAGCAAAAAGTGGATTTTGCGCGCGACATTCAACCGATCTTCGCGGCTTCGTGCGCGGGTTGCCACGGCGAGAAAAAACAATCCGGCGGTTTACGGCTGGATTCCAAAGCAATCGCGCTGGCCAAAGTCATCAAGCCGGGCAACGCCGCCGCAAGCGAACTTTATCGCCGCATAGCCGGACTCGGCGACCAAGCGAGAATGCCGATGGGCGGCAAACCGCTTTCTACCGAACAGATTGCTCTGATCAAAACCTGGATCGAGCAAGGCGCGCAGTGGCCTGAAAGCGAAGGGGTGACTGGGGGAAAGGGTGATGGGGCGAAATCTGTCGCGCAGCATTGGGCTTTCATTGCTCCCATTCGTCCCATAGCTCCCAAAGTCACCTACTCAACTTGGGTTCGCAATCCGATTGACGCTTTCGTGCTGGCGCGACTGGAAAAAGAAAACTTGCAGCCTTCACCCGAAGCCGACCGCGTGACGCTGATTCGCCGCTTGAGTTTGGATTTGATCGGCTTGCCGCCTACGCCTGAAGAAGTGGATGCCTTCATCGCCGACAAATCGCCGCGAGCTTACGAAAAACTGGTTGACCGATTGTTGGCTTCGCCGCATTACGGCGAACGCTGGGGCAGGCATTGGCTGGACGCTGCGCGCTACGCCGATTCCGACGGTTACGAAAAAGACAAACAACGCGCCGTCTGGTTTTACCGCGACTGGGTGATCAACGCGCTGAACCGCGATTTGCCTTACGACCAGTTCGTCATCCAGCAAATTGCCGGAGACTTGTTGCCCCCACAAAAAGATCAAAAAGCCACGCAGGATCAAATCGTGGCGACAGGCTTTTTGCGAAATTCGATGATTAACGAAGAAGGCGGCATCGAACCTGAACAGTTCCGAATGGAAGCGATGTTCGACCGTATGGACGCCATCGGCAAAGGCGTGTTGGGACTGACGATTCAATGCGCGCAATGCCACAACCACAAATTCGATCCGCTGAAGCAGGAAGAGTATTACCGGCTGTTCGCGTTTCTGAACAATTCCAACGAATCGAACATTGCTGTTTACACGCCCGAAGAGCAGATCAAACGCGCGGAAATCTTTCGGCGCACGCGCGAGATCGAAGCCGAGTTGCAGCACAAAACTTCGGACTGGAAAGAGCGGATGGCGGCGTGGGAAGTTCAGGCCAAAGCCAATCAACCCGACTGGGTCATCGTCAATCCCGAAGTGGACGACATTTCCAATGGCGGCCAAAAGTATTTGCCCATGAAGGACGGATCGTTTTTGGCTCAAGGTTACGCGCCGACCAAACATCGCGTGAAGATGATTTGGAAAACCGATCTGAAAAACATCGCGGCTTTCCGGCTGGAATTGCTCAACGATCCGAATTTGCCGCTGGGCGGCCCCGGACGTTCCACCAAAGGCTTGGGCGCGTTGACCGAATTTGAAGTCGAAGCCGCTCCGGCCAATGAACCGACAAAAATCACCAAGATCAAATTGGTCAAAGCCACAGCCGATTTCAATCAGGCCGAGCGCGATTTGGAACCGATCTTTGCCGACAAATCCAATACCAAACGCATTACCGGTCCCATTGAATTCGCCATTGACGGCAAGAACGAAACCGCCTGGGGCATTGACGCCGGCCCCGGCCAACGCAACGTTCCGCGCAAAGCCGTTTTCGTCGCTGAGCAACCAATTAACATTCAGGGCGAAGCGATCATCACGTTTTACCTGAAACAGAATCACGGCGGCTGGAACTCCGACGACAACCAGAACAACAATCTGGGGCGAATGCGGCTGTCAGTGACGACAGCGAAAAATGCTGTCGCCGATCCTCTACCCGCGAATGTGCGCGAACTGCTGGCCATCCCTGCTACGCAACGCAGCGAAGCTCAAACACAAACTATCTTTGGATATTGGCGAACGACCGTCGCCGATTGGAAAGCCGCCAACGATCAAATCGTCGAACTCTGGCGGCAACATCCCGAAGGTTCTTCGCAGTTGGTGTACAACGAACGAGGCGAAATGCGTCCGACTTTTACGTTGAAGCGCGGTGACTTTTTGAAGCCGGATAAACAGATCGAACCCGGCGTTCCGTCGTTCCTGCATCAATTGCCAGCGAATGCCCCGGCCAATCGGCTGACGTTTGCGAAGTGGCTGGTGGATCGTCAATCGCCGACAACGGCTCGGTCTGCAGTCAATCGCATCTGGCAAAGTTATTTCGGCACGGGACTCGTGGCGACTTCAGAAGATTTCGGCAAGCAAGCCGACACGCCTTCGCACCCGGAGTTGCTGGATTGGCTGGCGGTGGAGTTGATGGAAGGTCGGTACGGAACCGAGAGCGGTAGCGACCGGGTAGGCTTCAGCAGGAATCCCGTCGCTACCGCTCCGGGTTCCGTACCCCAAACTTGGAGCTTGAAACACATTCATCGCCTGATCGTCACTTCAGCGACTTATCGGCAATCGTCAAAATCCACGCCGGAGTTGCAGCAACGCGATCAATTCAATCGTTTGCTGGCGCATGGGTCGAGGTTGCGAGTCGAAGCCGAAATCGTCCGCGACATCGCGCTCAAGGCCAGCGGCTTGCTGAATCCCAAAGTCGGCGGCAACAGCATCTTCCCGCCTTCGCCGGAGTTTCTGTATTTGCCTCCGGCCAGTTACGGCCCGAAACCCTGGGCTGAAACCAAAGGCGAAGACCGTTATCGCCGAGCGATGTACACGTTCCGTTATCGCTCGGTTCCCTTCCCGGCATTGCAAAACTTTGACGCGCCGACGGCTGATATTTCCTGCGTGCGGCGCACTCGGTCGAACACTCCATTGCAAGCGTTGACCACTCTCAACGAAACGCTGTTTCTGGAAGCGGCGCGCGCGCTGGCCGTCAAAACTTTGAAAGAAGGCGGTGCGACCGACTCGCAACGCATGACCTTTGCATTTCGCCGTGTGCTGGCGCGCCAACCTTCGGCAGCAGAGTTGACCGAATTGCTGGCTCTCAAAACTCGGCAGCAACAACGCTTCGCTGGCGGAGAGTTGAATCCCTGGAATCTGGCAACCAGCGATCCTGACAAACCGTTTGCTTTGCCCAAAGGCTCGACGATGGACGAACTGGCTGCGTGGACTGTCGTTTCGCGTGTGCTGCTGAATCTGGACGAAACCATCACCAAGGAGTAAGGACGTGAGTCTCGCCTCTCGTTGGTTTTCGCGCCGACGGTTGAAAGCGGTTGGCATCACGCTTGGAATCTTTGCTGCATTGCTGGGATTGGCGTGGTGGCAGCGCGCTCCGTTGTTGCGAGGTGTCGCGCATCTATACATCGTCAGCGATTCGCCCGCGCCAGCCGACGCAATTGTCATTCTGGGTGGAGGCGTCGAGTTGCGCTCCCTGAAAGCCGCAGAGTTGTATCACGCCGGATTCGCCAAACAGATTTTAGTGATGCAGCCGGAGCGAACTGAACTCAACACGCTCGGTTTGATCGTAGATCAGGCCGAATTAGCCATTCAGTTGCTAAAGCTGAAAAACGTTCCAGACAGCGCGATTGTCCGGCTGGAACGGGAAGTCACCAGCACTCTTGAAGAAGCCGACGCGCTGGCCGCCTGGGCGCAAGCAAACAACGCGCATTCGTTGCTGGTCACGACAGACATCTTCCACACTCGGCGAGCGCGCTGGATTTTGAATCGGAAGTTGCAGGCAATTGGCGTTGATGTGCGAATGATGGCCGTGCCGCAAAAGAAATACTCCGCCGACAATTGGTGGCAAACCGAAGCAGGCGTGATTGATTTTCAAAACGAAGTCATCAAGTTCGCGCTTTACCGATGGCGATTTTGATTCGACAAAATCACGGCTCAACGCCTGCACATTGATAGCTAAATGTCTCTTCGCCGCGTTAGCGGCGCTTGAATTTAGCCGTGGTTTTTCAACCCACGGAAATCGAATGCAACGTCTCGTCTCGTCGCGGCAGCGACGTCTGTAGTCAGTAGTCGCTGACGCGACGAGGATAAATTTCTTTCACGAACCGGCGTTGAAAAAGCCGGGC